>CAVDWO010000012.1:0-44710 GCA_963612845.1 Alistipes onderdonkii
CCGCGATCAGCGCGCCCATGTCGAGCGAGAAGATCGTGCGGTCCTTCAAGCCCTCGGGCACGTCGCCGCGCACGATGCGCTGGGCGAGTCCCTCGGCGATGGCGGTCTTGCCGACGCCCGGCTCGCCGATGAGCACGGGGTTGTTCTTCGTCTTGCGGGACAGGATGCGGATCACGTTGCGGATCTCCGCGTCGCGCCCGATGACGGGGTCGAGCTCCTTCGTGCGGGCGCGCTCGACGAGGTCCGTGCCGTACTTCCTGAGCGCGTCGTAGGAATCCTCGGGATTGTCGCTCGTCACGGGACCGGTCTTGACCTTCGCCAGCTCGTCGGAGAAGCGGCTGCGCGTGATGCCGTGGTCGGAGAGCAGCCGCCGCACGTCCTGCGAGCCTTCGGAAAAGACGGCGAGCATCAGGTGCTCGACGGAGACGTATTCGTCGTGCAGCTTTTCGGCGGTCTTTTCGGCAAGGTTCAGGATCTTGCCGACCTCGGGCGAGGCGTAGACCTCGCCGCTGCCGCCGGAGATGCGGGGGAGCTTGCGGATCAGCGTGTCCAGCTCGGAGAGCAGACCGTCGCAGTCGGCGCCCATCTTGCCGAACAGCGACGCGATCAGCCCGCCGTCCTGATCGAGCAGGGCGTAGAGCAGGTGCTCCGTGGTCAGATACTGGTTGCCGTTTTCCTGCGCCATGCTCTGCGCGGTCCTGACGGCTTCGAGAGCCTTTTGCGTATATTTTTCAGCATTCATTCAAGTTCACCTCAAATTCCTGTTTTTTATAAAGTCAGATCAGCAGCGTCCTGCTTCTCAGGTCGCCGCGGTAGGCAAGCTCCACGTCGCCCGCCGAGAGCGAGCCGTCGAGATACCCCTTGAGCAGCCGGTCGAACAGCTGCACATAGGCGCTGATCGCGCCCGCCGCGTCGTTCGCCGTCAGCGTCCTGCCGCGCGGCATCGCCAGCGGGCGGACGAAGCGCCCGTCGTAGAGCGAGCAGGCGATCGTGCTGCCGAGCAGGGGGGCGAGACAGCCCTCCTCGATGCGCGCCCAGAGGCGGAAGAAATCCGTCAGCGCGGCGAGCAGCTCGGCGGACTGCGTGCGGAACACGACGTTCAGCGTGCCCATCGTCCGCCCGTCCGCGCCGCCGAGGTCGACCTCGTACTTGACCGTCGGGCGGTACTTGTAGCTCAGGCTCGACTTGAGCGACATCGTGGAGGAGTTGGGCGCGAAGAACGGCACCAGCTCGCGCGCGGGCGCCATCATCTCCTCGATCGCCGCGAAAATATCGTTCCAGCGGCGCTCCGGCGTCGGCACGGAGACGTATTCCGCCAGAATACGGTTCACGAGCGCCGAGCGGTTCGTGCCCAGCCGGTGCGCCAGCGCGTCCACCTCGCGCACCACCTCGTCCGACAGCGTAAGGCTGTAGAGATTCTTTTTCATTCCGCGCCTCCCCGTTTGGTTTTCTTATGCTGCCATCTTAGCCCGCGGGCGAAATGTTGTCAAGAGATTTATATAAATAATCGCGCGGATTATATAATAATTTACACGCAGTTCATATTTAAGGTGAGGAAAAAGCCGCGGCAGGCTCGCCGCGGCTTTTCAGGGAGATATGAGAGATGGGGACCGCAAATTTACAGCAGCCCCTGCAGCAGGATAATGACGATCAGGACCGGCAGCACCCACTGGAAATAGGGCTTGAGCCTGGGCGAGAGCTTGACGCCCGCGCCCTTGTTGACCTCGGCAAGATATTTGTCGAAGCCCCAGCCCCACTTCGTGACGCAGAACAGCAGGTACACGAGCGAGCCGATGGGGAGCAGGAGGTTGCTCACGAGGAAATCCTCGCTGTCGAGCACGTCCTTGCCGAGAATGGGGTGGAAATCGCTCCAGAGGTTGTAGCCGAACACGCAGGGCAGGCTCAGCACCGCCAGCAGCGCGCCGTTGACGAGCACCGCCCGCCTGCGGCTCCAGCCGAACGTATCCATGCAGATGGCGAGGATATTTTCAAACACCGCCAGCACGGTCGAGAAGCTCGCGAAGATCATAAAGAGGAAGAACATCGCGCCCCAGAAGCGCCCGCCGGACATATTGACGAACACCTGCGGCAGCGTGACGAAAAGGAGCGAGGGTCCGTTGTCGGGCGCGACGCCGTAGGAGAAGCACGCGGGGAAGATGATCGTGCCCGCCATGAGCGCCACGAAGGTGTCGAGCGCGCAGATGCGCGCCGCCTCGCCGGGGAGGGCGTGATCGTCCGACATATAGCTGCCGAAGATCTCCATCGCCGCGATGCCGAGCGAGAGCGTGAAGAACGCCTGGTTCATCGCGTCGGTGATGAGGCTGCCGAGACCGTTTTGGCGGATGGAGTCCACCGAGGGGAGCAGGTAGAACCTCATGCCCTCCGCCGCGCCGGAGAGCGTCAGGCTGTGGACGGCGAGCACGAGGATCAGGAACAGCAGCGCGAGCATCATGACCTTGGACACGCGCTCAAGCCCCTTTTGCAGGCCGAACGAGCAGACGGCAAAGCCGGCGATAACGACGGCGACCGCCAGAACGCCCATTTCGACCGGATCGGACAAAAGCTGCGAGAACACGGCGGAGGCGTCCTCCGCGGGCATACCGCGGTAGAACGCGCCGGACGCGAAGCGCCCGAAGTAGCTCACCATCCAGCCGGAGACGGTCGTGTAGTACATCATCAGAAGATAGCAGCCGAGCAGGCAGAACCAGCCGTGGATATGCCAGCGGGACGCGGGCTTTTCCAGCGTTTTATAGGCGAGCACCGCGCTCCTGCGGCTCGCGCGCCCGACGGCGAGCTCCATCGTCAGCACGGGGATACCCATGACGAGCAGGCACAGAATGTAAAAGAGAACAAAATAGCCGCCGCCGTTCTTGCCCGTGATATAGGGGAAGCGCCAGACGTTGCCGATGCCGATGGCGCAGCCCGCGCTGACGAGCAGGAAGCCCAGACGGGAGCGGAAGGATTCGCGTTTCATGTCGGTTTACCTCGTTTATAGCATTTATAAAATATTTATGCGCGGCAGCTTTTTCAGTTCAGGAAATCCTTGAGCTTCTTGCTGCGGCTGGGGTGGCGGAGCTTGCGCAGCGCCTTTGCCTCGATCTGGCGGATACGCTCGCGCGTGACGTTGAACTCCTTGCCGACCTCCTCCAGCGTGCGGGGACGCCCGTCCTCGATGCCGAAGCGCAGCTTGAGGACCTTTTCCTCGCGCGGCGTGAGGGTGGAGAGCACGTCCACGAGCTGCTCCTGCAAAAGCGTGAACGACGCCGCCTCGCTCGGCTCGCTCGCGCCCTCGTCGGGGATAAAGTCGCCGAGGTGGCTGTCCTCCTCCTCGCCGATGGGCGTTTCGAGGGAGACGGGCTCCTGCGCGATCTTCAGGATCTCGCGCACCTTATCGACGGGCATATCCATCTCGGCGGCGATCTCCTCGGGCGAGGGGTCGTGCCCCAGCTCCTGCAAGAGCTGGCGGGAGACGCGAATGACCTTGTTGATCGTTTCGACCATGTGGACGGGGATGCGGATCGTGCGCGCCTGGTCGGCGATGGCGCGGGTGATCGCCTGGCGGATCCACCACGTCGCGTAGGTGGAGAACTTGTAGCCCTTGGTGTGGTCGAACTTCTCGACCGCCTTGATCAGCCCCAGGTTGCCCTCCTGAATGAGGTCGAGGAACAGCATACCGCGCCCGACGTAGCGCTTGGCGATGGAAACGACCAGACGCAGGTTGGCCTCGGCAAGGCGCTGCTTGGACCTTTCGCCCTTCTTCACCGCGTCCTCGAGCGCCCTGCGCTCCTCCGCGGGGAGCGCGGCGCCGGTCTTCTCCGCCTCGTCGAGCTTCTGCCGCGCTTCCGTGCCCGCCGCCATATCGGTCGCCAGCGCGACCTCCTCGTCGGCGGAGAGCAGCGCCACCTTGCCGATCTCCTTGAGGTACATACGCACGGGGTCGTCGGTCGAGAAGCTGTCCACCAGCTCGTTGGGATCGACCAGCTCCTCCTCCTCGATCTCGGCGATCTCCTCGAGCGGCGGCTCGATATCATCGATGCTGATGTCGACGGTCTCGGCGGCGGCGATGTCGATGCCGAGCGTTTCGAGCGAATCGTAGATCTGATCGAGCTGCTCGCTCTCAAGGTTCATCTCGTCGATGGTCTCCATCAGGTCGTTGGCGTCGAGCTTGCCCTTCGCCTTGCCCTTGGCGAACAGCTCCGCGAGCTTCGGGCTGCTTTGCAGCAGCGCCGCGACGGGGAGCGAGGCGGCGAGCTTTTCATCGAGCGGGGCGAAGTGCTCCGCGCTTTCCCCGCCGTCCGGCGCGGCGGCTTGACCGTCCGCTGTCTGCGGCGCGGTATCCTGCGGCGCGGGCTTTTCCTCCTCCGCTGCGGCGAGCAGCGCGTCCGCCTGCGCCTCCAGCTCCTGCGCGGTCAGTTCCTTATCCATGTTGCTTTCCTCCGTGATTTTTATATTTGTTTTTCTCCATGGCGGCAGCCAGCGGATCCCCGCCGGACGCCGAGCGCCTGCGCGCCTCCTCCAGAAGGATATTGCAGTAGTCCCGCAGCGCCTGCGCGCCGTTTTGAAGCGACTCCGGCTTTTGCAGCAGACCCGTCAGGTGGTTGATCTCCTCGGGGGTGAAATCGCCGGCGAGCGCGGCGACGCTCACCCGCCCGCTCCGCGCGAGCTGGGCGCGCAGCGCCGTGTAGAACCGCCCCAGCAGGGGGGAGGAAAAATCCTCCCCGCGCAGCGGCGGCGCGTCCGAAAACAGGGAATCGTCCAGCGCCAGCAGCCGCAGCACGCCCTCCTCGGCGAGCGCCGAGCGCAGATTTTCGTAGCGGATCGACCGCTCGCGCGGCTGGGCGCTTGCCGCGGGATTCAGGTCCCGCCGCTCCTGCTCGCGCCTTTCCTTATAGCGCGTGCGCTTCCGCGCGCGCTCGACCTCGAGCTTGAGCGCCTCCGCCGTGATGCCCGCCGTCTCCGCCGCGCGGACGGTGTAGACCTCGCGCTCGACGGCGTTGGGCAGCGAGGCAAGCAGCTCGGCGGCAGCGGCGGCGTAGGCGATGCGCCCCTCGCTGTCCGTCAGGTCGAACTTCGCGGCGATCTGCGCCATGCGGAAGTCCGAGCCGCTCTCGCTGCCCGAGAGCAGATGCTCGAAGGCGTCCTTGCCCTGGAATTTGATGAAATCGTCCGCGTCCTGCTTGACGTACTGCCCGTCCGCGAGCCGCTTCGGAAGTTCGAGCACGCGGACCTTGAAGTCGGTGCCGCCGAGCAGCGTGAGCGCCTTCTGCGTGGCGATCTTGCCCGCGTCGTCGTTATCGTAGCAGAGCACGAGCTCCTTCGTATAGCGGCTGAGCAGCTGGAGCTGCTCGCCCGTGAGCGCCGTTCCCATCGAGGCGCAGGCATTGTCGAACCCCGCCTGATGGAGCATCACCACGTCGATGTTGCCCTCGACCAGAATGATATTGCCGCGCCTGCTCTTTTTGGCGAGGTTCAGCCCGTACAGCACGCGCCGCTTGCTGTAAACGATCGTCTCGGGCGTGTTCATGTACTTCGCGCCCGGATCGTCCTTGCCGACGATGCGCCCGCCGAAGCCCAGCACGTCGCCGCGCACGTCGATGATGGGGAAGATGAGCCGCCTGCGGAATTTGTCGTACAGCCCGCCGCTCCTGCCGCGGACCGAAAGCCCGGAGGCGAGCAGCTCCCCGTCGCCGTACCCCTTCCGGCGCATCGCGTCGGTCAGCGCCGTCCACTCGCCGCTCGCGGCGCCGAGCCCGAAGTTGGTCGCGTTGCGCGCGGTGATCTTACGGCTGTTCATATACGCCAGCACCTCCGCGCCGCCGGGCGCGTGGAGCTGGTCGTAGTAAAAGCGCGCCGCGTCGCGGTTGAGCGACAAAATGCGCGAGCGCAGCCGGCTCTCCTCGCCGTCCGTCTCCTCCGGCACGGGCATATTCGCGCGCTTGGCGAGGAAGCGCACCGCGTCGGGAAAGGAGAGGTGCTCCTCCTCCATGATGAAGCTGATGACGCCGCCGCCCTTCTTGCAGCCGAAGCAGTAGCAGATCTGCTTGTCCGGCGAGACGGAGAACGAGCCGGTCTTTTCGTTATGGAAGGGGCACAGCCCGAAGTAGTTGGCGCCCTTTTTCGTCAGGGACACGTAGCTGCCGACCACATCGACAATGTCGCTGCGGGCGATCAGCTCGTCGAGAAAGCGCTGGTCGAACATCGCGCTGCCGCCTCCTTTCCGCGCAGGGCGTTCTTTTCTGTCAAAAATAGGTATACGCCGGGAAATCTGTTTTTCCTCTTTTTTCAGAAAAAAATTCCGATTTTTTTGCGCGCCGGTTCTATTTGACAGATAATGTGCGCCGCGTTATAATGACCACAAGATATTGTGCCGGAAGGGGGCGGGAAAAGTGGATATCTGTCTCTACGCCATTCTGCTCGACCGTCCGCTGCGCGAGGACGAGGTCGACCGGCTCATGCGCGCGCTGCCGCCGGAGCGCCGCGAGCGGCTCTCGCGCCTCTCCCGTCCCGAGCTGGGGCACGAGCCGCTGTGCGCCTACGCCGCGCTGCGCTGCGCGCTGGCGGAGCTTTACGGCTGGTGCGAGCTGCCGCCGATGAGCTACAACCGCTACGGCAAGCCCGAGTTCCCCGACCATCCGGACGTGTGCTTCAACCTCAGCCATACCCGCGGCGCGGTGCTCGTCGGCGTACACGACCAGCCCATCGGCGTGGACATCGAAAAGCTCCGCCCCGTGAGCGAGCGGACGATGCAGCGCATCGCCGGCGTGGTGACGCAGCGGGAATTTTTCGAGAGCTGGGTCCGTCGTGAGAGCCGCAGCAAATGGGGCGGGACGGGGCTTGGAGCGATGCGCGCGGAGAACGCGCCGACCATGCGCGGCGAGCGGTTTCTGTTCCCCGAGGTATTTTCGGGCTACGCCGCCTGTGTGTGTACCCATTCGGACGCTGCGCTCGCCCCCGTGCGGCGCTTCACGCTGAGATGAGCGTTCCCCCGCGGGGGACGCTTTTTTCGTCCCCGCGGCAGGCTCGATCCCCTCTTGGCAAAAAGCCGCGGGTGTGCTATCATTGGAATAATTAAAGGCTCCGTTTGGGCACAATTACGGGAAACGATGTTGCCGCTTGGTAACATTGTCCCGGGTGATTGTTTATGGATACCAAACGGCTGCGCGACCTGCGCGAGGACAACGACAAAACGCAGCAGCAGATCGCGGATATGCTCAATATGCACCGCAGCGTCTACCGCCGCTACGAGAGCGGCGAGCGGGAGATCCCCGTCTGGGCGGTCATCAAGCTCGCCGATTATTACCGCGTCAGCACCGACTATCTGCTCGGGCTGACCGACGAGCCGCTGCGCCGATGAGGGTGCTGGCGGTCTTCTGCGCCGCGTTTGCCGCGGGCGTGTTCGCGGCGCAGTATCTGCTCTCCGCGCGGCTGTGCGTGCTGCTGTGCGGCGTGTGCGGCGCGGCGGCGCTCGTCATGGCGCTTCGCGGCTGCGCGGGCAGACGCGGGGAGGGGGCGAAGCGCGCCCTTCTCTGCGCGCTGGGGCTGGCGCTCGCGCTGGGCTACAGCCCGCTCTACGCGCGGCTCGTCAAGGCGCCGAACGACGCGCTCATCGGCACGCAGGAGCGCGTGACGGTCGAGCTGCTCGGCTACGCCGAGGAGACGAGCTACGGCGCGAAGGTCACGGCGCGCATCGTTGACCGCGCGCTGCCGGGGAAGGTCATCTACTACGGCGACGCGGCGCTGCTCGAACGCGAGCCGGGCGAGCGCGTCACGGCGGAGGCGCTCTTCAACAGCGCGACCGACCCGACGGGGAAGGGGCTGCACCTGCGGAACTTTACCGCCAAGGGCGTGTACCTGCTGCTCTACCAGCGCGGCGAGCCGGCGTATGAGACGGCGGACGCGGGGGCGCTGCGCTATCTGCCCCAGCGCATCGCCAAAGCGCTCGGCGACACCATCGGGCGCAGCTACGGCGAGCGCGAGGGGGCGTTCCTGCGCGCGCTGCTGCTGGGCGACAAGAACGAGCTGGACGAGGAGGACGCGAGCGACATCGCCGAGGTGGGGCTGTCGCACATCATGGCGGTCTCCGGTCTGCACTGCTGCTTTCTCTCGTCGCTCGCAGGTCTGCTGCTCGGCGCGCGGAGAAGGCGGCTGCGCTGCGCGGTGACGATCCCGCTGCTGTTCCTCTACGCCTTTGTCACCGGCATGACGCCGAGCATCCTGCGCGCGTGCATCATGCTCTCGATGGTGCTGCTCGCGCCGCTGCTGGGGCGCGAGAGCGACCCGCCGACATCCATCTCGTTCGCGCTGGGGCTGATTTTGCTGAAAAATCCCTTTGCCGCCGCGAGCATCAGCCTGCAGCTGTCGTTTTCTGCGGTGGCGGGGATCATCTATCTGACGCCGAGGCTCGCGGGGCGCTGGCGCGGTCACGGGCGGGCGGCGGATTTCGTGCTGTTCTCGTTCGCCACGACGCTCGGGGCGATGGTGTTTTCCACGCCGCTGGCGTGCTGGTATTTCGGGACGTTTTCCATCGTGTCGCTGCTGAGCAACCTGCTGTGTCTGAGCGTGGTGAGCGTGGTGTTCGCGCTGGGGCTCATATCGGTGCTGATCGCCGCGGCGGTCCCGGCGCTCGGCGCGGCGTGCGCCCTCCTGCCGACGCTCGGGATCCGGCTGGTGCTGGCTGCCGCGGGCGCACTGGAGGCGCTGCCGTTCCACGCGGTCTACTTCAACACCGCGTTTTCCGCCGCGTGGCTCGCATACGTGTACGCGGTGTTTATCGTCTGCGCGCTGGCGAAGCGGGGGAGGTACCGCTATCACGCGGCGCTGGTGCTGGCGGCGGCGTCGCTCCTTGTGACGGCGCGCGTGAGCGCGCAGCACTATGAGCAGGGCGGGCTGAACGTCGCCGCGCTCGACGTGGGACAGGGAGAGTGCGTGCTGCTGCTGTCCGGAGAGCACGCCGCGCTCGTGGACTGCGGCAGCAAAAATTCCTACATCGACGCGGGCGGTATCGCGGCGGACTATCTGCGCTCCGCGGGGTACGGCGCGGTCGATTCGCTGGTGCTGACGCACTACCACGCCGACCATGCCAACGGGCTTGCCGCGCTGCTTGCGCGCGTGGACGTGGGGACGATGTACCTTGCCGATATCGACGACGAGGAGGGCGGGCGCGCGGAGGTCGAAGCGCTCGCCGGACGCTACGGCGTGGAGGTCCGCTACGTCACCGAGGTGACGGAGACGGAGAACGGCGCGGCGGTGCTGACGATCTATCCGCCGGTGGGCGAGACGGGCGAAAACGAGCTGGGGCTGAGCGTGCTCTGCTCCTACGGCGATTTCGACACGCTCATCACCGGCGACATGGACGCGCGGACGGAGGCAAAGCTCGTGGACGCCTATGAGCTGCCGGATATCGAGGTGCTCGTCGTCGGGCACCACGGCTCGAAGTATTCCACGGGGACGGCGCTGCTCGAAGCGGTGACGCCGGAGATCGGCGTCATCAGCGTGGGCGACAACAGCTACGGCCACCCCGCGGAGGAGGCGCTGCTGCGCCTGACGGACGCGGGCATGACGGTGTACCGCACGGACAGACAGGGAAATATATTGATCACAGCGGACTGAGAGGATTTCATGGCAGAGAGGAAAAAAACGCCCGACAAGGGCTATCAGAAGCTGAAAGCCGACCTGAACGGGGGAGAGATCGGGCAGGTCTATCTCTTTTGCGGCGAGGAGAGCTATTTGCGCGAGCACTATCTGGGCGAGCTGAAGAAGCGGCTCGTGCCGGAGGGCTTTGAGGAGTTCAACTACCACCGCCTGAGCGGGAAGGCGCTTTCGATGCAGGAGCTTTCCGAGGCGGTCGAGGCGATGCCGATGATGGCGGAGCGCACGCTCGTGGTCGTGACGGACTGCGACCTTTTCAAGCTGCCGGAGGAGCAGCGCGCGGCGCTCATCGCGCTGCTCGACGACTTCCCGCCGTACTGCTGTCTGGTGTTCGTGTACGACCTTGTGGAGTACAAGCCGAACAGGACCTACAAAAAGCTCTGCGAGGCGCTCGAAAAGTCGGCGCTGACGGTGCGCTTCGAGGCGCAGGAGCGGGGCGACCTCATCAACTGGATCGGGCGGCGCTTCCGCGCGCTCGGGAAGGAGATCGACGCGCCGGCGGCGGAGCATCTGATCTTCACCTGCGGCGGACTGATGACCGGGCTTGTGCCGGAGATCGAGAAGATCGGCGCCTATGCCAAGGGGAAAAGGGTGACCGACGCGGACATCGACGCCGTGGCGGACCCCGTGCTCGACGCGGTGGCGTTCGACATGACGAACGCCATCACGCGGGGGGATTACGCCCGCGCGTCGGAGCTTCTGGGGCAGCTGCTCAAAAAGCAGGAGGAGCCGTTCATGCTGCTGTCGGTCATCAGCCGCGAGCTGCGGCGCATCTATACCGCGCGCATCGCGCTCGACAACGGGAAGGACAAGCTCTGGCTCATGGAGCTGTGGAATATGCGCTCGGACTATCCCGCGCGGCTGCTGCTCGACGCGGCGCGCAAGACGACGGGCGAGTGGTGCAGCGAGAGCCTGCGGCTGTGCCGGCAGCTCGACCGGCGCATGAAGAGCGAGAAGGGCATCGACAGCGAGGGCGAGCTCAAGCTGCTGCTGATGCGCCTTGCGCAGGGCAGGTGACGGCATGGCGAAGCCGAGGGTGAGAGAGGTCATCGTCGTCGAGGGGCGGTACGACAAAAACGCGCTCGCGCAGGTCGTGGACGCGGCGATCGTGGAGCTGGGCGGCTTTGCCGTCTTCAACGATAAGGAGAAGCAGGCGTTCCTGCGGCGGCTCGCCAGGGAGCGGGGGATCGTGCTTTTCACCGACCCCGACGGCGCGGGCTTCGTGCTGCGGGGGCGCGTGCGGGGCATGATCCCCGAGGGGCGCGTGCTGCACGCCTACGCGCCGGATGTCTACGGCAAGGAAAAGCGCAAGCGCAGGGGCGGCAAGGAGGGCAAGCTCGGCGTGGAGGGCATGAAGCCAGCGGTGCTGCTCGACGCGCTGCGCCGCGCGGGCGCGACCATCGACGAGGAAAACACTGTAAAGGAAAACAACATTACAAAGGCGGAGCTGCTTGACCTCGGGCTGGTCGGGGAGGGCAGTACGGCGCGGCGCGCCGCGCTGTGCAGGGATCTGGCGCTGCCGGAGCATCTGAGCGCCAACGCCCTGCTGGAGGCGCTGAACCTCCTGATGAGCGGGGAGGAGCTCAAGAGGTACTTGCAAACGGGAGAAAAGCAGGGTATAATTTAACATTATTCTGCCCGCGGCGCGGGCGCGAAGAAAGGAATGGATCGACATGGCTGAGGAAGTCAGAACTGCCGCCGAGAGCGAAAACGGCAAGAATTTTATCGACGCCTTCATCGAAGAGGACATCGCGGAGGGCGGGCGCTTCCAGGGCAGGCAGGTCCACACCCGTTTCCCGCCCGAGCCGAACGGCTACCTGCACATCGGCCACTGCAAGGCGCTGACCATCGACTTTGGCACTGCCGAGCGCTTCGGCGGGCTTTGCAACCTGCGTATGGACGACACGAACCCCACGAAGGAGGACGTCGAATTCGTCGACGCCATCAAGGAGGATATCCACTGGCTGGGCTTCGACTGGGGCGACCGTTTCTTCTACGGCAGCGATTATTTCGACAAGGACTATGAGTACGCCGTGGAGCTGATCAAAAAGGGGCTCGCCTACGTCTGCGACCTGACGCCCGAGCAGGCGAAGGAATACCGCGGGGACATCGGCAAGCCCGCCGTCTCCCCGTACCGCGAGCGCGACGTGGAGGAGAACCTCGACCTATTCGAGCGCATGAAAAACGGCGAGTTCCCCGAGGGGAGCCGCACGCTGCGCGCGAAGATCGACCTGGCGAGCGGCAACTTCAATATGCGCGACCCGGTCATCTACCGTATCCGCTATATGCACCACCACCGCCAGGGCGACAAGTGGTGCATCTACCCGATGTACGACTTCGCCCACCCCATTCAGGACGCGCTCGAGGGCATCACGCACTCGCTGTGCTCGCTGGAGTTCGAGGCGCACCGCCCGCTCTACGACTGGGTGGTGAACAACGTCTCCGTGCCGTGCAGGCCGCGGCAGATCGAGTTCGCGCGGCTCGGCATCGACCATACGGTGATGTCGAAGCGCAAGCTCAGAAAGCTCGTGGAGGAGGGCATCGTCTCCGGCTGGGACGACCCGCGTATGCCGACGCTGTGCGGTCTGCGCCGCCGCGGCTTCACGCCCGCGTCTATTCGGAGCTTCTGCGAGCGCATCGGCGTCGCCAAGAGCGCGAGCGTGGTCGAATACAGCTTTCTGGAGCATTGTCTGCGCGAGGACCTCAACGAGAAGGCGGAGCGCACGATGGGCGTGCTGCACCCGGTGAAGCTCGTCATCACGAACTATCCCGAGGGCAGGAGCGAGACGTTCACGGTCGAAAACAACCCGACCGATCCAGCGTCCGGCACGCACGAGATCACGTTCTCCCGCGAGTGCTGGATCGAGGCGGACGACTTTATGGAGGTCCCCGTGCCCAAGTACAAGCGGCTGACGCCGAACGGTCCCGAGTGCCGGCTCAAGGGCGCGTATCTCATCACCTGCACGGGCTGCAAAAAGGACGGGGACGGCAGGATCATCGAGGTCTGCGCGGAGTATGACCCGAACTCGTCGGGCGGCGATCCCGCCGACGGGCGCAAGGTCAAGGGCGCGACGCTCCACTGGGTAGACGCCGCCACCGCGCTCGACGCCGAGGTGCGCGTTTACAGCGAGCTGTTCAGCGATCCAGCGCCCGACGGCGCGGACAAGGATTTCCTCGCCTGTATGAACCCCGATTCGCTCGAGGTGCTGACCGGCTGCAAGGTCGAGCCGCGCCTGCGCGACGTCGCCGCGGCATATGACAGGACCGAGAAGAAGGGAAAGACCGCGCCGGGCTTCCAGTTCATGCGCCTGGGCTACTTCTGCCTGGATAATAAGGACTGCTCGGCGGAGCATCTGGTGTTCAACCGCTCCGTCACGCTCAAGGACAGCTTCAAAAAGTGAATTGACGCAGAAATAAAAGCGCTCCCGACCGTCTAATGGCCGGGAGCGCTTTACATATCCTTTTTGATGCTGCGGATCGCCGCCTTTTCAAGCCGCGAGACCTGCGCCTGCGAGATGCCGATCTCCGCGGAGACCTCCATCTGCGTTTTGCCGTCGCAGAAGCGCAGGGCGAGGATCGTCCGCTCGCGCTCGCTCAGGCGCGCCATCGCGTCCTTGAGCGCGATCTGCTCGAGCCAGTCGGCGTCGGTGCAGCGCTCGTCGCGCACCTGATCCATGACGCACACGGCGTCGCCGCCGTCGGAGTAGACGGGCTCGAAGAGCGAGACGGGCTCGACCACCGCGTCCATGGCGAAGACGACCTCCTCGCGCGCGATGCCCAGCTCGCCGGCGATCTGCTCCACGGTCGGCTCGCGCTGCTGCTCGCGCTGGAGCTTCTCGCGCGCCTGGAGGACGCGGTAGGCGGTGTCGCGCATCGAGCGGCTGACGCGCAGGGCGCTGTTGTCGCGCAGGTAGCGGCGGATCTCGCCGATGATCATGGGCACGCCGTAGGTGGAGAAGCGGACGTTCTGCGAGGTATCGAAGTTGTCGATGGCCTTCAGAAGCCCCACGCAGCCGACCTGAAAGAGGTCGTCCGCGTTCTCGCCGCGCCCGGAAAAGCGCTGAATGACCGACAGCACGAGCCGCAGGTTCCCCTCCACGAGCTGCTCGCGCGCCTGCGCGTCGCCGCCGTGCGCGCGGACGAGCAGCGCGTCCGTCTGCGCAGCGGTCAGCGTGGGCAGCCTTGCCGTGTTGACGCCGCAGATCTCCACCTTGCCGAGCATAACGATCCCCGCCTTCCCGATGTTGATGCTTTCAGTATTTCCGCACGCGGCGGAAACATACTGTCTGCGGGGCGGGGATATTTTTTATCGTTCGGCGCGATTCGATGGACTTTTCACGCGCGTTCGGTATCGGACAGACCGCGGCGGGCATAGAATGGGAGAAACTGGGAGGGGAGAGAGCGCATGAACTGCCGTTTTGCCGATATCCGCTGCAAGGAGGTCATCAACATCCACGACGGCTGCCGTCTCGGGTACGTCGGGGACGTGGAGTGCCGGCTGCCCGAGGGAGAGCTGACCGCGCTGATCGTGCCGGGACCGCTCCGCTTTTTCGGGCTGTTCGGCAGGGGAGAGGAGTATGTGGTTCCGTGGGAGAGCATCAAGCAGATCGGGGACGATATCATTCTGATCGACCAGCCCTTCCCGCGGCAGGAGGGCGCGCGTCGCGAGCAGCGAGCGCGGCGGCGGAGATTTTGAGATGAGAGCGCGGAAAAGCGGCGGAAAGCGGCGCTTTTTTTGAAAAAAGTGCTTGCAATCCGGACGCTTACGCGGTATAATGCTCGGGTATTCCGCATGGAGACCGGACTCTCTGTCTGTGCCGGACGGTTGGCAGAGGGGCGGAAGGCTCCAGAGGTAAAACTAAATTTGAAGGAGAAACAAAAAGGCAATGGCAAACGTCGTATCCATGAAAGCCCTGCTCGAAGCAGGCGTCCACTTCGGTCATCAGACCCGCCGCTGGAACCCCAAGATGGCTCCCTACATCTACACGGAGCGCAACGGCATCTATATCATCGACCTGCAGAAGACCGTCAAGAAGCTCGAGGAAGCATATAACTTCGTGCGCAGCGTGTCCGAGAGCGGGCAGAACCTTCTGTTCGTCGGCACCAAGAAGCAGGCGCAGGAGGCCATCAAGGAAGAGGCTTCCCGCTGCGGCGGCTACTACGTCAACGCCCGCTGGCTCGGCGGCATGATGACCAACTTCAAGACCATGCGCACGCGCGTGGACCGTCTCAACCAGCTCAAGACCATGCAGGCGGACGGCACGTTCGATATGCTGCCGAAGAAGGAAGTCATGAAGCACCTCGGCGAGATCGAGAAGCTCGAGAAGTATCTCGGCGGCGTGAAGGAAATGAAGAAGCTGCCCGGCGCGCTGTTCATCGTCGATACCCGCAAGGAGCGCAACGCCATCGCCGAGGCGCACAAGCTGGGTATCCCCGTCGTCGCCATCGCCGACACGAACTGCGATCCCGACGAGATCGACTATCCCATCCCCGGCAACGACGACGCGATCCGCGCCATCAAGCTCATCTCCTCCATCATGGCGAACGCCATGATCGAAGGCAAGCAGGGCGAGGTGACCGAGGACGCCGCCGCCGAGAAGGCCGAGGGCGAGGCGGAAGCCGAGGCGTAAGCGCGGCGCGCGGACGGATAGGGAAACACCTTACGGGGCGGGGCAAAGCCTCGCCCCGTTTCATCTTACAAAATCATACTTTAGGAGGAAATAAAAGAATGGCTATTACTGCTGCTGTTGTAAACGAGCTGCGTCAGGCGACCGGCTGCGGTCTGATGGACTGCAAGAAGGCGCTCATCGAGTGCGAGGGCGACATGGAGAAGGCGATCCTGTTCCTGCGCGAAAAGGGCCTTGCCTCTCAGGCGAAGAAGGCGAGCCGCGTGGCTGCCGAGGGTATGGCTTACGCCGCGGTGATCGACGGCGTCGGCGTGGTGGTCGAGGTCAACTGCGAGACCGACTTCGTCGCCAACGGTGAGCCGTTCGGCAACTTCGTCAAGGGCGTTGCCGAGGTCATCGCCAAGCAGGCTCCCGCCGATCTGGACGCGCTGCAGAGCTGCAAGTGGATCAGCGGCGAGGGCACCGTGAAGGACGCCAAGGACGAGCTGTTCCTTGCCATCCGCGAGAACATGAGCATCCGCCGCTTCGAGCGCATCGACACGGGCTTCTCCGTGCCTTACGTCCACATGAAGGGCAAGATCGGCGTCATCGTCAACCTGACCGTCGAGGGCTGCGACGCCACCGAGATCGGCAAGGACATCGCCATGCAGATCGCCGCGCTCAACCCGCGCTTCTGGGATAAGAGCCAGGTCACGCAGGACGTGCTGGACGAGGAGAAGGAGGTCATGCTCGCGCAGATGGCGAACGACCCGAAGATGGCGGGCAAGCCCGACCAGGTCAAGGAAAAGATCGTCATGGGCAAGCTCAACAAGTTCTACGCCGAGAACTGCCTGCTCCAGCAGGCGTTCGTCAAGGACGGCGAGGTCAGCGTCGAGCAGTATATGAACAACGCCGCCAAGGCGCTGGGCGGCAAGGTCAGCTTCAACACCGCGTTCCGCTTTGAAAAGGGCGAGGGCATCGAGAAGAAGCAGGAGAACTTTGCCGACGAGATCGCGTCCATGGTCAAGGGCACCAAGTAAAAAAGCGAAAAAGGAAGCGGGGGACACGGCGTGTCCCCCGCTTTTTTGTGTCCGCGGTTCAGGCTTCCTCGCGCGCGCGCAGTCCCGCGACCGAGGAGATCGGCAGCGAGAAGCAGATCGCGCCCGCCCGCGAGGACGGACCCGCCTGCTCGTTGATCGAACGCATGATGGCGGCTTTTTCGTCCTTGTGGGCGATGATGTAGATCATATCCTTTTCGTCGGCAAGGCTGACGCTGAAGAACTTTTCCCCGCGGGTGCCGCCGGTGCCCTTGGCGTGCAGCACGGTGCCGCCGCCCGCGCCCGCGGCGCGCGCCGCGTCCATGACGAAGTCGGAGTAGCCCTCGTTGAGGATAACGATGATAAGCTCGTGGTCAAATTCCATGTTCGGCGTTCCTCCTGTTTTCTGATTATCGGTGAGATAGGCGAGCGTTTTGCCGCCGGCGACGCTCTTGAGCGGCACGGTGAGCATGACGCCGTTGCCGGGAATGTCGATGAACAGCTTGCGCTTTGCCGCCTTGAGCAGCTGCGACGCCTCCTGCGCGCTGGCGACGGCGCTGACGACGCATTTCTCCGTCGCGTCCAGCCCGTAGACGGCGAGGTGCTCGCTCTTGGCGGTGCCGTGGGCGGGGGTGCTGAGGATCGTGTGCAGCCCCGCTCCGGCGTAGAGCGCGCGCATACTTTCGCCCTTTTCATAGTCGGTGATGGCGATCACATAGTACAGCTCCATATCAGCACGCCTCCCACAATTCGATGATCTCGTTGTCGCCGAAGTCCGGCAGAGCTTCCTCCTCCGCGGCGCGGCGGGATTTGACGACGTAGATCGCGCCCATGACCTGCACGGTGATCAGCGGCATCATCGCGACGAGCGCGACCAGACCGAACGCATCGGTCATCACGCTGCCGCCGAGCGCCTCGCACGCGCCGGTCGCAAACGGCAGCATGAACGTCGCCGTGAGCGGTCCGGAGGCGACGCCGCCGGAGTCGAACGCGATCGCCGTGAAGGTGCGCGGCACGAAAAAGCTCAGCGCAAGGGCGATGACGTAGCCCGGAATGAGGAAATACATGATCGAGATGCCCGTGATGACGCGCAGCATCGCAAGCCCGCCAGCGGAGGACACCGCGACCGACAGGCTGACGCCCATCGCGCGCGCGGAGATCGCGCCGGCGCTCAGCTCCTCGACCTGCTTGTTGAGCGTGTGGACGGCGGGCTCGGCATTGATGATGAACCAGCCCATCAGCATCGCCAGCGGGGCGAGCAGCCAGAGCTTCCACCCCTCGGTCAGCGCCGCGCCGAGCGCGTAGCCCAGCGGGGAGAAGCCGACGTTCACGCCCGTGAGGAAGAGCACGAGCCCGAGATAGGTATAGAGGATACCAACGGCGATGCGCAGGAAGGGCAGCTTACGCAGCCTGAGCGACACCACCTGAAAGATCAGGAAGAACACGACGATCGGCAGCAGCGCGACCGTGACCTCCCAGAGGTAGTGCGGCAGCGCGTGCAGATAATCCTGCCCCAGCTCGACTGTGGTGGCGATGCCGGAGGAGGCGGCGCTCTCCGTCTGCGAGGGCTGGGTCTTGTAGATCGCGCCGAGCAGCAGCACCGAGGCGATCGGCCCGATGGAGCAGAGCCCGACGAGGCCGAAGCTGTCCGCCTTGGCGTTCTCGTCGCTTCGGATCGAGGCGACGCCGACGCCCAGCGCCATGATGAAGGGGACGGTCATCGGTCCCGTAGTCACGCCGCCGGAGTCGAACGCGACGGCGAGGATGCTCTCGTCGGAGAGGAACGCGGCGAGAAAGACCAGCGCGTAAAAGGCGATGAGCATCGTGCGCAGCGAGATGGAGAACAGGATACGCACCATGCACAGCATCAGGAAGATGCCGACGCCGACCGACACGGTCAGGATCAGGACGGTGGAGTCGATATCCGGAACGTTGGCGGCGAGCACCTGCAGATCCGGCTCTGCCACCGTGATGGCGACGCCGAGCGCAAAGCTAACGACCAGGATCAGCCCGAGACGGCGGGATTTCGTCAGCTTCGAGCCCATGTAGTTGCCGATCCTTGTCATGGACATATCCGCGCCGAGCGTGAAAAGCCCCATTCCGAGGATCAGCATGACGGTGGCGAGCAGGAACGAGAGCATCAGCCCTGCGTCCACCGGCACGAGCACAAAGCTGATCAGCACGACGATCACGCTGATCGGCAGCACCGAGGCGCACGCCTCGCGCAGCTTTTCGAGTAATACTTGCTTCTGGTACAAAGACTCACTCCTTTTTATCCGATTTGACTATGGGGATATTGTATCAAAAAAAAGCCGCCCTGAACAGAGCGGCAAAGTAAATAAATTGTTAAGGATACGGCGCGCGGGGGAGGGGGAGCGCTCATTTTTTTGCCCGCTGCGCGCGCCTGAGCTTGTAAAGCTCCTCGGCGGCAAGGCGGGTCTTTGCCACCACGTCGCCGCCGGAGAGGGGGAAGCAGTAGTAGAGCGCGCTGCGGTCGCCGATGCAGAGCATATCGCCGATCTCGTACCAGAAATAGTCGGCATACAGGCTGTAGGACGATTCGGGCTTCTGGGAATAGTCCAGCTTGCCGCCGCAGCCGGTGAGGCGGAAGCCGTTCCCGTCGTGGTGCAGCCGCCCCTCGCCCACGCGGCAGATCTGGCGCGTGTTGACCATCATGCAGATGCGAACGGGGATATCGAGCGAATACCGCTCGCTCTCCAGCTCCTCGCGCACGCAGCGCCGCTCCCAAGCGTACCAGTCCGGCACGTGGGTGAAGGCGGCGGCGCCGTCCAGCGGCTCAAGCGCGCCAAGCTCTGTCAAGCGATAGCCCTTGCCACAGCGGCGGCACACGAGCGTCGTGCCGCTGCCCTGCATCTCGCCCTCGGTAAGGCAGTGGGGGCATTTGTAGAGCACGCGGTTGAGCCCGTCGGCGCGGAACGGCTCGTCGATCCTGACGCCGTTTTCCTGCTGCCAGCGGAAATTGTCGAAGGTGAAGGCGGAAAAGAGCCGCTCGTTGATCGCGTCCACGTCCGACGACGCGATCTCCCCGGGGGAGAGCAGGTAGCGCAGCTCCGCCGAGACGTTCACCTCGCGGTTCTGAAGCCCGTTGTAGAGCGGGTCGCGCGCGAAGGCGCCGTAGGTGCGGATCATCACGACCGGCACGCCGAGCGCCTTGACGCACTTGCCGATGCTGTCCGGCAGGGGGGTCGCGGTGCCGTCGAAGCTGTAGCTCGCCTCGGGGTAGAGCAGCACGGAGGACTTCAGCGTGCGCACGCAGTAGAGCATATCGCGCACGAGCGCCGCGTCCGACTGGAACTTGCGCGTGGGGATACAGCCGAGACGGCGCATCAGCCCCTCCTTGCCGACGAAGCCGTCCGACGTGCAGACGATGTTGAACGGGCGGGGATAGAGCACGGCCGCCGCGATCTTGAGGTCGAGAAAGCAGGAGTGGTTCATCAGCACGAGGCAGGGCTCGTTTTTGCCGAGCCGGTCCATGCCGATGCGCTCGCAGCGGAAGTGCGTGGCGCGCAGGTCGGGCGCGGAGAGCGCGCGCAGCAGCGCGCGGAACGCGAGCGGCGGCTTGCGCGGGCGCTCGTGGCGCTGCGGCGGCTGGGCGAGCGCTTCCTCATAGCTCATATCGACGACTTTGATCTTCATGGTGTTCCTCCGAAAAAGGCGGTGGCGGCGGACGGCGCGCCGCCGCGGTCAGGGCATCAGTATACCAGCTTTGCGGGGCGGTGTAAAGAGTCTGCAAAGAAGGAAGCGGCGATCCTGCGATAGTCCCGGCGGGCGAGGGGGCGGAGGACACCGCGCGGGACAGGAGCTGTACGGTATTTTGTATTTACATCTGCGACGCCCTGTGATATACTGCGGGAGTTAAAAAACGGAAAAGGAGATCACGGAAGATGACAAGCGCACAGCTGACGATCCTGCTGACGATCATTGTGTATCTCGCCGCCATGGTGCTGGTGGGCGTATATTTCGGGAAGAAGGGCGGCGGCGACAGCTCGGACGAGTTCTACCTCGGCGGGCGGAAGATGGGCCCCATCGTGACCGCGATGAGCGCCGAGGCGAGCGATATGAGCAGCTATCTGCTCATGGGGCTGCCGGGGCTTGCCTATCTCTGCGGGCTGCCGGAGGTGACGTGGACGGCGATCGGTCTTGCCGTGGGCACCTATCTCAACTGGCTGATCGTGGCGCGGCGCCTGCGCCGCTATTCCGCGCGCATCGGCGCGATCACCGTGCCGGACTTCTTCTCCCGCCGCTTCGGCGATGAGAAGCATCTGCTCTCGTGCGTCGCGGCGCTGACGATCCTGATCTTCTTCGTGCCGTATACCGCCTCGGGCTTCAAGGCGATCGGCACGCTGTTCAGCAGTATGTACGACGTGGACTATCACGCGGCGATGATCGTCGGCGCGCTCGTCGTGGTGGGCTACACGGTGATGGGCGGCTTCATGGCGGTCTCCTTCACCGACCTGATCCAGTCGATCTTCATGACCGTTGCGCTCATCATCATCGTGCTGTTCGGCATCGAGCAGGCGGGCGGGCTCGGCACGGTGATGGAGAACGCCCGCGCGCTGCCGGGCTACCTCGACATGACGAAGGGCTACGACGCCGCGACCGGCACCGCCGCGTCGTTCGGCGGGCTGAGCATCGTCTCCACGCTCGCGTGGGGGCTGGGCTACTTCGGTATGCCGCATATCCTGCTGCGCTTCATGGCGATCCGCAGGGAGAAGGAGCTGAACCAGTCCCGCCGCCTTGCGACGGTGTGGGTCGTGATCTCCATGTTCATCGCCGTGTCCATCGGCGTGATCGGGTACAGCGTGTCCGCCGCGGGGAAGCTCCCGTTCCTCACGGGCAGCGCCGAGGCGGAGACGATCATCATTCGCCTCTCCGACCTGATGAGCCGGCACGGGGTGTTCTTCGCGGTCATGGCGGGCATTATCCTATCGGGTATTCTGGCGGCGACGATGTCCACGGCGGACTCCCAGCTGCTTGCCGCGGCGTCGAGCGTGTCGCAGGATCTGATGCAGGATTTCTTCGGCGTGAAGCTGAGCACGCGCGCGACGATGCGCGCGGCGCGCTGGACGGTCATCGCCATCGCGGCGGTCGGCATGGCGCTGGCGTGGAACCCCGACAGCTCGGTGTTCCGCGTGGTGTCGTTCGCGTGGGCGGGCTTCGGCGCGGCGTTCGGCCCGGTGGTGCTCTTCGCGCTGTTCTGGCGGCGCGCAAACCGGCAGGGCGCGCTCGCGGGCATGATCACCGGCGGCGCGATGGTGTTCATCTGGAAGTATCTCATCGCGCCGATGGGCGGCGCGTGGGCGATCTACGAGCTGCTGCCCGCGTTCCTCGCGGCGAGCGTCGTGCTGGTGGCAGTCTCGCTGGCGACGGCTCCGCCGGAGAAGCGGCTCGTCGAGGTGTTCGACGAGGTCGCGCACAGGCGCGATGCGGAGTGAAGAAAAGAGCGAAAGGTCCGGAGGGCGCCGCCCTCCGGACCTCTTTTTATTTCCGCTTGACGGCGAGCGAACGGACGAGCTCCTCGTCCGGCGTGACGTAGAGCGTGCGGTAATTGTCGTAGACGACCATGCCGGGGCGCGCGCCCGCGGGCTTTTTGACGAACCTCACGGGGCAGCAGTCCACCGGCACGCCGCCGCTCCCGCGCGCCTGCGAGAAGTACGCCGCGAGCATCGCGGCTTCGCGGAGGTCCTCATCGCCGGGCGTAAGTCCCGCGCAGCGCAGGATAACGTGCGAGCCGTGGATACGCTGCGTGTGGAGCCAGCAGTCGCGCTTGTCGGCGGATTTGGTGAGGCGGTCGTTCTGCTCGTTGCTGCGCCCGACGAGGACCTCCAGCCCGCCGGAGGTGCGGAACGCGCGCGGCGCGAAGGCGCGCTTCTGTTCCTTTTTGCCGGAGGACTTTTTGAGGTAGCCCGTCTCTTGCAGCTCGCGGCGGATCTCGTTGAATTCCTGCTCGGTCTCCGCCTGCGAAAGCTCCTGCAGGACGCTCTCGAGGTACGCGCGCTCGCTCTCCGCCTTTTCGATCTGCTCGCGCAGGTGGAACTCGGCGGTCTTGAGCTTGTTGTACTGCCTGTAGTTCCTCGCGGCGTTCTGCTGGGGGGAGAGCAGCGGGTCGAGCGGGATATCGACGGGCGGGCAGCCGTCCTCGTAGTAGTTCTCCGCGCGCAGGACGGATTCCCCGCCCTTCATGCGGTAGAGGTTGGCGGTGATGAGGTCGCCGCGCAGGCGGAACGCATCGCGCTCCTGCGTGGCGGCATAGTCGCGCTTCAGGTTCTCCGCCTTGCGCGCCATGCGGTCGCGCGCGACCGTCGCCGCGTGCGTCAGCTCCCTGCCGCGGCGGGCGGAAAGCTCCTGCCGCTCGCGCGCGTCGTAGAACTCGTCGAGCAGCAGGGAGAAGCTCTCCCGCGTTTCGACCGACGTTTCCGCGCCGTACTGCGCGATGGGGCGGTAGGTGAAATCGACGGGCTTGCCGTCGCGGTAGAGGATAGTTGGCGTATAGCGGTTTTCCTTTACAGCGGCGGCGGTATCGGCAAATTCCTGCGCCAATGCCGCACGCTGGGAGGGGGTGAGCGCGCCGAAGCGCACGTCGGTCGAGCCGCCCGCGCGGAAGGCGATCTCGCGCGCGATGAGCGGCGAGACGCCGGTGTAATGGTCGAGCACCCACTTATCGACGGGCTGCTCATCGCTGCCGCCGCGGCGCGCAAGGGTGAGGGAGTCCTCCTCCTGCGAGAGAAGCGACAGCTTGTCGAGCGGCGCCGGCAGACGGTAGAACAGCCCCGGCAGGAGCTGGCGCGCGGCGGAGAGGTCCGCGTCCACGCGGCGCAGACAGTCGATGATGCGCCCCTGCGCGTCGAGCAGGACGAGATTCGACCGCCGCCCCATGCACTCGAGCACGAGCTGCTTGCGGCTGCTCTCGCCGAATTCGTCCGTGCACTGGAGCGTCAGGATCGCCAGCCGTTCAAGGTCAGGCTGCTCGACGGACAGCACGCGCGCGCCGACCAAGTGCTTGCGCAGCAGCATACAGAACATCGGCGGCTGGGCGGGATTGTCGCGCAGGATATCGGTGAGCTGGAGGCGCGGCTGGTTCGCGCCCGCGTTGAGCAGCAGGCGCAGGTTGCCGCGCAGCAGCAGGACGACCTGGTCGCGCGCGGGCTGCTGCACCTTGTCGATGCGCGCGCCGATGAGCCGGGGGCGCAGCTCGTGTAAGACTGCCCGCAGGCAGATCGCGTCAAGTGGCATTGTCGTCCTCCATCATCAGGTTGAAAAGCTCGTTGATGCGCGCGTGGTCGCCGCGCAGGTACAGCCAGCCGAACAGCGCTTCCAGCCCCGTCGCCTTCTGATAGTCCGCGCGCTCGGCGTGGTGGGGGACGGAGTGGACGTTCGCGTTGCGCCCGCGGCGGAACACGGCGAGCTCCTCCTCCGTCATAAGGGGCAGGAGACGCTCGGCGAAGCGAGCCTGACGCGGCGCGCAGACCAGCTCGACCGTCGCGCGGTGGAGTCCCTTGCCCGTCGACTTGCCGTGTACGCACAGGTAGGTGCGCACGAGCAGCTCGTACACCGCGTCGCCCAGATGGGCGAGACCGATGGAGCTGATGGCGCGGATATCGTCGCCGTTCATTTTGGCTTGCGTATAATCGTACATAAAAACTCCAGACGTATAAAGGTGCGTTTATTGTATAACCGCGGGGGCGTTCTGTCAATCCGCGCGGCGGGCGAAAAGCCGTTGCGCTTTTTGAAAAATCCGTTATAATGGCAGAAAAGACGACTTGAGAGTAAGAGAGGGAACCTATGAAAAGACTGCTTTCCGCGCTGCTTGCGGCGCTGCTGTGCCTGTCCCTTGCCGCCTGCGGCGGGGAGGAGCCGGAGGAGACACCGTCCGGCTACGACGATTCGCTCATCTCCGAGCTGTACGGAGAGGAGGGGGAGTACACGGACGCGGAGAACAACACGTTCGCGTACAGCTATCATGTGCCGCAGCTCGTGTCGGAGACGGCGGTCGCCGCCGCGCTGAACGCCGAGATCGCCGACAGGTTCGGCGCGCTCGTGCAGGAGCAGAAGGAGATGATGGCTGCGCGCACGTCGCCGGTGTGCCTGTCCGTGCGCTGGGAGAGCTTCTGGAACGACAGCCTGCTCTGTCTTGTGGTGCGGAGCGAGATGGACGGCGGCACGGTCGATCACGCCGTTTACAGCTACGACTTTTTCGGCGGCAAGCGGCTGACGAGCGGGGAGCTTCTCGCGCGCATCGGCGTGACGGAGGAGGACTTCCTCACCGCGGCGCGGCGCGCTGCGGCACGCTGCTTCGACGAGACGTACCGCGATGCGCTCAGCGGGAGCACGGGCGGGGCGGATTTTGTCGCCTCCTGCGCCGAGCGCCGCGCGTGGACGCTCTCGGACGAGAACATCAATACGCAGATGCGGCTCTATCTGGACGGCGGCGTGCTGAAGATGATCGTGCCGGTCGGCTCGCTCGCGGGCGCGGAGAGCTATCAGCAGACGCTGACGCCGGACTTTTCCGCGCGCGGGGCGGTCGAGAAAACGGCGCAGGACCGCTTTGTCAGGGCGGAGCTTTCGGGAGGCACGCTGCGCGTCGGCTTTGAGCGGACAGAGGATTCGGACTGGTACGCGGAAAACTTCCGCTTTGACTATGAGACGGTCTACTTCGTCTCCGGGCTGTATGCCGATTATACGGATATTTTCGTCGGCGCGGTGGGGCAGGGGTACTTCCCGTATGTGTTCCTGCTGACGGACGCGGGGACGGTCGAGTACGTCAACCTGCTCGAGGGGCTGACGGCGGGCTTTCTCTGCGATGGCGGACCGCTCGGCGGGGTGAAGGACATCGTTTCGTTCGAGGCGGGCGAGGTCGAGGCGGACTACGGCGCGTACCAGACGGTGTTTGCCGTCGACGCGGCGGGGGAGAGGCACGACCTGTCCGGTCCCGTGAGCGACGCGGACTATGCCGTGCCTGCGGAGCTGCTGGGCGAGTGGACGGCGACGGTCACGCACGACACGGCGGAGCAGGGGAGCTACGACAGCGACTATATCCTCACGCTCGCCGACGGCGGCGCGGTCACGGTGCAGGATATCAACGCGGAGGTCGGGCTTTACTATGAGTACAGCGGGCAGATCAACTACCTCGGCACGAACGGCGAGGGCATGGTCTTTGCCTACCGGCTGAACGAGACGGGCGGCAGCGTGCGCTGCGGCGCGTTCACGCTGCTGCGCGGGGACGACGGGCTGCGCGTCAAGGTCGTGGCTGGGGAGAACCTTTTCGACGCCCCGCAGGGGCGCAGCACGCTCTTTGCGCGCTCCTACGCCTGAAGCTGCGCGGATAAAGATACGGAAAGCGGAGCCGAAAGGCTCCGCTTTTTCGCGCGCGGCGGCGCGATTATGAATAAATACACGAAACAAAATGACGATAGGCAATATTTTTGTATAATTTTGCGATTGATTATGAATGTTTATTGCGCTACACTATGAAGCATCAATTTCCTCGTCGCAGAAAGTGTGCAGGGAGGAAGAAGGAGAAACGACATGAAAAAGAACGCACATTCCCTCATCAGCAAAGCGCTCGCGCTGCTGATGGCCCTGTCGCTGACGCTGTCACTGGCGGTCACCTCCGCCGGCGCGGTCAGCTATCAGGACATGAACCCGAAGGACGACGCGCTGCTGGGGACCAAGTTCTCGGTCGACGCGACCATCACGCTCGTGACGGACGAGGGCGGCGACAAGGTCGCGCTCTCCCTGCCCGTCCAGGGCGTGAGCAAGAGCGAACTGGAGGCCGCCATCGCGGGCGGCACGGTCGAGCTTTCGCTCCTGCGCGACGATTCCCGCCCCTACGTCAACGAGGAGCTGTTCCCCTATGCCTATGCGGGCGGCAAGCTCAGCGAGTGGAAGACCGAGAGCGGCGAGCAGCAGTTCACGGACATCAAGCTGACCGCGGGCGAGAAGAACGGCAAGACGATGCTCGACGTCTCGTTCACGGTGAACAACTACTTCTACTCCGCGGACTGGTACTTTGACGGCAGCGAGTGGAAGATGGGCGAGCCGGAGACCGATTACAGCGTGCCGCACACCAACGGCGGGTACTACATCGACCTGTGCGGCTATTTTGACCTCACCGCCTCGGTGAGCGGCAAGACCGTCGCCTCCGCCGCCGTGAAGGTCGCACCGTATGAGAACTTCAACACCATGTGGGAGATCTACAAGGAGCTGGACGAGATCGTGGCGAACGGCACGAAGAACGGTCTGTATGTGGAGGAATTCTCCATGGGGCAGTCCACGGCGGGGCGCGATATGCCCTACCTCATCGTTGCCGACAGCAAGGCGAGCGTGAGCAAGTGGCTCGCGCTGACCGAGCAGGCGGAGACCGATCCCGACGCCGTGCTCGCGCAGATCAAGAGCGGCAAGCTCGACGATATCCGCGTGCCGGTGATGTACTCCAACATCCACTCCAATGAGGTCGCCGCCACAGACGGCGTGCTCGACTTCGCCAAGATGATCACGAGCAGCAAGAGCATCGACTACAAGACGCTCACCGGCTTCACCGCCGAGGGCAAGGCGGAGCTTGCCAAGGAGATGGGCGCGGTCGGCGAGGAGGGCAGCGTCGCCATCCCCGACCTTGTCAAGGATAAGGCGAGTTACCTCGGCTACCTGACCGCGGACAACAACGGCAAGTCCGGCGTGGTGGACCTTGAGAAGTACTACACGGTCGAGACCAAGACCGTGAACGTGAAGAACGAGCTGCTTTCCGGCGTGTTCTTTATCCTTGTGCCCGAGGAGAACGTTGATGGGCGCACCTATCTGACGAGACATTCCACCAACGGCTATGACCTCAACCGCGACAATTCCTTCCAGACCACGAGCGAGACGGCGAATATGCAGCAGCTCATCGGCGCGTTCAACCCCGTGTCGCTCACCGAGTTCCACGGCAGGATCAGCGCGTTCCAATGCGAGCCGTGCGATCCCCCGCACGAGCCGAACTTTGAGTACGACCTGCTCGCCAACCACCTCATCGGCGGCGGCGAGGCGCTCGGTATCGGCGCGGTCGCCAACAACGACGGCTACAACAGCTATGTGATCCCCCAGCGCGACTATCTGACCTACACCGGCAACGGCACCGAGACCTATTGGGCGGATCCGTGGGACGATATGTCCACGAGCTATACCCCGCAGTTCGCCATGCTTCAGGGCACCGTGTCCTACACGGTCGAGCTGCCCGGCTATAACGACGACGCCGCGCAGGCGGTGCAGTACGGCATTCTCTCCCAGGCGGACTACGTCGCCGCGGAGAAGCTCTCCTATCTCGAATCCCAGGTCACCATCTATCAGCGCGGCGTGAAGAACCTCAACTCCGACGCCTATGAGCTGGTCGGTCAGTGGCTGTGCGACCAGAACGACGTGGAGGGCGCGGAGATGAGCGTCTTCCGTCCCGAGTACACCGGCGCGGGGCAGAACGGCAACTTCTATCCCGAGTGCTACATCATTCCGCTCGACGGCGGGAACCAGACCAACCTTCAGGCTGCCGCCGATATGCTGGAGTGGCTCACGCGCAACGACGTGAAGGTCAACCTCACCGAGAAGGAGTTCACCTATGACGGCGTGACCTATCCCGCCGGAACGATGATCGTTTCGATGTACCAGGCGAAGCGCAGCGTCGCCAACGGCGCGCTGTATGACGGTACGCTCATCAACGGCTGGACGGTGCTCTACTCCGAGGGCATCACCTCCTTCAACGAGACGCGCGGCTTCGACATGGTGACGGTCGCCGAGCCCGCCGCCTACAAGACCATCTCCGCCGTCTGCGGCGAGGCGATGGATCACGACGAGGCGCTCAAGTTCTGCGGGAGCTTTTCCTCCTACTTCACCGGCGTGAAGAACGCGGACGTCATCATCTCGAACGCTTCCGAGGATTCCACCGCCGCCGTCAACGCCCTGCTCAAGGCGGGCAAGACCGTCGGCATGGTCACGTCCGGCAGCTACATGGGCGACTTCATCTGCTCCTATGCGGATTACCTCACCGTGGCGGACGACTATATCCTCAGCGCCACCGGCGTTTACGGCACGGGCGTGAAGGCGGAGGTGATCTCCAAGTCCCCGACCGTCTACGTTTCCGGCACGCCGGGCAAGAGCAGCGAGGGCTTCGTCTACAACAAGCAGGTCAGCCAGAGCGCGAACTGGAACTATGACACCGCCGCGATGTCGCTGATGGGCTTCACCACGACCGACTCCCTTGCCAAGGCTGACGCCGCCGTGGGCGCGAGCGCCCTGAGCGCCGACGCGCAGACCGCCGTGAAGGCGGGGCTGCCGTACATCGGCTACGGCTACTCCGCCGCGTCCGCCGCGTCCAAGCTCATCTCCGGCGCGGAGTACACCGAGCTGGACGGCGCGATGGACTGCCTGACGCCCGTCGTCTACCCCAATAAGACCCTCGTGAACGCCAGCTATATTGCCGACGGCGACGGGATCCTCTACGCCTACGGGCTCGGCTACTTCTCCAAGGTGCCGTCCGGCGCGACCGTGCTCGTCAAGAGCGACGCGACCAAGACGCCGACCGAGGGCTTTATCCCCACGAACACCGCCGCGCGCGCGGCAGGCTTCAAGGCGTACATGAACGGCGGCGTGCAGGGCTTTGCCTATCAGGAAAACGGCATGAACGTGGTGCTGTTCGCCAACTCCCTGACGCACAAGGTCCACCAGAGGGACGAGTACGCCTACATCAGCAACTTCCTTTTCTCCTCCGTGCTGAGCGGTAAGGCATACGTCAGCGCTTCGGGCAGCGCGATGCCGTTCACGGACGTCGCTCCCGGCGCGTACTACGCGGACGCCGTGCTCTGGGCGGTGGAAAATAAGATCACCAACGGCATGAGCGCGACCACGTTCGGTCCGGACGTCCAGTGCTCCCGCGCGCAGATCGTGACCTTCCTCTGGCACGCCGCGGGCAGCCCCGCACCGACCGGCACGAGCAGCTTTGCCGACGTGAAGTCCGGCGCGTATTACGCCGACGCGGTCGCGTGGGCGGTGGAGAACAAGATCACCACCGGCACGAGCGCGGCGACCTTCTCCCCCGACGGCTCCTGCACGCGCGCGCAGGTCGTGGCGTTCCTCTTCCGCTTTGCCGCCGCGCAGGGCATGGAGACCGTGACGCTTGAGGAGAACCTTACCTCCTTCTCCGACCATGCGCAGGCGCCCGCCTACGCCGTGTCCGCCATGAACTGGGCGGTCGGTCAGGGGATCCTGCAGGGCAGCGGCGGCAAGCTCCTGCCGAACGACACCTGCACGAGAGCGCAGATCGCGACGATGCTCTGGAGAGCGCTTGCGAAATAACGCGAAAACAGAACAGCGGATCAGGACCGCCCGAACGGGCGGTCCTGATTTTTTACGGAGTGTCTGCGCGCCCGTTTTTCCCGCGCTTGACTTTATTGTGCATTTTTTGTAAAATGAACAGAGAAAACGGGGAAAGGAGCCAGCTTATGGCACTTCGCACGCAAAAGATAATCCGAGAGAGCTTTCTCTCGCTCCTGAGCGAGCGCCCTTTCGACAAGATATCGGTGCGCGATATCGCCGAGCGGAGCGAGATCTCCCGCAATACGTTCTACTATTATTATCAGGATATCTACGCGCTGACGGAGGATATCCTTGAGACGGAGATCGAGCGGGTCGCGTCCGAGGTCGAGGATTTCGACTCGTGGCAGAAGGCGTTCCTCAACGCGACGCGGTTCGCCTCGGCGAACCGGAAGGCGGCCTTTCACATCTACAATTCCGCCAACCGGAACCTGATCGAGCGCTATTACCGCAAGACGCTCCAGACGGCGATGCTCGCCTACGTCCGCAAGGAGGCGGAGGGGCTGGCGGTGTCGGAGCGCAAGGTGACCGTGCTGGCGCGCTTCTACGCGGCGGCGCTGGTCGGGCTGAGCGCCGACTGGCTCGGCGACGGTATGAAGGGTGAGCCGGGCGCGTTTCTGGACGATCTGAGCGATATGCTCAAGGGCAACGTGCGTCAGGCGCTCGAACGCGCGGCGGCGTGCGAAGCGGGCGGAGAGTGCGCGTATCAGATGTGAGAAAAAAGGCGGCGGGTCGAAGCGTGAGGCTTCGACCCGCTTTTTTTGTTGTGTCTCTATGCGCTCAGGCGGGCTGCTTTTCGCCCTTTTTGCCGAGCAGGACGTACTGCCAGACGATCGCAAGGACCGCCAGCGCGGTGCCGACCACGGACGGGAGCGTATCGGGCAGCACGCACAGAAGACCGATGGCGGCGAACGCGGCGCGCACCAGCGGGCTGAGGTTGCGCTTCATGCAGCCGATCAGCCCCGCGCCGAGCATGAACATACCGAGCAGCGCGGTGACGACGATCATGGCGACGTGCAGGATCGTGACGTGGTCGCCGATGAAGAGCATCGCGGGATCCATGGCGAAGATGAACGGCACGAGGAACGCGGCGATGGCAAGGCGGAGCGCCTGGAACGCGGTGGGAATGGGCTTGGTCTTGGCGATGGCGGCGCCGGCGGTCGCGGCGAGCGCGATGGGCGGCGTGATGTCGGCGATGATGCCGTAGTAGAACACGAACATATGCGCGACCAGCGGCTCAAGCCCCATGCCGGAGACGAGAATGGGCGCGCAGGTCGTGCCCATGATGACGTAGTTCGCTGTGGTCGGGACGCCCATGCCCATGAGAATGCAGCACACGGCGGTCATCAGCAGGGCGAGGAAGAGGTTGTTGCCCGCGACGGAGGTGATGATCTTGATGAACACGGCGCCGAGCCCCGTCATCGTGACGACGCCTGCCACGATGCCCGCGATGCCGCAGGCGCAGCCGACGGAGAGGGAGTTCCTCGCGCCGTTTTCAAGCCCGCGGACGAACTTGTCGTAGTTCATGCGGTTGTCCTTGTTGAACAGGGCGACCACGACGCAGGCGATGGTGGCGATGATGGCGGCGCGGGACATGGTGTAGCCCTGCCCCATCATGTAGATGAGCATGACGAGCGGGACGATGAGGTACAGCTTGGGCAGGACCTCGCGGGGCTTGGGCAGCTCATTGCGGGGGATACCGCGCAGCCCCTCGCGCTGCGCCTTGAAGTGGACCATGATGAAAACGCCCGTGAAGTACAGCACGGCGGGAAAGATCGCCTTGACGGCGATGGTGGCGTAGGGTACGCCGACCATTTCAGCCATCAGGAACGCCGCGGCGCCCATGACGGGCGGCATGATCTGCCCGCCGGTGGAGGCGGTCGCCTCGACCGCGCCGGCAAATTCGGGCGGGTAGCCGGTCTTTTTCATCATCGGAATGGTGATCGAGCCGGAGCCGACCGTGTTGGCGACGGAGGAGCCGGAGACCATGCCCTCAAGCGCGGAGGCGATGACCGCGACCTTCGCCGGTCCGCCGGACGCCCAGCCGCAGACCATGTTGGCGAGCTGGATAAAGAAGTCACCGATGCCGGTCGATTCCAGATACGCGCCGAAGAGCACGAAGAGGAAGATAAACGTCGAGCAGACGCCGATGGGCGTACCGAGGATACCGGTGGTGGTGTAGAACAGGTTATAGACGACGCTGCGCAGCGACATATCCGCGCCGACAAAGGCGTAGAGCACGAAGATGGACGCGACGACGAGGATCGGAGGACCGACGACGCGGCGCGTCGCCTCAGCCAGCACCAGCGCGCCGATGATGCCGAGGACGATCAGCGGCGTGGTGATGCGCGTCGCCATCGCGGTGATCTCCTTGAGGTTGAGCGCAAAGTAGAAAAAACAGCCGCTGCCCGCGAGGGCGAGGACGATATCGTACCACGGCATGGAGTTCGGCTTGCCGGGCTTTCCCTTGCGCAGCGGATAGACGACGAAGGTGAACAGAATGAGCAGCCCCACGAAGATGGAGCGGCGGATGCGCTCGTCCCACGTGGCGCACAGGTTCATCCAGATCATAAAGACGGAGAACAGCGCCAGCGCGTAGCGCACGACGACGCCGAGCTTTCCCTCCCAGATGCGGGTGTTCGACTCGCGGTCGTATTTTTTCATGATCTCGTCAACCTCTTCCTGGCTGACGAATTCAACGTCCGACATATGAACTTCTTCGCGTTCCATGTCTTTCTTTTCAAGATCGGACAAGGTATTTCCTCCTTACCAGCCGCCCCGCCCGCGGGGACGGGACGGCGTCAGTTTATTTCCACACGGTCACACAGGCGCGGAGCGGGCGGGTCAGCCGATCAGACCGACCTCGCGGTAATACTTCTCGGCGCCGGGGTGGAGCGGGGTGTCGCCCTGACCGGCGAGCGCGTTCTCGATGGAGAGATACTGGAACTTGGCGTGACCGGCGGCAAGCTCGGTCTGGTTTTCATACATTGCCTTGACCAGCTCGTAGACCACGTCCTCGTTCAGATCCTCGGAGGCGACCAGCACCGCCTTGACGGCGACGCACTTGGTCTCCTCGTCGATGCCCTTGTATGTACCGGCGGGCAGGGGATCGTAGGTCAGGAACGGGTACTTCTCGGTCAGATAGGCGACGGCGTCGTCGGACAGGGAGAGCATATTGAAGTCGTTGGTGGTGGAGAGGTCGACGATCGCGGTGGTGGGCGCGCCGGCGACGGTGAAGGCGGCGGCGACCTTCTTGTCCTTCAGGCTCTCCACGCCGTCGGAGAAGCTGCCGTTGACGGCGTTGATGTCGTCGAAGGTCATGCCGTAGGCTTCGAGGACCTGCTTGGCGTTGAACTCGGTGCCAGAGCCGACGTCGCCGACGCAGACGCTCTTGCCGCGGAGCTGCTCGATGCTGGTGATGTCGGGGGAGGCGATGAGCTGGACGGTCTCGTTGTAGAGAGCCGTGACCCAGAGAGCGCTGGTCTCCGCGCCGTCGTCGGCAAAGAGGTCGATGCCGTCGTGCGCGTAGGAGAGCACGTCGCCCTGAAGCGTCGCCATGTCTGCCTCGCCGTCGGCGATGAGGTAGACGTTCGCCTTGGACGCGCCGGACGCCTGCACGGAAATGTCGGACAGGGTCAGCTTGTCGCGCAGAACGGAGCCGAGGGCGTTGGCGACGGCGTAGTAGGTGCCGGAGGTGCCGCCGGTGGCGATCTTGACGGTCTGCTTTCCGGCAGTCCCGCCGCCGTCGGACGAACCGCCGCCATCGGACGAGCCGCCGCAGGCGGCAAGGGCAAGGAGCATTGCGAGAGACAGAGCAAGGGCTAAAAACTTTTTCATACACGATCTCCTTTTCATTTTTTTCGGTGTGATCTTCCCCCGTTCGGGTGGTTAAAGCTTATGCGAAAATGGCAGGATTTGCAAGACCTCTTTCATTTTTCTGCCGTTTCGCCAAAAGCGCGGGAACGCGGCGCGCCGCGGAAAAGGGCGGGGACTTTCCTGCGGGGCGTTCAGGCGGCGTTAACACGAGAACTGGAAAAAGTTATGACACATTCGCGAAAGTGTATCAAAAATTTGTAAAAATCACGTTAATGCGACGAAAAAAACAGCGATAAGAATTGTGCGAAGCTGCAAATGCTCTGCAAAGCGACCGGTAAAAAAGCGGGAGGGAGAGCGACGGCTTTCGAGAAAATACGAGGGAATTGTCAGGCGGCTCGACAGGGAGCGACAGGATTGATTTGCAAGAAAACTGTCGCAATCCTGCATTGCGGGCAAGACCGGCGTTAAGCGGAGGGCGGCGCACTGTCCGCGCGCACTGCGGCGGCAGAGGATAAAGAGCCTGTAAAAAAGCCCCGCTCCTTTTTTATGCGCCGGAGCGCCGGAGCATACCGCCGGAGCGCCGCCGCGGACGGGGAATTTTTGTCTATTTTCAACAAGCGGAGCCGGAGAGATGGCGCCCCCGCGGTGCCGGTGGACGGGTGCGCGGACTTCGCCATGCCCGCGCCGTTCACACTTTGTTTATCAAGAAGCCCTTGAAAAAGGGCGGGGAAAATGGTATATAGTATAAGTCAAAATGTGCGCACAGCACCTTTTTTACAAGGAGGACCCAGAGTTGTACTTAAAAGCGCTGGAAATACAGGGTTTCAAGAGCTTTCCGGACAAGACGGTGCTCAACTTCGGCGAGGACGTGACCGCCATCGTCGGTCCGAACGGAAGCGGAAAATCAAATATCTCGGACGCGATCCGCTGGGTCATGGGCGAGCAGTCGAGCAAGTCGCTGCGCGGCGCGAAGATGGAGGACGTCATCTTCGGCGGCACGGAAACGCGAAACCAGATGGGCTTCGCGCAGGTGACGCTCGTGCTCGACAACACCGAGCACATCTTCCCCAGCATGGAGGAGAACGAGGTCGCCGTCACGCGGCGGTATTACCGCAGCGGCGAGTCGGAATATTATATCAACAAGCAGTCCGTGCGCCTGCGCGACGTGAACGAGCTGTTCATGGACACCGGCATGGGGCGCGAGGGCTACTCCATCATCGGGCAGGGGCGCATCGACGAGATCCTCTCGCAGAAGAGCGGCGACCGCCGCGAGATCTTCGAGGAGGCGGCGGGCATCTCGAAGTTCCGCTACCGCAAGGAGGAGACGGAGCGAAAGCTCGAGCGCACGGAGGAAAACCTGGTGCGCATCAACGACAAGATCGCCGAGCTTGAATTGCAGGTCGAGCCGCTGCGCGCGCAGGCGGAGACGGCGAAGCAGTATCTCGTCTACCGCGACGAGCTGCGGCTGCTGGAGATCTCCGTGTGGCTGGAGAACCTGGAGACGCTCAAGACGAACGCCATCAAGCTCGACACCGATCTTGCGCTCGCGCGCGAGGAGCTGAAGAAGGCGAACGGGGACTTAGAGGCGCTGTACGCGGCGTCCGAGCAGTTCTCCGCGCGCATCCACGAGAACGATATCGCGCAGGAGGAAAAGCGCGCGGAGCTTTCGGAACTGGACGCGCAGATCAAGGAGCAGGAGTCCGCCGTCGCCGTGCTGCAGACGGGCATCGCGCACAATGAGGAGAACGTCGCGCGCGTGGAGGAGGAGCTCAGGAGCCAGGCCGACCGCGCGGGCTCGATGGACGGGCAGATCGCGCGCCAGCGCGCGCGCATCGAGGAGCTGGAGCAGAGCCGGAAGGAAGTCGAAGCGACGCTTGTCGGACTGCTGGAGCAGGCGGAGGAGCTGTCGAAAAGCGCGGGCGAAGCCGCGAGCGAGGCGGAGGCTCTGCGCGGACGAGAGGCGCTGGCGCTTGCCGCCGCGGCGGACAGCCGCGCCGACGCCGCGGCGCTGCGCGCCGCGCTGACGGAGATGGACGAGCGAGAGAGCGCCATCACCGCCGAGCAGGAGAGCGGCGAAGCCCAGCTTGCCGATGCGCGCGGGAGCGCCGCGGAGAACCGCAAGGCGCTCGAGAGCGCGCAGGAGGAGGCGGACGCGATCCGCAACATCATCTCGGGGCACACGATGAAGATGCAGGGGCGCGTCGAGCGTGAGAAGGAAACGGGCGAAAGGCACGTTTCCCTCACGATGGAGGCGAACAACCTCGACTCGCGCATCCGTCTGCTCAGCGAGATGGAGAAGGAATACGAGGGCTTCAACAAGGCGGTGCGCCTTGTGATGCAGGCGGCGGAGAAGCAGGCGCTGCGCGGCGTGCGCGGTCCGGTCGCCAATTTGATGAAGGTCGATAAGAAGTACGCCGTGGCGATCGAGATCGCGCTGGGCGCGGGCTTGCAGAACCTTGTTGTCGAGCGCGAGGAGGACGCCAAGAGCGCCATCGGCTTTTTGAAGCAGCGCGACGGCGGCCGTGCGACGTTCCTGCCGATGTCCGCCGTCCGCGGCGATGAGCTGCGCGAGACGCGCGTGCGGGACGAGTACGGCTATGTTGCGCTCGCCAGCGAGCTGGTGGAGCATGAGCGCGCCTACGACGGCATCTTCAAGAGTCTGCTCGGGCGCACGGTCGTGGTCGAGGATCTCGACTGCGGCATTGCCATTTCGAGGAAATTTTCCAACGCCTTCCGCATCGTGACGCTCGACGGGCAGGTGTTGAACCGCGGCGGCTCGATGACGGGCGGCTCCGTCTCCCGCAGCGCGGGCATCCTGAGCCGGGCGGGCGAGCTGCGTGAGCTGACCGCGCGCCGCGAGGGGCTGACCGAGAAGCTGACCCTTGCCGCGAAGGACGCCGAGGACGCCAAGCGCGAGCTTGCCAAGGCGCGGTACGAGCTGGAGGTCGCGCAGGGGCAGCAGCGCGCGGCGGAGGACGCCGTGCTCAAATTGCAGGGCGAGAAGAACCATTACGATCTGCTGCTGTCCTCGCTGCGCGAGCGGCTGGAGGCGCTGGACGCGGAGCGCGAGGGCATCGCGCAGCGCCGCGGCGGGACAAAGCGCGCGGCGGAGGAAAAGGAAGCGCTCGCGCTCGCACAGGAAAAGGAAGCAGCGGAGCTGCGCGCGCAGGCGGAGAAGAGCCTGAGCGGGCAGAGCGAGCTGCTGCGCTCGAACTCGCGGCTGGGCGACGAGATCGCCGAGCATAAGAGCGCGCTGGCGGGCTTTGCCGCCGAGCGCGGGACGACGGAGAAGGCGCTCGAGAGCCTTGAGGCGCTGCGCGCCCAGATGCAGGGCGACGAGCAGAGTCGAAGGGCGCTCATCGAGCAGTACCGGTCGGCGAGCGAGGCGGCGCGGCGCGAGATCGCCGGACACGAGGAGCGGATCGCCGCGCTGACGGAGCGGACGGCGGAGAAGCGCGCCGCGCTCGACGGGCTTTCCGCCGCAAAGCTCGCGCTCGAAGCCGAGCGCGGGCAGAGCGACCGCCGCGGCCGCGAACTGAACGAAAACGTGCTGAACGTTGAGCGCAGCGTCGGCAAGCTTGAGCAGAAGCGCGCGACGAGCGCGATGGAGGAGCAGCAGATCCTCGACAAGCTGTGGGAAAGCTACGAGCTGTCGCACTCGGCGGCGCAGGCGCAGCGCGTCGAGCTGGAGAGCGTCGCCAAGGCGAGCCGCCGCATCGGCGAGCTCAAGCGCGCCATCGGCGCGCTTGGCAGCGTGAACGTCGGCGCGATTGAGGAATTTGAGCGCGTGAACACGCGCTACACCTATCTGACCACCCAGCGCGACGACGTGGAGAAGGCGAAGAGCGAGCTCACCGGCGTGATCGAGAGCATCACGGGCGAGATGACGAGCATCTTCAAAGAGCAGTTCGCGCTGATCCGCGAGAGCTTTCAGGAGACGTTTTTGGAGCTGTTCGGCGGCGGCAAGGCGACGCTGGAGCTGGAGGACGAGAACGACGTGCTGGGCTGCGGCATCGAGATCAAGGTGCAGCCGCCGGGCAAGGCGCTCAAGACCATCACGCTGCTCTCGGGCGGCGAGAAGGCGTTCGTCGCCATCGCGCTGTACTTCGCCATTCTCAAGGTCCACCCGACGCCGTTCTGCGTGATGGACGAGATCGAGGCGGCGCTCGACGAGCCGAACGTCATTCGCGTGGCGAACTATATGCGCCGCATCACGGGCAGGACGCAGTTCATCGTCATCACGCACCGCCGCGGGACGATGGAGGCCGCCGACGTGCTCTACGGCGTGACGATGCAGGAGCGCGGCGTGAGCCGGGTGCTGACGATCAACATGAACGACATGGCGAAGGAACTGAACATCAAGGAGTAATTACGGGAGAGAGCGTATGGGGATTTTTGGCAAGATTAAGAAGGCATGGTATGACTCGATCGTGTGGGAGACCATCGACGAGGAATTTTACGATGAGCTGGAGGAGAGCCTCATCATGGCAGACCTCGGCGCGGCGGTCGCGCACGACGCGGTGAAAAAGCTGCGCGACGTGGTGTACCGCCAGAGCATTCAGAGCGGCGAGGGCGTCAAGGAGGCGCTGCGCGCCATCCTCGCGGAAAAGCTGAACGTCGGCGATACCGCGCTCGACCTTTCGACAAGGCCTGCGGTCGTGCTGGTCATCGGCGTGAACGGCGTGGGCAAGACGACCTCCATCGGCAAGCTCGCCCACCGCATGAAGGGCGAGGGCAAGCGCGTGCTGCTCTGCGCGGCGGACACATTCCGCGCGGCGGCGGCGGACCAGCTCGAGATCTGGGCGGAGCGCGCGGGCTGCGAGATCGTGCGCAGCAAGGAGGGCGCAGACCCCGGCGCGGTGCTGTTCGACTCGCTCGCCGCGGCGAAGGCGCGGAACGCGGACGTCGTCCTCTGCGACACGGCGGGCAGGCTGCACAACAAGGTGAACCTGATGAACGAGCTTTCCAAGCTGCGCAAGATCATCGACCGCGAGCTGCCCGACGCCGCGAAGGAGACGCTGCTCGTGCTCGACGCGACGACGGGGCAGAACGGCTTGCAGCAGGCGAAGGTGTTCCGCGAGACGGCGGGGCTGACCGGCATCATTCTGACGAAGCTCGACGGTACGGCGAAGGGCGGCATCTGCGTCGCCATCGCGCAGGAGCTGGGCGTGCCGGTGAAATTCGTTGGGCTGGGCGAGGGCATCGACGACCTCCAGCCCTTCGACGCGGAGGAATACGTCAAGGCGCTCATCTGAGACGGAAAAGGAGACGGATATGGAAATCAATTCTGTTTGTCCCTATTGCGGAAAGGAAATGAAGGACGGCGCGCTCCCTACGTATAAATCCTCGATTCGGTGGTGTCCGAGCAACGGGCGCGGCTGCATCGTGGAGGGGGAGTATATCCCGCTGAGCAAGATGCCTTTTATCGGAAGCGCCTATGCGCCCGCGCGCTACTGCGAGGGCTGCGGCGTGGTGATCGTGCCCGTGCCGGACCGGGAGGAAGTGAAGGACGGCGTGACGAAGGCGTTCGAGCGGATCGGCAAGGGGCTGGAGGACACGCTCGGCGCGCTCGGCGACAAGATGGACAGGGCGGCGGAGCGCCGCAAAGAGGAAGAAGCCGCGCGAAAGCGCGAGGAGCGGCGGAAAAAGGACCCGTGGGAGGTTTGACGATGAAATTTGTACTGGCAACGCAGAACCCGAAAAAGCTCGCGGAGATGCGGGCGATCCTGGCGGACCTCGGCGTGGAGGTCGTGAGCGAAGCGGATCTCGGCGTGAAGATCGAGGTCGAGGAAACGGGCGAGACCTTTGCGGAAAACTCGCTCCTGAAGGCGAAAGCCGTCATGGAGGCGACGAAGCTGCCCGCCATCGCGGACGATTCGGGGCTGTGCGTGGACGCGCTCAACGGCGGTCCGGGCGTTTACAGCGCACGCTTCGGCGGCGAGGGGCTGGACGATGCCGGACGCTACCGGCTGCTGCTTGAGATGCTGCGCGGGCAGGGCGACCGCCGCGCCCGCTTCCACACGACCGTCACCTGCGCGTTCCCGAACGGCGACGTTTTGCAGGACGACGGCGAGGTCGACGGCACGATCGCGTTCGCGCCGATGGGCGAGGGCGGCTTCGGCTACGACCCCGTGTTCTTCGTGCCTGACAAGCGAAAGACCTTTGCACAGCTGACGGCGGAGGAAAAGGCGGAGATCTCGCACCGCGGCAAGGCGCTGCGCGCCTTCCGGGAGACGCTCGCGGACTATCTGGCGGGCAAAAAACAGGAATCGTAAAGGAACGGGAAAAATGGAACTCAACAGCAAGCAGCGCGCGTATCTGCGCGGACTTTCCAACGAGCTCGACGTGATCGTCCACATCGGCAAGGACGGCATCGGCGAGAATCTCGTCAAGCAGGCGAACGACGCGCTGGAGGCGCGCGAGCTGATCAAATGCCGCGTGCTGGACAACAGTATGCTCACCGCGCGCGAGGCGTGCGGCGAACTGAGCGCGCTGACGCGCAGCGAGCCGGTACAGGTCATCGGCACGAGGTTCGTGCTCTACCGCCCCTCGCACAAAAAGGACAAGAAGGATAAGATCGTGCTGCCGCGGGCGGCGAAAAAGGCCGAATGAGAGAAAAAGAGGTCGTTTGATTTGAAGATCGGAATTTACGGCGGCAGCTTCAACCCGCCGCATCTGGGGCATATGGCGGCGGCGGAGGGCGCGGTGCGTGCGCTGGGGCTGGACAGGCTGGTGCTGATCCCGGCGGGTATCCCGCCGCACAAGACGCTTGCCGCCGGTACGCCGGACGGCGCGCACCGCCTTGCGATGACGCGCTTGATGGGCGAGCAGATCGCGCTCGACACCGGCGCCGCCGTTGAGACGTCGGACATGGAGCTGGCGCGCGGGGGCAGGAGCTATACCGCCGACACGCTGCGCCTTCTGCGCGGGCAGTATCCGGACGACGAGCTGTGGCTGCTGATGGGGACGGATATGTTCCTCACGTTCCACGACTGGTACAAGCCGGAGGAGATCGTGCAGTGCGCGGGCATCTGCGCCTTCGGGCGCGCGGAGACGGACGGCGAGGCGCTGTTCGCCCCGCAGCGGGAACTCCTGGAAAAGAGGTTCCCGGGCAGCCGCATTGTGACGATAACGCTGCCGGACCTTGTGGATATTTCCTCGACCGAGCTGCGGGAGAGGATCCCGAAGGGGGAGACGGACGGCTATCTTGCGCCCGCGGTGCTGGGCTATCTCCTGCGCGAGCATTTATACGGAACAAATCTCGACTTGAAGCGTCTAACCTTAGAGGAGCTGAGACCCATCGCGCTCTCCTACCTCAAGGCGAAGCGGATCCCCCACGTCCTCGGCACGGAGCAGACGGCGAAGGCGCTGGCGGAAAAGTACGGCGCAGACGTCGAAAAGGCGCGCTTTGCGGCGCTGCTGCACGACGCGACCAAGCGCCTTTCGATGGACGAGCAGCTCGCGCTTTGCGAGCGCTACCATATCGCGCTCGACGGGCTGGAGCGGAAGGCGCTCAAGCTGCTGCACGCCAAGACCGGCGCGGCGCTCGCGCGCGACGTTTTCGGTGCGGACGACGAGATTTACAACGCGATCCTCTGGCACACGACGGGAAAGCCCGATATGACGCTGCTCGAAAAGGTCATCTACCTTGCCGATTTCATCGAGCCGACGCGCGATTTCGACGGCGTGGACGACCTCCGCAAGGTCGTTTGGGAGGACTTGGACCGCGGGCTTGAAATGGGGCTTGCCATGACGGTGGAGGAGATGGAGCAGATGGGCAATCCCGTCCACCGCAGCACGCTGGAGGCATTGGACTATTTGAGAGGACGTATCCATGAGTGAGTACAGAGATCCCTATGAATATGATAGAGACGAGCATGACCGCCGGCGCGGCGGGGGCTTTTTCGAGCGCAACTGCGACGAGGCGTGGGAGCAGATCTGCGAGACCTTTTCCCACCCCGGGCGGCTGCTGCTCCGCGTGCTGCTGCTCGCGCTGCTCGTCGGCGTCGTGGCGGGCGGGAGCTACCTGCTGAAGATCCGCGCGCCGCAGCTGCCGAACAAGGACGGCAGCGGCAAGGATACCGGCGCCTCGCAGGTCGAGGAGATCGACTACGGCGAGGGCGTGCGCCCGCGTGTGGACGGCGAGCGCAAGAGCAAGGACTTCTATACCGTGCTCGTACTCGGGCGCGACACGGGCGGCGGCGGCAACACCGACACGATGCTGCTGGCGAGCTACGACGTGACCAACCAGAAGGCGACGGTCATGTCCATCCCGCGCGACACGATGGTGAACGTGGCGTGGGACATCAAGCGCATCAACTCCGTCTACAACTATTACGGCGCGGGCGAGAAGGGCACGAAGGCACTCTATAAGGAGATCGCCCAGCTCGTCGGCTTCGAGCCGGACTATCAGGTCATCGTCGAGTGGGACGCGGTGGGCGAGATCGTGGAGGCGATGGGCGGCATTTATTACGACGTGCCGATGGACATGAACTACGACGATCCCTACCAGGACCTGCATATCCACCAGACCGCGGGCTACCGCAAGCTCTCGGGCGAGGACGTGATGGAGGTGCTGCGCTACCGCAAGGACAACCCCGACCCCGTGACGGGAAAGGTCCGCGGCTACGACGAAGGCGACCTCGGGCGCATCAAGACGCAGCAGACGCTCTTGAAGGCGATGATCGAGCAGCTTTTGCAGCTCAAGAACGTGACGAAGATCGGCGCGTTCGCCCGCGTGGTGAAAAATAACGTCACCTCGGACCTCACGTTTGAGGAGATGCTGTGGTTCGGCAAGCAGGCGGTCTTCGGCGGGCTGGCGATCGACAACGTGAACTTCGTCACCATGCCGAACACGGCGCTGTACGCTTACAGCCGCTCGTACAGAAATGCGCAGTCCTACGTCCTTCCCAACGCGCAGGAGCTGCTGGATCTGGTGAACAATGAGCTGAGCCCGTTTGTCGAGAAGTTCACGATGAGCGATCTGGATATCATGTCGATCAACTCCGACGGCTCGCTCTCCTCCTCCACCGGTCACGTGGAGGACAGCAAAGCCGCCGCCACGCCGCCTGTCAATGTAAACCGCTATACAGGCAAAATCACCGCGTGGCCCGGCAGCGGGACGAGCAGCAGCGAAACGTCCGGCGGGGAGGCGGACGGCGGTACGACGGACGGCACGGAGACGAGCGATCCCGCCGTGCCGGTCGAGCCTGACACCGAGGACGGCACCGTCACACCGGACGGCGGGACCACCGGAACAGAGACGGGTGGCACCGGAACAACCGATAACACCGGCACGACCGGTACGGAGGAGATCCCCGGCTGGCTGCGCCCGCAGGAGGATACGCCGTGAACGGACGGAACCACGGAAGAAACCATCAGATAACGACAGAAAAGGAAAGGAGATCCCCACATGATCCCTGCAAGAGAACTGGCTGAGATCGCCGTGCGCGCGCTCGACGACAAGAAAGGTAAGGAGATCCGGCTGATCCGCATCGACCGGATCACGACGCTGGCGGAGTATTTCGTCATCTGTACCGGCTCGTCCAACACGCAGATCAACGCGCTGTGCGACGAGGTGGAAAAGCGCCTGACCGAGAACGGCGAGGAGCCGCTCCACCGCGAGGGCTACCGCGGCGGCACATGGGTGCTGCTCGACTACGGCTGCGTGGTCGTCCACGTGTTCAACGACGAGGCGCGCAGGTTCTACTCGCTCGAGCACCTCTGGGCGGACGGCGAGGAGATCGACCTGAGCGCCGTGCTGCATCGCGCGGAGGAAAAATAACGCTTGACAAGGCGGGGCGGAACGCCTAAAATAAGTATGCTGAATTTATGCAAAACGCGATGACGGAGCATAAAGACGCGCGATCTCCCCTCAAGAGAGCCGGCGGGCGGTGCGAGCCGGCGGGGAAGCGCGCGGGTATGACTCACTCCCGAGCAGTCCGCCTGAAAGGGCGGGACGGTCCGCCCCCGTTACGGGCAAGGCTATGAAGCCGCTGAGGGTGCGCGGGGGACCGCGCGCTAAAAGCAGGGTGGTACCGCGTAGAGGTTTTTACGTCCCTGACCGTTTTTCCAAACGGTCAGGGACATTTTCTTTGCAGCAAAACATTATTTCACATAAAGGAGAAGATCCATGAAGTACGATTTCGCAGCCATCGAGAAAAAGTGGCAGGACAGGTGGGAGCAGGAAAAGCCCTACGCCGCCGTGACGGGGGATAAGCGCCGCCCCAAGTTCTACGGGCTTATCGAGTTCCCGTACCCCTCCGCCGCGGGTCTGCACGTCGGGCATCCGCGCCCGTTCACGGCGATGGACATCATCTGCCGCAAGAAGCGTATGCAGGGCTACAACGTTCTGAATCCCATCGGCTTCGACGCCTTCGGCCTGCCGACGGAGAACTTCGCCATCAAGAACCATATCCACCCCGCCGTCATCACGAAGCGGAACATCGAGAACTTCACCCGCCAGCTCAAGATGCTCGGCTACGGCTTCGACTGGGACCGCGTCGTGGACACGACCGATCCCGCGTACTACAAGTGGACGCAGTGGATCTTTCTGCAGATGTTCAAGCGGGGGCTTGCCTATAAGACCACGATGCCTGTCAACTGGTGTACGAGCTGCAAGTGCGTGCTGGCGAACGAGGAGGTTGTCGAGGGCGTGTGCGAGCGCTGCGGCAGCGAGGTCGTCCGCAAGGAGAAGAGCCAGTGGATGCTCGCCATCACGAAGTACGCCGACCGTCTCATCGACGATCTGGACGGGGTCGATTATATCGAGCGCGTGAAGACCCAGCAGCGCAACTGGATCGGCAGGTCCACCGGCACGGAGGTTACGTTCAAGACCAACACGCCGGACGACATCACCGTTTACACCACGCGCGTCGATACGCTCTTCGGCGTGACGTACACCGTCATCTCGCCCGAGCACCCGCTGCTCAGGAAGTGGAAGGACATCATCAAAAACTGGGACGAGGTCGAGGCGTATCAGGCTGCCGCGGCGCGCAAGAGCGACTTTGAGCGCGGCGAGCTGAACAAGGAAAAGACCGGCGTGCGGCTCGACGGCATCGAGGTCGTCAACCCCGCCACGGGCGAGAGCGTGCCGATGTTCGTCTCGGACTACGTCCTCATGGGCTACGGTACGGGCATCGTCATGGGCGTGCCGGGTCACGACCAGCGCGACTGGGACTTTGCCACGGCGTTCGGTCTGCCCATCGTCGAGGTCGTCGAGGGCGGCGACATCACGAAGGAGGCGTT
>CAVDWO010000013.1:0-40363 GCA_963612845.1 Alistipes onderdonkii
GGGGAGCAGGGGCTTGTCGAGATCGGCAAGGGGCGGCGGGGGACCCGTCTGACCGAGGACGGCCGGCGCGCGCTGGAGGGTCGCGGCAGGGCGTGACGGGGACTATGAAACAACGCAGAGAGGAGAGCGCCTGATGGCTCTCTCCTTCTCTGCGCAGTAAAAAAGAAGGGTTGGCAGCGATCAAACAGCAAGGAAAGCTCGCAGCCCGACGGCTGTTTTGCCGCGGATGCCGCGCGTGGTCTCTGCGTGGTAAAGCGAGCTGATGATCGCCTCCTCCACCGCTTCAACCGAGGCCTCGAACACTTTGTCGATGTTTTCATCGTAGAACATCCGGCAGGTCAGAATATCATGGTCGCTGTAATGCGGGATCCGGTTGGCTGTGGTAAAAGCGATCGCGATATCGCCGCTGCCGTTGCCGCAGAACGACCCCACACGTCCGAGCGAGATCGCAGCGCGCTTGGCAACGCGCCCGAGCTGCCGCTCGGAGAGGGGGATATCCGTCGCGAGAATGACGATGATCGAGCCGCGGTCTCTCGGGTCCGAAATACAGGCTTTGTTCGTATCGTAGTGCCGGCCGCCGATCACAAGATTCCCGGGCGCGCCGAAATTTGACATAACAAGCGCGCCGACCGTATACTCTGCGCCGTCGATCTCGAGCACGCGTGAAGCGGAGCCGATGCCGCCCTTGAGCCCGAGACAGCACATGCCGCTCCCGCTGCCGACACAGCCCTCGGCAAAGTCCGGACCTGCCGTTTCAATCGCGTTGCGGACGTCCGATTCCTTCACGTGCATACCGCGGATATCGTTGAGCGTGCCGTCGTTGCACTCGGTGACAAGGCAGTTGACGGTGCCGGTGGTCACGCCGATATCGGGGTCCCGCTCCAACATATATTTGCACAGCGCCGTGTAAGCCGTGCCGATGCTCATCGTGTTGGTCAGAATGATGGGGGTCTCTATCGTGCCGAGCTCCTGCACCTGCAAAAGACCGATGCTCTTGCCGAAGCCGTTGATGACGGAGCAGGCAGCCATGACCTTATCGTGGAACAGATCGCCTCCGTGCGGGAGCACGGCGGTCACGCCCGTGTGGATATCCTTTGCCGTGTCGATCAGCGTGGTGTGCCCGACCGTTACCCCCGGCACGTCCGTGATGAGATCCTTGGCGCCGCAGGGCCATTTGGCGCGCAGGTCAAGATTTTCTACGTGGTGAATTCCCATATGTATTGCAACTCCTTTTTTCGAGGTGGGGCTTAAAAAAACAGGCGACGGCTTTGCGGAGGGATCAAAGCAGCTTGAACCGCTCTGAAGCCCGATTTTGTTGTTATTTGCCCGTATTTTGCCCTGAAAGCGAGAAAAAACCTCTCTTGTCTTGGTATACAAAAGAGGTTTCTTTTTTGGTTGCGGAGGGAGGACTTGAACCTCCGACCTCCGGGTTATGAGCCCGACGAGCTGCCAACTGCTCTATCCCGCGATATTTAGTTTTTCACGGTTCCCGGTACTGCCCCGAGAATGGAGGTAGCTACTTGGGTTATGAGCCCGACGAGCTGCCAACTGCTCTACTCCGCGATATGCACTTGACGGAAATACTGGTGCCGGTGACCGGACTCGAACCGGTACAGTATTGCTACCGGGGGATTTTAAGTCCCCTGTGTCTACCAATTCCACCACACCGGCAGATATCGGTAGAAAATAATATAACACACGGGCGCGCATCTGTCAACCCCGCGCGGAAAACTTTTGCCTGCCGGAGGGCGAGGCTTTTCCGCACGCGGCGCTCTGCTTTGATTATTTTTGCAAAAAGGTGCAGATTCTTTCTTGACAAAAGCAATTCCGCTGTGTTACCTTAAATAAGTAAGTGAATCATGGCGATCGAATGATGTGTTCGGGAGAGGTCGCGGCAAGACGCCCGCGGCGCCGAAGGGGAATGCAGAAGCTCTCAGGCAAAAGGACCGAACGCGGACGACGCTCCGAAAAGCGCAGCCTGCTGCGCGCCGACGGTGCAACCTGCTTCCGACGCGATGCGCGGCGGCAGGGAAACTCTCAGGTTTTGAACGGAGGCACAAGGTTCCAAGGGGAGCTTTGTGCTTTTCTTGTATTTGGCGTTTTAATAATTTTAAATATATTGATTCAAAATTATAATAACGGAGGAGCTGTATTATGGAAAAGAAGACCCCACTGTACCAGACACATGTGGACATGGGCGGAAAGATCGTCGAATTCGGCGGCTTTCTGATGCCCGTGCAGTACCCCACCGGCGTGCTCGCTGAGCACATGGCGGTGCGGCAGAAGGCAGGACTGTTCGACGTTTCGCACATGGGCGAGCTACGGCTCAAGGGCCCCGATGCGGTCGAGAACGTGCAGAGGATCATCACCGCCGACATCTCGAATATGCGGGACGGCGAGATCAAGTATTCCATGTTCTGCAACGACGCGGGCGGCATCATCGACGACTTTATCGTTTACCGCTGCGCGGCGGACGATTACTGGCTGGTCGTGAACGCGGGCAACCGCGGGAAGGACGCGAAGTGGGTGGAGAGCCATCTCTCCGGCGACGTGGATTACCGCGACGAAGGCAACGACTGGGGCCAGCTCGCCTTGCAGGGACCGAAGTCCGGCGAGATCCTGAAAAAGCTCTGCGGCGAGCAGTACATTCCGGCGAAGTACTACACCTTTATCGACAACGTGCCGCTGGATCTCGGCAGCCGCACCATTCACGCGCTCGTTTCCCAGACGGGCTACACCGGCGAATATGGCTTTGAAATCTACTGCAAGGCGGAGGATACCGTCGAGCTGTGGCACGCGCTGCTGAAGGCGGGCGAGGAGTACGGGCTGATCCCCTGCGGTCTCGGCGCGCGCGACACGCTGCGCCTTGAGGCTTCGATGCCGCTCTACGGTCACGAGATGAACGAGGAGATCACACCGAAGATGGCGGGGCTGCCGTGCAAGCTCACGGGCAAGGACTTCATCGGGCGCGACGCGCTCGCGGCGCTCGGCGCACCGAAGATGAAGCGCATCGGCATGAAGGTCATCGGCCGCGGCATCGTGCGCGAGCACTGCGACCTCTATTCGATGGAGGGCGAGAAGCTCGGCTGGGTGTCGTCCGGCACGTTTGCGCCGTTCATCGGCTGCGGCGTGGCGATGGGCTATATCCCCGCAGAGGAAATCGAGCTCGGTAGGCACCTCAATGCCGACGTGCGCGGGCGCATGGTCGAGCTGGAGATCGTGCCTATGCCGTTCTACAGGCTGGAGCGCTGAGTAAAGTTACATTAGACAACTTTTGAAAATCATAATTATAAGGAGGAGCAAACCATGAATTTCCCTGCTGAACTGAAGTATTCCAAGTCCCACGAGTGGGTCAGGACCGAGGACGGCGTCACCGTGATCGGTATTTCCGATTTCGCGCAGGACGCGCTGGGCGACGTGGTGTTTATCAACCTGCCCGCCGAGGGCGACAGCGTCACCGCCGGAGAGAGCTTCGGCGACGTGGAGTCCGTCAAAGCGGTCTCCGACATCATCTCCCCCGTCACGGGCGTGATCTGCGCGGTTAACGAGGCGCTTGCCGACGCGCCCGAGACGCTCAACTCCGATCCCTACGGCGCGTGGATCATCAAGGTCAAGGAAGTGGACGGCAGCGAGGAGCTGCTCGACGCCGCGGCGTATGAGGCGCATTGCGCCGAGGAGGGTTAAATGGGCTCTTACGTTCCCACCACAGCGGCGGAACGGGAGGAAATGCTCGCGGTCATCGGGGTAGACAGCCTTGAGGGGCTGTATAAGTCTGTTCCGCAGGAGATGCTGCTGAACGGCAGGCTCGCTATCCCCGAGGGCATGAGCGAGCTGGAGGTGCGCGAGAAGGTCTCCGCCATGGCGGAGAAGAACAAGGTCTTCAAGACCGTTCTGCGCGGCGCCGGCTCCTACCGCCATTTTATCCCCGCCGTTGTCAAGTCCATCACGTCGCGTGAGGAGCTCGTCACCTGCTACACACCCTATCAGGCGGAGATCAGCCAGGGCGTATTGCAGGGTACGTTCGAGTTCCAGACGATGATCTGCGAGCTGACCGGCATGGACACCGCCAACGCCTCGCACTACGACGGCGCGACCGCCGCGGCGGAGACGATCCCCATGTGCCGAGACCGCAAGCGCACGAAGGCATATGTTTCCGCCTGCGCCGACCCGCAGGTCATCGAAACGATGAAGACCTACTGCTTCGCCTCGAACACCGAGCTTTTTCTCGTTCCGGAAAAGGACGGGCGCACGGATACGGACGCGCTCAAAGCAATGCTCGGCGAGGACGCGGCGTGCTTCTATCTCCAGCAGCCGAACTACTTCGGTCAGATTGAGGACGCGAAGGCGATCGGCGAGCTCGTCCACGCGGCAGGCGCGAAGTTCGTGATGGGTGTGAACCCCATCGCCTGCGCGCTCCTGCCCACGCCGCGCGCGATGGGCGCGGACATTGCCGTGGGCGACGGTCAGCCCCTCGGTCTTGACACAGCGTTCGGCGGACCGTACCTCGGTTTTATGGCGACGACCGCCGCCCTGACGCGCAAGCTCCCCGGGCGCATTGTTGGGCAGACGAAGGACGTGGACGGCAAGGTCGGCTACGTGCTGACGCTCTCCGCCCGCGAGCAGCATATCCGGCGCGAGAAGGCCAGCTCCAACATCTGCTCCAATCAGGCGCTGTGCGCCTTCACCGCGGGTATCTACATGGCGGCGATGGGCGAAAAGGGCATGAAGCAGTGCGCGCGGCTGTGCGTCTCCAAGGCGCACTATTTCGCCGCCGCGCTGGAAAATGCCGGCTGCACCATCAAGTACAAGGGCGAATTCTTCCACGAGTTCGTTACCGAGTGCGCCTGTCCCAACTGCCGCAAAAAGATTCTCGACGCGCTCGAAGCCGAGGGGATCCTCGGCGGCGCGGAAGTCGAGGGCGGCATCCTCTGGTGCGTGACGGAGTTCGTCTCCAAAGAGCAGCTCGATAAAGCCGCCGCCATCGTGAAGGAGGTGTTGTAAATGAAGCTCATTTTTGAACTTGGCACCGAAGGGCGCGGCATGACGCTCATGCCGAAGTGCGACGTGCCGGAATATACCCTCCCCGAGGAACGCACGGAGGCGCTGCACCTGCCCCACGTAAGTGAAAACGAGCTGACGCGCCACTACACGGCGCTGTGCAAGCGCATCCACGGCGTGAACGACGGATTCTATCCGCTCGGCTCATGCACGATGAAGTACAACCCCAAGATCGACGAGGATATGGCGGCGCTGCCGGGCTTCACCCAGCTTCACCCGCTCCAGCCCATTGAGACCGCACAGGGCGCGCTCGAAGCGCTGCACACGCTCGGCACGGAGCTTGGCGAGATCTTCGGCATGGACGCGGTCACGTTCCAGCCCGCGGCGGGCGCGCACGGTGAGTTCACCGGCGTGCTGCTCATCAAGGCGTACCACACCGACCGCGGCGACACCGCGCGCACGAAGATCATCGTGCCCGACTCCGCCCACGGCACGAACCCCGCGACCGCCGCGATGTGCGGCTATCAGGTGGTGAACATTCCCTCCGGCGCGGACGGCTGCGTCGATCTCGACGCGCTGCGTGCCGCCGTCGGTCCCGATACGGCGGGTCTGATGCTCACGAATCCGAACACCGTCGGCATTTTTGATAAGAATATCCTTGAGATCACGAGGATCGTCCACGACGCGGGTGGTCTATGCTATTACGACGGCGCGAATCTCAACGCCGTCATGGGCGTCGTGCGTCCGGGCGACATGGGCTTCGACTGCATTCACTCGAACCTGCACAAGACCTTTGCCACGCCGCACGGCGGCGGCGGTCCCGGCGCAGGCGCGGTCGGCTGCAAGGAGTTTCTCAAAAAGTATATGCCCGGTCCGCTGGTCGTCGAAAGTGACGGCAGGTACGGCTTTGCGTATCCTGAGAAGTCCATCGGTCGGGTAAAGCGCTTCTACGGCAACTTCGACGTGTGCATCAAGGCGCTGACCTACGTGCTCACGCTCGGCAAGTCCGGTATTCCCGAAGCCGCGATGAACGCCGTGCTCAATGCCAACTATATGCGCGTGAAGCTCGCGGAGAAGTTCACGATGGCGTATGACGAGATCTGTATGCATGAGTTCGTCATGTCGCTCGTTGACCTCCACAAGGAGACGGGCGTTTCCGCGCTCGACCTTGCCAAGGGTATGCTGGATTACGGTCTGCACCCGCCCACGATGTACTTCCCGCTCATCGTCCACGAGGCGCTGATGGTCGAGCCTTGCGAGACCGAGAGCAAGGAGACGATGGACGAGGTCTGCGGCATCTACGGCAGGCTGTTTGACCTTGCCTACAGCGATCCCGACGCGCTGCACGGCGCACCGCACAATACGCCCGTCCGCCGTCTTGACGAGGTCGGCGCGGCGCGCAGCATGATCCTGCGCTGCCGGTTCGACTGAGCAGGCGCGGAGAAACGGAAAAGGAAACGAAACACAATGTCTGACTATCAACTCATCGTCATCGGCGCGGGCCCCGGCGGCTACGAAGCCGCGCTGCACGCGGCGAAGCTAGGGAAGAAGGTCGCGGTCGTTGAAAAGCGCGAGGCGGGCGGCACCTGCCTGAATCGCGGCTGTATTCCCACGAAAACGCTGCTGCACGCCTCGCAGATCTACCGCGACGCGAAGGGCGGCGCGCACTGCGGCATCCACGCCGAAGATATCCGCGCCGACATGGGCGAGATCTTTGCCTATAAGCGCGAGATCTCGCAGAAGCTGTCGAGCGGTATCGAAGTGCTGTTCAAGACCTCGAAGATCGACTTTCTGCGCGGCACGGCGCTCATCACCGCGCCCGGCCGCGTCCGCGTGACGGACGCGGAGGGCGGCGCCAGAGACTACACCTGCGAAGATATTCTCATCGCCACAGGCTCCGTACCCTCGCGCCCGCCGATCCCCGGTCTGGAGCTTGCGATGACCTCCGACGAGCTGCTTGAGGGCTGTGACCACCTGTACCGCTCCATCGTCATCATCGGCGGCGGCGTCATCGGCATCGAGTTCGCGACGTTTTACGCAGACCTCGGCTGCGAGGTGACCGTCATCGAGGGCATGGACCGTCTGCTTCCCAACATGGACAAGGAGCTGGGACAGAACCTCGCGCTCATCCTCAAAAAGCAGGGCGTGAAGGTCTTCACGAACGCGATGGTCCAAAGCGTCGAGAAGTCCGGTGAGGACGTCGCCGTCAACTTCACCTGCAAGGAAAAGGACGAGAGCGTCGCGGGCGAGGCCGTGCTCTGCGCCATCGGGCGCCGCCCGTACTGCGACGGGCTGTTCGCGGACGGGCTGTCTGTCGAGATGGACCGCCGCAGCATCGCCGTAAACGAACGCTACGAGACGAGCCTGCCGCACGTCTACGCCATCGGCGACGTGTCGGCGAAGATCCAGCTCGCGCACGTTGCGACCGCGCAGGGCATCGCGTGCGTCGATCTGCTCTGCGGCAGGGAAAACCACACGTCCATGTCCGTCGTGCCGAGCTGCATCTACTGCCGTCCGGAGATCGCGGTCGCCGGTATGACAGAGGCTGAGGCGAAGGAGGCGGGTATTCCCGTCAAGGTCGGCAAGCACGTCATGTTTGACAACGCCAAGACGCTCATCGCCGACGCGGGGCGCTGCTTTATGAAATTCGTGGCTCACGCCGAGACGCGCGAACTCCTCGGCGCACAGCTCATGTGCGAACATTCGAGCGATATGATCGGCGGCGTCTCGCAGGCGCTCGCCAACCATATGACGGCGGAACAGTTCCTGCGCGCCATGCGCCCGCACCCCTCGTTTGAGGAGGCGATGACCGCCGCACTGGAGCAGCTCTGCGAAAAATAAGCTATCTGACCTCCTCTCTTTTATCCCCGCCGGAGGACTCCGGCAAGCAGAGAAAAACGCCGTATTCGGAGATGAATACGGCGTTTTCTTTCCTTTTGCGCGAAAAAAGGGTATGATATTTTCATGGAAACGCAACCGATATTTCCATTTTCCGTCTCATATGGTGAAGACGAACCGATCAAATTGCATGCAAGAAACAGAGGTGACCGTCTTGAACGACAGCGAGATCGTAAAGCTTTTCTTCGCACGCGACGAAGAAAGCATCGCACAGAGCGAGCAGAAGTACGGCGCACTTTGCCGCAGCGTGATCCGGCACATTCTGCCGGACGAGCGCGACACGGAGGAGTGCCTGAACGACGTGTGGAGCCGCGCGTGGAATTCCATTCCTCCGGAGGAGCCGCGCTCGCTGAGCGCATTTCTCTCCCGCATCGCGCGCAACCTTGCGCTCGACCGTTTCCTCTACAACCGTGCGGGGAAACGTTCCACCGCGCTGACCGAAGCGTTCGACGAGCTGGAGAATTATCTCATCGGCGCGGACGATGCACAGCGCGCGGCGGAGGAAGATGAGTTCCGCGAATGGCTGCGTGCCTTTCTGGACGCGCAGAGCAGGGAAAACCGCACGTTTTTCGTCCGCCGCTACTGGTACGGGGAGAGCATGAGCGAGATCGCACGCGCGACCGGCGCCAGCGAAGAGAAGATCAAATCCTCGCTCTTTCGCACAAGGAACCGTCTGCGCGAGGCAATGAAAAAGGAGGGGATCGCACTATGAGCGAACAGAACTATGAGCGTAAATTCGAGGTCTTTCAGCGTGCGGCTGACAAGACGATGCTTGAGGAGGCACAGACACCTATGAAAAAGAAAAATACTTGGACACGCCTTGCGGCGATGGCTGCGTGCGTGTGCGTCATTGCGGCGGCGGTCGTCTGGCAGCCGTGGAACAGTGGTGATACGGTCGGCGGCGAGACCACGCAGATCGCCGATCCGTGGTCCGATACGACGCTGGAGGATATCCGCGCGATGGGCTTTAACATGGTCCTGCCCGACGGGGCGGAGAACATCTCCTTCTCCGCGCTCAACGCCGGACAGAACGGCGCGGAAATGGTACAGGCGGATTACACGCTGGACGGCACGGAATACACCTGCCGCGCGGCGAAGACCACCGAGCCGGAGGACATTTCCGGACTGTATCAGACGTGGGATCAAGATTTAAGCTGGACCGTGGGCGACGCGCAGCTTCAGATGTGCACCAATAACCTCACGGGCTACGTGAGCTGGTACCTCGCCGGCGAGGGGCAGCAGTGGTGCGTGAGCAGCGCGAGCAGCGATGCGCAGCTGCTGGAAAACGCGCAGCTGCTTGCCGCCGGATACGGTCAGGAGCTTGCCACCGCGCCCGAGGGAGCGGAGAACGTAGTCATCAGCGTCTTTTCGCTGGACGGTATGACCGTAGCGGAGACAGCCTTCACCATGGACGGCGCGCGCTGGACCTACCGCACGGCGACGGGCGATTTGGAGCTTGTGGACATCTCCGGACTCGACGATTATGCCGTAAGCGCGGAGGGCAGCGTGAGCTATTGCAGCGCGAAGCTCTCCTATGACGAGGGCGGCGCGGGCAAGATCATCTGGTTCGATATCGTGCCGGGGTTTGAATACAGTCTGAGCGTTGACAGCGGCGCGGGCGAGCAGATGCTGCTCGACATGGCGAACGCGATCTTCTCCCCGATGCAGGGCGACGTGGGCTGATGTGAGCCGATAAAAGCATAAAAAAGGACTCCGCTCTCTTGAGCGGGGTCCTTTTTTATGTCTTACTGCTTGGCGTTCTTGGTCTCTTCACGCACGGTGCGCTTGAGTTCGATCTGCTCCTTGGCAGCCTTGACGCGCGCGTCGGCAGCTTCCTTTTTGATCGAGAGCTCCGCCATGACCGCTTCCTTCTTCGCGCCGAGGTAATCCTTGGCGTCGTCGATGGCTTCGTCAAGCTCCATGCCCTTGACCTGATCCTTCAGCTCCTTCGCGTTCTCCTCGAGCGCGGTGTGAAGCTCCTTGCCCAGCGCTTTGGCTGCTGCCTTAACTTCTTCCTGATTCTTCAGCATGGTGGGAGATCTCCTTTCTTATCAAACGGCTTAATACATGCCGCCCATATCGCCCATGCCGGCAGGCGCGGCGGGGGCGGGAGGCTCGGGCTTATCGGCGACAAGCGCCTCGGTCGTCAGCACCATGGCGCTGACGGACGCCGCATTCTCGAGCGCGGAGCGCGTGACCTTTGCAGGATCGACGATACCGGCGGAGATCATGTCGCAATAGACTTCGTTGTAAGCGTCAAAGCCGTATCCGAGCTTGCGGCTGGACTTGATCTTCTCGAGCACAACGCTGCCGTCGATCCCGGCGTTCGCCGCGATTTGGCGGATAGGCTCCTGCAGCGCCTTGGCGATGATCCGAACACCGGTCTTCTCGTCGCCCTCGACCTTGGAGATGAGCTTCTCGACCGCGGGGACGGCGTTGACGTAAGCCGTGCCGCCGCCGGCGACGATGCCCTCCTCGACTGCCGCGCGGGTAGCGTTGAGAGCGTCCTCGATGCGAAGCTTCTTCTCCTTCATCTCGGTCTCGGTCGCGGCGCCGACCTTGATGACCGCCACGCCGCCAGCGAGCTTGGCAAGGCGCTCCTGGAGCTTTTCCTTGTCATAATCGCTGGTAGTCACGCCTATCTGGGCGCGAATCTGAGCGACGCGGTCGGCGATGGCTTTCTTATCGCCGGCACCGTCAACGATGGTGGTGTTCTCCTTGGTGACCTTGATCTGGCGGGCACGACCGAGCATATCGAGCGTGGCGCTCTTGAGCTCGTAGCCGAGCTCCTCGGACACGACCTGACCGCCGGTGAGGATAGCGATATCCTGAAGCATCTCCTTGCGGCGGTCGCCGAAGCCGGGTGCCTTGACACACACGACGTTCAGTGTGCCGCGCAGACGGTTGACGATCAGGGTGGAGAGCGCTTCGCCCTCAACGTCCTCGGCGATGATGACGAGCTTCTTGCCGCTCTGGACGAGCTGCTCGAGCAGGGGCAGGATATCGGAAATGACGGAGATCTTCTTATCGGTGATGAGCAAGTACGCATCGTCGATGACGGCTTCCATCTTCTCGGTATCGGTGACCATATAGGGGGTGATATAGCCGCGGTCGAACATCATGCCCTCGACGACCTCGCTGTAGGTCTCGGCGGTCTTGGACTCCTCGATGGTGATGACGCCGTCGGCGCTGACCTTATCCATCGCCTCGGCGATCAGCTTGCCGATAAACTCGTCGCCGCTGGAGACGGTACCGACGCGGGCGATATCCGCCGTGCCGTTGACCTTCTGGGAGTTTGCCTTGATCGCCTCCACCGCGGTCTCGACTGCCTTCGCCATGCCCTTTTTCATCACGATGGGGTTCGCGCCGGCGGCGAGGTTCTTGAGCCCCTCGCGCACCATTGCCTGCGCCAGCAGAGTGGCGGTGGTGGTACCGTCGCCCGCGACATCGTTTGTCTTGGTGGAAACTTCGCGCACGAGCTGTGCGCCCATATTCTCGAACGGGTCGTCGAGTTCAATCTCCTTGGCGATGGTCACGCCGTCGTTGGTGATAAGCGGCGCGCCGAACTTCTTATCGAGCACAACGTTACGACCCTTGGGACCGAGGGTGACCTTGACGGTGTCGGCAAGGGTATTGACGCCGGTTTCCAGCGCCTTGCGCGCCTCTTCGCCGGATTTGATGAGCTTAGACATAATTCTTTACCTCCTTGATTACTCTACGATAGCCAGAATATCGCTCTGGCGAACAACGACGTACTCCTCGTCGTCGAGCTTGACCTCTGTGCCGGAATACTTGCCGGTGATGACCTTGTCGCCGGGCTTGACGGTCATCACGACGTCGTGCCCGTCTACCATGCCGCCGGGACCGACGGAAATGACTTCGGCGACGGAGGGCTTCTCCTTGGCGCCGGCGGTCAGAATGATGCCGCCCTTGGTGGTCTCTTCGGCCTCGATCATCTTGAGAATGACGCGGTCAGCAAGCGGGGTGAGTTTCATAGGTATTGCCTCCTTATATACTACAAAATTTCAAACAAATTTCGCGTGGTTAGCACTCAAACGCTTTGAGTGCTAACCAACGGTGCTATCATAGCGCAAGGCCGTGCCATTTGCAAGGGGTATTTTGGCAATTTTTCAAAAATTCACAGCTTATTCAAATTCTTGCCGTCCGCACCGCGGACGAAACACGGCGGACGCCGGAGCGCCCGCCGTGTTTTTGATGAAGTTACCGCGCCGTTGCGTCCGGGTCGCAGCCGGCAGGGGCGAAGAAATTGACCTTCTTATCCGAAAGGCGCAGCGTGACGCCGCGGGAGTGGAAGCACTCCCCGTCGAGGCAGGTGACGAGATCACGGTCGCTCAGCGGCTCGATGGTCACGCGCTCCGCCTGCGAGACGCGGAGGATCTCCGGCGGGATCTTCCGGTAATCGCCCGCCGAATAATCGCCGAACAGCGTCGCAAAGCGCGCCTTGCTGACGTTCTTGACGAGCACCGTATGTAAGACACCGTCGGTCATACGCGCCTCGGGCACGGGGGTAGAGCCGCCGCCGTAGTAGCGGCCGTTGCACATGGAGACGAGCGCGAACTCGTCCTCGATCACCTCGCCGTCGAGCGTGACGCGCCAGCGCTGACCGATGCGCCGGAAGATGCAGTTCACCGCGACGCTGACAAGGTAGCTGCCGCGCCCCGTGAGCATCGGGGAGGAGCTGAAAGCATGCACGCTCTCTGCCACGCGCGCGTCGATGCCCGTGCAGGCGATAGTCAGACAGCCGCGGCCGTTGCAGTCGATCAGGTCGAGCGGCACCGGCGGCCCGTTCCAGAGGTTCTCCGCGTCGAGGAAAAGGGGCAGCGCGTCCTTCCCGAAGTTCTTGAGAAAATCGTTGCCCGTGCCGATGGGAACGGCGGTCATCGCAGCATTGGGGAAGCCCGCGATGCCGTTGGCGATCTCGTTGATCGTCCCGTCGCCGCCGCAGGCGTAGAAGCGGACGGCTTCGCCTGTTTCCGCGATGGCGCGTGTCAGCGCCGTGGCGTGACCGCGGGAATTGGTAAGCATACACTCCACGTCGAGCGCGTGGTCCCTGCGCAGCTTCTCCGCCATGACGTAAACGCGCTGGCGGCTGTCCTTTTTCCCGGCGGTGGGGTTGATGATAAAAATATGCTTCAAAAAAGCTCACTCCTGCTCTGTCGATGCTGATGATAATATTATCATACCGCGGCAGCTGTGAAAAAGAAATGAACAGAGCGTTAAGAGTGCGTAAAAAAAGAGACGTCCTGCGGACGTCTCCCATTTTTTCGTCTGGATCAACCGATGCTGTTAAGCTTCAGCGCCATTGCGCTCTTTTTGTGAGCGGCGTTGTTCTTGTGAAGAATACCCTTAGCAGCAGCCTTATCGACGGTCTTGACCGCGACCTTGTAAGCGCCCTCGGCCTCGGTGCGATTGCCTTCAGCGGCAGCCGCCTCGAACTTCTTGAGCGCGGTCTTCAGTGCGGACTTGTCAGCCTTGTTGCGCGCGTTGCGGACTTCGGTGAGCTGAACGCGCTTTTTAGCAGACTTGATATTCGGCAAACCAAACACCTCCTCCGGTTGGGATTGGCGGCGGATAAAAAATCCACCGTGCAGAATGGTATTTTAGCAAAGAATACAACGAATTGCAAGCGTTTTTTCTGATTTTTTCGATTTTTTTGGGCGGCACAAAACTTTGTGGGGCAAGTGAATCTGGAAAACAAGATTTAGTGCGTGCGCGCTTTCTTAAATTGTAAACATTTCATTAAAAATTCCTCACCCCTATTCTTTTTCTGCGAACTATGCTATACTGACGAAAATCGGTCTGCGCTGCACAGACAGCCAATCTCAAACAGGCCGCAAAATTAGGAGGTATTTTCTTGGACGACCCGCTATTGCCGAAACTTCTGGTACTGGTCATACTTATCTTCATTAACGCATTCTTTGCCTCGTCGGAGATCGCCGTGATCTCCCTTTCGGAAACGAAGCTGCGCAAGCAGGCGGAGGAGGGGGATAAAAAAGCGAAAAAGCTGCTCAACCTGATGCAGTCGCCGGATCATTTCCTCTCCGCCATTCAGATTGCCATCACGCTGGCGGGCTTTCTGTCCTCCGCTTTCGCGGCGGACAGCTTCTCCGACCCTCTCGTGCGCTGGCTGGTGGAGGACAAAGGGCTCACTGCCATCTCACCCTCGACACTCAACACGATCATGGTCATTCTGATCACAGTCGTGCTGTCGTACTTCAGCCTGGTGCTGGGTGAACTCGTACCCAAGCGCATCGCCATGAAGAAGACCGAGACGGTCGCCCGCCTCACGGTCGGCACGGTCACAGCGGTGGCAAGTGTGTTCCGCCCCGTGATCTGGCTCCTGTCGAAGTCCACCAACGGCGTGCTGCGCCTGCTGCACATCGATCCCAAGGCCGACGAGGAGGACGTGAGCGAGGACGAGATCCGCATGATGGTCGATCTTGGCGAGGAGCGCGGCACGATCGAGCCGGGCGAAAAGGAACTGATCGAGAACGTATTCAACTTCAACAATACGACCGCGGAGGACGTGATGCGCCACCGCACCGACATGGTGATGATCTGGGCGCAGGACAAGAAGGAGGATATTCTCTCCACGATCCGCGCCTCGGGACTCTCGCGTTTCCCTGTCTATGAGGAGGACGCGGACGATATCCTCGGTATCCTCTCCACGCGCGAGTATCTGCTCAACGCGCAGTCTCCCGCGCCGAAGCCGCTGCGTGAGCTGCTGCGTCCGGCGTATTTCGTACCCGAATCCGTGCGGACGGACGTGCTCTTCCGCGATATGCAGAACAAGAAGGTGCATATGGCGATCGTCGTGGACGAATACGGCGGGACGAGTGGTCTTGTGACGATGGAGGATCTGCTGGAGGAGATCGTCGGCAATATTTACGACGAGTTCGACCCGCAGGAGGAAAAGCCGATCGAGCAGCAGGGGGACAATCTCTGGCGCGTCGCCGGTTCGTGCGAGCTGGAGCAGGTCGCCGAGGCGCTGGACGTGCGCTTCCCGGAGGACGAAGGCTCCGATACCCTCGGCGGATTGGTGTTTTCGCAGCTGTCGGTCATTCCGGCGGACGGGAGCCGCTTCGCCGTGGATGCCTGCGGGCTGCACATCGAAGTGCAGGACTTCAGCGAGCGGCGCGTGGAATGGGCGTTGGTATCGAAGCTGCCGAAGGAAACGCAGGAAGCGCAGGATATAGAGGATTGATCTGTTGATCGGATCGCCGTGTGGAGGAAACCCCGCGCGGCGATCTTTTCTTTTCCATGCAAAGCATGACGGCGCGCCGTTCCGGGCAAACTGAGCCTGTCTGAAACCGAAAGGGGGACTTTTTATGCTGAACCGGCGCACTGACCTTGCAGAAGAAGCGCACGAGCTGTGGCGCAGCGACGGAGCGCACCGTCTTGACGGCGTACAGAGCAGATCCTACACGCGCGAGGGCTTTTCCGTCACGGCGATCACCGTTTCCGGCGGGGAAGCCGAGCGCGCGCTCGGCAAGCCCGCAGGGCGCTATATCACGATTGACCTCTCTCCCTACTGGCACGGCGCGAAGGACCCGCTCGCTCGCGCGGCGCGCGCGGTGGGCAGCGAATTGCGCGTGCTTTTAGGGAAGGACGCGCGCAGCGTGCTCGTGGCAGGTCTGGGGAACGCCGCCATGACGCCGGACGCCATCGGTCCCGCGGCGGCGGAACACATTCTCGTCACGCGGCACCTGTGCGCCGCACCGGAGTTCTCCTCGCTATTCCCCGTCAGCGTGCTGACGCCCGGCGTCCTCGCCCGCACCGGCATGGAGACGACGGAGCTGCTGCGCGGTGCGGTGCAGGCGGCAAAGCCCGACGCGCTGATCGCCATCGACGCGCTTGCTTCACGCGCGCTGGCGCGGCTCTGCACGAGCGTGCAGCTTTCCGACAGCGGCATCGTACCCGGCAGCGGCGTCGGCAATCGGCGCTGTCCGCTCACGCGCGAGACGCTGGGGCTGCCGGTGCTGGCGGTCGGCGTGCCGACCGTGGTGGACGCCGCCACGCTGACGCTCGACGTGCTGGAGGAGGCAGGACGCTGTGACATCGATCCGACGGCGCTGCGGGGACATGAGGGCGTGATGGTCACCACGCGCGACATCGACGCGCAGATCCGCGAGCTCGCGCGCGTGATCGGCTACGGCATAGATCTTGCTCTTCAGCCGCTCTCCTTTGCGGAGCTTTCGGCACTGATGGGCTAAAATGCCGCAGCAATTCACAGTTTGTTTACAAGGGCTTCAAAATTTAGCCAAGATTGGCTGGTATCTTAATACTTGCAAAGGGGAACGATCCCCGATGTGATTTTCTCCCTCCTAAAAATACACACACAACACAGCAGGAAGCCCCCGCCGTAAGGCGGGGGCTTCCTGTTTCCGTTTTCTGCTGTTACGCGAGACCGCTCAGTCGGCAGAGCGTGTTGACCACGGCGAAGATGATGACCGCGCCGAGGTTTGCGGTGGTATTGTCCTGATCGAAGCGCGGTGAGATCTCGCAGATGTCGAACCCGCGCACCTTGCGTGTGCGCAGGACGTGCTTCAAAAGCGGCAGAACAACCTCGGGATCAAGCCCGAGCGACTGCGGTGCGCTTACGCCCGGGGCAAACGCGGAGGAAAACACGTCCGTGCAGACGGTGATATACACGTCGCGGCACTGATAGAGATACTGATCCAGCCGCTCGAGGATACTTTCAAGGTTTGCGCTCTGCACCTCCTTAGCAAGCACATAGTCAACGCCCAGCTCCTCCGCTTTTTTGAAAAGGCTGACGGTGTTGCTGTGCTGCTGGATACCGATGGGGAGGTAATGGTACGGCGTGCCCTCGGCACGGCAGAGATCCGCGATCTGGCGGAACATCGTGCCGGACGAGTTGCCCGCGTCATAGGGGCGCAGATCGAAGTGCGCGTCGAAGTTGACGATGCCAAGCTCGGGCATCTCGCCCTGATCCTTCAGGAAATTGTGCTGCCCCTGAAAGTGACCGAAGGTCGTCTCATGACCGCCGCCGAGCACGATGGGGAAAAGACCGCGGCGCAGGATCTCCTCCACCGCTGCGCCCAGCTCGCGCTGCCCCTCCTCAAGCGAGATATCGTCGCAGACGATGTCGCCCGCGTCGTAGAGCCTGACCTCCTGCGAGAACGTGCAGGGAAGACCCGACATTTGCCCGCGCACGAAGTCCGGCGCGAGCGCCGTTCCGGTGCGGCCCTTGTTGCGCGCGACGCCCTTGTCGCTGCAAAAGCCGATGAAGGCAAAACCGAGCTTGCCGGTGAACGGCGCGCCGCCGTCGTTGAGGTCGAGGGGCTGCACCCTCTGGTGCCAGCGGAAGGCGTCGTAATCGGTCTCGCTGTCAACGCGGCCCTTCCAGCACGCCATGGCGCCGACATAATGGTTGAGAAGCATTGCTGACCACTCTCCTTTTTATTCGTCCAGCTTGAGGACGGCAAGGAACGCCTCCGTCGGCACCTGAACGGTGCCGAGCGAGCGCATCTTCTTTTTGCCCTCCTTCTGCTTTTCCAGCAGCTTTTTCTTCCGCGTGATATCGCCGCCGTAGCACTTGGCAAGCACATCCTTGCGCATCGCCTTGACGGTCTCGCGCGCGATGATGCGTCCGCCGATGGCTGCCTGAACGGGCACCTCGAAGAGCTGACGGGGGATATTGTCCTTGAGCTTTTCGCACAGCTTGCGCGCGCGGCCGTATGCCTTGTCGCGGTGCGCGATGAACGAAAGCGCGTCCACCTGATCGCCGTTGAGCAGAACGTCCACCTTCACCAGCTCGCTCGGGCGGTAGCTGGAGAGCTCGTAGTCGAGCGAGGCGTAGCCCTTGGTGTTGGCTTTGAGCGTGTCGAAAAAGTCGTAGATGATCTCGTTGAGCGGCATTTCGTAGTGCAGCTCAACAAGGTAGGTGTCGAGATACTGCATATCCTTGAACTCGCCGCGGCGGTCCTGACACATCGGCATGATGTTGCCGACGTAGTCCGGCGGCGTGACGATCGTCACCTTGACGTAGGGCTCCTCAGCGCGGGCGATATGCGCGGGGTCGGGGTAGTTGTGGGGATTATCGACGCGCACCATCGTGCCGTCAGTCTTATAGACCTCGTAGATGACGCTCGGGAGCGTGGTGACGAGGTCGAGGTCGAACTCGCGCTCCAGGCGCTCCTGAACGACCTCCATGTGCAGCATTCCGAGGAAGCCGCAGCGGAAGCCGAAGCCCAGCGCGACGGAGGATTCCGGCTCGAAGGTCAAAGAAGCATCGTTGAGCTGGAGCTTTTCCAGCGCGTCGCGCAGGTCGGGATACTTGCTGCCGTCCTCGGTGTAAATGCCGCAGTAGACCATCGAGCGCACCTTGCGGTAGCCCGGCAGCGGTTCGCCCGCGGGGTTCTCTACACCTGTGACCGTGTCGCCGATCTGCGTCTCGTGTACGTCCTTGATGCTCGCGGTGAAGTAGCCGACCTGCCCCGCCTCCAGCTGCCTGGCAGGCTCCAGTCCCAGCGGACGCATCACGCCACACTCGACGACCTTGAACGCCGCGCCCGTCGCCATCATTCTGACCTCCATGCCAGGGCGGAGCGTGCCGTCCATCAGACGCATATAGACGATGACGCCGCGGTAGGTGTCGTAATAGCTGTCGAAGATCAGCGCGCGCAGCGGCGCATTTGGATCGCCCTTGGGACAGGGGAGATTCTGCACGATGTCTTCGAGCACGGCGTCGATATTGACACCCATCTTGGCGGAGATCTCCGGCGCGTCCTCGGCGGGGATCGCCAAAATATCCTCGATCTCCTGCTTGACGCGCTTGGGGTCGGCGGCGGGCAGGTCGATCTTGTTGACGACGGGGCGGATTTCAAGGTCATGCTCCATGGCGAGGTAGGTGTTGGCAAGCGTCTGCGCTTCGATGCCCTGCGAGGCATCGACGACCAGCAGCGCACCCTCGCACGCCGCAAGCGAGCGCGAGACCTCGTAGTTGAAGTCAACGTGACCCGGCGTGTCGATGAGGTTGAGGGTGTAGACCTCGCCGTCTGCGGCGGCGTAGTCGAACGTAACGGCGCGCGCCTTGATGGTGATGCCGCGTTCGCGCTCAAGCTCCATGTTGTCGAGGATCTGATCCTCCATCTCGCGCGCGGAGACGGCGTTGCACTTTTCAAGAAGCCTGTCCGCCAGCGTAGATTTGCCGTGGTCGATGTGCGCGATGATGCTGAAATTGCGAATGTTCTTTTCGTTCATGGCTGTTCGTTCCTTACCTCCTGCCGAGCAGGGCGTTGGTCTTTTCCTCCGTGCTGTGGAGCACCTGCGTCACGCTCTGCATCAGCCCCGGATAGAGCGCGGTGAGCGTTTCGTCCTCCATTTCGGGGAACAGCGCGCCCTCGTCCGTAAGGCGAGCGAGCGTGGAGAGGTACTCGACATATTCTGCGCGCGTCAGCGCGTCCACCGCACCGGCAGAGCTCGCCGCCGCACTCAGGGAAAAATATTCCTCTTTGCCTCCGCAGGCGCGGTGCAGCGCACGATAGAGCTGATAGAGCGCGCCGCCGAGGTAGCCGCCCGCGGACGTGATCAGCGCGCGGTCGTTCGTGCGCCCAAGCAGGTCGAAAAGAACACCCGCGGTATTGGCAAGCATTTTCTTTTGCAGCGTGGCGGCAATGCTGCCCTTGAGCGTACCCTTTTCATCGCTCGCGTCATAAAGAGAATCCGTGTCGATCATGCCGCCGTCGCGGTCGAGCGTGCGCCCGAGCAGATAGTCGGCGGAGACGCGGTAATAGTCGCACGCCCGCCTGACGAAGGCAAGCCCCGGCTCGCGGATCCCGTTTTCATAGTGGGACAGCAGCGCCTGCGAAATGCCGAGCTCCTTGGCGGCCTTGCGCTGGGAGATGCCCTTCTCCTGCCGCAGCAGGCCAAGGGTGCGGGAAAAGTCAGCGTTCATGGCGATACCTCGCAGATCAAAATACGGTAAGTTATAGTATAGCTGTTTGATTACGGTTTGTAAATCATTATTTTCCGAAAAAAGGCAAAAAAGCGGGAGCGCCGCGTCGTTCGCCGCAGCGCCCCCATACAGAGGAGAAGAAAACCGCTTATTCAGATCAGCGCGCTCAGCAGCCACGCCAGCGCAATACCGCCCGCGCCCATGCCGCACCACAGCGCCGGAGAACCCCGGCGCAGCAGATTGCGCGTTTTCGTCTGCGTGCGCCCGCAGCTGCGCGCCACGCGGCACGCCTCGTCCACGAGCCGCTGCGCCGTCACGCCGCTGCGTCCCGCCGCATCATTCCGCACGATAAAGATCGCCTGCTCAAAAAGCTCCGTGTCCGGCGAATCGACCACGATCACCCTCCGCGACGTTCCCTTGACCAAAACACAGCACCTCCCGACGGAAAACATTCCGAATCCAGTATGCCCTGCACGGGCGGCGCTATACCGGCGGGCGGAATTTTTTTGCTTCACTATACCTCCTGCGCAGCGGCGCCGTCCTGCGGCAGATAGAGCGCGAGGACGCTCGCGTCATCCGTGCCGCCGCGCCGCTCCAGACTGTCTGCCAGAATCGCGGAGACGAGGAGCTGGGGATCGTCCCCCTCCCAGCCCGCGAGCAAGTCTTGCAACCACTCGTCATCGAGCGTATCGGCGATGCCGTCAGTCACCATCACAAGGAAGCAGCCGGGGCTGAGACGCAGGTGCGTCGCCTCCGGCGGGGGCGAGCCCTCCTGCAAGCCCGCGGGCAGGCAGGAGCAGGTCACGCGGCGCACCGTGCCGCCGCGCTTGACGTAGCTCGGCGCGGCGCCGTACTTGTAGAGCTCGCCCTCAAGCGTTTGCAGCGAGAGCATAAGCAGATCGACGGTCGTGAAGCTGTCGGTCGATTCCGCGCGCAGCGCGAGCGCGCTGTTGAGCGTCTTGAGTGCGGGCGGCGCGTCAATCCCCGCGCGCAGAAAGCGCTCAAGCAGTCGCACCGCCATCGCCGACTCCCGCTGCGCCGCGCTGCCGCAGCCCATTCCGTCGGAGAGCAGCAGACACAGCGCGCCGTCGTCCGTTTCGAAATGACCCGCACTGTCGCCGCTGATGTGCTCGCCCTTCTTGGGGCGTATTGTGATGCCGAGCCGGTAGGGGTGGGGCGGAAGCGCGGCGGCAGGTCTTGCCTCGCTCTCCGCCGCGCTTTGCAGAAGCTCCGAGAGCTGGGCATACTGCGAGGCAGCTTTGGCGTGATCCTCGGCAAGCCTGCGGCGATACTGCCGCCGCAGGAGATAGGCGCGCAGCTCATCGTTGACGGCTGAGAGAAAGCTCGCAAAGCGGACGCAGCGCTCGGAAAAATAAGACGGGAAGTCCTCTCCCCGCCCCTGTCCGCACCGCAGCAGGGCGGCGGTGGCGTCGTTGAGCGCGGTATAGGTGCGGTTGTAGTCCTTCTCCCAGCACTGGTTGCACAGCACACAGCCGCGGCAGACCCTCTCCGCCGCGCGGTCATAGATGGCGGCAGGATTCTCCTCCGTGCGCTGCGGCGCTCGGGCAACGCTGTCATACAGCTCTCGCAGCGCGAGCGCCGATTCCGACACTTTTTTTCGCAGCACGGAGCTTTCCTCATCTTCGCTTGGAGCGGCGGCGAGCCGCTTACCGCGCAGCGCGCGCGAGGGGATCAACAGGAACAGAAGCGTGGCGGAAACCCCCTCGTAGAGCAGCACCAGTGCGACGGACGCCTCCGCCGGAAGGGAGAAGCAGAGCACGCTGAAGGCGAACCACAGTGCAGAGGAAACGCGATTGCCGCGCCGCGTCAGCGTCACGACCGTTGCGGCAAAGGCATATGCCGCCGCGTGAAGAAAGCTGCCGCCGCCCGCGCTCAGATCCATTGCAAGACCGATGGCGAGCGCCGTGGGAACGGCAGCCGCGCCGCTGCGCTCGAAGGCAGCGAGCAGCACCGCAAGCATCGCGGCGATGCGTCCCGGCGCAAAGCCGTCCGCCGTCTCATAGGACGCGAGCGCCATCAGCACGCCGAGCAGGATAAAAAGCGACGCGGCGGGTGATTCCTCCCGCCCCTCGCTCAAAAGTGCGCGCCCGCTCATCGCGCAGAGCGCGGCGAGCAGCAGGCTCACGAGGCAGTCCGCCGCTTCCTCCTCCGGCGCGCGCAGAACGTAGACGAACTCCACGGCGAGCATCATCGCCGCCGTCATCAGCGGAAGAAACGCGCGGCGGCGGAAGATCTTCAGGTCATAAAAGGCGCTGTTTGCCGCGAAGATCAGCACTGCGGCGGCAGTCGTGCGCAGCGCGTGGGAAAAATCGAGGAACAAAAACGCTCCCAGCGAGGCGCCAGCCAACGCGCTTATGCCATACGCGCCCGTGCCCGCCGCGGCGGTCCAGCCCAGCGCGAAGGGTGCGTAGCCGCCGAATACCCGCGCGCCGGAGAGCACCGCCGCAAGCACGAAGCGCAGCGCGCAGTCCACGACCCTTCCCGACCATTCTTTGCTGCGAAGCAGCTCGATCACCCTCACAGCTCGTCCCCTCCTTGTGCGTTGTGCCCTTTATTGTAAACGGGCTGGGACAAAAAAACCGTCGGGAAACGGCGAGACGAAAAAAGAACGGCTCGCAAGCCGTTCTTTTTGATCTTTTATTCGTTTGAGCCAATCAGCTCTGCCGCCTGGCGCACATTACGTCCTATCTCGCCGCGCAGCTCCTGTGTGGAGGAAAATTTGCGCTCGGGGCGAAGATAGGCGAGAAATTCGATCCGCAGGCGCTGACCGTACAGGTCGCCGGAGAAGTCCGGCAAATAGGTTTCGACTGTTACGCTGCCGGCATCGCTGACCGTCGGCCGCACGCCGACATTCGTCACGCCTGTGCGGACAGAGCCGTCCGGCAGGTGTGCGCGGACCGCATACACGCCACGCGCGGGAACGACGCAGCCGGGTCGGGGGAGCAGATTTGCCGTCGGAAAAAGTTTCCTCGTACCGACGCCTTCCCCGTGGCACACCGTCCCCTCCATCGCGTAGGGACGACCGAGGAATTCCGCCGCGCGTGCGGCGTCGCCCTCCTCCAAAAGCGAGCGGATATAGCTTGAGGAGACGGTCGTGCCGTCCCTTTCCACACGGGGGATAATGTCGCAGCCGAGACCGTGGGCAGCGCAGTAGCTTTTGAGCTTTCCCACATCGCCCTCGTTCTTGTGACCGAAGCGGAAATCGTGTCCCGCGATGAGATGCACGGCGCGGTACTTCTTCACAAGAAGTACGGAAATAAAGTCCTCCCACGGCATGGTCATCATATTCTTGTCAAACGGCTCGACAAAGACCTTTTCCACACCGTAGCGTGTGCGAATGATCTCCGCGCGCTCGGCGCTCGTCGTCAGCAGCGGTACGGGAACGCCCGTGACAAACTCGCGCGGCGAACGGTCAAAGGTGAACGCCGCCGACGTGCAGCCGCGCTCCCGCGCGCGGCGGACTGCCATTTTCAACAGCTCACCGTGTCCGATATGCACCCCGTCGAAAAAGCCGAGGGCGATGACTGTGGAATCATTCATGGTTTCGGTTTCCTTTTCGTGTCAGCGTCACGCGCTGAAGAAATTTCGTCTGGCGGTAAGGACGCCGTCCTTCGACTCCGAAAGAGAGAGGAACGCCCCGTCCGGCGCGTAGACGCGGTAAATGCCGTCCGCAAGCGGCGCGCGCAGCGGATTGCCGCAGCGGGCGAACCGCTCCTGCCGCGCGTTTTCGATGCGGTAGGCGGGGTAGGCGCGGAACAGACTGTCGGTCGGACGGAGCAGGGTTTCTCCCCCGCGCACGGCGTCCTCAAGGGTCACCGCCTCGCTGATGGAAAAGCCTGACGCCTCTGTGCGGCGGAGCGCCGCCATGCAGCCGCCGCAACCGAGCGTCTGCCCGAAATCGTGGCAGAGCGTACGAATGTATGTGCCTTTCGAGCAGACGACGCGCAAGGCGTAGCGCCCGCCGCCGAGTTCGCCGGTCAGCGTCAGCTCGTAGATCGTGATGCTTCGCGGCTTGCGCGCGACCTCCTTGCCCTGACGGGCGAGGTCGTAGAGCTTTTGACCGTTCACCTTGATGGCGGAATACATCGGCGGGAGCTGTGAAAGCTCGCCCGTGAAGAGTGGGAGCGCCGCGCGCACCTCGTCCGCGCCCACGGCGACGGGGCGCTCTTCAAGGACTGTTCCGGTCGTGTCCTGCGTGTCGGTCACAAGACCCAGTTGCAGGACGGTCTCGTAGACCTTCTTCCCGCCCTCGGCAAAGGGGATCGCCTTGGTCGCCTGCCCGACGAACACGGGCAGCACGCCTGTTGCCATGGGGTCGAGCGTTCCGGCGTGACCGACGCGCTTTTCATGCAGCAGCCCTCGCAGCTTGGCGCACACGTCCATGCTCGTCCAGTCCGCGGGCTTGTCGATGATGATAATGCCGCTCGGCATAAAAGCCCTCCTTTACGCGCTATTTTCCGGGAGCGTCCAGCGCCTTTTCCAGCAGCACGAGCCGGATATCCTCCAGCCCGTTGAAGGTGCAGGGCGCAACGCCGATCTCGCGGTAGCCCAGCTTGCGGTAAAGCCCGCGGGCGCGCGTATTGCGCTCGTTCGTGTCGATGCGGAGATAGCGGCAGCCGTGCGCGAGCGCGTACCGCTCGTAAAAGTCCTCGAACGCGCTGCCGAGACCGCGTACCCCCGCCTGCGGATCGACGGCAAGCGTGTGCAGGACCATGACTTCGCTGTCAGGTGCGTCAAAGTGCCACGGCGCGCCGGCGTAAACGTCCACCTGTGTTTGATTGATGATAGCCGTGCCGACGATCGCGCCGTCCAGCTCCTCTACGAAAAGGTCGCTGCGCGTGAGCGCAGCTTCGGCGGTCGCGTGCGCGGGATAGATGCCGCGCTTCCAGCCGGTCGTGGAAAGACCTGCTTCCTCGGCGGTGTGGACATTCGCGTAAATACGCTCGACCGCCTCCAGATCGGCACGCGATGCCTTGCGAAAGGTGACGTTCATCTTGCTTCCTCCTTGACTGCTTCAGCAATGGCTCGAAGAATCATCGCGCGCGCCGCTTCATAGTCCGCGTGCTCGATCAGGCAGCCGGACGCCGCGCGGTGTCCGCCGCCGCCGAGCTTGGAGCAGGCGAGCGTCGCGTTGACGCGCGCGCCCGTGCGCATACTGACTTTCCACGCGCCGTCCCTCGTCTCCTTCATCGTGACAGCGCAGTCCGTCCCCTCGACCAGCCCGCCAAGGGCGGCGAGATCCTCCATATCTGCCTCCGTGAGCGCCATGCGCTGCTGGAGGGACTGCGGCACGGCGACAATGACGACGCGCCCCTCGTCGTAAAACTCCATCGTCCGCAGCAACTCGCCCTCAAGCGCGAGGCGCTTGCGGCTCTTCGTGCGGAAGTGCCGCTTGTTGGCGGCTTTATAGTCGATGCCCGTGTCGATGAGCGCGGCGGCCACGCGGTGCGTGTTCGCCGTGACGTTTGAGTAGACGAAGCAGCCCGTGTCGGTCGAGACGGCAACATAGAGCGGCAGCGCGACCTCGGGCGTGAGCTGCCCCAGCTCCTGCGCGAGTTCGCACAATATCTCGCCGCAGGCGGCGCGCCCGGGCTGCACGCAGCTCTCCTTGCCGAAGCCCTCGTAGCTCGGGTGATGGTCGATGGCGAGATCAACGCGCGTTTTGAACAGCTCGGCGTTGTCGGGAAACAGGCTCAGCGCGGCAAGGTCGACGGAGACGACTGTCTCATAGGCGAAGTCGTCTGCGACCCAGTACCGCTCGACATATTGCTCGAAGTGCTCGGTCGTCTCACGGTTGTAGAGCACGCCCGCGGTTTTGCCCATTTGGCGCAGCATAGCGCAGAGCGCCGCGGCACAGCCGATGGTGTCCCCGTCCGGACGGCGATGGGTGAGAATGAGATAGTTGTCGTGCGCGCGGAGATAGGCCGCGGCTTCGGAAACGGTCATCTCTGCTCACCCTCCGTGTTCAGCGTTTCATTTGCGGGGTTTGCGGGCTTCACGACGTGCGGGTCGCGCAGCAGTTCCAAGATGTGCGCGCCGTATTCAATAGAGTCGTCCGCGACGAATTGCAGCTCCGGTGTGTAGCGCAGCGACATACGCGCGCCCAGCTCACGGCGGAGATAGCCCGCCGCGCTCTTAAGCCCGCGAAGCACGTCCTTTTCAAGTGTTTTTTGAAGAACGCTCACATAAACGCGCGCATAGCGCAGATCGCTCGTGGTGTCCACGCGGGTAATAGTCACCATACCCTCCTGCACGCGGGGATCCTTGAGCGTGCGGAAGAGTGCGCTCAGCTCGCGCTGGATCTCTTCATTGATACGTCCAATGCGATTGCTTGCCATAGTTATTCCTCCTTTGAAAAAAGCAAGGGCGGGCGACCGCCCGCCCCACCGTAAAGGCGCTTTTGATCCTACTGCTCGATCTGCTCCATGACGTAGGCTTCGACCACGTCGCCGACCTTGATATCGTTGTACTTCTCGAAGCTCAGACCGCACTCGTAGCCCTGCGCGACCTCCTTGACAGAATCTTTGAAGCGCTGGAGCGAGGCGAGATGCCCCTCGTGAATGACGATGCCGTCGCGCACGATGCGCACATCGCACGCGCGCTGGATCTTGCCGTCCTGCACGTAGCAGCCCGCGACGGTGCCGACGGACGAAACCTTATAGGTCTGGCGGATCTCGGCGTGACCGATGACGGCTTCACGGAACTTCGGCGCGAGCATACCCTTCATGGCGGCTTCGATCTCGTCGATCGCATCGTAAATGACGCGGTACATGCGCACATCGACGTGGTTGCGGGCGGCGCTGTCGCGCGCCGCGGCATCAGGTCGGACGTTGAAGCCGACGATGATGGCGTTCGACGTGGCGGCGAGCATGACGTCGCTCTCGTTGATCGCGCCGACCGCGCCGTGAATGACGCGCACGCGGACCTCATCGTTGGAGATCTTCTCAAGCGACGCCTTGACAGCCTCGACCGAGCCCATGACGTCCGCCTTGACGATGATATTGAGGCTTTTCATCTCGCCCGCCTGGATCTGGCTAAAGAGATCCTCGAGCGAGACCTTGGCGATGGGGGCGTTGGCCTTGCGCTTTTCTTCCTCCTTGCGCTGCTCGACAAGCTCGCGGGCAAGACGCTCGTCGGCGACGGCGTTGAAGTGCGCGCCGGCCTCGGGCACTTCGCCAAGGCCCGTGATCTCCACAGGCACGCTGGGACCGGCGGCGGTGAGCTTGAGTCCCTTGTCGCTCATCATCGCGCGCACACGGCCGACCGCCGTGCCGGCGATGATGATATCGCCCTGATGGAGCGTACCGTTCTGGACGAGGAGCGTTGCGATCGGACCGCGTCCTTTATCGAGCCGTGCCTCGACCACGGCACCGGAGGCGGCGCGGTTGGGGTTTGCCTTGAGCTCGGAGACCTCGGCGGTCAGCGCGACCATTTCGAGCAGATTGTCGATGCCCATGCCGGTCTTGGCAGAGATGGGGCAGATGATCGTCTCGCCGCCCCAATCCTCGGCGACAAGACCGTATTCGGTGAGCTGCTGCTTGATGCGCTCGGGGTTCGCGTCTGGCTTATCCATCTTGTTGATGGCGACGATAATGGGTATCTCCGCGGCCTTGGCGTGGTTGATGGATTCGATGGTCTGCGGCTTGATGCCGTCCTCCGCCGCAACAACGAGAATGGCGATATCCGTGATCATCGCACCGCGGGCGCGCATGGAGGTGAACGCCTCGTGACCCGGCGTATCGAGGAACGTGATGGGCTTGCCCTTGATCTGCACCTGATAGGCGCCGATGTGCTGGGTGATGCCGCCCGCCTCGCCGGAGGCGACGTGAGCATTACGGATATAGTCAAGAAGGCTCGTCTTGCCGTGGTCAACGTGACCCATGACGACCACGACCGGCGCGCGGGGCTGAAGCTCGTCGGCGCTGTCCTCATGGTCGTCGATGAGCTTTTCTTCGATCGTGACGACGATTTCCTTTTCGACCTTGCAGCCGAGTTCTTCAGCAACAAAGGACGCAGTGTCGAAGTCAATCATCTGGGAGAGGGACGCCATCACGCCGTTTTTCATCAAGCACTTGACGACCTCGGCGCCCGTCTTCTTCATGCGGGACGCCAGCTCGCCGACGGAGATCTCGTCCGGGATCTTGACGGTCAGCGGCGTCTTTTTGGCTATCTCAAGCTGGAGGCGGCGCATTTTCTCCGCCTCCTCCTGGCGGCGCTTGCCGGAGAACGGCTGCTGGCGGCCGCCGCGGTTCTTGTTATTGCGGAACTTTTCCTTGCTGCCGCGTTCCATCTCGCGGCGGTCGCCGGAGCGGTCCGCCATGTCCTGCAGCTTTTCATCGTACTTGTCGAGGTTGACATTCGTCACCTTGCGGGTATCGACGATCTTCTTCTCCGGCACGCGGGTCGTGGGCTGCTGCGTGGCGGTGGACTTGTTCGGCTTTGCCTGCTGCTGCGGCTGCGGAACGGGAGCCGCTTTTCCCTCGCCCTGCGGCGCTGCGGCAGGCTTTGCCGCAGCCGGCGCGGGAGCGGGAGCCGCTTTCGGCTCGGGCTTCTTCTCGGGCGCGGCTTCGGCAAAAATCGTCTCGATCTTCACCTGGTGCTTCTGCGTCAAGTGCTCGAAGATCAGGTTGATCTCCTCCTCCGACAACACCTGCGAGGGCTTTTTGGGCGTGTCTGTATAGGTCCCCAGAACGGTCAAAAGCTCCTTCGAAGCCATGCCGAAGTCCTTTGCCAGATCGGATACCTTGTTCCTGTTCATTGTAGTAGCCAAATTACTGCACCTCCGTGTGTTGTGATGTCCGCCGGGTCTCTTTTCTGACGCTGCCCTTGCCCTTCTTCACCGGGCGGGAATGGACGAAGCGCCTTGCGCTCTTTTCCTTTTCCGCGGCGCGGTGCGCCTTTTCGCGCTCGGCGCGCGTGCGCCCGTGCTTCACAGTGCGGCGCGGCGGCTTCTTCTCATCCATCCGCGCCTTGTCGGTATTCTCTTTCCCGGCGGGTGCGGCGGGCGGCTCCCTGCGGGGCTTTTTCCTGCCCGCCCGAACATTCTTCTCGTGCTGCGCCATCTCGCGCCGCCGTTCGGCGGCACGGCGCGCCTTAAGCGCAAGCTTTTCCGCCGCTTCGCCGTAGCGCGCTTCGTCGCCCTCGGCTAATTTTTTGGCGATTGCCTCGGCAAAGCCGATATCCGTTATCGCCAGCATCGCGCAGGACGTGCGGCCGAGCGCTTTCCCGAGCGCTTCCTTCGTCGCCTCGAGCGAAAGGCAGACACATTCGCCCGCTTCACTGAAGTGCTTTGCCCGGCGGCAGGTATTGTCCGCCGCGTCGGACGCCAGTAGCAGCAGCCGCGCTTGCTTCGCGCGTGCTGCCGCGCCGACCGGCTCCTCGCCAAGCTCCAACTTCCCCGCTTTCTTTGCAAGACCGATCAGATTGAGCAGCTTATCCACCGTTTGCCATCTCCTTTTCCATTTCCTCGTAGACGCTGTCGGGGATAGCCGTTTCCAGCGCGCGCTCGAGCGCGCGGGACTTGCGCGCGCGCTTGAGACATTCGCTGCTCGGGCAGACGTAAGCGCCGCGCCCGGACTTTTTGCCCGTAAAATCGAGCGATACCTCGCCCTGCGGCGATTTGACGGCGCGGATCAGCTCGCGCTTATCCTTCCTCTCGCGGCAGCCCACGCACTGACGCTGCGGGATTTTTTTAACTTTTTGCATGAGCTGCCCCTCCTTTGCTTATTCTTCCTCCTCGCGGTAACTCGCGGGCTTGATGTCGATCTTATAGCCGACCAGCCGCGCGGCAAGCCTCGCGTTCTGCCCCTCCTTGCCGATGGCAAGGGAGAGCTGATCGTCCGGCACGATGACGCGGCACGCCTTGCCCTCTTCGGCAAGGCGGACGTCGATCACGTCCGCGGGCGCAAGCGCCGCGGCGATATACTCCGCGGGGTCGTCGCTGTACTTGATGATGTCGATTTTCTCGCCGTGCAACTCGTCAACGATGTTATTCACGCGCTGACCGTGGGGACCGACGCACGCGCCGATGGGATCGACATTCTCGTCGTTGCTCCACACCGCCATCTTCGTGCGTGAGCCCGCCTCGCGGGCGATGGAGCGGATCTCGACCGTACCGTCGTAGATCTCAGGCACCTCCAGCTCGAAAAGGCGCTTGACAAGACCCGGGTGCGTGCGGGAGATCACGACCTGCGGACCGCGGGACTGGCGGCGCACGTCGACAAGGTAGACCTTGATGCGCTGTCCCTCGACGAGCGTTTCGCCCTTGACCTGCTCGCTCGCGAGCAGGATCGCATCCGTCGCCTCCGCGCCCGCGCCGATGCGCAGCGAGGCATTGCCCGTGCGGGGGTCGATACGCGTGACGACGCCGGTGAGAAGCTCGTGCTGCTTGGAGGTGTATTCGTCGTAGACCATGCCGCTCTCTGCCTCGCGCAGACCCTGAATGATGACCTGCTTGCCGTTGCCCGCGGCGATGCGGCCGAACTCGATATTATCCACGGGGAGGTTGACGATATCGCCCTCGGCGTACTTGGCGGAGATCACCTTTGCATCGTCAAGGCTTATCTGCGTACCAGGATTCTCGACCTCGGCGACGACCTCCTTCTGCACATACATCTTCAGGTCGCGCTTGACCTCGTCAACGTCCACGACGACGTTTTCCACACCCTCGTGGTCGCGCTTATAGGCGGTCGTAAGCGCCTGAACGATCTTATCCATCATAAAGGTCTGGGAAATGCCGCGTTCCTTTTCCAGCATCGCAAGGGCTGCGAAGATCTCATCACATTTCATGGGTAGTTGCTCCTTATTTCGTGTTCTGTATGATATATGGGAAAAGTCAAAGGTATTCTTATCAGAAGTCGCAGCGCAGGCGCACCAGCGCGACCGCTTCCTTTTCAAAGCGCAGCTCCTGCCCGCCGACGCGCAGCGTGACCGCGCCGTTATCATAACCCACAAGGTCGCCGGAAAATTCCTTGCGCCCGTCGATGGGCTTGTAGGTCTTGAGCAGCACGGGCGAGCCCATGAACTGCGCAAAGTCTCCTGCGCGCTTGAGCGAACGCTCCGCCCCGGCGGAGGCGACCTCGAAAATATAACTCGACTCGATGGGATCCTCCTCGTCCAGCAGGTCGCTGAGTCTGCGGGAAATCGCCTCGCAGTCGAGGATGTCCACGCCGCCGTCCTTGTCGATATACACGCGCAGATACCATTGCCCCGCCTCGCGGACGTACTCCACATCCCAGAGCGTACAGCCCTGCTCCTCTACGACGGGGAGAGCCAGAGCGCGCACGGTTTCCGTCACTTTTTTCATCGTATCCCCCGCTGTTCGTATATTTTTTGAAATTTGCAAAAGAAAGAGCGGGCCGATTGGTCCACCCTCGCGTTTCCTGCATCCATAACGAAGTTATATTACCACAGCTTTTTACCGATTGCAAGAGTTTTTCTGCGTCAAAGGAACACTTTAGGATCCGCGCCTGCGATTGCAAACTCGGTGCTGCCGGCAAAATGAAAAAAGCAATGGAGGGATTGGCTCTTTCCATCGTATTGTGATATAATAAACAAAGTGAAGAAAACGGCAAATTATTCTATCTATCGCGAGGAGGTCATTGCCATGCGGATCGTTGATATCGCGGACGCCGTCCTGTCCGATGCCGCGCGGCGGCGGGACGGACGCGCCCCGTTCCTCATCGCCGTGGACGGTCGCTGCGCTGCGGGCAAGAGCACGCTGGCGCACGAGCTGGCACGGCGTTCCGGCTGCGTGGTACTGCCGATGGATCACTTCTTTCTCCGACCCGAGCAGCGGACAGAGGAACGCTTCCGCGAACCGGGCGGAAACGTTGACCGCGAGCGCTTTCTCTCCGAAGCGCTGCTCCCCCTGCGCGCGGGAGCGCCGTTTTCCTACCGCCCGTTCGACTGCCGCACCCTCTCCCTCGCCGCGCCGGTCTCCGTCGTGCCCGCGGAGCTGTGCGTCGTCGAAGGCTCCTACTCCTGCCACCCCGCGCTACGGGAGCACTATGATCTGACGGTATTTCTCGACGTTTCCCCCGACGAGCAGTTGCGCCGTATCCGCGCGCGCAACGGTTTGGACGGTGCGCGGCGCTTTGCCGATCGCTGGATCCCGCTCGAAGAACGGTATTTTTCCGCCTGTTCTGTGCGCGGGCACTGCGCACTGTATTTTCTCTCCGAATAAGTAAAGAGCCGCCCGAAACAGACGGCTCCGTTTTATCTCTGCGCGGGGGCGCTATTTTCTGCCGACAACCGAAAGGATTTTCTCCGCCGCAGCCTTCGCGCCGCCGCAGCGACGGAAACCCTCAGCGATCTTCCACGCGTTCGCGCGGTACGACGGGGCTTGCAGAACGGTATCAACTGCGGCTCGGATGGATAGGGCGTCCGTTTTTTCAAGCATCAGCCCCGCACCGAGCTCGGCAACGCGGACGGCGACACCGCGCTGCTCGTTCGTCTGCGGACAGAGGACGAGCGGCACGCCGAAATAGAGGCTCTCGCTCACGCTGTTCATGCCGCAGTGGGAGAGGAAAACGTCGGCCTTTTGCAGCACGGCGATCTGGTCGACGCGGGGGAGGGCGGTGACGTTTTCGGGGAGGTTACCGAGGGCGGCGAGGTCTGTCTGCGTGCCGACGGAGAGGATGACCTGATGGGGCGAATCTGCGAACGCGGCGACGCAGGCGCGGTAGAAGGGGAGAAGGTCATTATTGACCGTGCCCATCGAAATGTAGACAAGTGTGTCGCGCGTCTTTTCGACAGTCTCCGTCGCAGGGCGGATGGACGGGCCGACGAAGGCGTATTTGTCCGAAAACGTGTCGGCACAGGGCTGGAACTCGGGCGAGGTGTAGACGATGGTATCAGTTGCGTCATCGTTCTGGAGGATGTCGAGGATGTTGTGGATGGGATAGCCGCGGTCGCGCAGACGCTGGAGATCTTTATTGATCTTCGGCATGGCGAGCAGCAACCTGAGCATCTGCCCGCCGTCCTGTTTCATAATTTTCGCCGAATAGCGGTTGAAGGCGAAGGTCGTGGTCGAGGAAACGAACGGGATGCCGAGCTTTCGGGCGACAGCCTTGCCCCAGAGCGCCATCGAGTCGGCGACGATGCAGTCGGGCGCGTAAGCGCACATATCGGCGCAGACCATTTCGTCGAGAGCAAGGGTGGTCTCGACCAGAATATGCGTCGAAAAGGCGAGATCCTTACCGACGCGCGCACCGTCGGCGGGCGTGAGGTGTTGTTCGCAGTCATACGGGTCGCAGGCAACGAACTGCGCGCCCGCAGCCTCGATGAGCGGGCGCATCGGCTCGTAGGAGTAGTAGCGGACTTCGTGCCCGCACGCGACGAGCTCGCGCACGACGCCGAGCGTCGGATTCGTGTGACCATAGGCGGGAATACAGAAAAAGGCGATCCTGCTCATTGGTTCCCACCGTCCATTTCGGAGAAGATGCGCAGCATATATTCGCGCTGCACGGCTTTGGGCAGAATGGCGATGCCGCGCTCATCGTCGCCAAGGACGAGCAATTCGTCACCGGGGCAGAAGCCGAAAATATCGCGCGCTTCCTTGGGAATGACGAATTGCCCTTTTTCGCCGAGCTTGACTATCCAAGCGTGCTTTCCCTGCGGAACTTCCATAAAATCCCCCTCAAAAGTATGATTAATTATACTAATCATACCATAAGGAAGAAAAAAGTCAAGCCCCGCCTGCAAACGGGGCTTGACTTTTTCGCATATTCTTATCGTTCCGCCGTCTGTTCAGACGCGTTTGTTTCCCGCGTCCGCCGGGAAGGTTGTGCTTTTCCGGCACCGGCATCCGCTTGCCATCTCTGGCAAGGCGGATCGCCGCGCTCAGACCGCCGTTTCCCGCGCCGACTACGACGACGTCATACTTTTATGTGCATTACTTCCAATATTCGCCCGGCACCTCCAGCACGATGTCCGAAAGGGCAAAGGTGGAGCAGGGGTGGATATAACCGTTTACGATATCGCTGTGGCGGCGTCCCTCATTCTCGGCGGGGCAGTACACCTCGCCGGACACCAGCTTGCTGCGGCACCAGCCGCATTCGCCGCTGCGGCAGCGGGAGGGTGCCTTGATGCCGGCACGTTCAAGCGCTGTAAGAATAGGCTCGTCCGCAGAAACAGAGATGGAGTGCTCCTCGCTGCCCTGACGGACGATACCTCGGAACACCTTCCCCTTGCAGGCGGCGGGATATCCCGGTTGCTCCGCCACTCGCTTGGTCACGCCCAGCATTTCGCGGCGGATCCGCCGGCGCGGCAGACCGAGCTTTTCGATCTCTGGCATAACGAAGCGGTACATCGCCTCGGGACCGCAGAGAAACAGAGAATAGTCCCCCTTGGGTGCATATTTGCGGATCAGTTCCGCGGTAAGGAAGCCGTGCTCATAGCCCTCTGCGGTCTCGTCGGAGAGCACGTGTACGACCCGCACCCGCGGACACGCCTCGGCGATCTCGTTCAGCTCGTCCGCGAAGAGGATATTTCCTCTGTCGCGGCTTCCGAAAAGAATGGTCAGGGAGAAGTCCTCGCTTCCTTCACGAATGGCGCGCGCCATGGAAAGAAACGGCGTGATGCCGCTGCCGCCCGCCAGCGCGACCACCTGCTTCGCGTCGCGCAGATCCTCATAGTAAAAGTGTCCCTCGGGCGCGGAGGAAACGATGCCGTCCCCTGCTTTCAGATCCTTGAGCAGGCGGTCGGCGGCAAAGCCCGCGGGATTGCTGCGGATCGTCACGGCGATGCGCCCCTCCAGCGCCTGACGGGGGCTGGAGCTGATGGAGTAGGGGCGCGTAAGGGTACTGCCGTCGATCGCCAGCTTGAGCGAGAGATACTGTCCGGCGCGGAAATAGGGCAGCGCGCCGCCGTCCTTCTTCTTGAAGACAAAGGTTTTTGCTCCCGCGCTGCCGTGGTCGATGATCTCATCCACCACGAGCTCCATGTGATCCGGGTGCAGCGCCTTTGCGTTGCGGTTGATGGCATAATCCGCAACGATCTCCTCTGCGGGAGCCGCCTCGATGACCTTCTCGCGCGTCTTCGCCATATTCTTGAACTTGAGCATATCGAGCGGACCGATCAGCCCTACCTTTACGTTGAGAGCCATTACTGCTTCCCTCCTTCCGCAAGATCCTTCAGCGCCAGCTTCGCCATGAGCTGACCGCAGATATAAGCGGCGCTGTAACCGTCGCCGCGGGGACCGTCCGCACCGATGGGGCGCAGTCCCTTTACCGGATAATCCGCCGAGAGCATCATCATGCGCGCCATCATGCCGTCCCAGTCGGAGGTCTCATGACCGTACACACAGCCCTCCGGCGTGCCAAGATAGCGGGCAAAGGTCCACGGAGACGCCACCGCGACCTCCTCCACGCAGCCGGAGAGGTCGATGCCGGCTTTTTCCTTCAGCGAGGCGAGGAACTTCCTTGCCACGCCGTTTTTAAACGAAACGTAGTCCTCCTGCTTCAGCCCGTTCCAGTCGGCGGGAGAGCCGAAGGTCGTGAACGAGCAGATGCAGGTCCCCTCGGGCGACGCCTTGGGATTCGCCACATTGTAGCACAGGAAGATGGAATAATCGTTGGTATCCATGCCCTTGAGTATGTTCTTATACTCCACGGCGGAGTCGGCAGTACCGGACAGAAAGATGGAGTAATCCCTGATCCCAAGCTCCTCCGCCGTCTTGTCGAGACAGAAGTAGGCGGTCATCATGCGGGCGCCGTAATTTTGCCTGCGGGCGGCGGACAGCTTCTTCTGCCGCTCGGGAACGAGTTCCTCGGGGATCATTCTGCCGTACACGATGTCCGCGTTGATGTTCGCCAGCACGTAGTCACATTCGACCGTGCCGAGCGTCGTCTCCACGCCGCAGCAGCGGTCACCACGGAAGAGAAAGCGCTCCGCACGGCAGTTGTACCACACATCGCCGCCCAGCTCGCGGAAGCGCTCGACCATGGCGTTGCTGATCTCATGGCTGGTGTAGGTGGGGATATACGCGCTGCGGGAAATATACTTGTGTACCATAGCCGCGTAGTGAATGAATGCAAGGTGCTCCATGTCCACGCCCAGATACGACCAGTAGGTAGAGAGGATATCCTGCGCGCGCTGCGGCAGCTTCAGCGCATCGAACACCTTCTTGGTGGGATACGCGCCGGTGCGGAGCATATTCGGGTATTTTTCCTTCAGCACGGCGGAGTCGGCATGACCGGCGGACGCCGTGATGTAAGCGATGCCGTCCAGCACCTCCTGAAACAGCTCGAAGAGCTTCTTCATCTGCGGCTTGCTGCCGGGGACGTATTTCTCCATCTTGTCGATGAACGGTTCGATGCCCGAGGGCATGGAAACGTCCATGGGCGCACCATCGGAATATTTGCTGATGATACGGAAGCAGTCATCCACACGGATCCAGTCCACGCGGACGCCGTACGCATCCATGATCGTGCGGACGTCGCCGGGGTTCTCCACGGGGCCGAGGTCGCAAAGCTCGTGCAGGGACGGCTCGATTTCAAAGCGCCCGCGGCGGAAGGAGCTTGCGCAGCCGCCGGGCAGATTATGCTGCTCGATCAGCAGCGTTTTTTTACCGGCTAAAGCAGACTGCAGTGCCGCCGAAAGGCCCGCGTTTCCCGCGCCCACGACGACAATATCATATTTTGCGTTTGCCATAGGATTCTCCCCTCTCTTTTTTTGGTTGGTGGTTAAACCACGGAATTATTATATTGTCGTTTACAACAAAGTGCAAGAGGGAATAGTTTTTCATTTATCGCTTTTTTCTATGTCTGTACGTTTTTCGGAAGACTATTGTCTTTTTTACGCATCGCTGGTACAATGATCCCAACCACGGAAAAAGGGGGACTATGTTATCGCAACCGTTTTTTCAAAGCTGACCGCGCCTACGCTGAAGGAGACCTGCACGCAGGCGATCATGAGCAAGATCATCTCCGGCGAGCTGAAGCCGGGGGACCGTCTGCCGCCGGAGCGGGAGCTGGCAGGTATGCTGGGCGTATCGAGGAGCAGCGTGAATCAAAGTATGCTGGAGTTGGAGAGCATGGGCTTTCTGCACATTCAACCACGCCGCGGAACGGTGGTATGCGACTACCGCAAGCACCCCACGCCGCAGTCGCTCGCCGCGCTGATGCATTACGACTCGATCGAGCTTGACCGCTCCATCTTTTCGGATATGATGGATTTCCGGCTGCTGGTTGAGACGGAGTGCGCCCGTCTGGCATGCAGCAACATCTACGAGACGACCTTTGCCGAAATGTCCGCGTGCGTTGACGAGTTGGAACGGGGCAGTGATCCGGCAAGCGCGCTCTACCAGTTCCACTACCATCTTACACAGGCGTCCGGCAACGGGGTATACAGTATGTTTTTTCGCGCCTTTGAACCGGTCATCTGCGCCCTGCTGCGCCAGCATTACAGCGTAAAGGCGGGGGATCTGCGCGAGTCGGTAAGGCTGCACCGCGCACTGCTGGCTGCAATCCGCGGGGAAGATGAGGCAGCCGCCATGCGTCTGGTGCGGGAGATCCTGCTTCAGGGCATCGCGGTGCTGGAGGAGCGCTATAGCAAATAGTGGGTACCCCTATTCGATAGAACAAAAAGAGCTGGCAGCAGCTCCGTTACAGCGCCTTTATCAGGCGCTGGATATAGTCGTAACCGGCTTTTGCTCCGTTTTCCCCCTGCGCGGCGCAGTATTCAAACACCAGCGGTCCTGCAAATCCGGCGGTGCTCAGCGCTTTCATGAGCGACGGATAGTCATACGTCCCGTCCGGCGGACAGCGCCGCCCCTCGCCGGAAATGTCCACCTGTCCGAGGATATCCCTGTTCTCCAAAACCGCCTTGACCGAATCCTCGTGCTCGTACAGCAGGTGCATGGTGTCCAGCTGAAGCTTGAAAAACGGGCTTTCAAAGCCGCGGACAAACTGCGCCGTTTCCGAGACCGTAATGTAGGCGTCTGTCTCGAGGTGGTCGTTCGCCTCCAGCAGCACCGCGATCTTCTTTTTCTCCGCGTAGCGCAGAAGCTCCTCCGTGCTCCGCCGGAACTGACGGTGGAATGGCTGTGCCCCGCCCGCGTCGGCAAAGCGCCCGCGGATCGCGCCGACGATCACCATCGCGCCGCCAAGGCACTCTGCCAGATCGACGTGCCGCATCATACGCTCCACTGCTGCCTCGCGGATAGGCTCGCTGCCCGCGCCGAGACACAGCCCGTCCACGGTGTAGCCCATACCTGTGGCAAGCCCCGATACCCTGATGCCGGTCTTGTCCGTCCATTTTTGAATGGGCGCGACGTCCACCTCTTCCGGGCGGTTGACTGTCAGCTGAACCTCGTCGTAGCCGATTTCGGCAGCCGCCGGGAATACCGTCTCATACGCGCCCTGTAGGGGCGCCGTCTGGCAGGGAAACGTCCCGTCCGCAATGACCACGCTTGTTTTCATAGAAGCTCCTCCGTTTCCGATCATTAGTCATTATAGTTTTTTCATTATAATCCTGCCGCCGCCGAAAAACTAATACATCTTGCCTATCAGCCGGATAAAGCGTTTCTATCATTTCCGACAAGACATGCCATATACAGCCCCTGTCAGGAGGCTTTTGGACTGCACCGGTGCGGTCGGTGTGGCGGCTGCCTCCTTGCGTTATTCGGCAATCGTTTGCGAAGAATCGTCCGGCGGTCGGCGGCTCACATTCCAGCTGCAGCCAGCAAGGTGATCGTCTACCACCCCGGCGGACTGCAAAAAGGCGTAGACGATGGTTGAGCCGACGAAGGTAAAGCCGCGTTTCTTCAGATCGCGGCTGATGCGGTCCGAGAGCGGCGTGGAGGAGGGAACGTCCGCGTCCGACGCAGGGCTGTTGACGACGGGCTTGCCGTCCACATACTGCCAGAGGAAGCGGTCGAAGCTGCCGTACTCCTGCTGAAGCTCCAGAAAGTGCTTCGCGTTCTCGATGACGGAGACGATCTTCCGCCGATTGCGAACAATGGCGGGGTTTTGCATCAGTTCCTCGACCTTGACTGCGTCAAAGCGGGCGACCTGCTGCGGGTCAAAGTTCGCAAAGGCAGCGCGGAACGCCTCACGCTTTTTGAGAATGGTGATCCACGACAGCCCCGCCTGCATCCCCTCAAGCGAGAGCAGTTCGAACAGCGTGCGGTCGTCATGCGTGGGGCGTCCCCATTCATGATCGTGATAGTCGAGGTAGATCTGTTCCGGTCCAGCCCAGCCGCAGCGCGTGACGTTATTCATGGACAGCCCTCCGTTTCTCCCATGCTCGCGCGGCAGGCATCATACTGCCATCACATAAATTTGGCAAGGATTCCATTCGCCCCATAATGTAGGCAATACCTCTAACTCCTTGAAACCAAGAGAGAGGTAAAGCCGGTCCGTATCGTCATAGTTCTCATATTTCCCCATTTGAACAGTCTTTACCTGTATAAACGAATGACCGGCTTCCCTTGCCCTTTTCTTTGCGCAGGCAAACAATTCTTTTCCTATTCTCTTGCGATAAAATTCCTTTCGTACGCCCATGACCGCAAGCTCGACCGTATCTTTACCGGTTCGCTTGAGGTATAAAAGTCCACGGCTTTTTCGTTTTCCTTGGCGCAGAGGAAAGTCTTTTCGCGGCGATCCTGTCCCGCTGCTTTTGCAAATGTCAAGTGTTATGCAAAAAGCAAAAATATTTTTTATATCTTTTTATCTCACAAAAATGGCATTGTCAAGGTGCATTTCGGGACTATGCGGCAGCGGCATGATAAGCGGCGTGAACACACTTACGCTTGACCAGACCGGCGTGACAAGCCGCGCACAGGCGGCGACGATGTTCATGCGCCGCTGCGCGGAGATCGTGAGATAAAGAACTGCGTCCTTCCTTATTATGGGCAACCCTCTCTTGCTGCAAGGGGATACCTTCGCATCTGATTAGAAAAATCCCTCTTGACATTCGCAAATAGTGCATTTATAATCACAAGAAATTTAATATTGTATGCTTCCCTTGGCACCGGCTGAGGGATAAAAGGCATTCGTGACCGAGCCGTAGGTATTCCGATTTGCGTCGGATAAGGCTGGGTCATGGATGCCTTTACTTTTTTATTAAAAGGAGAAATTGCTATGAACATCAAGCCGTTTGCCGCGGAAGAATGGATGAACGAGTATGAGACCGGTGCGCGCTACAACATCGCCGAGACCTGCGTGAACTCCGTTTCCCTCGATGAGTTCTTTTCCCTCACCGGCGAGGGCAAGGGCGAATTTTTATCCAGATTCTGTGCGATGTGCCTGACCTATGGTGACATCTGGGGCAGCGATGCGCTGCGCGATGGCGTGTATCAGCTTTACCATACCGTCAAGCCGGACGAGGTCGTGCTGACGCACGGCGCGACGGGCGCGAACCACCATGTCTTCTGTTCGCTTATTTCCGCGGGTGACCGTGTGGTGAGCATCATGCCGACCTACCAGCAGCTCTCCATTCCCGAGGCCATCGGTGCGGAGGTCGCCATCATGCACCTGAAGCAGCCGGCTATGGGTTTGTCAAGGG
>CAVDWO010000014.1:0-38744 GCA_963612845.1 Alistipes onderdonkii
CTTCCTTCAACAACACCATGGTCACGGTGACCGACTCTCAGGGCAACGCCCTTTCCTGGGCTTCCTCCGGCGGGCTCGGCTTCCGCGGCAGCAAGAAGTCCACTCCGTTTGCAGCGCAGAGCGCCGCCGAGACGGCTGCTACCGCCGCGATGGAGCACGGTCTCAAGACCGTTGAGGTCTTCGTCAAGGGTCCCGGTCAGGGCCGTGAAGCCGCGATCCGCGCCCTGCAGGCCGTCGGTCTCGAGGTCACGATGATCAAGGACGTCACGCCGATCCCCCACAATGGCTGCCGTCCCCCGAAGCGCCGTCGCGTCTAATTAGATTAGGAGGTATAAGCAAATGGCAAGATACACCGGAGCAGTCTGCCGCCTGTGCCGCAGAGAGGGCCAGAAGCTCTTCCTCAAGGGCGATCGCTGCTATACGGATAAATGCGCTCTGGAGCGCCGCGCTTACGCGCCCGGAATGCATGGCAACGCAAGAAACAAGAAGCTGAGCGAATACGGCGTGCAGCTGCGCGAGAAGCAGAAGGCCCGTCGTTACTACGGCGTCCTCGAGAGCCAGTTCGCCGACTATTTTGAGATGGCGACCAAGCGCAAGGGCATGACGGGTGAAAACCTGCTCGCGATCCTTGAGTCCCGCCTGGATAACGTCGTCTATCGTCTCGGCTTTGCGATGAGCCGCGCGGAAGCCCGCCAGCTCGTCCGTCACGGTCACTTTACCATCAACGGGAAGAAGGCCAATATCCCCTCCATGCTCGTCAACGTCGGCGATGTGATCGAGCTGAAGGACACCTCCCGCTCTCTCGACAAGTTCAAGGGCTCGCTCGAGGCGAACGCCTCCCGCGTGATCCCCAAGTGGCTTGAGATGGATAAGACGCACAACACCGCGAAAGTCGTTGCAGTTCCCGCTCGTGAAGATATTGACCTTCCGATCGAGGAGCACCTCATCGTCGAGCTGTACTCCAAGTAATCGGCGGCGAGCCCTCAACAGACACGAGCATGAAATTTGGTGTGGCCGGTAAGGTCACAGAATCGAAAAGGAGGGTAACTGCATGATCGAAATCGAAAAGCCCAGAATCGAGTGTATCGAAGATCCCGCGAACGCCACCTACGGGAAATTCATCGTGGAGCCGCTCGAGCGCGGCTATGGCATCACGCTGGGCAACGCGCTGCGCCGCATTATGCTCTCGTCCCTGCCCGGTACGGCAGCGACGTCGATCAAGATCGCCGGCGTTCAGCACGAGTTTTCCACCATCGAAGGCGTGAAGGAAGATGTGACGGAGATCGTGCTCAACGTCAAGAGCCTGATCACGAGACTGCACAATGCGGACGGCGTCAAGACCGTCTACATTGAAGCGACCGGTCCCTGCGAGGTCAAGGCGGGCGACATCAAGTGCGACAGCGAGGTCGAGGTCCTCAACCCGGATCTGCACATCGCCACGCTTGACGCTGGCGCGACGCTCAACATGGAGCTGACGCTTTCCCACGGTCGCGGCTATGTTCCCGCCGATCGCAACAAGAACGCGCAGACCGCCATCGGCGTGATCCCCGTTGACTCGATCTACACGCCTGTGTATAAGGTCAACTACACCGTGGAAAATACCCGCGTGGGCAACATGACCGACTTCGACAAGCTGACGCTTGAGGCGTGGACCGACGGTACGATCACCCCGCGTGACGCCGTCTCTCTCGGCGCCAAGATCCTATGCGACCACTTTGCGCTCTTCACCGACCTTTCCGACGCGATGGGCGGCAAGTCCACCGTGGTGGAAAAGGACGAGACTAAGCGCGACAAGGTGCTGGAGCTGACGATCGAGGAGCTGGATCTCAGCGTGCGCAGCTTCAACTGTCTCAAGCGCGCCAATATCAACACGGTCGAGGATCTGATCTCCAAGACCGAGGACGATATGATGAAGGTGAGGAACCTCGGCCGCAAGAGCCTCGAAGAGGTCATCAACAAGCTGGCGATGATGGGGTTGTCCCTTGCCAGCGAAGACAACAACTAATGACTGTAAACTACGCCGCTGCGGCGCAGGAAGAAAGTCGATAACTTATCCTTACAAGGAGGAAAACCACTATGCCCGGAACTCGTAAGCTCGGTAAGACTACCGATCAGCGTATGGCGATGCTCCGTCAGCAGGTCACGGATTTCCTGGACAACGGCAAGATGGAAACGACCGTCACCCGTGCCAAGGAGATCAAGCCCATGGCTGAGAAGATGATCACCCTCGGCAAGAAGGGCGATCTGGCGGCTTACCGTCAGGCGATGAGCTTCATCACCCGCGAGGACGTCTGCAAGAAGTTGTTCAAGGAGATCGCTCCCGGCTATGCCGAGCGCAACGGCGGTTATACCCGCATCGTCCGCACCGGCGTGCGCCGCGGCGACGCTGCCGAGACCGCGATGATCGAACTGGTCTAAAAGAAGAAGTAAAAAGCCCTTTTGTATGGCAGTTCGCGAAGCCATACAAAAGGGCTTTTTATCGTGGACGCCGCCCGCGGAAAAGGTAAAAAAAGGAAGCGGATCAAAGATCCGCTTCCTTTTTTCAGCCTTGCTTCAGATCATGTTCAGTGCGAGCGTCAGAACGATGAACGCGGCACCGACCCACTTGGTGGCGCGGGCGAGCTTGGCGTCCATGCTCCTTGCCTTGTTCCTGGTCATAAAGGAATCGGCAACGCCGCCGATCGCGCCGCTCAGACCCGCGGACTTGCCGCTCTGGAACAGAACGATGCCGATGACGATGAGACCGCAGATGAGCTGAAGGATCGTAATAAATAAAGCCATGATGAAAACCTCCGAATTTGTTGAACGTGATATGCACGCAATATTCACAGATACTGATGATATCATAGCTCGCTGTGAAAAGCAAGCCCATTTTTCGGATTTTCCCGTCTTTGCGCGCTCAGACCGTGGCAAGGGGGCGCTGCGGATCGCCTTCGCGCGCTTCCACGCTCCGGAGGGCGCGCTGCGCCGCCGTCAGCATCAGCTTGATGCGGTTGAGCTGGTTGACCTCGCTCGCGCCGGGGTCATAGTCCACGGCGACGATGTTGGCGCAGGGATAGACCGCGCGCAGCGCCTTGATGACGCCCTTGCCGACCACATGATTCGGCAGGCACGCGAACGGCTGGATACAGACGATGTTTGGCGTGCCGGAGGTGATGAGCTCGACCATCTCGCCGGCGAGGAACCAGCCCTCGCCGTACTGATTGCCGATGGAGAGGAACGGGCGCGCAAGGTCGGCGACGTGCCCGATGGGGCAGGGCGCGCTGAAGCGTTTGCTGGCGCGCAGCGCATCGCTTGCGGGCTTTCGCACGCGCTCAAGCAGCGGAACACCGAGCTTTGCGCTTGCCGAGCACTTCCAGCTCTGCCCGAGGTGGGTGTGGCGGTAGTCCTGCTCGTAGATCGTGGCGGCGAAGAAATCCAGCAGATCGGGCACGACAGCCTCCGCGCCCTCGCGTTCCAGCAGCTCGACAAGGTGGTTGTTGGCGAGCGGCATATACTTGACGAGGATCTCGCCCACGATGCCGACGCGCGGCTTTTTGAGCGTCTCGTCGATGGGCAGTGCGTCAAAGTCCGCGACGATGCCGCGGCAGAGCTGCGCGTAGCTGTACGGCGGGCGGTCGCTCGTGAGCGATTCGATGCAGCGCTCGCGCCATTTGCGGTGCAGCGCGTCCGCGCTGCCCTTTTCAAGCTCATAGGGGCGTACGCGGTAGAGGCAGCGCATCAGCAGGTCGCCCAGCACCACGCCCTTGAAGCCCGCCGTCACAAGACCGGGCTTGAGCCGGAAGCCCTCGTTCGTCTCCATGCCGTTGGCGTTGAAGGAGATGACGGGGATATGATCCAGACCGGCTTTCTTCAGCGCGCGGCGGATAAAGGCGATGTAATTGCTCGCGCGGCAGCAGCCGCCGGTCTGCGACATGATGAGCGCCAGACGGTCGGTATCGTACCGTCCGGAGAGCACGGCCTCCATGAATTGTCCGACGACGGTGATCGAGGGGAAGCAGGCGTCGTTGTTGACGAACTTGAGCCCCATATCGACGGCGCTGCGGTCGTCGTTTTTGAGCACCTCGAAGTTGTAGCCGTAGCGGCGGAATACCGGCTCGATGATGTCGAAGTGAATGGGGCTCATCTGGGGGGCGAGAATGGTGTAGCGCTCGCGCTGCATCTCCTTCGTGTAATACACGCGCTCATACGGCTTGGTGAGCGCCGCCGAATGAAGCCCGCGCTCGCGGCGCATGGCGACGGCAGCAAGCAGTGAGCGGATGCGGATACGCACCGCGCCGAGGTTGTTGACCTCGTCGATCTTCAGGCAGGTGTAGAGCTTGCCGCCCTGCTCTAAAAGCTCGCAGACCTCGTCGGTCGTGACGGCGTCCAGCCCGCAGCCGAACGAATTGAGCTGGACAAGCTCAAGATCGTCGCGCCCGCAGACAAATTCCGCGGCGGTGTAGAGCCGTGAGTGGTAGACCCACTGGTCGTTCACGCGCACGGGGCGCTTGGGCGTGAAGTCAACGGGAAGGCAGTCCTCGGTCAGCACCGTGAGACCGTATGCGGCGATCAGCTCGGGGATGCCGTGGTTGATCTCGGGGTCGACATGGTAGGGACGTCCGGCGAGGACAATGCCGCTGCCGCCGTTTTTCTCCATGTCAGCGAGCGCCTTCGCGCCCGCGGCGCGGATATCGGCTTTGGCGCGCTGCTGCTCGTCCCACGCGGCGCGTACGGCACGGCGCGTCTCGGCGGCGGGAATATCCCATACCTCGCGGCAGAAGCGCGCGAGCCGGCCGGCGGCGGTCTTCTCGTCCGTGAAGGCGAGGAAGGGGCGGAGATAGCGCACAGAGCCGTCGGTCACGGCTTCGACGTTATTTTTGATATTCTCGGGGTAGGAGACGACGATAGGGCAGTTGTAGTGGTTCTGCGCGCCGGGTACCTCCTGCCGCTCGAAGAAGACGCAGGGGTGGAAGATGGTCTTCACGCCGCGGTCGATGAGCCATTGGGCGTGCCCGTGGGCGAGCTTGGCGGGGTAGCACTCGGATTCCGACGGGATGCTCTCCATGCCCAGCTCGTAGATCGCGCGTGTGGAGAACGGTGAGAGGATCACGCGGAAGCCGAGCGCGCGGAAAAACGTCGCCCAGAACGGGTAGTTTTCATACATATTCAGCACGCGCGGGATACCAATCTCGCCGCGCGGCGCGTTTTCGGGTTCGAGCGGGGGATAGGCGAACATACGCTCGCGCTTGTAGGCGAAGATATTTTCGCCGGGCGCTGTGCCGCTCTCGCCGCGCAGCGCCTTTTCACAGCGGTTGCCGCTGATGTGCCGCCGTCCGCCGGGGAAGGTGCTGACGGTCAGCATACAGTGGTTCTGGCAGCCCTGACAGCGCGCGGTGGAGGTCTTGTAGGTGAGCTGTTCGATCTCCTCGAGCGGGAGCATCGCGCTCTTTTGCCCGTGGTAGCGCTCGCGCGCGAGCAGCGCCGCGCCGAACGCGCCCATGATGCCGGAGATATCGGGGCACGTCACCTGCGCGCCGGAGATGCGCTCGAACGCGCGCAGCACGGCTTCATTATAGAACGTGCCGCCCTGCACGACGACGTGCGAGCCGAGCTCGCTCGCGTCGGAGAGCTTGATGACCTTGTAGAGCGCGTTCTTGATGACGGAGTAGGCAAGCCCCGCCGATATATCGGAGACGCCTGCGCCCTCCTTCTGCGCCTGCTTGACATTGGAGTTCATAAACACCGTGCAGCGCGTACCGAGATCCACGGGGGTCTTGGCAAAGAGCGCCGCGCGCGCGAACTCCTGCGCCGTCATGCCGAGAGAGTTCGCAAAATTTTCGAGGAACGAGCCGCAGCCGGACGAGCAGGCTTCGTTCAGAAGCACCGTGTCCACCGCACCGTCCTTGAGCTTGATGCACTTCATGTCCTGCCCGCCGATGTCGAGTACGCAGTCCACCTGCTGGTCGAAGAAAGCGGCGGCGGTGCAGTGGGCGATGGTCTCGACCTCGCCCTCATCGAGCGAGAAGGCGGACTTGAGCAGCGTTTCGCCGTAGCCCGTGGAGCAGGAGCGCGCGATGCGCGCGCCCGCAGGGAGCGCTTCGCGCAGCGTATGTACCGCCTGCATGGCGGTCTGAATGGGGTTGCCCTGATTGTTCGCGTAGAACGACCACAGCAGCTCGCCGTGTTCTCCGACCAGCGCGAGCTTCGTTGTGGTCGAGCCCGCGTCGAAGCCGAGGAAGCAGTCGCCCTGATACGCCGCAAGGTTGCCGCGCGGCACGACGGCGGCGCGGTGGCGCGCGCGGAAGGCGTCAAGGTCGGCTTCGTCCGCAAAGAGCGCGGGGAGGCGCTTTAATTCAAAGTCCATCTGCACGCCGCGCTCCAGCCGCTCAATGAGCGCGCTGAGCGGCTGCGCTTCGGCGGGCGTTTCGTCGATGGCGGCACCCACGGCGGCGAAGAGATGGGAATTTTCGGGGTCGATGGCCGTCTCATCCGTCAGCTTCAGCGTGCGGATAAACGCCGCCTTGAGCTGGGGCAGGAAGTGCAGCGGACCGCCGAGAAAGGCGACGTGCCCGCGAATGGGCTTGCCGCAGGCAAGACCCGAGATCGTCTGGTTGACGACCGCCTGAAAGATCGAGGCGGCAAGATCAGCCTTCGTCGCGCCCTCGTTGATGAGGGGCTGGATATCCGTTTTTGCGAACACGCCGCAGCGTGCGGCGATGGGATAGATCTGCCGGTAGTGTGCCGCTTCGCGGTCAAGACCTGCGGCGTCGGTCTGCAAAAGGGCTGCCATCTGGTCGATGAACGAGCCCGTGCCGCCGGCACAGACGCCGTTCATGCGCTCCTCCAGCCCACCCTTGAAGTAGATGATCTTGGCGTCCTCGCCGCCGAGCTCGATGGCAACATCCACCTGCGGTGAGACGCGCTCAAGCGCCTGCGCGACCGCCACGACCTCCTGCACGAACGGGATACCGAGCGCGTGGGCGAGGTTGATCGCGCCCGAGCCGGTGGCGCGCAGAGAGAGCGCGCACTCGCCCAGCGTCTCGCGCGCCTGCTTCAAAAGTTCGCTCAGCGCGCGCTGCGTGTGGGACAGATGGCGCTGATACTGCCCAAAGAGCATTTGTCCGTTTTCGTCCAGCACGACGAGCTTGACCGTGGTGGAGCCGACGTCGATGCCTGCCTGATACGTTTTCATGGAATTCCTCTTTTCCGGTGGGACGGTGCGGGCGGTGCGTCCCCGTCCGCAATGGGGTCACTTATTAGTACCATTATAGGGCGGCGGACGCAAAGGGGTAAAGTTCAGCATCTGTTAAGAAATCGGACAAAGCGGGAAAACTGTCCCCAAACGCTCCGGCGCGCGGGACGCAAGCGTGAATTTTCGGTAAATTCTGCCGCGTTCCCGTTGACGGAGGGAAAGCCAACTGCTATCCTAAAAAGGAATTGTCATCATTCGGAAAGGGAAACGACCATGCTGAAGCTGCAAAATATCATCAAGGACTATCAGGCGGGAGACAGCACCGTACACGCGCTGCGCGGCGTGAGCCTCAACTTCCGTGAGAGCGAATTTGTCGCCGTGCTCGGGCATTCCGGCTGCGGCAAAACGACGCTTTTGAACATCATCGGCGGGCTCGACCAGTACACGAGCGGCGACCTTGTCATCAACGGCAAATCGACGAAGGACTTTACCGACTCCGACTGGGACGGCTACCGCAACCACTCCGTCGGCTTTGTATTCCAGAGCTATAACCTGATCCCGCACCAGACGGTCCTGAGCAATGTGGAGCTGGCGCTCACGCTCTCAGGCGTGAGCAAGAGCGAGCGCCGCGAGCGCGCGAAGCGGGCGCTGGAGAGCGTCGGCCTCGGCGACCAGCTCGGCAAGAAGCCGAACCAGATGTCCGGCGGTCAGATGCAGCGCGTTGCCATCGCACGGGCGCTCGTCAACGATCCGGACATCCTGCTTGCCGACGAGCCGACCGGCGCGCTCGACAGCGAGACGAGCGTGCAGGTGATGGAGATCCTGAAGAATATCTCCAAGGACCGGCTCATCATCATGGTCACGCACAACCCCGAGCTTGCCGAGAGCTACGCGAGCCGTATCGTGCGATTGAAGGACGGCGAGATCGTGGACGACAGCGCGCCCTACGCGGGGGAGACGGAAGCGCCCGCCGCGCAGGAAAAGACAAAGAAGCCGTCCATGGGCTTCGGAACGGCACTGTCCCTGTCGCTCAACAACCTGATGACGAAGAAGGGCAGAACGTTCCTGACGGCGTTTGCCGGCAGCATCGGCATCATCGGCATCGCGCTCATTCTGTCGCTGAGCAACGGGATACAGACCTATATCGACCGTGTGCAGGAGGATACGCTCTCAAGCTATCCACTGACCATCGAGAGCGAGAGCGTGGATATGTCCGGCATGGTGACGGCGATGATGGGCGTGAACGCGGCGGCGGACGAGAGCACGGGTGGTCACGGGCTTGACGCCGTGTACTCCAACAATGTCATGTACGACATGATGAATTCCTTCGCCACCGCCGAGACGCAGACGAACAATCTGAAGGATTTCAAGGCGAGCCTTGAGAGCGACAGCGAGCTTTCGAGCCATATCAGCGCCGTGTCCTACGACTATGACCTCGGCATGACCATCTACGCCGAGGACACCGACGGCGTCATCTTCAAGTCCGACGTGACAGAGCTTTTGCAGACTTGCATGGGCGCGCTCTATGGCGGCGATTACAGCAGCTATTTTGAGCGCTTCGGCTCGGCATACTCCGCCATGGAGACGTGGGAGCAGATGCTCCCGCCCGCGGACGGGGAGAGCGGCGAACTCGTCAACGGACTGCTGCGCGAGCAGTACGACCTCGTCTACGGTGCGTGGCCGCAGAACTATGACGAGATCGTGCTTATCGTCAATAAGGACAATGAGATCTCCGACCTTGTCATCTACTCCCTCGGCTTGAGCGCGCAGGACGAGGTCGTGGAGACCATGCAGCGCATCATGGACGGCAGGGAGTTCGACGCGAAGGATATCCAGAGCTGGAGCTACGAGGACCTCTGCGGTCTGACGTTCAAGATCCTCCTGCCCGCCGAGCGCTACCAGTACGATTCCGCGAGCGGCACGTATACCGACGTGAGCGGCACGGACGCGGGACTGGACTTTCTCTATAATTCCGATGATGTCGGCACGCGCGTGAAGATCGTGGGTATCCTGCGCCCAAACGAGAACGCCGTGTCTTCCATGCTATCCGGCGCTATCGGCTACACCGCCGCCCTGACCGACCACCTGGTCGAAAAGGCGGGGCAGACGGAGATCCTGCAAAAGCAGAAGGCTGACCCTGAGACCGACGTGATCCTCGGCCTGCCGTTCCTGACCGACGATTACACCGTGACCGACGAGCAGAAGGAAACGGACGTCACCGCCTATCTCAAGACGCTTTCCGTTACCGAGCGCGCCGCGGCGTATACCGCCGTGATGAGTGTGCCGGGTGAGGAGTACCTTGCAGCCGTCGTGGAACGGCAGATGGGCGCGCTCGACCGCGCGGCGATCGAGCAGAGCGTCGTTTCCACCTACGCCGCCGAGATGGGCGTGGACGCGGAGACGGTCAAGTCCTACATCGCGCAGATGGACGACGAGACGCTTTTCGGCTATGTGGAGCAGTCCCTGCGCGAGCAGGTGACGGAGCAGTACGCCGCAGGCGTGCAGAGCCGGCTCTCACGCATGACGAACGACCAGCTTGCCGCGGCGCTGGATCTGGCGCTTGAAAAGTCGCCCGCCGTCACGCCGCTCACGACCGAGCAGTACAACTGGCTCTACGATAACTATATGCCCGCCACGGTGTCGGAGAGCAGCTATGAGGACAATCTGAAGCTGCTCGGCGACGTTGACCTTGCAAATCCCAAGACCATCAACATCTACGCTTCGACCTTTGCCGACAAGGACGCCATCGCCGATGCAATCGAGCGCTACAACGACGGCGTCGATGAGGACGACCGGATCGAGTATACCGACTATGTCGCGCTGCTGATGAGTTCGGTGACGACCATCATCAACGCCATCAGCTATGTGCTCATCGCGTTCGTCGCCATCTCGCTCGTCGTGTCGAGCATCATGATCGGTATCATCACCTATATCTCCGTGCTCGAGCGCACGAAGGAGATCGGTATCCTGCGCGCCATTGGCGCGAGCAAGCGCGACATTTCGCGCGTGTTCAATGCGGAGACGCTCATCGAGGGCTTCTGCTCAGGCGCGATCGGCATCGGCGTGACGCTGCTGCTCATCATTCCCATCAACCTGCTCGTGCATCACCTGACGGGCATCGAGAGCCTGAACGCGATCCTGCCGCCCGTCGGCGGCGCGGCACTGGTCGCCATCAGCATGGCGCTTACGTTCATCGCCGGACTGATCCCGTCCGGCATCGCCGCGCGCAAGGACCCCGTCGAGGCGCTGCGCACCGAATAAAAAAACAAAAAGGGAGAAGGAGGACGCCGCGGCGTCCTCCTTCTCCCCTTTTTGGTACAAAATAAGCATAGCCTCCGAAGCGTATATGAAGCTTCGGAGGCCATGCTTATTTTTGTTATAATGGGAGGGCAATGGATGGACGGTCTCTTTGATGAGTCAAGCGCTCGGGCTGTAAACAGTCCTCCGCTCTCTTGTTATAAAGATTCGATTGAGCAGGTTGCTCCGGCTATGCCGTGTGCGTGTCACGAACCAAATTGAATCGTAATAAGCCGGTGCGGAAGCATTGCAATATTTTATCAGGAAAGAAGGAATGCCCATGCTCAGTATCGGGATCGATGTGTCCAAAGGAAAAAGCACAGTGTGCGGCTGCTTTGTTGGAGAACGGAATATTCGTCTCCGTCGTCAGTTCGCTGCGGATGAAGAGATTTTGCTCACAAAGTATACGCAAGGTGAAGCTCGATCGAATCGACGCCATGCAGATCGCTTGGCAGGAGCTTCAACCGGCCAGGCTGCCGGAGGATACATATCGGGAGCTTCAGCTTCCGGCGCGGCAATATTACCAAATGACCTCCATGCTGATCAAGGCAAAGGCCGATTTTAACGCCCTCTGTGATCAGGCTTTGCCCGGTATGCAGTAGTAGCTCATGAACGACCATGCAGGGCGGCACAAACTTTCAGACTTTGTCCTGCGGTATCATCACACCACCCACATCCTCGAAATGGGAGAAGCGCGCTTTCAGTGTCCCTGTGCTTCCCAATGCGCCATCCACACAGATCGTCATTACGGAAGCGATACGAGTCCTCCACATAGTGGAGGCGTCCCGTGACACTATTTTAGCACAGATGCAGGCTCTCGCCAAGACTCTGCCGGAATATTCTCTCGTGCGCGAAATGCCATGCATCGGGGATACATTGGCTCCGCGTCTGATCGCGGAGATCGGAGATGTCCGCCGCTTTCATAGCAAGCGGGCTCTCATCGCATACGCCGGCATCGATGCGCCGCCGTACCAGTCCGGCAAATTCTGCGCGAATAACCGGCATATCTCCAAGCGGGGAAATCGCTGCCTGCGTAAGACCGGGTACGAAGTCATGCAGAGCTATGTGATGCACACTATTACTTTTCTTTTAATTAGGGCTTGACTTTTTAGCAGGTTTACAGCGATTTTACAAAAACGGGATTTTTAAGTTTACAACACCCGGCTATGATGAAGACTGTAGGAAGCAAAAACATCTGAGAAAAAAACGAAAGGAAGTTCTTCAACATGAAAAAGTTCTTCACTCTTGCGCTGACCGCTGCTATGGCGCTGAGCCTTCTGACCGCCTGCGGCAGCAAAAACAACACAAGCGACACCGGCTCCGACAGCGGCACGCCCATGGAAGCGGCGCTCTCCGGTACTGTCTCGACCGATGGCTCGACCTCGATGGAAAAGGTCATCAACTCCCTCGGCGAAGCCTTTATGCTGGAGCATGACGGCGTGAAGTTCACCTATAATCCCACCGGCTCCGGCAGCGGGATCCAGGCTGTCGCGGACGGCCGCTGCGATATCGGTCTTTCGAGCCGTGCGCTCAAGGACGAGGAAAAGTCCGCCGGACTCACCGAAACGATCCTCGCGCTCGACGGCATCGCCGTGGTGGTGAATCCCGAGAATCCCGTCTCCGACCTCGACGTGGAGACCATCGCCAAGATCTACACCGGCGAGATCGCCAACTGGAAGGACGTCGGCGGCAATGACGCCGAGATCGTGCTCATCGGCCGTGAGGCGGGCAGCGGTACGCGCGACGGCTTCGAGTCCATCACCGGCACCGCCGACGCCTGCAAGTACCGTCAGGAGCTGACCTCCACGGGCGATGTCATCAACACCGTTTCCAAGAATCCCGATGCCATCGGCTATGCGTCCCTCTCCGCGGTCGGCGATACCGTCAAGGCGCTGACCGTCGGCGGTGTGGCGGCGAGCGAGGAAACCGTCAAGGACGGCAGCTACGTCGTCCAGCGTCCGTTCGTGCTCGTGACGAAGGAAGACGCCGAGCTCTCCGCCGCGGCGCAGGCGTTCTTCGACTACGCGATCTCCGCTGACGCCGCCGGCGTTATCGCCGCCGCGGGCGCGGTCGCGGCCAACTGAGACAAGACCATCGCGGGAGACGGCGTGAGCCGTCTCCCGCTAAGAGCAAAGAGGGAACAACTATGACGCAGAAGAAAAAACGGATCGAGACCGCCGTGCACGGCGTTTTTCTTGTGTTCGGGCTGATCACGGTCGGCTGTGTGCTGCTCATCACGGCATATCTGGTCGTCTCCGGGATCCCCGCGGTCCGGGAGATCGGCATCGTGCCGTTCCTGTTCGGCAGGACGTGGGCGTCCACGGCGGCGGAGCCGCAGTACGGGATCCTGCCGGTCATTCTCACGAGCGTCTACGGCACGGCGGGCGCGATCGTCCTCGGCGTGCCGGTGGGCTTTTTGACGGCGGTGTACCTTGCCAAGGCTGCGCCCAAAGGCGTGAAGACCGCGCTGGAGGCTGCCGTCAGCCTGCTGGCGGGGATCCCGTCGGTGGTGTACGGCCTTGCCGGTATGCTGGTGCTCGTGCCGGCGATCCGCAAGGCGTTTCGCCTGCCGGACGGCGCGAGCCTGTTTGCCGCCATTCTGGTGCTGGCGGTGATGATCCTGCCGTCGATCGTCAAGGTGAGCGTCACCGCGCTCGAAGCTGTACCGAAGGAATATGAGGACGCCTCGCTCGCGCTCGGCGCGACCGAGATCGAGACCTATTTCCGCGTGTCCGTACCCGCGGCGAAGAGCGGCATCGCCGCCTCGGTCGTGCTGGGCGTGGGACGCGCCATCGGCGAAGCGATGGCGGTGATGATGGTTTCGGGCAATGTGCCGAATATGCCCTCGCTTTTTGAGAGCGTCCGCTTTCTCACCACGGCGGTCGCAAGCGAGATGTCGTACGCGAGCGGCTTGCAGCGGCAGGCGCTTTTTTCCATCGCGCTGGTGCTGTATCTCTTCATTCTGCTCATCAACGCCGCGCTGAACTTCTTCCTCAAGCGCGATAAGGAGGGAACGTAAAATGCTCAAAGCCCGCACCTCTGCCCGCCGCAGGGCATATATCGCCGTCATGCGCGCGCTGATGCACCTCGCCGCGCTATTGACTTGCGCGCTCGTTCTCGCTATGATTGGATATATACTGGGCAACGGACTGCCGCGCATCACATGGGAGATGCTCTCCACCGCGCCGAGCTATCTTCAGAACCGCATCGGTATCCTGCCGGATATCCTCAGCACGCTCTATATCGTCATCGCGACGCTGCTGCTCGTGCTGCCGCTCGGCGTGGGTGCGGCGGTCTACCTCAACGAATACGCCGCGAACAGGAAGCTCGTCGCCGTTATTGAATACGCGGCGGAGACGCTCTCGGGCATCCCGTCGATCATCTACGGTCTTGTCGGTATGCTGATCTTCTGCAAGAACGGCACGTCGCTGCTCGCGGGCGCGCTGACGCTCACGATCATGAATCTGCCGACCATCATGCGCACCGCGCAGGAGAGCCTCAAGACCGTGCCGCAGAGCTACCGCGAGGGTGCGTTCGCACTGGGCGCGGGACGCTGGCGCACCATTCGCACGGTGGTGCTGCCGGGCTGTGTGGACGGCATCATCACGGGCTGCATCCTTTCGGTGGGGCGCATCCTCGGCGAGTCCGCGGCGCTGCTCTTCACGGCGGGTTCCGCCCATATGCTTTACGGTTTCTTCGACGGCATGAAGAACGCGGGAGCAACGCTGACGGTCGCGCTTTACTTCTACGCCAAGGAGTCGAGCGATACAGGCGTGGTGTTCGCCATCGCAGCGATTCTGATGCTGCTGACGATGCTCATCAACCTTGCGGCGGACCTCGCCGGAAGATATTTCAGGAGGAAACAGGAATGATACGACCTGTCAACGGAAGCGGAATGAAGCGCATCGCGCTGCTCAACGACCTCTCGTGCTTCGGCAAGTGCTCGCTGAGCGTGTCGATGCCTATTCTCTCCGCTTACGGGGCGGAGACGGTGCCGCTGCCGACAGCGGTCCTGTCCACTCACACGGCAGACGGCTTCGGCGATTGCGTTCTGCGCAACATGACGGAGGAGATGACGGCTTTCGCCGCGCATTGGAAGCGGTTGAGCGTCCAGTTCGACGGCATCTGCACCGGCTTTTTCGCCTCCGTGCCGCAGGTCGCGCTCGCGCGGCAGTTCCTGCGCGACTTTGCGGAGGAGGGAACGCTGGTCGTCGTTGACCCCGTGCTGGGAGACGACGGTGCGCTCTACGGCTGCTTCACGGAGGACTACGTCGCGGCTGTGCGCGGGCTGTGCGCGGACGCGCAGTTCATCACGCCCAACCGTACCGAGGCGGCGCTGCTCACGGGCTGCGCGCCGGACACTCCGGCGGAGAAGCTTTTGCCGAGGCTCGACGCGCCGAACGTCATCATCACCGGCGTGCATCGCGGCGACCGGGTGGGCTATCTTGCGCGGCTCGGAGGAAAGCAAGCGGAATTTTTTGCGCCCTGCCTGCGGAAGGAGCTGCACGGCACGGGCGACGTGTTCACCGCCGCGCTCTGCGGCGAGCTGCTGGCGGGACGGGAGCCGGAGCAGGCATTCCTGCGCGCGGCGGCGTTCTGCGACCGCTGCGTCGGAAAGACGGCGGCGCGCGGGGACGCGCACTGGTACGGGCTCGCCTTTGAGGACGAGCTGAAGGAAAGGAGCGGACTGTGAACAGCATTTTTTCCGTGCAGGAGCTGTGCCTGTGGTATGGGGAGCATCAGGCACTCAGGAATATCAGCATCGAGGTCCCCGAAAAGAGCATCACGGCGCTCATCGGACCGAGCGGCTGCGGCAAGTCTACCTTTTTGAAAACGCTCGACCGCATGAACGACCTTGTGCCGGGCGTGAAGATCACCGGCAGCGTCCGCTATAAGGGTGAGGATATCTTCGACCCCTCGGTGGACGTGAGCGAGCTGCGCCGTCAGGTGGGTATGGTGTTCCAGAAGCCCAACCCCTTCCCCATGAGCATCTATGACAACGTCGCCTACGGTCCGCGCACCCACGGCATAAAAAACAGGGTGAAGCTCGACGAGATCGTGGAGCAGTCCCTGCGCGGCGCGGCGATATGGGACGAGGTCAAGGACCGGCTCAAGAAGAATGCCCTCGGGCTTTCCGGCGGGCAGCAGCAGCGGCTCTGCATCGCCCGCGCGCTGGCGGTCGGACCGGAGGTGCTGCTGATGGACGAGCCGACGAGCGCACTCGACCCCATCTCGACCTCGAAGGTCGAGGAGCTTGCGATGCAGCTCAAGGAAAAATACACCATCGTCATCGTCACGCACAATATGCAGCAGGCGGCGCGCATCTCCGACCGGACGGCGTTCTTCCTGCTCGGCGAGCTGGTGGAGTGCGGCGAGACGGAGAAGCTTTTTGCCCAGCCGCAGGACAAGCGGACGGAGGATTACATTACGGGGAGGTTCGGTTAAATGAGGAGCCGGTTTGACGAGCAGCTCGCCCTTTTGAACAAGGAACTGATCGAGATGGGCGCGCTGTGCGAGGAGGTCATCGCGCTTTCGGCGCAGTCGCTCACGGAGGGCGACGTATCGCTCGCCGTGCGTGTCGCTCCGCTCGATGCGGAGATCGACCGCAAGGAGCGCGAGATCGAGTCGCTGTGCCTGAAGCTGCTTTTGCAGCAGCAGCCCGTGGCGAGGGACCTGCGCCAGATCTCCGCGGCGCTGAAGATGATCACGGACATGGAGCGCATCGGCGACCAGGCGGAGGACATCGCGGAGATCATCACCTTCCTCGGCGGGCGCGGCGCGGAGGACAGCGACCTGCTGCGCGAAATGGCGCGCTCGACCATCAAGATGGTGACGGAGAGCGTGGACGCCTATGTGCGGCGCGACGTGGCGCTCGCAGACCGGGTCATCGCCGAGGACGACACGGTGGACGACTATTTCGCGCGCGTCAAGAGCGCGCTGATCTCCCGCATCGCCGAGGACCCGGCGGACGGCGAGTTTGCGCTGGATATCCTGATGATCGCCAAGTATTTCGAACGCATCGGCGACCATGCGACCAACATCGCCGAGTGGGTGATCTTCTCCGTGACAGGAGAGCACAAAAGCGAGGAGGGATAAACGATGATCTGGTGCGTGGAGGACGACGCCAGCATTCGCGATATCGAGGTATACGCTCTGCAATCCACCGGCTTTGAGGCGAGGGGGTTTGAAGACGGGGCGGATTTCTGGGAGGCGCTGCGGCACGAAAAGCCCGAGCTTGTCGTGCTGGACGTCATGCTCCCCGGCATCGACGGGCTGGAGCTGCTGCGCCGGATGCGCGCGGACAGCGCGCTGCGCAGTATTCCTGTCGTCATGGCGACCGCCAAGGGCGCGGAATACGACAAGATCCGGGGGCTTGACCTCGGCGCGGACTACTACCTTGCCAAGCCCTTCGGCGTGATGGAGCTGGTCTCCTGTGTCAAGGCAGTGCTGCGTCGCTGCGGCGCCGCGGCGCGGACGGAGAGCGTGCTGCGCGCGGACGGGCTCGTGCTGGACGATGCGGAGCACACCGTTACTGTGGACGGCGCGCGCATCGAGCTGACCTATAAGGAATACGAGCTTCTGCGCCTGTTCCTCGCCCATCAGGGCACGGCGTTTTCACGCGACCGCCTGATGAGCGAGATCTGGGGTACAGACTACTGCGGCGAGACGCGCACGGTGGATATGCATATCCGCACGCTGCGCCGCAAGCTCGGCGCTTACGGCGAGCGGATCGAAACGGTGCGAGGCGTGGGCTATCGAATGGAGGGCAGGGCATGACCAAAAAGATATTTCAATCCATTCTGCTCGTCGCGGGAGCAGTGTTGCTTTCGAGCCTGATCGTCATCATGGGCTGCCTTTACGAGTATTTCGGCAGTGTGCAGGCGGGGCAGCTGCGCGACGAGCTGACGCTCGCTGCCGCGGCGGTGGAGCGGGACGGGGCAGACTACCTCTCCAGCGTGTCCTCCGACCGCTGCCGCCTGACATGGATCGCCGCGGACGGCTCTGTGCTCTGCGACACCGTGACCGACGCGGAGAGCCTTGAGAACCACGCCGACCGCGCCGAGGTGCGGCAGGCGTTCGAAACCGGCGAGGGCGAGAGCGTGCGCTATTCCGCAACGCTCCTGCAAAAAACGCTGTACTGCGCCACGCGCCTTTCCGATGGGAGCGTGCTGCGCATCTCCGTCAGCCGTGCGACGGCGGGTGTGCTGCTCGTGGGAATGATCCAGCCGATCCTCGTCGTGCTGATCGCGGCGCTCATTCTCTCGGCGCTGCTCGCCAAGCGTATCTCGCGCCGCATCGTGCAGCCGCTCAACGAACTGGATCTTGAGGATCCGCTCGAGAACGACGCCTATGAAGAGCTGTCCCCGCTGCTGGGACGCATCAGCCGCCAGCACCGGCAGATCACCGCGCAGCTTGACGAGCTTACGCGCCAGCGCAGCGAATTTGCACAGGTCATCTCCTGTATGCAGGAGGGGCTGGTGCTGCTGGACGAAAAGGGACGTGTGCTGAGCGTCAACCCCGCGGCGTGCCGCATCTTCGGAACGGACGGCGGCTGCGCGGGCAGCGATTTTCTGACGCTTGACCGCAGCCGTGATACGAGCGCCGCCGTCGAAGCGGCAATGGCGGAGGGACACGCCGAGACCCGCGCCGAGCGCGGCGGGCGCGTCTGGCAGTTCGACGTCAGCCGCATCATGTCGGACAGCGCGCCTGTCGGCGCGGTGCTGCTGGCATTCGACATCACCGAGCGGGAGAACGCCGAGCAGAACCGCCGCGAATTCACCGCCAACGTCTCCCATGAGCTGAAAACGCCGCTTCAGGGCATCATCGGCAGCGCGGAGCTGCTGGAGAATGGCATGGTCAAGCCGGAGGACACGCCGCGCTTTGTCGGGCATATCCGCGCCGAGGCGCAGCGGCTCGTCACGCTGACCGACGACATCATTCGCCTCTCCCAGCTCGACGAGGGCGGCGAGCTGCCGCACGAGCCGGTCGATCTGCTGGCGCTTTCACAGGAGGCGGCGGCAGACCTCTCCGACGCGGCGTTGGCGCGCCGCGTCACGTTCACCGTGTCGGGCGAGCGCGTATGCGTGCGCGGCGTCAGGCAGCTCCTGTACGAGGTCATCTGCAACCTCTGCGACAACGCGGTCAAGTATAACGTCGACGGCGGCAGCGTCACCGTCACCGTCGGCACGGAGGGGGAGCGGGCGTTCGTCTCCGTGGCGGATACCGGCATCGGCATCGCGCCGGAGCATCAGGACCGCATCTTCGAGCGCTTTTACCGTGTGGATAAGAGCCATTCCAAGGCGAGCGGCGGCACGGGGCTGGGGCTGTCCATCGTCAAGCACGCCGTGCAGTACCACCACGGCACGGTGGAGCTGCAAAGCGAGCCCGGCAAGGGCACGACGATCACGATCCGGCTGCCGAAGGAGCAGTAACGATACAAGAGAGCACCGCGGGCAAAATACCCCGCGGCGCTCTTATTTTGCGCGCGCCACAGGCAAGTTCCGCGCCCTGCCTGCATACCCTTTATGGAAAAGGGGGAATGAAATGGATCGGACGATAGCGTTTTTGGGCGGCGACGCGCGGATGCGGCTGCTCGCGCAGATGATGGCGGCGGAGGGCTGGAGCGTCTGCTCGTGGGGGCTCGACGGCGCGCCGATGCCGCTGGCGCTGTGCGACGCGCTCAAGGCGGAGACGGTCGTGCTGCCGCTGCCGATGGAAAAGGACGGCTTGCTCAGCGGAACGGATATCCGGACGGAGGAGCTGCTGCGCGCACTGCGGCCGGAGCAGCGCATTTTCGCGGGGAACGTCCGCATGGAGACGATGGAGGCAGCCCGCGCGCTCGGACTGCGCGTGACCGACTACTTCGCCTGCGAGGAGCTGAGCGTGCGCAACGCCATTCCGACGGCGGAGGGCGCGCTCGAAGCGGCGATGAAGCACACGAGCGTCACGCTGCACGGGACGGAGTGTCTCGTGCTGGGCTTCGGGCGCATCGGAAAGCTGTTGGCGCACGATCTGCGCGCGCTCGGGGCGCGTGTCAGCGTCAGCGCGCGCAAGCTCTCCGACCTCGCGTGGATTGACGCCTTCGGCTATGCGCCGCTGCAAACGAGCCGGCTCGCGGGCAGGCTGGGGGCGTTCCGCGTGGTGTTCAACACCGTGCCGCATCAGGTGCTGGACGAGCGGCTCCTCTCCGAGCTGCCGCCGGACGCGCTTCTCATCGAGCTGGCGGGGGCGAGCGGCTTCGACCTTTCCGCGGTAGAGAAGCTGCGGCTCAATTACGTCAGAGCGCCGGGGCTGCCTGGCCGCGTTGCGCCGGAAACAGCGGCGCTGGCGATCAAAAAGACTTTATGTAAACTGATGGAGGAAGATCTATGAAGCTCGGCTTTGCCATCTGCGGCTCGTTCTGCAACCACCCGGAGCTGCTGAAGCATTATGAACAGCTTGCGCGGGAGCACACGCTCGTCCCCATTCTTTCGGAGAACGCGGCGAAATACGACACGCGCTTCGGCACGGCGGAGGAGCTCGTCACGCGCGTGGAGGCACTCGCGGGGCGCCCCGCCGTGCGTGATATCGTCGCGGCAGAGCCGCTCGGTCCGCAGGGGGCGATGGAGGCGCTCGTGATCGCGCCCTGCACGGGCAACACGCTCGCCAAGCTCGCCCACGGCATCACCGACGGACCGGTAACGATGGCGGCGAAGGGACTGCTCCGCAACGGCAGACCCATCGTGCTTGCCATCGCCACGAACGACGGCCTGTCGGCGAGTGCGCCGAACATCGCCGCGCTGCTGAACCGCAGAAATTATTACTTCGTCCCCTTTGGGCAGGACGACGCGAAGGCGAAGCCCACGTCGCTGATCGCGGACTTCCGCCTGCTGCTGCCCACGGTCGAAGCGGCGCTGGAGGGATGCCAGCTCCAGCCGCTCCTGCTGCGGTGAGAGAAGTTCCTCTTTTTCCCAGAGCTGGAAAAATCTTTGTCTTGCCAAAATGGTTACAAAATGTAACTATTAGAGCAAGGAAAGAAAAGGAGGAACTACCAATGAAAAGACTTTTTTCCCTGCTTCTGGCTGCGTTCACGGCGGTATCGCTGAGCGTGCCCGCCCTTGCCGCGCAGACGCATACCGTCCAGCACGGTGACACGATGTGGAAGATCGCGGTTCGATATCAGGTGGGTACGAGCGAGATCATCGACTCGAATCCGCAGATCGCCGACCCAAACCTCATCTATCCGGGCGACGTGCTGACGATCCCAACGACGGACAGCGCGGTGCACGCCTATGAGCAGGAGGTGATCCGGCTGGTGAACGCCGAGCGCGCAAAGTACGGTCTTGCGCCGCTGACGGAGAACTGGGAGCTGTCGCGCGTGGCGCGCTGGAAGTCGCAGGATATGAAGGACCGCGGCTACTTCAGCCACACGAGCCCGACCTACGGCACACCGTTCCAGATGCTCCGCACCTTCGGACTCAGCTACCGCAGCGCGGGGGAGAACATCGCCATGGGCTATGCGACGCCTGCGGCTGTGGTGAACGGCTGGATGAACTCCGAGGGGCACCGCGCCAATATCCTGAGCGCGTCGTACACGCAGATCGGCGTGGGCTACGTTGCCTCGGGGCATTATTGGACGCAGCTGTTCATCGGCTGAAAAAAGCGGGCGCGCTCCTTTCGGGAGCGCGCCCGTTTTTTTATCTGCCGTGGTTTATTCGTTTTCCAGCTTTTGCAGCTCTTTCAGATCGGTGCGCAGCGTGTTGAACGCGGCGGGAAGCTGCGAGACCATCGCGTCGGTGCGGCGCAGCTCACCGGAGACGTTGGCGCAGGTGGTGCCGAGCGTCGAGAGCATCAGCTCGCACTGCGCGCTGCACGCGCCGATCAGATCCTGCAGCCGCGCGCGTGTGGCGGTCTCGAGCGCGTCGGCGCGTTCGCGGGCGGAAAACTCGATCTCGGCGACGTGCGCCTTGACGCGCGCAAATTCCTCGATTTGCGGACGCAGCTCCGCAAGCTCGCGCTCCGCCTGCTCCTTTACCTCGCGCAGCTCCCGCGCCGACTGCTCGCGCAGCTCCGCGAGCGCACGCTCGGCTTCCTCCTTCTGCGCGCGGAGGAGGGTCAGCTCCTCCCGCAGCTCGGTCAGTTCCTTCTTCTGGCTCTCCTGCGCGTCGATCGCACCGCCGTAAGCGGTGGAAAGGCGGTCGCGCGCGCCGGTGACGGCGGCGAGCTCATTGCGCAGCTCTGCGTTTTCGCGGCAGAGCCCGTCGTTCTCCTTCTCCAGCTGCTCGTACTGCTGTTTGCTTTCGAGCGCGGTCTTTTCAATGTAGCGGATAACGTCGTCGCGGTTGAAGCCGCCGAAAACGGAGCTCTTGAAGGTATTTTCCATGTCGATCCCACCCTTATCCTGTCGATTACGGGTATGGTATCACACCGCCGCGGGTTTTGCAAGAAAAAAGCGCGGCGTTCCCGTCAGTCCGACGGTTTCCCGCAGGTGACACAGTCGCCCGCCTGAATGTTCCTCTTGACGGTGCTCTCCGTGCAGACGAAGGAAAAGGCGCTGTGAAAGTCCTGCACCGTGCCGAAGAAGTGCAGCTCGACGGTCTTGCGCACCTCGTCATATTTGTCGCGCCGGAACGGACTTCCCTCGTGCGGCACGAGCAGCCGGTGTCCCTGAAAGAGCACGGCATGGGTCGAATCGTCGCCCTCCAATGGCAGCTCCGCGCCGATGGGCTGCGATCTGCGTTCCTATTGTCAGTTCTTCCAATTGTCTATCCTCTTGTACTGCATTATAATAACCGGCAGGCGACCCGCCCCGCGGACGCTCCCGTCCGGATCACCGGCATGGTTCCAGTATAGGGGGGGGGGGGAGAGCGGCGCCGCCCGGCAATGACGGCGTGGTTGAAGGGATTGCTTTGCTTCCCAACCGCAGACCGGAAAGCGCGCCCTCAGCCCTGTGCGTCCGCGCTTTCGATGCCCTTGGCATAATCGACGACATGCTGCAAAAAGAGCTGCGTGATGGTCGAGGGCAGAAAACCCTTCTTCACCGCGACGCCGATCTCACGCGACTGGCTGACGTTGATCGGCTTGCTCACGATGTGGTAGCGCTCGGGGCGCAGGAGAATACTGTGCACAAGGCTTACGCCAAGCCCCGCCTCGACCATCGACAGAAGCGCGAAGTCGCTCGTGACGTCGTAGGTGATCTCGGGGTGGATATTATACTGGTCGAGCAGGCGGTTGAACTCATAATCCTGTATCTCCATCAGGCGCACGAAGTTCTCGTGCGGCAGCTGCTCGAGCGGGAAGATGTTCTCCTCTGCCAGGGGGTGACCCTCGGGCAGAATGGCGACCATCGTGTCGCGCAGAAGGGGTGTTGTCTCAAAATCGCTGGAGGCGGGCATGGCGAGGAAGCCGCAGTCGATCGCGCCGCGGCGCAGCCACTCGGAGATCTCGTAATATTCGCCCGTCAGCAGTTGGATCTGGATATTGGGATAGCGCTGGTGGAAGTCCTTGAGGATCTCAGGCAGATAGCTGATGGCAAGGCTTGTGAAGCAGCCAAGCCGCAGCGTGCCGGACTGTACGCCGTGCAGCTCGGACACGGCGAAGTTCAGATCCTCGTAGTCCTTCACAATCTCGCGGATCGTGGGCAGCAGCACCATGCCGTCGGAGGAGATCTCAATGCCGGAGTGGTTGCGCGTCAGGAGCTTGACCTGCCAGTCCTGCTCCAGATCGGAGATCATCTTGCTCACGGCGGACTGCGTGTAGCCCAGCTCCTGCGCTGCCTGTGTGATGCTGCCGGTCTCCACGGTGCGAAGATACGCGATGTATTTGCGGATACTCATAGATTGTTACCTCGTTGTCAATATTGTGCTTGCAATTCCATTTTGGAATATTAAAATAAAAATATATTCGCTTTCCAAAACTATGTGCAGATTATACAATACAAGACAAGAAAATTCAATGCCCGTACACGGAATTTTCAAAACTAAGCGGCAAGACAAAAGGAGGAAAAAACAGTTATGATCCATTATTCCTGCATTGGCGCGACCGGTTATGTCTGCGGCGAAGTGCTGCGCATGATGGTCAACCATCCCGACGGCGAGCTTGTCAACGTACTCGATACCTACGGCGTCGGCGACGAGATCGCCACCCATCACCCCGCCCTGCGCGGCTTCTATGATCAGGTCATCATGGACCTCACCGAGGAGACCGTCCGCGAGACGGCGAAAAAGAGCGACGTTATCATGATCCAGGTTCCCTCCGGCGACGTGCCCAAGTGGGCGGAGATCGTCCTCGCCGAGGGCTGCGCCATTATTGATATCGGCGCCGATATCCGCTTCCGCGACGTTGACGTCTGGGAGAAGTGGTACGGTCAGAAGCACCCCAACGCCAAGATGACCCACGAGGCTGTCTACTGCATTCCCGAGGTCATGCGCGACCTTGCCAAGGGCAAGAAGCTCATCGCCAACCCCGGCTGCTATCCCACCGCCTCCACCCTCGGCCTTCAGCCCATGCTCAAAGCCGGTCATATCATCGAAAACACCATCGTGATCGACGCCAAGAGCGGCTACACCGGCGCCGGCCGCCGTCCCGCGCTCAATAAGCTCCTCACTGAGGCGGAGAACAACTTCTGCGCCTACTCCCTCGGCGGCGGTCACCGCCACACGCCCGAGATCGAGCAGAACATCGCCTACATCACCGGCAAGGATCTGATGAAGCCCGAGACGTGGCAGTACATCAACTTCCAGCCGCATCTCCTGCCCCAGGTCCGCGGTATCGAGGTCACCATCTACGCCACCTGCGACAAGGACTTCACCAATGAGGAAGTCTACGAGATGTACCGGAGCTTCTATAAGGACGAGCCGTTCGTCAAGGTCTTCCCGGCGAGCAAGCCCGTGCAGACCAAGTGGGTCTACGGCACGAACTTCTGCGAGATGACGCCGACCTTCGACGCGCGCACCCACCGCCTGATCGTTTCCTCCGTGATCGACAATATCGGCAAGGGCGCCGCCGGGCAGGCGATCCAGAACATGAACCTTATCATGGGGCTGCCCGAGACCACGGGGCTGATGATGCCCCCGATGTATCCGTAAGACCGATCCGCCTCCCACGCCGCAGGCGCGGGAGGCAGGCTCGCATTAAAATTCAGAGAGGAGAACCCCCATATGGCAAATCTGAAAGCGATCGAGGGCGGCGTTACCACGCCGCAGGGCTTTACTGCCGGCGCAGTCTACACCGCCATCAAAAAGCGCGAGAACAGGAAGCCGGACGTGGCAGTCCTTTATTCCGAACTGCCCTGCTCCTGCGCGGCGTGTTTCACCACCAACAAATTCTGCGCGGCTCCCGTCATCGTTGACCGCGAGATACTCAAAAAGGGCAAGGCGCGCGCCGTCGTCATCAACTCCGGCAACGCCAACGCCGCCACCGGCAAGCAGGGGCTTGAGGACGCCCGCACCGTCGAGCACGAGGCAGAGAAGCTCCTCGGACTCGGTGAGGACGAGGTGTTCGTCTGCTCCACCGGCGTCATCGGTCAGCGTCTCCCAGTCGACAAGGTGCTCCAGGGCGTCCGCGAGATCATTCCCGCAAAGCTCGCCAAGGAGAACGGCTCCGAGGCTGCCTACGCCATCATGACCACCGATACCGTCCGCAAGGAGTGCGCCTATGAGCTGCAGCTCTCCAGCGGCACCGTGAAGATCGGCGCGATGGCAAAGGGCGCGGGCATGATCCACCCCAACATGGCGACGATGCTCGTTTACGTTACGACCGACGCCAAGGCGGACCCCGCCGACCTTCAGAAGATGCTCTCCGCCGCGGTGGACAAGAGCTTCAATATGTGCACCGTCGACGGCGACACCTCCACCAACGACTCCATCTTCCTGCTCGCCAACGGTGCCTCCGGCGTTGAGATCAAGACCGAGGAGGACAAGAAGGCGATGGCTGACCTCGTGCTCGCCATCTGCACCGACATGGCACGCCGCGTCGCCTCCGACGGCGAGGGCGCGACCCACCTCATCGAGGTCGAGGCTTACGGACTGCCCACCGAGCACGACGCGCGTCTGGTCGCCAAGTCCATCGCCGGCTCCATGCTCTTCAAGGCTGCCGTCTTCGGGCGCGACGCGAACTGGGGCCGCATCATGGCTGCCGCCGGCTATTCGGGCGCGGACGTCGATCCCACCCGCGCGGACTGCATCATCAAGAGCGCCGCGGGCGAGGTGCAGGTCATGAAGGACGGCTTCGGCACCGACTTCAGTGAGGAACTCGCCAAGAAGGTCCTCACCGAGCATGATATCACCGTCATTGTCCGCTTCTATCAGGGAGACGGCGAGGCAAAGGCGTGGGGCTGCGACCTGACCTATGACTACGTCAAGATCAACGGCGACTACCGCACCTGAGCAAAGGAGGTACCCTACATGAGCGATATCGCAAGCAAGGTCGAAACGCTGGTGCAGGCGATGCCTTACCTGCAAAAGTATCAGGGCAGGATCATCGTCATCAAGTACGGCGGAAACGCCATGATCAACGAGGAACTCAAGGACGCCGTTATGCACGACGTGGTGCTGCTCAGGCTCCTCGGCATGAAGCCGGTGCTCTGTCACGGCGGCGGTCCGGGCATCAACAGGATGCTCGAGCGGCTTGACATTCAGAGCGAGTTTATCGACGGTCTGCGCCGCACGACGGCGGAAGCCATGCGCGTGGCAGAGATGGTGCTTATCGGTCAGATCTGCACCGAGCTGGTCGGCAGGATCAACCAGCTCGGCGGCAAGGCGGTCGGCTTGTCCGGCGTGAGCGGCAATATTTACCTCTGCCATCAGCACGACGAGGTCCATGGCTTCGTCGGCGATGTGGACGAGGTCAACACTGAGCCGATCCTCGCGCTGCTCGACGCGGGCTATACGCCGGTCATCGCGCCTGTCGGCACGGACGGTAAGGGCAGCAATTACAACATCAACGCCGATATCGCCGCAGGCAAGCTCGCTGCCGCGCTCGGCGCGGAGAAGCTGCTCCTGCTGACGGATATCGAGGGCCTGTGCAACGATATCAAGGTGCGCGATGTCATCAGCTACCTGAACATCAAGGACGTCAAGGCGCTCAAGGATAAAGGCACGATCGCGGGCGGCATGATCCCCAAGGTCGACTGCTGCGTGCAGGCGATCGAAGGGGGCGTGACGAGCGTCAGCATCATCGACGGGCGCAAGCCCCACTCCGTGCTCTACGAGGCGTTTACGAACGAAGGTATCGGTACGACGATCGGCACCGCACAGCCGAGCGCTGGCATCAAATGGTAAAAGAGATCCATCAAAAAATCATATAGGAGGACATATCCAATGATCGAGAAATTCAAGAGCAATGCCGAAGTCATTGAAAACGGCGACAAGTACCTCTACGGCAACCATGTCCGTATGCCGCTGTCCATCGAGCGCGGCGAAGGTGCCTACGTTTTCGACAAGGACGGCAACAAGTACCTCGACTTCATCGGCGGCATCGCCGTCAACGGTCTGGGCCACTGCCACCCTGCGATCGTGAAGTGCCTCGAGGAGCGCGCCCACACGATCCTGCACTGCTCCAACTACTTCTACAATGAGCCCGCCGTACAGACCGCAAAGCTCATCGTCGAGAACAGCTGCTTCGACAAGGTGCTCTTTGCCAACTCCGGTGCCGAGGCGAACGAGGGGCAGATCAAGCTCGCCCGCAAGTATGCCAAGGATCACGGCCACCCCGAGCGCTTCGTCGTCATCACGATGAAGAACTCCTTCCACGGCCGCACCCTCGCCACCTGCACCGCCACCGGCCAGTACGGCGTGCACCGCTACTTTGAGCCCCTGCCTTCCGGCTTCCGCTATGCCGAGTTCAATAACCTCCAGTCCGTCAAGGACATCATGGACGAATACGTCTGCGCGATCCTGACCGAGCCCGTTCAGGGCGAGGGCGGCGTGCGTCCGGCGTCCAAGGAGTTTCTGCAGGGTCTGCGTGACCTGTGCGACGAGAAGGGCATCCTCCTCATGTTCGACGAGGTCCAGGTCGGCTCCGGCCGTACCGGCAAGCTTTTCGCGCACCAGAACTACGGCGTGGAGCCCGATACCTGCTCCATGGCGAAGGCGCTCGGCTCCGGCGTGCCCATCGGCGCGGTCTGTGCCCGCGGCGAAGCCGCCCTGACGCTGACGCCCGGTACCCACGGTTCCACCTTCGCCGGCGGTCCTCTCGCCTGTGCGCTCGCCGCCACCACGCTCGACGTGATGATCAATGAGGGCGTGATCGAGAACTCCCGCAAGATGGGCGAGTATTTCCGCGAGCAGGCGCATAAGATCATCGAGAAGAACCACCCCGACGCGGTCAACGAGATCCGCGGTCTGGGCCTGATCGACGGCATCCAGCTCAACAAGCCCTCCGGTCAGCCGGTCGTCGATTTGTGCTTCAAGGACAGCAACGTCCTCATCAACAACACCAACGGCAACGTGCTGCGCTTTGTCCCGCCGCTGATCGTCAACGAGAAGGAGATCGACATTGTCATCAAGGCGGTCGACGAGGCGATGACAAAGCTCGGCTGGTAAAGACCGAACGGCGTCCCCGCGGGCGCAAAATGCGCCCGCGGCGGGCTGAGTTCCGCGATGGAGAAAAGATTACCGTAAAACTGTGTTCACCATTCCCAAAAAAAGACTTGCTAAGAAGCTGTAAAGATGCTATACTTTAGTGCGTAGTATCCAAACCTCTGGCAAATCGTATTTCAAAATTTGTTCGAAAGGTTGGTAAAACAATGAGTAAGGAAAAGAGAATGCCCAAGCTGTGGGAGGCGCTGCTCACCATGGCGCTGTTGATCGCTTCGCTGGCGATCGGTATCGTTATCTTCGGCGTTGACCCGCACGTTCCCATGTTCATCGGCGTTATGGTCGCCGCGCTGATGGCGATGCACCTCGGCTACAAGTGGGACGAGATCGAAAAGGCGATGCTGGACGGCATCTATAAGGCCCTCCAGTCCGTCTGCATTCTGATCATCGTCGGTATCCTGATCGGCGTGTGGATCGATTCCGGTGTCGTGCCCACGATGATCTACTACGGTCTGCAGATCCTCAAGCCCTCCATCTTCTTCGTCGCGGCGCTGCTGATCTGCTCGATCACCTCCCTTGCCACCGGTACCTCCTGGGGCACCATGGGCACCATGGGCGTTGCGCTGATGGGCATTGGCTACGGTCTCGGCATGAGCCCCGCCATGACCGCCGGCGCCGTCATCTCCGGCGCTTACTTCGGCGATAAGATGTCCCCGCTGTCCGATACGACGAACCTCGCCCCCGCCATGGCAGGCACCGACGTTATGACCCACGTCAAGGCGATGATGCTGCCCACCGGCATCGTCTACGCGGTCTGCCTTGTGGCTTACGGCGTCATGGGTGCGATGCAGTACCACGGCGGCGACGCTGACCTCAGCCGCGTGACGGAGTTCTCCAACGCGCTGAACGCAGCCTACGGCGGCGTGTTCCACATCAGTCCCCTGCTGCTCCTGCCGCCGGTCATCGTTATCGTGGCAGTCGCAATGAAGGTCCCCGCCATTCCGGGCATCACCCTCGGCATCATCTCCGGCGCGATCCTCGGCATCATCATGCAGCCCAACTGCACGCTCGGCAGCATCTTCGACTACGGCATGAACGGCTATTCCTTCACCGAGGATCTGTCCGCCATGCTCGCTGCCTCCCTGTCGGAGGAGACTTACGCCACCATGACGCGCCTGCTTGAAAGCGGCGGTATTATGGGCATGATGTTCTCCGTCTCCATGACGATCATCGCCATGATGTTCGGCGGCATTATGGACGATACCCACCAGCTCGAGGTCATCGTCAACAAGCTCAAGACGCTCGCCAAGGGTCCTGCGGGTCTCGTTACCCTCACCGAAGTCACCTGCGTGCTCTCCAACATGACCATGCCCGAGCAGTACATCTCCATCGTTGTCCCCGGCCGTATGTACGCCGAGGAATACAAGAAGATGGGTCTGCACCCCTCGCTGCTCTCCGCTTCTCTTGAGGGCGCCGGCACCGTCACCTCCGCGCTCGTTCCCTGGAACACCTGCGGCGTTTACATTGTGAGCGCGTTGGGCATCGGCGCGGCGGAGTACGGCATCTACGCCATCTTCAACTGGCTCATGCCGATCGTCACCATTGCCTGCGCGTTCGCCGGCTGGACGCTCAAGGATCTGGACAACAAGCCCTACCGCAAGTCCAAGAAGGTCGCGCAGTGATCGCCTGACACCATACAACAGCAAAGGAACAAACCATGACTGATCTTCGAAATCAATATCCCTGTCTGGAATGTGATCTCGATAAACTGTCTGAGAATCTGGCAGCGCTCGTTGAGCGCTGCCATGATTCGCTTATCGAGGTCGCGGGCGTTGTCAAGGGCGTCAGCGCCCTGCCGGAGATCGTGCGCGTCTACGAGCGCAGCGGCGTGAAGTTTATCGCCACCTCGCGCGTTGACCAGCTGCGCACGATCCGCGGCTGCGGCTTTGTCACAAAGCCCGTGATGCTGATCCGTATCCCGATGCTCTCCGAGCTTGCCGACGTCATCGCGCTGAGCGATATCAGCCTGCAAAGTGACATCACCGTGCTGCGCGCGCTCAACGAGGAGGCGAAGCGGCAGGGAAAGACGCACGAGGTCATTTTGATGATGGATCTCGGCGACCTGCGCGAGGGCTTCTGGAACGAGGAGGACGCGCTCGACGCCGCGCTTGAGATCGAGCATACGCTCAAGAATCTCCGGCTCGCCGGCGTGGGCGTGAACCTGAGCTGCTACGGCTCGGTCAAGCCCAACACGCGCAATATGCAGGCGCTCGTGAGCCTTGCCGCCGATATGGAGCGCGCCATCGGCCGCCCGCTCGACTATGTCAGCGGCGGCGCGTCCACGTCGTTCTACATGGCGGTGAACGGCACGATGCCCTACCGCGTCAACCTCCTGCGCATCGGGGACATGGGGCTGCGCGGGGAGACGGACGGCTTCGCCCCCGATTTCCTGCACCGCGATGTGTTTACCGTCAAGGCTGAGGTCATCGAGTGCCGCGAGAAGCCGAGCTTCCCCATCGGCGAACTGACGGTCAATGCCTTTGGCGAGATCGGGCACTATGAAGACCGCGGGATCCGCCGCCGCGCGCTCGTCGCGCTCGGGCGCGTGGACTACGGCAACTGCTTCGACCTTGTCCCGCGCATGAAGGGCGTGGAGATCCTCGGCGCGTCGTCCGACCACACCATTCTCGACGTGGAGGACGCGGAGCGGGAGATCCGGGTCGGCGACGTGCTGGAATTCGGCATCAAGGCGTACGGTCCGCTGGTCTACCTGACGAACACGCCCAGCGTGCGCGTGGCGTACAAGGGCGGCGCGTGAACAACCGAAAAAAAGCGTCCGGCGGAGAATCGCTCCGCCGGACTTTTTCTTCACTTGTGCAGCAGGGGGGAGAGGGGCTTGTAGATGAGGAAGCACAGCGCCACGTCGAGCGCGCCCTTCAAAAGCGTGAACGGTGCGTTGAAGGTGATGAGACATTCCAGCAGCCCGTTCGCCGAGGGGCGGATGAGTTGATAGAGCGCGAGGATCTGCTCGATGGGGAAGAACTTCTCGTAGGCGGGATAGGTGATGAAGTAGTTGATGGGCACGCTGGCGGCCGCCATGCACACCGCGCCGAGGATCGAGGCGGCGAGCGCGCCACGGCGGGTCTTGTGCTGCCGGTAAAATACGCCCGCGGGTACGACGAAGCATACGCCCATCAGGAAGTTGCCCAGTTCGCCGACGCCGCCGGAGTATGAAGTCGTCAGCTTGAAGAGGTTCTTGATCAGGCACACCGCCGCGCCCCAGAGCGGGCCGAGGCTGAACGAGGCAAGCAGCGCGGGCAGCTCGGAAAAGTCGAGCCGGACGAAGTCCGGAATGAGGAACGGTATGGGGATCTCGATGAGCTGGAGCACGGCGGCGGCCGCGCTGAGCACGGCAGTCACGGCGATGTGGTGGGTGCGTCTGGATTGTGCGGACATAAAAAAACACTCCTTTTTGTCATTTCCCCTGAAAGAACGAGCCTTCCAAGGTGCATGACGCAAAGGAGCGCGGGGACCACGTGAAAAATCAAAATCGCGCGCAGCACATCTTCTCTCCTCCGGACTGTGACCGTCGGTACCGGAATTTCACCGGATCGTGCGGCGAAAACGCCGCTTGCGGACTGTGACCGCCGGTGGGGAGTTCCACCCCGCCTCGAAGACTGGTGATTCAGTTGATAGCTTGAGTATACGCCGGAAATTTCAAAAGTCAACAGAAAAATGCTTTACAGCGGAAAACAAATGTTCTATAATGAAACAGAAAGGGGGCGGTGCGGCATGAGAGGAAGACCCTGCTCCTGCGCGTTCACCGGTCACCGGCCGGGCAAGCTCCCGTGGGGAGACGATGAGGAAGATATCCGCTGCATCGCGCTCAAGGCGCGGCTCCATGCTGCGGTGGAGAGCGCCGTCCACGAGGGAATGGAGCATTTCCTCTGCGGCATGGCGGAGGGGTGCGATTTATACTTTGCCGAGACGGTGCTGGCGCTGAAGAGGATCTATCCGCACATCACGCTCGAAGCCGCGATCCCCTGCCCCACGCAGACGGACGGCTGGAGCGAAAAGCAGAGGGCGCGCTACCGCGATATCCTGTCCCGCTGCGACTATGAGACTATGGTGCAGCAGAGCTATACGCCGGGCTGCATGCAGCGGCGCAACCGCTATATGGTCGATCATGCGTGCCTGCTGATCGCCGTGAACGACGGCGCGCGCGGCGGCACGCGCTCGACGATCGAATACGCCTTCAAGCGCGGTGTGAGCGTGCTCGATATCCCGCTGGAATGAGGAGGAAGAAGCTTATGCCCTTTGACTTTAAGAAAGAATACAAAGAATTTTATCTGCCAAAGGCAAAGCCGGAGATCGTCACCGTGCCGCGCGCAAACTATATCGCCGTGTGCGGACAGGGCGACCCAAATGAGGAGAGCGGCATGTACCAGCGCGCCATCGGTGTCCTCTACGCCGTGGCCTACACGCTCAAGATGAGTAAGCGCGCGGGACATGAGATCGACGGCTTTTTCGACTATGTCGTGCCACCGCTCGAGGGCTTCTGGCAGATGCCGAACGCGGAGGCGGTCGACTATGGGCGAAAATCAGATTTTTGCTGGATCTCCGTTTTGCGCCTGCCGGACTTCATCACGAAAGCGGACTTTGATTGGGCGGTGGAAACGGCAGCAAAGAAGAAAAGGCTCGACTGCTCGGCAGCGGAATTTCTGACCGTCGATGAGGATCTCTGCGTGCAGATCCTGCACGTGGGGCCGTTCGATGATGAGCCGGAGTCCGTTGCGAAGATGGACGCATTTCTGCACGAAAACGGGTATGAAAACGATTTGAGCGATGTGCGCCTGCACCACGAGATCTATCTCTCCGACCCGCGCCGCGTCACAGCGAAAAAGCGGAAGACCGTTATCCGTCACCCCATCAAGAAGGCTTGAAAAAGAGAAAAAGGATCGTTCCCACTGTGGCGGGAACGATCCTTTTTGTGTATAAAAATCAAATGTCGAACACGCCCATCACGGCGATGCCGATGACGATGAGGACGATCATCAGATAGTGCTTCCACGAGAGCTTTTCCTTCAGGAACAGTCTGCTCCACAGCACGCTTGCCGCGCAGTAGGAGCTGATGATCGGCGCGGACATGGCAAGATGTGATGTGTCCGCGATGGCGTAGATGTAGGCGAACTGCCCCGCCGTCTCGCACACCGCGCCAAGGTACTTCGGCGCTTCCTTTTTGGGAACGAGGCGGTCTCTGCGAATGAGCACGACGTAGACAAAACACACGACACCAGCGGCGAGGAAGGTCAGCTCATAGGCGCAGTTGGCGGAAGCTGCCGCATGATCGGCGCACTCGTCCAGCGTGGCGAATTTGCCGCCGTCAAAGGCGCGTGCGGTCAGCGTTTCGAGCACACGGTTGTCCGCAAAGGTCCCCGCCGCGTCGAGCAGGCAGTAAGCTACGGGCAGCGCAAGGGCGAGAAAGCTCTTGGCGTATTTGCGGTTGCCCTCGCTCTGGCGGGCGGCGCGCAGCGCCGGATCCTCCGTGGCATCCGCCACGCCCAGACCGATCGCCCCCACGCACACGAGCGCGATCGCGCCGACGGCGAGCGGGGAATAGTCCTCGCCGCCGAGGAACAGCAGCGTCATCACCGCGACGAGCGCGCCGGACGAGTTGCAGATCGGCGAGGAGACGGACAGCTCGATGTACCGCAGCCCCAGATACCCCAGCGTCATCGAGCCGATATACAGCAGCGACACGGGCAGGTAGGTCCAGATAACGGACCAGCTGATCTCCGTGCCGCCGATAAAGATCTCGAACGCGGCGTGGAGCCCCATCACCGTGCCGACGGCAATAACCATCTTGAGATGGGCGAGATGATCGTCCTCCCCCTGACAGCCGATCTTGGAAAAGAGGTCGCTGCCGCTCCAGCAGAGCAGCGCGATCAGAGAAAGCCAGAACCACATATTAAATTGTTACACTCCTTTGTGCTGTTATTTTTTGACGGTCAAAAAACAGCGGCACAAGGGGGCGGACGGCGGCGGAAGTGCCGGTTCGTCAGCGGTGTCCTGCGAATGAGCATGAGAATATGTCCCTTTCGGAAATCTGCTCAGGGCAGCGCGATGAGCCCCGCGTCGAGCATCTTTTGCAGCGACAGCAGCACGCCGAGCTTGGCGTGGTACCATGTGAGCCCGCCCTGATAGTAGACGGCGTAGGGCGGGCGCACGGGACCGTCGGCGGAAAGCTCGATGGAGCTGCCCTGCACGAACGCGCCCGCCGCCATGATGACGGGCGAATCGTAGCCGGGCATCGGCGCGGGGACGGGGTCGACATAGCTGTCCACCGCGGCGGCGGACTGGATCCCCTTGCAGAAGGCGACCATGCCCTCGGGGCTGCCGAGTTCGACGCACTGGATAATATCGTGCCGCGCCTCCTTGGAGGACGGAACGACCGTGAAGCCGAGCTTTTCATAGCACGCGGCGACGAACACCGCGCCCTTGACCGCACCGGCAACAACGCTGGGCGCTAAGAAAAAGCCCTGATACAGCGCGGGCATCAGCCCCAGATTCGCGCCGACCTCCTGCCCCAAGCCGGGCGCGGAGAGACGGTAGGCGCAGCGGTCCACACATTTCTGCGTGCCACAGATGTAACCGCCGATGGGGGCGAGACCGCCGCCGGGATTTTTGATGAGGCTGCCGACGATCATGTCCGCGCCGAAGTCGCTCGGCTCGTCTGCCTCGACGAACTCGCCGTAGCAGTTGTCGACCATGACGGTGACGTCGGGACGGAGCTTTTTGCAGAACGCGATGGCTTCGCCGATGGCGTCAACCGAGATCGTCGGGCGCGGGCAGTAGCCCTTGGAGCGCTGGATATGGACGAGCTTCGTCCTGCCGTTCAGCGCGCGCTCGATGGCGGGGAAGTCGAAGCCGCCGCCCTCCAAAAGATCGACCTGCGCGTAGGAAACGCCGTACTCCCTGAGCGAGCACGGGCTTTCCCGCAGACCGATGACCTCTTCGAGCGTGTCGTAAGGTTTGCCGGAGATGGCGAGCAGCTCGTCGCCCGGCAGCAGATTGGCGGAGAGCGCAACGGCCAGTGCGTGCGTGCCGCAGGTGATCTGCGGGCGGACGAGCGCGGCTTCGGTGTGGAAGGCGCTCGCGTAGACGCGCTCCAAATTGTCGCGGCCCTCGTCGTCATAGCCGTAGCCGGTCGAGGCGGCGAAGTGCGTCGCATTCACGCGGTTTTTCTGCATCGCGGCGATGACCTTCGCCTGATTCAGCTCGGCAATCTCCTCGATCGCGGCAAAGCGGGGCTTGAGCCCGTCGAGAACGGTCTCACCGAATTTAAGCACCTGCTCGCCCACGCCGAGCGAGCGGTACATTTCCCCTCTGTTCATTCGTCCTCCTCCGGCGCGGCGGAAATCGCCGCGCCCCATCGGAAATATGGACTAATCTATCATATGGCGGCGGAAAATGCAACCGTCTTTACCGCGCGCCGTCTGCCGCCCGTTCGAGCAGCGCCAAATTGCTTTGCAATCGCTCATCGTCCGGCGAGAGCGCCGCCGCGCGGCGCGCGTTTTCCGCCGCCTGCGGCAGCAGACCGAGCTGCCAGTACGCGATGGCGAGCAGGTCGTAAGGGAACGCGCCCCACGCGAACGGCTCGCAGATGTAGGTGCGCGGACGCTCGGCGATCGTCAGCGCGCGGTTTACCATAAAAATAACGCCGTGCCAGTCCGCCTGCCGGTAGAGCAGGTCGGCGAATTCGAGATACGGCTCGCGCAGATGCGGCGCCTCGGCGACGGCGCGGTGCAGCCAGCGCGCGGCGTCGTCCTCCCGCCCCAGATGACGCAGGCAGCGCGCGAGGTAGCGCATCGAGGCGCAGCGCTCGTCGCGCCACACCGCCTGCGGCATCGCAAGATGGTATTGCAGCGTTTCGACGGCTTTCTCCCACTCGCCGCAGAACATATACTCGCGCCCCAAGTAGTGGCGAGCGCGGTCATTGTCCGGCCCCTCGCGCACCGCCAGCTCCAGAAGCGGCAGGTACTGCCCGCGCGATTTGTTCGGATCGGGGTGATGGTCAAGCTGTACGCCCTCGGCGTCGGCAACGCGCTCGCGCCCGCCGCCGGTGTATTGCAGCACCTCGTGCACGGGACCTCTCCAGCGGTAGCAGCCGTTTTTGTGGATCTTATCCGTCCAGAAGACGCTGCCCTCGCTGCCGTCGCTCTGAAAGCTCCATGTGTAGCGGTAGCTGGCGCGCGTCGTGTCCGGCTGCCATGCCCGCTCGAGCGCCGCGCGCCAGCCGGGGCGGAACTGCTCGTCGAGGTCGATGCAGCAGCAGATCTCCATCTCGGCGGGAATGAGCGTCAGCGATTCGTTGCGCGCCGCGTCGAAGCGCCACGGCGCGATGATTTTCTGTTCGACGCGCGCGCCGCGTGCGCGCAGTCTTTCGACCGTGGCGTCCGTCGAGCCGGTGTCCAGCACGCAGACGCAGTCCGCCTCGGACATGGAATCCATGAAGCGGTCAACGAACTGCTCCTCGTTTTTGCAGATGGCGTAAACGCAGACCTTGCGGGAAATAGGCTCCACCCTCCTCTATATAATGATGACGCTTATGTAGCGCGGCGCGGATCGCGCCGCGCCTGTCTCAGGTGGCAAGCAGCCCTGCCGTGCGCATATTGGCAAGCAGCTCGTTGAAGCGTGTGGCAACGTCGCTGGTGTCTGTCGTGTCCGTGACAGCGGCAGCCGGCGTAACGGAGCCGGCAGGTCCGGTCGGTCCCGTGGGACCCGTAGCGCCTGTTGCGCCCGTGAGTCCGGTCGGCCCCGTAGGACCCGTGGCACCCGTTGCTCCGGTTGCGCCCGTCTGTCCGGCGGGACCGGTGGGACCCTGCGCCCCCTGAATTCCCTGCACGCCCTGCGGTCCGGTGGGACCCATCGGACCGGGAACACCCTGAATCCCCTGTACGCCCTGCGGTCCCGTCGGACCGATCATACCTCCGCCGGGAAACGGCGGGGGCGGAAAGGGAGGATAGGGCGGCGGGCAGCTCTGACCGGACGAGTAGCTGCAATTATTCTGAAAACGGTTGATAAAGATCACCCTCCTTAAGGATCGTGCGCAGGAAAGCTCCTGCGTTTCATTCTATGCGCCGCGCGGGGGAGGGTGCGGCGTCCAAATATGCACGATTTGTAAACGATGGGAAAACTTCTTGCAAGCGCGCCAACGGTATGGTAACATAAAATCGTATGTTTCAAGGAATTGGAGTGACGGGAATGAAAAGAAAACTGATCCTGATCGCGCTGCTGGTGCTGGCGCTGATCATTATGCTCGCGCTGCGCGGTAAGGGTGATAAGACGGCAGACGCGGACGACGCCTCCGGCCTGTCACAGAACGCGGCGGACGCTTCGGTGACCGGAGAGAGCGCAGACGCGCAGCTCGGCGCGCTGACGGAGAATGAGAACGGCGGGATCAACATCGCCGTGACCGGCAACGACGGAACGGTGACGACCTATACCTTTAAGGACGTTGCGGTCGACGCATGGTATGCCGAGGCGGTGGATTACGCCGTTTCCTCCGGAATGATGACGGGGGACGACGAGCAGCAGCTCTTTCTGCCGGACTACGGCATTTCGCGCGCGCAGTTCGCGGTGATGATCTACCGCCTTGCGGACGGAACGCCGCTTGAGACGAAAGCGAGCTTCAGCGATCTGGACGGCAGCGAGTGGTTTTATGATTATGTAAACTGGGCGGTTGGCAATGGGCTGATGGGCGGCAAAGCGGACGGCACCTTCGACCCCGAGGGCTTCCTCTCCTGTGAGCAGGCGCTGATCGTGCTCTACCGCCTTGCCGGCGAGCCGGAGATCAAGGGCACGCTTGAGGGCTACCCCTACGCGCCCAAGGTTTCCGACAGCGGACGCGACGCGGTGACGTGGGCGTGGAACAACGGGCTTATCACGGAGCAGGAGTGCGTTTGGTATCCGACGCAGGCGGTCAGCCGCGCGCAGGTGGCGCTGCTGATGCTGCGCTACGACCGGCTCATGAATCCGTAACGGCAGCAGATAAAAACGGGAAAAACGGGCAGACTGAGTTTGTTTCAGCCTGCCCAATTTTCCTTGTAATTAAGGGATATTTTGAGAAGAATTAAAAAATGTCGAGATAAAGGGAAAAAAGTAGTTGACAAAGGGGGAGGTAGGTGGTAAGATAGCAACTGTTCCGCGGTTGGAGCGTGCACCTTGTAAATTAAACAACGAAACTTTGACAAGCACCAGAAGAACTGTCATAAATGACAGGGCTTGCTCCGGAGCCGGTTAAGTCAATTACGGCGAGGGAGTAAGGATAAAAAGTTTTAAGCTATGACAAATAGCTCAATGAAGGTTTGAAGAGCTTCGGCTCTTGAGATACCATTTTATTGAGAGTTTGATCCTGGCTCAGGACGAACGCTGGCGGCGTGCTTAACACATGCAAGTCGAACGAGGATGATGACTTCGGTTGTCATTCGAGTGGCGGACGGGTGAGTAACGCGTGAGCAATCTGTCCCACAGAGGGGGATAACAACTGGAAACAGTTGCTAATACCGCATAAGACCACACTGCCGCATGGCAGAGGGGTCAAAGGAGGAATCCGCTGTGGGGTGAGCTCGCGTCCGATTAGTTCGTTGGTGAGGTAACGGCCCACCAAGACAGCGATCGGTAGCCGACCTGAGAGGGTGATCGGCCACATTGGGACTGAGACACGGCCCAGACTCCTACGGGAGGCAGCAGTGGGG
>CAVDWO010000015.1:0-33117 GCA_963612845.1 Alistipes onderdonkii
TCATACCATGATTTTTTCTCTAATACAACCACAATTTTGCGCAATTTGGTGTTTTCTTCGTGGGAAATGCTCAATAGCGGTCGGCAAACATACCGTCAACCAACACGCTGAGCGACCAGAGCAGCACGTAAGCGAGCATCGCAGGCGGCGTGAGCACGCCGTAAGCCCCGACAAACGTCAGGTAAAACGCCAGCAGTGTGGCGGCGACGGAAGCGAAGAACGAGAGCGCCGTTCCCCTCCGGGCGGAGCGGCACAGCCGCTTGCTGCCGAGCACGACCTCCGTGTAAGGCATCAGTCCCTCGCGCAGCAGCAGCGCGTAGGGACGCCCGCCGCCGCGCTCGGAGAGCGCGAGGCGCGTGGACAGCTTTGGGTAGACCGCGCGCGCGTCGGTGCCGAACTTGCGCTTCAGGAGCGCGGGGGTGATGTTGCCGTCGCGCACGGCGAGCACCGGCGTGATGCGGCTGTGGTGCAGGGCATGGAGCGCCCAGTCCACATTTTCCGCCGGCAGGTACTTCATGGCGAACACCGCGACCAGCACGCCGTCCACCGCAAGGAAAACACCCGTCTTGAGCGTGAGATTACGCGGCAGCTCCACGCCGCGCTTGCGCATAAACCCTGCCGTACCGAACAGTACGCTCTCTCCGCGGATCGTTCCGCCCACGCCGCCGTCCTCATAAAAGTCCATTCCGTCCAGCGGCTGCCGCCAGCCGCCGTCGCTGGCGAGCAGATCGTCGAACAACTTGCTCAGCCCACAGTCGGCGGCGTGCGCCATGGTCGCGGCGTAGGCGATGACCTTGCCGCTCTCCTCGCCGAAGGTCTTCATGCCGCCCAGCGTCACAGTGCCGGGCGGGAAGATATCTCCGTCCGTCAGGATCACGCAGTTGCTGCGGCGGATCGCGTCCGCTCCGGCGTAGCCCGCCACGGCGCTGCCGCTCTTTGCCAGTCGTGCGGCGATGCGGCGGTACGGCAGCGCGCAAACGAGTGGGAACGCCAGCAGATCCGCGCTTGCGAGCAACACAGAGAGGTTCCATGCAAAGAGTGCGCCCGCCTGCGTTTCAAGCGTAGACAGCAGTGCAAACACAAGGCTCGCCGTCAGGATCACCGGCAGCAGCGCATTCTGCCAGCGGGAATAAGTGTCGGCGGCGCGGACGCAGCTTGAGAATCCGGCGGATGAGCCCTTGCGCTTGGCTGCGCCTCCGGCGGTGACGGTAACAATATAGGGCGCGTCTCCGATGGCGGCGATGCGGAAGGTATCGCTCAGCGCGCGCAGGCGGAGTGTCTCGCCCAGCAGCGCACTATACAGCGCAAGCACGGCGACGCCGTGCAGCGGCACCGATGCCGCAGCAGCGCGCGCGGGAAGAAAATATGCCAGTGCCGTGTCGCACAGCGTCACGGCGCACAGCAGCCCCGTGAGCAGCGGCGCTCCGATTTTTTTACTGCGCAGATCGGCTGCCGCCGTTTGAAAGACGCGGCGACCGAGCAGACACGCCAGCAGCTCCAGCACAAAATACGGCAAGGTGCTCAACAGCGGATCGGCAGAGATGCTCTCCGGCAGCAGCGCGAAGTGCGCCGCCAAGAGCCCTGCCCACATCATGAGCGCAACGATGCCGACGGCACGGCGCGCCCTCATCGCCGCAGAGAGCTGCGCGCGCAGCGCGGCAAGCGTCTCCTCCGCGGGCGGCTCGGGGAGGTCGGGAACGGGCGGTTCGTCGTCCTCCTCCGGGTCGTCATAGAGCTGCTCGGTGTCTTTCATCTTGCGGCGGGAGAACAGCCCGCGGCGCGGCGGCTCCTCAAGAATCACGTCCTCGCGCTCGTCGAGCGCGTTCTGCACCGTCTGCCGCAGCACGTCCTCAAGGCTCATCGCATTCGGCACTTCGTCTCCGGCAGAGCTTTCCTCCGGCACGTCCTCTGCCGGCTCCGCCCCGACCTGCAGGGAGGACGGCTCCGTTTCGCGCGGCGGCTCCGCCGCAGGGGACGGCGCGGCGGCTCCCTTGCCCGTTTCCTCTCCGTATTCGGCGAGAATACTCTCGAGCGAAAACTCCGCATCGTCGTCCATACTGCGGGCAGTATTTTTCAGCAGCGCCTCGGATTCGGAGAGCGTCTGCTCAAACTCAAGGTCTTTTTGCTCCATGGTCTTCCTTCTCTTCTCACTGCCGGCGCTGGCGCACTGCCTCGTACAGCAGGATCGCCGCAGCAGCCGAAGCGTTGAGCGACGAGATCTGTCCCTTCATCGGAATGCTTACGAGGAAGTCGCACTTTTCGCGCACGAGCCTCGTCATGCCGTCGCCCTCGCTGCCGATGACGATTGCCGCGGGACCCTTCAAATCCGCGCTATAGAGGTCGCTTGTGCCCTCAGCCGCCGTGCCGAAGATCCAGACGCCCTCCTTTTGCAGCTGCTCCAAAAGCGCGGGAATGTTCGGCACGCGCGCGACGGGCACATAGCTCACCGCGCCCGCGCTTGTCTTGGCGACAACGCTCGTCAGTCCGGCGCTGCGGCGCTTGGGAATGATTACGCCGTGCGCGCCCGCGCACTCCGCTGTGCGAATGATCGCGCCCAAATTATGCGGGTCGGAGATCTCGTCGCAAACGACGAGCAGAGGGGCTTCGTCCTTTTCACGCGCAATGCTCAAAATATCCTCGACGCTGACATATTCGCGCACGGACGCGAGCGCGATGACGCCCTGATGGGCGTGCGTGCGGCTCATAAAATCGAGCTTGCGCTTGTCTGCGTCCACGACGACCACACCCGCCGCGCGCGCCGTGGAGGCGATATGCCCGAGGGTCTTGTCCGTCTCACCCTTTTGAATAAAGATCTTGTCGATACCTGTTCCGGCGCGCAGCGCCTCGATCACCGCGTTGCGTCCCTCGATGATGCCGTCCGCCTCCGCGTCCTGCGTCCGCGCACCGTTCCTGTTCTTGCGTTCCGTATCCATGTGCGATCCTGCTCCTTGTGGCAAATTTCGATACGTTGCGATTTTATCACAGAAAAAGGACAAGATAAAGAGGGAATCTCCGCAAATGTTCACCGAAAATTCACCGCCGACAGCTTGTGCTCGCATTTTTTGTATGATATAGTAAGGCACAATCAAATCGCGGCATCGCCGCGTTTTTACTGCTCCGAACAGGAGGAAGCATATGGATCAGAACAACAGAAACAACCGAGGCGACAAAAACCGCGGCAGCCGCGGAATGTGGTCGATCGTCCTGTGGGCGCTGCTACTGACGATCGGCGTGAATTACCTTTCCGTCATGCTCGATCAGGCACGCAACGCGGAAAGCTCCTGCGAGATCGCCTACAGCGAGCTGATCGACCTTGTGGAGGAGGACAAGATCAAATCCATCGAGTTCGGCGACACGGTCTTTACCGTCACGCCGGTGGACGGCTTCGTCTATACCGACGCAGACGGCAACAGCTACAACGAGGACTACACACTCTTTACCACCATCATTCCCGACGCGACGGAGAATCTGCTGGCGCTCTGCGATGAACACGGCGTAAAGTACACCAAGCCCTATCAGGCGCCCATTTCGCCCGTGCTCGCCTTTATGATCAGCTATATCCTGCCCACCGTTCTGATGGTCGGTGCGCTGGTGCTGCTGATGAATATGCTCGCCAAGAAGACCGGCGGCATGGGCGGCTTCGGCGGTATCGGCAACGTAGGCAAAGCCAACGCCAAGGTCTATATGGAGAAGTCCACCGGCGTCACCTTCCGCGACGTTGCCGGACAGGACGAGGCGAAGGAATCCCTCGTGGAGATCATCGACTTCCTGCACAATCCCGAGAAGTACACCGCTATTGGCGCAAAGATCCCCAAGGGCGCGCTGCTCGTCGGCTCTCCCGGTACGGGCAAAACGCTGCTTGCCAAGGCCGTGGCGGGCGAGGCAAACGTTCCGTTCTTCTCGATCTCCGGCTCTGATTTCGTCGAAATGTTCGTCGGCGTGGGCGCGAGCCGCGTGCGCGACCTCTTCGCCGAGGCGGCGAAGGTCGCCCCCTGTATCATCTTCATCGACGAGATCGACACCATCGGCAAGTCCCGCGACGGCGGGCGCTTCGGCGGCAACGACGAACGCGAGCAGACGCTCAACCAACTCCTTGCCGAGATGGACGGCTTTGACCCCAGCAAGGGCGTGATCGTCCTCGCCGCAACCAACCGTCCCGAGGTGCTCGACAAGGCGCTGCTGCGCCCCGGCCGTTTCGACCGCCGCATCACCGTTGACCGGCCGAATCTTGCGGGTCGTCTTGCAACGCTCGAGGTCCACACGCGCGGCATCAAGCTCGCCGAGGACGTCGACCTCAGAAAAGTCGCGCTGGCGACCGCGGGCTGCGTGGGCGCGGATCTTGCGAACCTCGCCAACGAGGCGGCGCTGCGCGCCGTGCGCAACGGGCGCAAACTCGTCACGCAGGAGGATATGCTCGCGGCGTTCGAGTTTGTCATCGCGGGCAGCGAGAAGAAAAACAGCGTGCTCACCGAGTTTGAAAAGAAGCTCGTTGCCTATCACGAGGTCGGTCACGCGATGGTCGCCTACAAGCAGAAAAACGCCGAGCCGGTGCAGAAAATCACCATTGTTCCGCACACCGAGGGCAGCCTTGGCTATACGCTCCTCATGCCCGAGGAGGACAAGACCAACCTGCGCACGCGCGACGAGCTGATGGCGAAGATCGCCGTCTCCATGGGCGGCCGCGCCGCCGAGGAGGTCGTGATGAACACGATGACCAACGGCGCTTCGCAGGATATCCAGGAGGCGACGAATATCGCCCGCAGTATGGTCGCCATGTATGGCATGAGCGACGAGATCGGCATGGTGGCGCTCGGGTCCGTCCGCAACCAATACCTTGACGGCGGCTACGGGCTCGACTGCGCGCAGGACACCGCCGCCATCATGGACCGCGAGGTCAAGCGCATCCTCGACGAGTGCTACAAGGACGCCGTGCAGGTCATTCGCGACAACCGCGAGAATATGGACAAGGTCGTGGCGTATCTGCTCGAAAAGGAAACGATCACCGGCGGCGAGATGGTTGCGATCCTCGAGGGGCGTGACCCCTCGACCGTCGAAGAGGCTTACGCCTCTACCCGCAAGAGTGAGGACGGTTTCCGCCCCTCGCAGCCGAACGTGATCGAAGCGCCCGCCAAGCACATTTCTATGACGAGCGAAAAGATCGAGCAGCCGCCGCAGGACGATGATGTTCAGAACGGCGAAACGCCCGGCACATCGCAGGACAGCTCGGACGGTGAAAGCGGTGAAGCGTCCGTTGGGAAGAACGACGAGCAATAATTTCCTCTAAATATAGCCATATACGCCAAGCGGCGGTCTCTGACAGAGATCGCCGCTTTTTTCGTTTATATTTATTCTTTATTATTCCTCTGTCTCGCCCTTTGATCCGATCTTCCCGCCGAAGTAGGCGAGCGCCGCGCCGAGTGCGGCACAGCCGATGCTCCATGCAAGCTCCGCGCCCGAGGCATAGTGCAGCGGAATGATAATAAGCGTGGATGCGAGCACAATGCCGATCACCGCGTGATAGGCAAGGGAATAGCGTCGGTCGAAAAGCGTGCTGACGATGCGGGCGAACAGCGCCGCCACGCCCCCCATACCGATCGCCCACGGGAGCAGCACGGCAGGGTCGAAGCGCGTGATACCGTCCACCAGCGGCGTCAGGAGCCCCACAGCCATCAGAATGGAGGACGAGGTCATGCCCGGAATGATAAAGCTCAGTCCCCAGAGCACACCGCAGAAAAGGAAGCCCCAGAAGTCGGTTCTCATCTCGGAAAACGAGCCAAGCCGGACGGTCAGCAGCACGGAAAAGAGCGCCGCAAAGCTCACGAGCATCGAGAGGTACGAGCCACTGCTCCGTCCCTGTGCACCCGCCTCGTGCCAGAGGTCGGGCAGCGTACCCAGGATCAGCCCGATGAACAGGCAGGTCGCCACCGTTTCCGACTGATCGAACAGCGCCAGTATGACGCCACCCCCGCCGAGAAAGCCGACCGCCCAGCCGACGCCGACCGGCAGCAGCAGGGGAAGATGACGCGCAAGCGCGCTTTTCGGGTGCGTCAGCACCTCCATCATAGGACGGTAGATGCCGAACACCACCGCGAGCACGCCGCCGGAGATGCCCGGCAGGATCGCGCCTGCGCCGATGATAATACCCTGCACCACGCGCAGGAGCATATTGTAGATGCGGGAACTTTTCATGGGAAGTCTTTCCTTTTTCCTCAGTAGCCCTTTCTGCGGTCGACCAGATGCCGGAGCGGACGCCCCGCGGCGTAGTTCTCCAGATTCTCGCAGAACATCGCAACATTGCGCTCACAGGTGTAACCGAGCGTCATATTGCCCGCAACGTGCGGCGTGAGCAGGAGATTCTTCGCCTTTCTCAGCGGGTGGTCGGCGGGCAGCGGCTCGGGCACGACCACGTCGAGCGCCGCGCCCGCGAGATGGTCGGACTCCAGCGCTGCGATAAGCGCGTCCTGATCGACCGCCGTGCCACGGCCGACGTTGATGACGTAAGCCCCCTTGGGCAGCAGCGCCATGCGGTCTGCGTTCAGGATATTCACCGTGTCGGGCGTGGAGGGAAGGGACATAAATAGGAGGTCTGTCTCCGGCAGAACAGCGTCCAGCTCCGAAACGGTGCGGAGCTCGTCGAAATCCTCGTTTGCGCGGCCGCTGCGGTTCAGCCCCACGAGCTTTGCCGGGTGGAACGCGCGCACGCGGCGGGCAAATTCCGTACCGATATCGCCCGTTCCGAGACACGTGACGCGCGCGCCGTGGAGCGAGTGGATCCCGCCGGACAGAACACGCCAGCCGCCCTCGCGGATCATTTCGGTATACTCGAGCTGGCGGCGCAGCAGCATCAGCGAGACCATGACCGAATGCTCGGCGATGGTCGTGCCGTAAGCGCCGGAGGAGTTCGTCAGCAGGCAATCGGGATTTTGATAAAGCCCATCGTGGCAGAAGCGGTCCACACCTGCCCAGCAGCAGGCAAACCACTTGAGCCGCTTCGCGCCCGCGACGACCTTCTGCGAGGGGTGCCCGTAGAGAATGGTGCAGTCGTCCGCGCTGACCTCCGCCGCCTTGGACGAGGGGAAAAAGGTAATATCGTACCCGCAGCGTGCGGCAGCGTTACGAAGCTGCTTTTCGTACTCCGGGGTCAGGAAATCGATGATAACGCCGATCTTTTCACTCATAGTTCAATTCCTCCAAAATCATTTCCGCAACGTGCATTCCATCCGCCGCGGCACTCATAATGCCGCCGGCGTAGCCCGCGCCCTCGCCGCAGGGATACAGTCCGCGCAGGGTGGACTGATACTGTTCGTCCCGCGTGATGCGCACAGGGGACGACGAGCGCGTCTCCACCGCCGTCAAAACGGCGTCGGGCGCGTCGAAGCCCTTCAATTTGCTCCCCAACAGGGGAAGTCCCTCCTCCAGCGCTTCGCACACAAAGGGCGGAAGACAGTCGTGCAGATCGCACCAGCGAACGCCTGGACGATAGGTCGGGACGACCGCTCCCGCTCCGCTTGATGGGCGATGGGCGAGAAAATCTCCGACCCTCTGCGCGGGGGCTGCGTAATTCCCACCGCCGAGGCGGTATGCCGCGTCCTCCAGCTCCCGCTGGAACCGCATGCCCGTGAGGACATCGCCGGATGGGAAGTCCTCCGGCGTGACGGAAACGAGTAACCCGCCGTTGATATTCTCCCCGGCGCGCGCGAACTCGCTCATACCATTCGTCACGACGCGATGCTCCTCCGACGCGGCGGCGACGACCTCGCCGCCGGGACAGACGCAGAACGAGAACACGCCGCGCCCGCCCTTCGTATGGCAAGAGAGCTTATAGGACGAGGGCGGCAGACCGCGCTGCCCCGCCGCCGCCTTATACTGCGCCGCGTCCATGTCACGCTGGCGGTGCTCGATGCGAACGCCGACGGCGAAAGGCTTGGGCTCCATCGGCACGCCGCGCGCGTGCAGCATTTCAAACGTATCTCGCGCGCTGTGACCGGGTGCAAGGACAACTTGCTTTGTTCTCAGCGTATATTCCCCCTTGGGGGACGAGACGCGCAGCGCCTTGACGCTGCCGCCGCTGCATTCGATATCCGTGACCTTGTGGGAAAAACGGATATCGCCGCCGCAGGCGATGATATCGCGGCGCAGGTTTTGCAGGACAACGTATAATTTATCGGTGCCGACGTGAGGCTTGGCATCGACTAAAATGTCTCCGCTCGCGCCGAAGCGGACGAATTCCTCCAGGATATATCCGTGGCGCAGGTCTTTCGTGCCCGTGTTGAGCTTGCCGTCGGAAAACGCGCCCGCGCCGCCTTCGCCGAACTGGACGTTCGATGAGAGATCCAGCACACCCGTGCGCCAGAAGCGCTCAACGTCGGTCTTTCTCTGTTCGACCGCACGACCGCGCTCCAGCAGAACGGGCCTTGCCCCACAACGGGCGAGCAGCAGCGCGCAAAAAAGTCCCGCCGGTCCTGCGCCGATAACGACGGGGGAGACCTCCGGCGCTGCAATCGGCGCGGGCGGCATGTACTGTTTCGGCGTGTAGGGCTGCACATTCTTATTCTTGCAGCGTTTCAAAACGCCCGTCTCGTTTTTGACCTCGACCGCAACGGCGCAGACGAGCTTCACGCCCTCGCGCGCGTCGATCGAGCGGCGCAGGAGCGTCACGGAGAGAATTGCGTCCCCGCTCACGCGCAGCGCACGCTCGCAGGCAGAACGCAGCTCCGCTTCGCCCGCGCCGACAGGCAGCTTCAAATCGTCGATGCGAAGCACCCGCGCCGCCCCCTTTCTATCTTTGTATTTTCTGCACATATTTTAGTATGGCACGGGGTAAAGCGCAAGGAAAACTTGCACACGCATGGGAATTTTAACTCTCCGACAAGCGGAATTTAAGAAAAGTCCAAAGCAAGTTCAAGATTTATACACAAAAGGTCGGTATAGTAATGTCCATAGAAAGCTGACAGCCGTTCTCATGCGGCTGTTTGGAAAAGGAGGTCCGTACCATGTACGAAGACGAAAACAACCTGTACCACTACAGCTACCGCAAGACCGACGGCTCCGATGAGAATGCTCCTCTTGACACGAGGAACTACGCGGAGGATCCGTGGGACAAGAACACGCAGAAAAAGAAAAAGGGCTTCAGCGCCAAGATCCTTGCGCTTGCACTGGTGTGCGCGCTCATCGGCGGATTTATCGGCGCGGGCGTGAGCCGCGCCGCCATGACCGCCAAGGTCGGCTCCACCACCGTTCAGGTCAGCGACCGCGTAGTCGGCGAGGTCAAGACGATGAAGGTCGACGGCAAGACGCAGATGACCACGGCGGAGGTCTACGCCGCGAACGTCAACAGCGTCGTTTCCATCAACGTTTCCTCCACCACGAACTACTTCGGTCAGCAGGTCGAGACCGCAGCAAGCGGCACAGGCTTCTTCATCACGCAGGACGGCTATATTCTGACGAATCACCACGTCGTCTCCGGCGCGAGCAGCGTGAAGGTCACGCTCTACAACGGCGAGACCTATGACGCGGCGGTCGTCGGCAGCGACGAGGATTATGATATCGCCGTCATTAAGATCGACGTGACGGGCGCGACACCCGTGGTGCTGGGTGACTCAAGCGCACTGAGCATCGGCGAGACCGTTGCCGCCATCGGCAACCCCCTCGGCGAACTGACGTTCTCGATGACCTCCGGCATCGTTTCCTGCGTGAACCGCGCGATCAATGTTGACGGCACACCGTTCAACATGATCCAGATCGATTGCTCCATCAACCCCGGCAACTCCGGCGGTCCTCTGTTCAACAGCTACGGCGAGGTCATCGGTATCGTGTCCGCCAAGTATTCGAGCTATTCCAACACCACCGTCGAGGGCATCGGCTTCGCTATCCCCATCAACGATGTGCTCGCCATGGTCGAAGACATCATGACCGACGGCTATGTGACCGACAAGCCCTACATGGGCTTCGTGCCGCAGAACATGACCGCGCAGATGGCTATGCAATACCGCTATGACGTGACCGAAGGCGTGTTTGTCTGCTCCGTTGAAGAAGGCAGCGCAGCTGATAAGGCAGGACTTCAGATGGGCGACGTTATCACCAAGATCGACGACACGACGATTAGCGACATGACCGATCTGAACGCCGCGAAGAAGTCCTACCGTGCGGGCGATACTGTGACGCTGACTGTGTACCGCGGCGGCAAGACGATGGAGGTTCCGCTCACCTTTGACGCGGTTCCCAAAACCACGGAAACCAGCTCTTCCGACCAGAGCACCGACAACAGCTATAACGGCAGCACCCCCTACGGCAACGGAAACGGCGGCTATTACAGCCCGTGGGACTTTTTCAATAACTTCTTCGGCTACAGCGGCTGAGGACTTCAAAAGAGGAACGCTCTCAAACGAGGGCGTTCCTCTTTTTTGTTCACGCACCGAGGCGCGCCGCCGTGTCCGTCTCCGGCGTGAGAGGGCGCGTGTCGATCCCGAGCACCTCGCCGCTGAACGCATCGGCATAGCAGTCATAGGCGACGAAATCGGTGCAGAAGCGCAGCTCGTAAAGCCCATCTGCGCGCACGACGGAGAGCTCATAGATCTCCCGACCGGCAAGATCCAGTTCATTCATCACGGCATTGATCGCCGCCGTGCTGCTGATAAAATCCTTTGTCATTTTTGATCCTCTCTTTTCTCTGCCTTAAAACCCGTGGTATTCCATGTCCGTCAGGGTGACGTAGCCGGAGGCGGCGTTGACCTCGACCTCGTACTCGCGCACACCGTCGCGCAGCTCGATCTGGTAGATGCGCGTCGCCTTCGTCAGACCGCCGCTCATATTGAGCCGCTTATCCACGTCGTGCACGACGAAGTCCTTCGTATCGGCGCTGGAAAGCCCTGCGATGTAAGCGACGGCGGCGTCGATCGCGTCCTCGCGCGTAAGGCGGGCGCTCTTTTTTGCCGCCGAGCCTGCCGTACCGAAGATAATGCCGAGCGTCGCGCCCGCGATCACGCTGAGCGAAACGATCACGATCACGATCACGCGGACGGTGGTCTTCAGGTTGAAGGAGCGGCGCGCCTTGCGGAAGGTCTCTTCGTCCGCTGGTGCAAGGAGGGGGCGCTGCGGCTCTGCAGCGTCCAGCAGGGCGCTGACCTTCTGCGCGTTCACGATCTCTCGGGCGACGAATGCCGCCTCCTCATCGCTCGCCGTGCCGTCCTGCACTTTCTTGTAAGCGTCTTCAAAGTTCATCTCATAGCCTCCATGCTTTTTTTCAGCGCTTCACGCGCTCTGCAAAGTGTGACCTTTGTGTTTGTCTCGCTCTTTCCTGTGATCTGCGCGACCTCGCGCACGGACAGCCCGGAAAAGTAGAAGAGCGTGACCGCTTCCTTCTGACCCTCGTTCAGTCCCTCGATCGCGCGGTAGAGAGCGCGGTATTCCTCCTGCCGGATGATTTTTTCGAGCGTCTGCTCATTTTCCGCGGCAAGCTCCTCATTCAGCTCCCCGCCGCTCTCGCGGCTCGTTTTTCGCAGCTGAGAGAAGTACTCGTTGCGGCACACCGTCAGCAGCCACGGGCGAAAATCCCTGATGCTGTCGTCCGCACACTCCAGCGCACGGAAGAAAGCGGCAGAAACAACGTCCTCTGCGACGGTCTTGTTGCCGCACAGAGCCAGCACATAAAGCAGGGCTTCATTGTAGTATTTCCGGAACAGTTCGTCGATGACATCGTTCTTCATACCGTTTCGCCCCGCCTCCTTGCTGCCCGCTTTCACATAATAGACGCCTGAGAGAAAAAAAGGTTACAGCTTTTCCGAAAAATTTTTCTTTCCGCAAAAAAGCTCTGCTTTCCACAGGAAAACAGAGCTTCTGCATTTTTCTTTTATCGGCTGCGCTTCAGCAGCTCGCACACCAGCGTGTATACGCGCGCGGTGGAGGCGACGTTCAGCCGCTCGTTGACCGAGTGGACGTCGTGCAGCTCGGGACCCAGAGAGAGCGCGTCAAGCCCGGGGATCTTCTCGATAAACAGCCCGCACTCAAGCCCCCCGTGAGTAGCTTCGACCTTGCCGTCGTGCCCCGCGAGGTCGCGGTAGACCGTCTCGACCTCCCTGCGGAGGGTGGAATCGCGGTCGTACTGCCAGCCGGGATAGCTGCTGCGCTCGCTGGCTGTGCCGCCCGCATATTCGACGATGGCGCGCACACGCTGGACGAGCATCTGCTTCTGCGAGGCGACGGACGAGCGGACGGAGAAGGTAAACTTCGCTCCGGTCTCGTCCATGTGCATCACGCCGAGGTTGAGCGAGGCCTGCACAAGCCCCGGGAAATCCGCGCTCATCGCCTGCACGCCCTGCGGCAGGGCAAGGAGGGTATGGAGCAGCCGGCTCGTCTCCTTGCGGGAGACGGCGGAGCCGACCTTTGCCTTTTCGCAGCACAGGGAAATACCACCGTCGGTGACGGCGTACTCGTTTTTGAGCGTCGCGTCGAATGCCCGAATAAATGCTTCAAACGCGGGTCCGTCGGTCTCAGCGACGGCAACGAGCGCGTCATTGCGTAGGCAGATAACATTGTCGAACCGCCCGCCGCGCATATCGCTCACGCGCAGAGACGGAATTTCCTCCATCGCGCTGTACAGCGCGCGTACCATCAGGCAGTTGGCATTGCCGCGCCCGTCTCCGATGTTCATGCCGGAGTGCCCACCCTTGAGCCCGGAGATCGTCACGCGATAGCCGGTCACGCCGCTCTCCAGCGGCTCCCGCGCCATATCGAGCGCGCAGTCCAGCCGCACACCGCCCGCGCAGGACACGGTGAAAACGCCTTCCTCCTCGGAATCGAGATTCAGGAGCTTCCTGCCCTTCAGGTCGGAGCAGTCGAGCGCGAACGCGCCGTCCATGCCGACCTCCTCGTCCACGGTGAAGACCGCCTCGATGGGTGGGTGGGAGAGCGCCTCGTCGGAAAGTATCGCAAGGATCATCGCAACGGCGATGCCGTTGTCGCCGCCGAGCGAGGTCTTGTCCGCCCACACCCACTCACCGTCGGTTCGGATGTCCAGCCCCTCGCGCGCCATATCCTTTTTGCAGTCCTCAGTCTGCGCGCAGACCATGTCGATATGCCCCTGCAAAATGATGGGCGCGGCGTTTTCGTAGCCGCGGGAGCCGTCCTTCCAGATGATGACGTTGCCGCACGGCTCCTGCCGGTATCTCAGCCCAAGCGCGCGGGCAAAGCCCGCGCACAGGTCGCTGATCTGCTTCGTATTGCCGCTGCCGTGCGGCACGGAGCAGAGCTGTTCAAAATAGTAGAATACCCTCTCAGGCTTGAGACCTGACAATGCCGCCATGATAGCCTCCGTATGGTCCGTCAGTTGATCTGCTTGCGGCGGCTGAGATTCATCGTGCCGTCCTGCATATCCTGAATACTCTCAAGGCTCTTGCCCGTGCCCTCCGCCACGCACTGAATGGCGTTCTCGGCGACGATCGCGTGGATACCGGTGCGGGCAGTGATGAGTTTGTCAAAGCCGCGGACAAGGCTGCCTCCGCCGGTCATAACGATGCCGTTGTTCGAAATATCGGCGACCAGTTCGGGCGGTGTCTTTTCAAGCACGAGATGGACCTCCTCCATGATGCGCTCGACAGGCTCTTCAAATGCGTCCATCATCTCCGTCGAGGTGACGGTGATGAGCTTGGGAAGACCGGTGAGCAGACAGCGACCCTTGACCTCCATACTGCTCTCCTCCTCGGGCGGGAATACGCAGCCGATCTGCATCTTCATCTCCTCCGCCGTGCGCTCGCCGACGAGCAGGTTGTGCTTGCGGCGCATATACTTGATAACCGCTTCGTTGAACTGGTCGCCCGCGATCTTGATGGAAGACGATTCGACCACGCCGGAGAGGGAGATGACCGCGATGTCAGAGGTACCTCCGCCGATGTCGATGATCATGTGACCCTCGGGCTGGGTAATGTCGATGCCCGCACCGATGGCAGCGGCGACCGGCTCCTCGATGAGATAGACGCGGCGCGCGCCTGCCTGAATACCCGCGTCGATGACCGCGCGCTCCTCAACCTCGGTAATGCCGGAGGGAACGCAGATGATGATGCGCGGCTTAAAGAGCTGGAAGCCCATGACCTTGTGCAGAAACTCCTTGATCATGCGCTCGGTGACCTCATAGTCGGAGATCACGCCCTCGCGCAGGGGACGGATGGCGATGATGTTTCCCGGCGTACGCCCCAGCATGGCCTGCGCGTCCGCGCCGACCTTGAGGAGTTTGCCGCTGTTCTTGTCGAGCGCGACGACGCTCGGTTCGTTGAGAACGATGCCTTTATCCTTAATGTAGATCAGCACCGACGCGGTGCCAAGATCCATTCCGATATCTTTCGTGAATGAAAACATAGCGATTACCTCTTATTTCTCTGAATGATCAACAGGCGGAGTCTATACTTTGCCATGATGTTGTTATTATAACGGGTCAAAATAAAGTTTGCAATAGCATTGTGCGCGTTTTTCCGCGCGATATCCGTGCCATTTTTTCAGTCCTCGTCCGCCGCCGCAAGCGTTGCGCACAGCACGCTTTCCGCGCCCGCCTCCTTCAGCACACGCACACATTCCGCGAGCGTCGCTCCGGTGGTGAGAATATCGTCGATCAGCAGGATCCGCGCATCCTTGATCTTTTCCGCATTCACCGCCTCATACACGCCGAGGACGTTGGCGCGCCGCTCCTCCCGCGAGGAGAGCGACGACTGCGCCGCTGTGTGCGTCTTTTTTTGCAGCAGCGTCACCGGCTCCGTCTCCCAGTGGCGACAGGTCTCCCGTGCCAGCAGGTACGCCTGATCGTAGCCGCGCTCGGCTTTTCTTTTTTCGGAGACCGGCACATAGGTCACAAGGTCGAACTGTCCGGAGAGCTGCTCTGCCGCGCTCTGTGCCAGAAGGCTGCCGAAGCCCTCGCAGCGGCTCTGTCCGCCGTGGAACTTGTAGGCGAGCAGCGCCTCTCTCACCGCGCCCTCGTAGCGCAGCGGGGCGATACACGCGCCGATGCCCGCACGCTCGTGCAGCGGCGTGCGGCAGTAGGGGAGCTCCTCCCCGCAGGCGGCACACACGCCATGGACCCCGACCTTGCCGCAGATGGCGCAGCGCGGCGGAAAAAACAGGTCGAGCAGCACTCTCCCAAGGCTCATTCTCCCTCGCCGCCTTTCTTCAGCCTCCACCGCAGACCGCTGTAGCGGCGGCTCCGGCGGTCATTCTCCGCCATTTTGAAAACGGCGGAATCGTCGCCCACGATGACGAGCAGCTCCCGCGCGCGGGTAATAGCGGTGTATAAAACACCCCGCACCATCAGCGAGGGCGCGCACGGCGCACCGACGAACACAACGCCGCGATACTCGCTGCCCTGCGATTTATGTACGGTCATGGCGTAAGCCATGTCAAGCTCTGCGAGCATATCGGCGGTATAGGTCGCCGTGCGGTCGTCGAAGACGATCTCTAAAAGCTCGCCGCTCGGGTCGATCTTTGTGATCCTGCCGACGTCACCGTTGAAAATACCCGTACCCGCCGTGCCGTCGTCCTTCTGCCAGACGACATCGTAGTCGTTGCGCGTCTGCATGACGCGGTCGCCCTCGCGGAAAACGAGCTCGCCGAAGCGGCGCTCCTTTTTGCCGGGCTTGGGTGGGTTGAGCGCGGCTTGCAGGGCAAAGTTGAGCGACCGCGTGCCCGCGTCGCCGCGGCGGGTGGGCGTGAGCACCTGTAATTCGTCCGCGGGGATCCCCATGTTCTCGGGAAGCCGCGTTTTGCACAGCTCGACCACCGTATCGACGAGCCGCCCGCTGTCGCGCCGGGGAAGGAAGAAAAAATCCCCCGCGGCGCTGTTTTTCAGCTCCGGCATCGTACCCTCGTTGACAAGGTGTGCGTTGCGCACGATCATCGACCGCTCCGCCTGACGGAAAATATCCCGCAGGGCGACGGTCGCAATGCGCCCGCTGCGGATCAGATCGGAAAAAACATTCCCCGCGCCAACGCTCGGCAGCTGATCGGGGTCGCCGACCAGCACGAGACGGCAGCCCGGACGCAGCGCCGCGAGCAGCGCGCGCATCAGCGCAAGATCCACCATCGAGGTCTCGTCCACGATCAGCGCGTCGGCTTCGAGCGGCTCCTTTTCGTCCTTGGTAAAGGTCACCTCGCCGGTCTGCTCGTTCCATGTCATACCGAGAAGACGGTGAATGGTCTGCGTATCGCGACCGCACAGCTCGCCCAGACGCTTGGCGGCGCGTCCCGTGGGCGCGGCGAGCAGGACGTTCAGCCCCATGCGCTCAAAGAGCGCGACGATGGCGCGCACGCTGGTCGTCTTACCCGTACCGGGACCTCCGGTGAGGATCAGCAGCTCCTCCCTTGCCGCCAGCTCCACAGCCTGCCGCTGGAGCGGCGCGTAGCAGACGCCCTGCTCACGTTCAATTTCGGAAATTGTCCGCTTGACGCCTCGCAGGGCGTCGGGCTTGTCCGCAAGCATGGCGTTCAATCGCGCGGCGACGTAGGTCTCGTCCTCCCAGCTGCTGCGCAGATAGCACGCCGTCACGTTCGCGACCGGCTCCTGCACGACGCGGTACGCGGCGATGAGATCGTCAAGGCTCTTCTCCGCGGCGTCCGCGCCGCAGTCCAAAAGCTGATCGGTCGCAGCGAGCAGCTTTTCGCGTGGGAGAAAAACGTGCCCGCCCGCATCGCGGTTGTAGGAAAGCTCAAACAGCAGCCCTGCCTCGATCCTGAGCGCCGCGTCGCCGCCAAAGCCCATCGAGAGAGCGATCTCGTCGCAGGCGGAGAATTCCACGCCGAATGCGCTGTCAGACAGCAGATACGGGTTGCGTTCGAGCGCTGCCATGGCGTTCACGCCGAAGCGGCGGTAGAGCGGCACGCTCAGCGCGGCGGGCAGGTCGTAATGCGTCAGAAATTCCATCACGCGGCGGAGTCCCATCTGCTCGCGGAAGGCGGTCGAGATCTCCTGCGCGCGCCTGCTCGTCATACCCTTAAGGGCGGTGAGCTTTTCTGGCTCAGACTCGATGACCTCGAGCGTCCGCGCGCCGAAGCGGGCGACGAGCTTCTCCGCCGTGGCGGGACCGACGCCGCGCACCACGCCGGAGGCAAGGTAGTTCAAAATCTCCGTCTCGTTCGAGGGTAGATGTCTCTCGACCTCGCTCGCCGAGAACTGTTCGCCATACTGCGGGTGGGAGGAAAACGAGCCCGTGGCGCTCAGGCTTTCGCCCGGCGCGGCACAGGGAACGCAGCCGACGAGCGTCAAAAGCTCGCCGTCGTCCGTCACAAGGCGTAGCACAGCATAGCCGTTTTCCTCATTCTGGAAAACGACCGACTGCACAGTCCCCGCGATAGTTGTCTCAACTCCCATAGTCTTCTCCCGGTATCGTTTAATAGATCTGCTCGGAAAGCTCCTCCCGTGAGCAGAGCGTCACGTCGAGCCCGTCGCGGCACAAAAGCTCCGCCACACGCAGACTCTCACCCGTCAGCCCACAGTCCACGATCACAATGCGTGAAAAGCCGCCATCCTCGTAGCGCGAGCGCTCCAGCGCCCGCACCGTGTATTCGAGCTTTTTTTCGTCTCCGCACGCCGGCACGAGCGCAACGACAGGGATCGTTCCCCTCCGCCGCGGATGGACAATCGCCGAGACGAGCAGAAAGATCACCGTCGTCAGCCCGATGGCGGCGAGCGCCGCCACTACGCCGTCCTGCAACAGCCGCATATCCTCACCTCACGCCATTCTACGGCACGGACGGGCGGGAAGTGACGCTCAACGGAGCACTTTTTTGAGATACTGCCCCGTGTAAGACGCTTCCTGCGCGGCAACCTCCTCCGGCGTGCCGCAGGCGACGAGCGTACCGCCGCCGCTGCCGCCCTCCGGTCCGAGATCGAGCAGATAGTCCGCACACTTGATGACGTCCAGATTGTGCTCGATAACGAGCACGGTGTTGCCCGCACCAACAAGCCGCTGCAAAACGTCCAGCAGCTTTTTTACGTCGTCCGTGTGGAGCCCCGTGGTCGGCTCGTCAAGGATATAGATAGTGCGTCCTGTTGCGCGCCTGCTCAGCTCGGTCGCGAGTTTGACGCGCTGCGCCTCGCCGCCGGAGAGCGTGGTGGACGACTGACCGAGGCGGATATAGCCGAGACCGACCTCGCTGAGCGTGCGGAGCTTGGCTTCGAGCTTCGGGAGATCGCGGAAAAATTCCAACGCCTCCTCTACGGTCATTTCGAGCACATCTGCGATGCTCTTGCCCTTGTAGCGCACCTCAAGCGTCTCGCGGTTGTAGCGCTTGCCCTTGCAGACCTCGCAGGGCACATAGATATCGGGCAGGAAGTGCATCTCTATCTTGAGCTGACCGTCGCCCGAGCACGCCTCGCACCGGCCGCCGCGGACGTTGAAGCTGAAGCGTCCCGCGCCGTAGCCGCGCGCTTTCGCGTCCGGCGTGGAGGCAAAGAGGTCTCGGATATCGTTGAACAGATTCGTATACGTTGCGGGGTTGGAACGCGGTGTGCGGCCGATGGGGCTCTGGTCGATACAGATGACCTTGTCGAGGAACTCCTCGCCCTCAATCGCCGTACAGCGCCCCGCACGGACTTTCATGCGGTTCAAATCCGCGCCGAGTTTTTTATAGATAATCTCGTTGACGAGCGACGATTTGCCGCTGCCGGACACGCCCGTGACGCAGGTGAACGTACCGAGCGGAACAGAAACGTCGATATTTTTCAGGTTGTTTTCCTGTGCGCCGCGCACGATGAGGAAGTTGCCATTGCCTTTTCTGCGCGCTTTCGGCACTTCGATCTTTTTCCTGCCGCTCAGGTACTGACCGGTCAGGGAATTCGGGTTCGCCATGACCTCCTGCGGCGTACCGCAGGCGACGACCCGACCGCCGTGCGCGCCCGCACCGGGACCGATGTCGATGAGGTAGTCCGCCGCACGCATCGTGTCCTCATCGTGCTCGACGACGATGAGCGTATTGCCAAGGTCGCGCAGCCTCTTGAGCGTGGCGAGCAGCTTGTCGTTGTCGCGCTGGTGCAATCCGATGGACGGCTCGTCGAGGATATAGAGGACGCCCATCAGGCTCGAACCGATCTGCGTCGCGAGACGGATGCGCTGCGCTTCGCCGCCGGAGAGCGTCGCGCTCGCGCGCGAGAGCGTCAGGTATTCCAACCCCACCGAGCGCAGGAAGCCGAGGCGGTTTTTGATCTCCTTCAAGATGCGCTCACCGATGCGCATCTGCTGCTCCGTGAGCGTCAGCTTATCCACAAAGTCAAGCGCGTCGACGACGGACTTTTCGCAGTAATCGCTGATGCTCAAGCCCCCGACCGTGACGGCGAGCGCCTCCCGCCGCAGACGCTTTCCCTTGCAGGCGGGGCAGGCACACTCGCTCATGCAGCCCTCTAACTCCTCGCGCACGCCGTCGCTCTGCGTTTCGCGGTAGCGGCGCTCCAAATTGGGGATAATGCCCTCGAACGCCTGATACAGAATGCCCTTGCCGCGCGGCTGGTCGTATTGCAGCTCGAGCTTTTCGCCCTTTGTGCCGTAGAGGATAACGTCTATGACCTCTTTGGAGAGTTTTTCCACAGGATCGCGAAGGGAAAAGCAGTACTTCTTCGACAGCGCGTCGAAATACATTCGCGAGATACCGTCGCCGCGCACATTGTTCCAGCCCGAGGCGCAGATCGCGCCGTCGAGCAGCGACACGCTCCTGTTTGGAATGACCAGCTCGGGATCGACCTTGAGCTGCGTGCCGAGCCCTGTACACTCAGGACACGCGCCGAAGGGGTTGTTGAACGAGAACATACGGGGACTGAGCTCCTCAATGGAGATACCGCAGTCCTCGCAGGCGTAGTTCTGGGAAAAGAGAATGTCGCGGTCGTCTGGCAGGAGGTTCGCCAGCACCAGCCCGCCCGAGAGCGCCGCGGCAGTCTCACACGAGTCCGCCAGGCGGTGGACAACATCGGGGCGGAGGATCAGACGGTCAACGACGATCTCGATGCTGTGCTTTTTGTTCTTTTCGAGGGAAATTTCCTCCGACAGGTCGTACAGATTCCCGTCGGCGCGGACGCGGACATATCCGGACCTGCGCGCATCCTCAAAAATCTTGACGTGCTCGCCCTTCTTTCCGCGAATGACCGGCGCCATGATCTGCACGCGCGTTCCCTCGCCCAGCGCCATGAGCTGGTCGATGATCTGGTCGATGGACTGTCGGCGGATCTCTCTGCCGCAGCTGGGACAGTGCGGTGTTCCGACGCGCGCCCAGAGAAGGCGCAGATAGTCGTAAATCTCCGTCACCGTGCCGACGGTGGAGCGGGGATTCTGCGAGGTGGTCTTCTGGTCGATAGAAATGGCGGGGGAGAGCCCCTCGATATAGTCGACGTCAGGCTTTTCCTTCTGCCCGAGGAACATGCGGGCATAGGAGGAAAGACTCTCCACGTACCGCCGCTGCCCCTCGGCATAGATGGTGTCGAACGCGAGGGACGACTTGCCGCTGCCGGAAAGCCCCGTGATGACGGTCAGCGCGTCGCGGGGAATTTCGACGTCGATGTTCTTGAGGTTGTTTTCTCTCGCGCCTTTGACAAAAATTCTGCTTGGCATGAATGATATTCTCCTGTCGCCCGACCCACAGGCACAGGGCGGGCGTTTTGGCATCTTGTTTTATGTTAACCTTGCTGCTCGCACGTTTCGCCGCAGTATTCCCGCGCAAAGCGCACCGCGCCGTCGCGCAGCAGGTCGATGTTGCGCTCGTCAAACATACGGTCGCGGTTCGTGTGGATCTTGCCTATGTACCAGCCGAACAGCTTGCTGCGCTTGAGCGCGCACACGCCCACGCCGCGCGTGAAGCAGATCTGATCGCTGGGATAGAGCCCGAACGAGCGCACGACCTCGCTCGTCTTGCCGCCGTCCGCGGTGAAGCATTGCTCGATCAAATCAAGCGTCTCCGCATCCTTTTTCAATTCCTTTGAGGGGAAAAACTGGAGAGAATCTCCATCGGACACGCAGTCGAAATTGATAACGAGCGCGTCGCTTTGCGCGCTCTTGCAGCGCTTTGCCAGCGCGCGCGAGCCGAGCAGCCCTTTTTCCTCATTGTCGAAGAAGATGCAGCAGACCTCGCTCCGCAGCTCAACCGGCAGGGCGAGCAGCAGCTCCGCGAGCGTCACGGTGCCGCTCGTATTGTCGTTCGCGGTGTGGCGGTTGGCTTTTCCGTTGAGCATCCAGCAGACGCAGAGCGCCATCACCAGATATACAGCGCCGACCGCCGCGGCGGCAGGCACATCCTGCCACAGGAAAAGCGTTGCGATCTCCGCCGCGATCCCGAGCGCCATCACGACCAGCAGAACCAGCAGCTGATACAGCCCGTACCAGAGCATATTGCGCGGCGTGATGAAGTTTGGGAGGAGCAGCGCGGCGCAGGTGTCGTAATGCGCGGTGAAGATGAGCTTCGCCTTCTCGGGGTCGCCGACGACGATGTTACGGCTCCTGCCAAGCCCTTTTTCGAGCTTCACCTCCGGCTCGTAGCCGTTTTCGCGCAGCAGCGGGCAGAGGTACGCCCAGAACGCCTCTTTCTGTGCGGGCGTTTTGCGCACCTCGAATTCCTCTAAGATCGCTCTTGTTTCCTCAGTCATAGTATGTCCTCCTTACGCGGTGATATCGGCAAATTTTGCGCGCACGAGCGCGGCAAGGTCACGCGGGGCAAGTTCGACCTGATAGCCGATTTTTCCCGCCGAGACGATCATCTTCGGCAGCTCCTCGGCAGAAGCGTCGAGCACCGTTGGGAAGATCTTCTTCATTCCTACGGGCGAGCAGCCGCCGTGGACGTAGCCCGTGAGCGGCAGCAGCTCTTTCTGGTGGATCATTTCGATGGATTTTTCACCGACAGCCTTCGCTGCTTTTTTCAGGTCGAGATTTTCCGCCACCGGCACGTCGAAGACATAGTACTGCCCACTCGCGCCGCGCGCGACGAGCGTTTTGAAGACAACGGCGGGATCGAAGCCCATGCTCTGCGCGACGGTGACGCCGTCCACGGCGACGCCCTCCTCGTGCGGATAGGTGTGCGCAGTGTAGGGTACCTTTTTCTGCTCCAGAACGCGCATCACATTGGTCTTTTCTTCTTTATTTTTTGCCATAGGTAATCCTCCTTGGAAACGAGATCATCTCAGAATATACACGCAGGCGAGGATACACGCGAGCCCCAGCAGCGCGGCAAGACCAAACGGCTCACCGAACACCAGTGTGCCGACGAGCGAGGCAACGACCGGCTCAATGCTCGCCATGATGGACGCTTTGCCGCTCTCAACGTTTGCAAGCCCCTTGGTGTAGAGGATATAGGGCGTGACGGTCGAGAGCAGTACCAGTCCCGCCGCCAGCAGCGCGTTCTGCGGTACGCTGAGCGCCGCCGAGAGATTGCCCCAGTCGGCGGCAAAAAGCGCGCCCAGCGCGGCGAACACGAACGTCCAGAACACAACGGTCATCGCGCTGTAATGCCTTAGGGCAAAGGGCGCGAAGATGGAATAAAGCGCATAGAAGAACGCGCTGCCCAAGCCCAGCAGCAGTCCCCGCGGCGTAACGGAAAGTCCGCCGGTCAGCACGCCCGATACAAGCGCGCAGCCAAAAAACGCCAGTGCAAGGGCAAGCAGCTTCTTCCCCGTGATCTTCTCGTGGAAAATGAGCGCGCTCATCACCACGACCATCGCGGGCGCGGTGTAGAGCAGAATGGCGCTGACGGAAAGCGAGCAGAGCTTCTGCGCGTTGAAATAGCAGAGCGTGAACAGCACGACGCTGATGATACCCGTGGCGGCAAAAATGGGCAGATGCTTCGGTTTCACGTGAAACACGCCACGGTCGGTAAACAGGAAAACCAGCGTCAGCACCAGCAGACCGCCGAGGTTGCGGATCACGACAAGATTTTCCGGCAGCACGCCCGCCGAGAGCAGCGGGCGGTTGAAAAGACCAATGCAGCCCCAGCAGGCGGCTGCGCCGAGGATACAGGCGTAGGATGCGTATTTTTTCACAGGTTTTATCTCTTTCTCGTTATTTTGTGGTTTCCTTGCGCAGCTCGATGATACGGTCGCGCAGGATCGCGGCGTACTCGAATTCGAGCATACGGCTCGCCTCCTGCATCTGCTTTTCGAGCTTTCGAATCTCCTCGTCCCGCTCGCGCTCGGAGAGCTTCCGCTTTCCACGCCGCCTCGCAAATCCCTCGTCTTTTTTTGAGATCTCGATGATCTCGCGCACGTCCTTGCGAATGGTCTGCGGGATAATGCCGTGCGCCTTGTTGTAGTCGTCCTGGATCTGGCGGCGGCGCTCCGTCTCGTCCATCGCGCGGCGCATTGAGGGGGTGATGGTGTCGGCGTAGAGCACGACGAGACCGTCCGCATTGCGTGCGGCGCGACCGATGGTCTGGATCAGGCTCGTCTCGCTGCGGAGAAAGCCCTCCTTGTCCGCGTCAAGAATGGCGACCATCGAGACCTCGGGCAGATCCAGCCCCTCGCGCAGTAGGTTGATGCCCACGAGCACATCGAACTCACCGAGACGCAGACCGCGGATCAACTCCATGCGCTCGATGGTCTCGACGTCCGCGTGCATATAGCGCACGCGGACACCCGCGCCGGCGAGATACTGTGTCAGATCCTCCGCCATCTTCTTCGTCAGCGTGGTGACGAGCACACGCTCGTTCCGCTCCGCACGGGCGTTGATCTCGCCGATCAGGTCGTCGATCTGGTTTTCGACGGGGCGCACCTCGACCCTCGGGTCGAGCAGTCCCGTCGGGCGAATGACCTGCTCGACGATCTGTCCCGCGCGCTCCTTCTCATAGTCGCCGGGGGTGGCAGAGACGTAAATGCGCTGATGGACGCGCTGCTCAAATTCGTCGAATTTGAGCGGACGGTTGTCGAACGCACAAGGCAGGCGAAAGCCGTATTCGACCAGGCTCTCCTTACGCGCGCGGTCGCCGTTGTACATCGCGCGCACCTGCGGCAGCGTGACGTGAGATTCGTCCACAAAAAGCAGAAAATCCTTTGGGAAATAGTCGATCAGCGTCAGCGGCGGCGAGCCGACGGGGCGCCCGCTGATAACGCGGGAGTAGTTCTCAATGCCCGTGCAGTAGCCCAGCTCGCGCAGCATCTCGATATCATAGCGCGTGCGCTGGCGGATACGCTGGGCTTCGACGGCTTTACCCTCAGCCAGAAACTGCGCTTCGCGCTCGTCCAGCTCCCTGCCGATCTCTACGATGGCGCGATCGAGCTTGTCCTTCGTCGTGACGTAGTGCGAGGCGGGGTAGACAGCAACGTGCTGGAGCGTGCGCGTCACCTGCCCGCTCACGGGATTGAATTCGCGAATCGCGTCGATCTCATCGCCGAAGAATTCGACGCGGATCGCCTTATCGCGGTAATAGGCAGGGTAAAGCTCCACCGTGTCGCCGCGTACGCGAAAGCGGTTGCGCCCAAAAGCAACGTCGTTGCGCTCGTAGCGGATTTCAATCAATCGCTTTAAGAGAAGATCGCGCTCCATCGTCATGCCCGGGCGGAGCGAGATCATCAGCTTTTCAAAATCCTCCGGCTCGCCCAAACCATAAATACACGAGACGGACGAGACAACGATCACGTCGCGCCGCTCGAGCAGCGCACAGGTGGCGGAGAGACGCAGGCGGTCGATCTCCTCATTCGTCGAGGCGTCCTTGGCGATATAGGTATCCGTGTGGGGAATATATGCCTCGGGCTGGTAGTAATCGTAGTAGGAGACGAAGTACTCCACCGCATTCTCGGGGAAAAACTCCTTAAATTCCGCGCAGAGCTGCGCGGCAAGAGTCTTGTTGTGCGCCAGCACCAGCGTCGGTCTCTGGAGCCGTTCGATGACGCCCGCCATCGTGAAGGTCTTGCCCGAGCCGGTCACGCCGAGCAGCACCTGCTCGTCCAGCCCCAGTTCCACGCCGCGCGCGAGCTTTTCTATCGCCTGCGGCTGATCGCCCGTCGCCTGAAACGGCGCGTGCAACTTAAATTCCATAGCCGATTCCCCTTCCGCCCATCGGCGGCAGCAGACCGTTATGCCGCAGCGAGACAAAGTCATCGTCCGCAACAATGACATGATCGACAAGCTCCACGCCCACGGCGCCCAGCGCGTCGAACACATTGAGCGTTGCTATGTTATCGTCATGCGAGGGCAGCGCCACGCCGCTGGGGTGGTTGTGCGCGATCACGACGCAGCTCGCGCTGCATTTGATCGCGTTCTCCACAATGGGGCGGACGTTGAACTGCACGCTGTCCGCTGCGCCCTCGGAGATGAGCCGGCAGTTGATCAAACGCCCCTTGGCGTCAAGACACGCCTCGTAGAGCTTCTCCTTCCGCTCGCCGAGAAACAGGCCGACAAAATAGCGTCCCGCCTGTTCGGTGCTGCTGAGCACAGTCTCGCTCCTGTGGGAGGACGAGCGGATCCTGCGCAAAAGCGGAAAAATAAGCGAGATCAGGGTGGCGGCGTTCTCTCCCACGCCCTCGACCTCCTGAAGCGTGGTGCGGTCGGCGGAAAAGATCGCATCGAGCGAGCCGAACTTCTCCATCAGCCGGTGCGCGACGGGATTGGTGTCCGCGCGCGGCACGGCGTAGTAAAGGAGAAGCTCCAGCACCTCATGGTCGGCAAACGCATCCAGTCCGTGGTCGCGGAACTGCTCCTTCTTGCGGGCGCGGTGCCCCTCGTGAATGGACATGGTCGATCTTCTCCTCCCACAGGGGCAGGCGGCAGAGCGTCCGCCTTTCTCCCCATTTTCGTCTGAATAAGTTATTTTATCACGCTTTGAAAAATCGTACAAGCGTTTTTTGGCTTTTTATCTCTGCGTGCGGAGACGAAAAAGGACGCGCCCTTCTCAGGAAGAGCGCGTCCTTTTTTATGTCCTTAGCGGAGGTCGCAGGGCGGCAGCCCTCACGAATCCGTCCTGTTCCTCCAGGAGATCTCCTGCTCCAGCTCGTAGCGGAGCTTGCGGTTCTCCTCGACCAGCTCGTCGTAGTGCTCGCCCTGAACATAATACTTGACGAAGGTGAAGGTCGCCTCGTCCAACTCCTCCTCGGTGTAGGAGGGGAGCAGCGAGCCGTTCTTGCGCTGAAGCCCCGAGATGTTCACGACCACCAGACGGCGGTGCTGCTCGGAGAGCTGGAACAGCTGGAGCTTTTCGGGGATATCCAGCCCCAGATCATATGTGCTGTTCACGCGCTCCATGATATTGCGGTATTCCGGCTTTGCCGACACGATGACGCCGTGCTGCGCAAAGAGCTTTTTGAGATAGTCCACCGACACATCCTCGCGGGTGATGGTCCCCTTGCCGAGTCCGGTGAGCATGGTGTTGGAAAGATTCAGGCTGACGTAAACCTCTTCGCCTGTCTTGGGATATTTCATGCTTTGCCCTCCATTCGTGTTTCGTGCCGCCGCTTCCGGCGGCACACAGGCTGATACACTGACAGTTGCATAGTAGCACGGCGCGGGAAAAATTACAAGCGGCAACTTGTACCAAGTACGTTTGAATTTTTTGTTGCATTCGCCGCCGCGAAAAATCTTCTTGACAAGGGTACGCCGGACTGATATGCTTCCCCCAACTCAACAATGGGTGAGCACCTACCGACAGCAGGCTGATGCCTGCTGTCTTTTTTCGCCCGTATTGACAAAAAGGAGGAATTGTTCGCCGTGCTGCTGCTCATCCTCGGCTTTCCGCTCTATCGAGAAGCGGTCACAGTCAGCAAGCTCGTCGGGCTGGCGCTTTGCATTGCCGGATTGTTTTTCCTCAATAAATGAGTTGTGCCGCGCTCGCCGCCGTGGTATGATAGATAAAATCTGAGCAGAAGGAAGCTGTTACCATGAAAGCTGCGCGCGAATATCCGACTGTTACCGTCACCGCCAAGGGCACCCGCTGGCTGGAAAGCGGTCACCCATGGGTCTACGACTCCGATATTGCCCGTGAGCCGGAGGAAAACGAGTGCGAAAACGGTGCGCTCGTGGACGTGGTATCGGAGAAAGGGAAGTACCTCGGCACGGGCTTTCTGAGCAGGCTCAGCCGCCTGCGCGTCCGCATCGTCTCGCGCAACGCGAACGACCGCTTCGACGACGCCTTCTGGCGGCGGCGCGTACGCTATGCGTGGGACTACCGCAAAGCCGTGATGAACGGGCAGACGGGCTGCTGCCGCCTGATCTTCGGCGAGGCGGACGGCTTTCCCGGTCTAACGGTCGACCGCTTTGAAAACCTGCTCGTCACGCAAACGCTTTCGCTTGGCATGGAGCAAATCAAGGGTATGCTCTTTCCTCTCCTCGCCGAGGTGCTGGAGGAGGACGGCGAGAGGATCGACGGCATCTTTGAGCGCAACGATGCCGCGCTGCGCGGAAAGGAGGGACTGCCGCAGGGCAAGGGCTGGTTTCTTCTCCCCGGCAGGGAAACGCCGGAAAGTCCCGTTACCGAAATCTGCGAAAACGGCGTTTTCTACCGCGTGGACGTTGAGAACGGACAGAAAACAGGCTTTTTCCTCGACCAGAAGTTCAACCGTCTCGCGGTCGCGCACCTGGCGCGCGGCAAGCGCGTGCTCGACTGCTTCACGCACACAGGCTCGTTCGCGCTCAATGCCGCCAAGGGCGGTGCGGCGCACGTGACGGCGGTAGACGTGTCCGAAAGCGCGATCGAAATGGCGCGCGCCAATGCACAGCGCAACGGTCTCGCGGACAAGATGGACTTCCTCGCCACCGACGTGTTCGACCTGCTGCCGCAGCTTGAAGCGGCGCATGAAAAGCCCTATGACTTTATCATTCTTGACCCTCCGGCGTTCACGAAATCGCGCCGCACGGCGGATAACGCCGAAAAGGGGTATAAAGAGATCAACCTGCGCGCGATGCGGCTGCTGCCGCGCGGCGGCTATCTCGCGACCGCGTCGTGCAGCCACTTCATGCCCGCCGAGCGCTTCGAGCGTATGCTGCGCGCCGCGGCGGCAGATGCAGGCGTGGAGCTGCGGCAGATCGAAGCGCGCACGCAGAGCTGTGACCACCCCATTCTCTGGAACGTGCCGGAGACGGATTATCTCAAATTCTATCTTTTCCAAGTGGTATAAGAAATGGAAAGAGCGCCGGAGACGATCGTCTCCGGCGCTCTTTTGCGCAAAATTTTTCAGCTTCAGCCCAGCAGCTCGCCGTAATGCTCCAGGCTTTCTGTCGCGGCGGCACGCATCGCGTCCCAGTCCGCGTCGTTCTCGCCGCGCACAGCCACCGTGCGGAAGCCCGCAGCTTTTGCGTTTTCGATCGCGCACAGCGAGCCGGAGAAAACGACGGTATCGCCCTTCTCCGCATGCAGACGCTTCATCGCGCGCTCAAACATCGTGCCGCTGTCGCGCGGGCAGAGCGCCACGGCTTCGGTCAGCACAAAGCGGAAATCGGACGCAAGCCCCGCCCTTTCAAGGCGCTGCCGCGCCGTTTCCCCGTCCAGCGCAGTTACCGAGCCAAGCCACACACCCTCCATCTTGAAGATCGAGAGCACCTTGTCCAGCCCCTCCCGCGCCTGCGTTCCGTCGAGCGTAAAGAGGGTATCCTCCAACGTAAAAACAGCGCTTTGCAGCCGCATTTTCAGTTCTCCTGCTCCATAAAGTCGCGGATGTAGCGGATCAGCATCTTCGCCGTTCCCTCAAGCCCGAGCACATTGCTCTTGACAGTCAGATCGTAGCCGCGGGCATCGCCCCACTTCAGGTCGCAGTAGTAATTGTGATACGCCTTGCGCGAATGATCCATCTCGCGCATTTCCTCGATAGCCTGCTCCGGGGTGATCCCCTTCTTCTCCACGATACGGTCCAGCTTCGCAGGGCGATCCGCGCCGATGAACAGGCTGACGCAATGGGGGTCGTCCTTGAGCACCTGATCGCCGCAGCGCCCGATGATGAGGAAGGATTCCCCGCTCGCCGCCTTGCTGCGGAGCATCTCAAAGGTCTTTTCCGCCACGTTGACCTCAAGGGAGTTGGAATACTTCCCGATGCGGCGGGAGGCGAAAAAGTTGACCGGCTTTTCGTCCATCTTGCGGACCAACTCCTCACTGTAGCCGCAGGCGACGATCTCCTCCTCGATGGAGTCCTTGTCGTAGAGTTTGATCCCAAGCTCGTCGGTGATCATGCGCGCGATATAGTGTCCGCCGCTGCCGTGTTCGCGGCCAAGTGTGATAATAATCTGTTTATCCATGGTGATAGGCTCCTTCCTTTCCGCTGTTTGCACTGTTAACCTCTTGTCTGTCTATAATAACACACTTTTACAGATAACGGAAGAACAAACAAACGGTGGAAATGATCATAACGATGATGGTCGCGGGCACGCAGTACCTGCAGTAGCGTCCCCAGCCGATCGGATGCCCGCCCTTGGCGGAGACAGAGGTGCCGACCACGTTGGCAGAAGCGCCGATGGGCGTCGCGTTGCCGCCGAGATCCGTACCGAGAGACAGCGCCCACGCCAGCACGCCGATGTCCATACCCTCGACCGCCGCAATGGAGCGAATCACGGGGATCATTGTGGCGGCGAAGGGAATATTGTCCACAAAGGCGCTCGTCACCGCAGAGAGCCAGAGAATGATGACCACGATGGTAGAAACATGACCGCCGCTGACGGTGGTGATAAAGCGCGCTATCATCTCCAGCACACCGGTCTTCTCCAGACCGCAGACGGAAACGAACAGACCGATGAAGAACAGCAGCGTCTTATAGTCCACGCCCTTGACGATCTCAACGACCGCCTGCTTCCCGCTGGTGAAGTACAGCGCGGCAAGCGTCAGCACGGCGATGAACACGCCGATGCAGGCGACGGTCAGACCGGTCATCGCGTGGGTGACCAGCAGCACGACCGCCAGCAGGAACACGGACGCGCCGGCAAAAAACGCGGGCTTATTCGTGATGGCGCTCGCGGGCTTGGGGCAGGTGACCTCGCTCGAGCGGGCGCGCTCGTCGCGCAGGAGGCTCTTGCGGAAGCACAGCCAGAAAAAGATTGCAACGGCGACGAAGCAGACCAGCACGATCTCGCCGGTGTTTTCAATAAAATCGAAAAACGTGTAGCCGAGCGAGGTGCCGATGATGATGTTCGGGGGATCGCCGCACATGGTCGCGGCGCCGCCGAGGTTGGCGCAGAAGACCTCCGAGAGGATCATAGGCACAGGGTCGAAGCGCAGCGTCTGCGCAAGCTCCAGCGTAACGGTCGCAAGGAACAGCACGACTGTGATGCTGTCGATGAACATGGACAGCACCGCCGAAAGGCACATAAAGCAGATCAGCAGCGGTACGACGTGATAATGCACCATCTGCGCCAGAGACAGGCACAGCCAGCGGAAAAAGCCCGCCTTGCCGAGTCCCTCGACCATGATCATCATACCCGCGATGAACAGGATTGTCGCCCAGTTGATCCCAGCGGTGCTCTCCTCCGATGCGCCGTACCAGAATCCGCTGGTGAAGAAGGATTGCAGATTCAGCGCCTCCCATATCGCTGACGGGGAATGCATACAAAGACCGAACACCAGCACCAGCACCAGCGCGCCGCTGGTCAGCGTGATGTACTGCCGCTCGAATTTATCCAAGATGATCATCAGAAACATTCCGATGAAGATCGCGATGGCTATGATTTGTGCAAGCATTAAAGCTCCCTCCTCATGCTCCGAAGAGCAGGGCACGTCCATACTTTGAACCGCTTCGCGGTTTGACAGCGCCCAGTTTCTGTATTATACTGATTGGGCAAACAAAGAAGAAATGTTAAGTTTGTATGCCTTGTATATGATTTTGATATAACAGGTCGAAAAAATGAGTGTCAATTTTGAATATTACCGCATCTTCTATTACGTCGCCCGCTACCTCAGCATGACGCAGGCGGCTCACGCGCTCGGCAACAATCAGCCGAACGTCACGCGCTGCATCAACACCCTCGAGCATGAGCTGGGCTGCCGACTGTTCACACGCTCCAACCGCGGCGTAACGCTGACAGGCGAGGGCGAGCGGCTATATCTTCATATCGCCGAGGCGTGCCGCCGGCTCGAAACGGCGGAGGAGGAGCTTTCCGGCTCCCGCAAGCTGGAGATCGGCAGTGTCTCCGTCGCAGCGACGGAGACGGCACTGCATCTGCTGCTGCTCGAACGGCTGCGGATCTTCCACGACCGGTATCCCGGCGTCCATATCTGCATCTCCTATCAGACGACGCTGCAGGCGATCTCAGCGCTGCGCGCGGGACAGGTCGATTTCGCCGTGGTGGCAACACCCGCGGTCGCGGAAGCCCCTCTGCGCGAGGTCCCGCTGTTGGAATTCCGGGAGATCCTGATCGGCGGCGCGCGCTATGAAACGCTGAGCCGCGAGAAACAGACGCTGAAATCCGTTTCGTCCTACCCGCTGATCTGCATGGCGCAGGGCACGATGACCTTTCGCTTTTACGAGCAGCTGTTTGCGGAGGCGGGGCTCGCCCTCCGTCCCGATACAGAGGCTGCCAACATTGACCAGATCCTTCAGCTTGCGCGCAGCGGTCTCGGACTGGGCTTCCTGCCGTGCGCCGTCGCCCGCGAGTCTCTGGCGCGCGGGGAGGTCGTGCAGATCCCGCTCGTCGAAGAGATCCCGCCGCGCCAGGTCTGTATGGTGAAAAACACCGCTCGTCCGTTGAGCATCGCGGCGCGCGCGCTGGAGCGTGAGCTGCTCCGCCCGTTCAGTAATCCGCTGGGGCAAAAGAAATATTAACGCCTTCTTTATACATATAAATTTAATATAAAGAGTGCCCGGGCTGCGTGGCGAAAGGCGATTACCATGGAGCATCACAGCTTTTCTTTCCGCTCGTTCTTTCAGCCCGTAGACCTCACGCGGGGAACGTGCCGGAGAACCATTCTTGTTTTTTCCTTCCCCATCATCGTCTCCTACCTGCTCCAGCAGGTCTATTCCATCAGCGACGCCGCCATCGTCGGTCAGACGCTGACCGACGGTGAGGTCGCCGGCGTGAACGACACCGCATCGCTGTCCATGATCTTTTTGCAATTTGCCTTCGGCTCGAGCGCAGGCTTCTGCACCGTACCTCCTGCTGCGTCGGCGCACGGGACAGCGCCGGGGTGCGCCGCTCAATGGCAGCGCAGATCGTTCTCTCCGCCGCGCTGACCCTTGTTCTCACGGCGCTTGCGCTCGTGCTGCTGGATCCCATGCTCGCATGGATCAACGTCACGCCCGACAGCCCCGAGGTCTACCGCGCAGCTTATACCTACTGCGCCGTCATTTTCGCGGGGATTGGGGCGTAGCTTTTCTATAACTTTATCTGTTCCTTCCTGTACAGTATGGGAGACAGCGCCACACCTTTTGCCTTTCTGCTGTTCTCCACCGTGCTCAACGCGGGACTAGATCTGCTCTTTATCCTCTCATTTCATTGGGGTGTCGCCGGCGCAGCGGTCGCGACCGTCATGGCGCAGCTCATCAGCACGCTTGGCTGCTTTGTCTACGCTTTCGCGCGGTATCCGGAGCTGCGGCTGCACCGTGAGGACTGGCTCATCACAAGGCGCGATATCCAGCGCCATCTGATTCAGGGCATTCCGCTCGGCTTGCAGTTCTCTGTTCTCTCTATCGGCATCATCGTGATGCAGAGCGTCATCGTGCAGTTCGACACGCTCGGCGGCGAGATGGTTTCCAACGCCGCGCAGAACGGCTTCGGCGCGGCAAGCAAGCTCAATAACCTGCTCATGACACCGCTCAACGGTCTCGGCGCCGCCATGACCAGCTTCACCGCGCAGAATCTTGGCGCGGGCAATCCCGCGCGCATCAAGAAGGGGACGCTTCAGGCGCTCGGCATCGTGTGGACGATGTGTCTGCTCTCCATCGGGATCGGGCTGCTGCTCGCCCGCGGCGGCGCGTATCTCTACCTGTTCCTCTCGCCGGACAAGGTAACGGCGGAAACAGTCCGTTTCGGCAACACCTACCTCCGCGTGGACCTTTCACTCTACCTTTTCCTCGGCTTTATCTTTGTGGTGCGCAACTGCGTGCAGGGCATCGGAAAGCCGCAGTTCGTGCTCGGCGCGGGAGCGTGTGTCTGCTGTTGCCGCCGATATTTGCAGGTGGAACGGTCAGCGCCGCCGCGCCGGCTTCCGCGGTCTATGCGCTCTGCTTCGCCGACCCCGTTGCGTGAATCGCGGCGGATCTCGTGCTGCTCG
>CAVDWO010000016.1:0-31461 GCA_963612845.1 Alistipes onderdonkii
ATGGGACGTGGATTCGCTCGACTGGAAGGGCATCTCCGCCGCCGAGATCACAAAGCGCGTGACGTCGAAGGTACAAAACGGCTCCATCGTGCTGTTCCACAATGCGGGGGAGCACACGCCCGAGGCGCTGCCTGATATCCTCGACTATCTGCTCGCCGAGGGCTATGACATCGTTCCGATCTCAAAGCTCCTGCTCTCGGAGAGCTGCTACATCGACCACACGGGACGCCAATGCCGCAACAGCGGAACATAAAAAAAGCCGCGTCCCTGTCGGGACGCGGCTTTTTTTAGCGACTGCCCGTCGACGGTCACGCCTCCGTCTCCGGCGGCACGGCGCTCTCCGCGCGCAGCACTTCGGCTTCGGCTTTTGCCTCGACAAGGAGTTTTTTCTCGCCCTTTGTCTTCAGCGCACTCTCGTCGAACTGCGCCCAGAGATCTGGGCGGCGCAGCATCGTGCGCTTGTAGCTCTCCTTTTTGCGCCATCTGGCGACGTTTTCGTGGTGGCCGGAGAGCAGCACGTCCGGCACGCGTCTGCCGTGCCACTCGTCGGGTCGGGAATACTGCGGATACTCCAAAAGCCCGTTCCAATGTGACTCCTCGGTGAAGCACTCCTCCTCCGGCAGTACGCCGGGGACCATGCGGCAGATCGCGTCCGTCACCGCCATAGCGGGGATCTCCCCTCCGGTGACGACGAAATCGCCCATTGAGAGCTCCTCGTCCACGCACTCGTCGATAAAACGCTGATCCACACCCTCATAGTGTCCGCAGACCAGTATGATATGGTCGTAGCTTTCCTTCAGCTCGCGCGCCACGGACTGCGTAAAGACCCGTCCGCAGGGGGAGAGATAGATCGTGTGTCCCCGGCTGCCGGCTTCTTCGCACACGTGCGCCCAGCAGCGGTAAAGCGGATCCGCCTGCATCACCGCGCCGCGCCCGCCGCCGTAGGGATAATCGTCCACCTGCATCTGCCTGTTGGTCGTATAGTCGCGGATCTGGTGCGTCCTGATGGTGATATACCCCCGCTCCTGCGCGCGCCCGAGGATACTGACGTTCAGCATCGCGTCCACCGAGGAGGGAAAAAGCGTCAGAATGTCAATCCTCATCGGTTTCCAGCCCTTCGATCATGCGGACGGAGATCGACCGCGTTTCGTCGTTGATATCGGCGATGAAAATATCCTTCACCGCGGGGATAAGGTAGGTCTTCTCCGGTCCTTTGACCTTGTAGAGCTTGTGAGCGGGATAACTGAGCACCTCCGTCACCGTGCCGATATAGGTCGGCGGGAAGTAGTTATACACGTTCATACCGACGATCTCGGCGTCGAAATATTCGTTCCTGCCGAGCACGACCTCCGAGCGGCGGATGGAGATCACCTTTTTCTTGAGCTTCTCCGCCTCGTCCATATCGTCGATCTCCGGCAGCTTCATGATGACCATCTCGCCCTGCTGGCGCATACTGAGCGGACGGAACGGCTCGCCGTCCATGTAAAACGTCTTGAAGCCGCAGAGCCGCCCCGCCGTCACGTCCCACGGCTGCACCTTGACCTCGCCGCGCACGCCGTGCGTGTTGACGATCTGCCCGACCTCGATGAACTCAGGACGCGGGGAGGGACGCGGCGCGTTCTTTTTCCCAAACAGGAGTCCCATTGCTTTCTTTGCTCCTTTGCATTTTTTATTCGCTGTCTCCCAGTATAGCGGAATCCGCGGGAGATGGCAAGTAAAAAGCGCTCCCGCGGTGCGGGAACGCTTTTTCTCATCAGTCTACGATATCAACAGACACCTTTACGCCGGTGCGCTGAGCATAGGAGCGGACGACCGTGCGGATCTCCTTGGCAATACGGCCCTGACGGCCAATGACCTTGCCCATATCGTCAGGTGCGACGCGCAGCTCCAACGTAAGCTCGTCCGCTCCCTGCTTTTCCGTGACGGTAACGTCGTCCGGATGCTCGACAAGGCTGCGGGCGATGTAGAGCAGCAAGTCTTTCATCTCTTGCCCTCCGCTTTTACAGTGCGTTGACTTTCTTCAGCAGCGCGCGGACGGTGTCCGTGGGCTGAGCGCCGGTTTTGATCCACTCCTGTGCGCGCTCGGCGTCGATCTTGATCTCAGCGGGAGAGACGCAGGGATTGTAGGTGCCGATCTCTTCGATGAAACGGCCGTCGCGGGGATAACGGGAATCGGCGACGACGACGCGGTAGAAAGGAGACTTCTTGGCTCCCATTCTGCGCAGACGGATTTTGACCATGATACTGTACCTCCAAAAAATATGTTTTTTGTTTTTATGATGAAATGCGTTTGCACTCGATCAACTTATTTGAAGCGCTTTTTCCTGCCGAAGCCGCGCATCTTACCTCCGCCGAAGCCGCCCATGCCGGCGGGCATCTTGCCCCGGCTCATCTGCCGGACCATATCCTGCATCATTTCGAACTGCTTGAGCAGGCGGTTCACGTCCACGACCTCCAGCCCGCAGCCCGCGGCGATACGCTTTTTGCGGCTCGCGCCGAGACAGGCGGGATTCTCACGCTCGTAGGGCGTCATCGAGAGAATGATTGCCTCGGTGCGAGACATTGCTTTCGGGTCGATCTCCGCGCCGGCAAGCTGCTTGCCGAGCTGTCCCGGCATCATGCCGACGAGCTGGTCGAGATTGCCCATGCGCTTGAGCTGGACGAGCTGGTCATAGTAGTCGGTGAGGGTAAAGCGGTTTTTCTTGAGCTTCTCCGCGAGCTTTTTCGCTTTTTCTTCGTCAAGGCTCTGCTCCGCGCGCTCGATGAACGAAAGCACATCGCCCATGCCGAGGATCCGCTGCGCCATGCGGTCAGGGTGGAACGGCTCGATCATATCGAGCTTTTCGCCCGTGCCGATAAACTTGATCGGCTTGCCGGTCGCCGCGCGGATCGAAAGCGCCGCGCCGCCGCGGGCGTCGCCGTCGAGCTTGGTGAGCACGACGCCGTCGATGCCGAGCGTCTCGTCGAAAGCGGCGGCGGCGTTGACCGCATCCTGACCTGTCATCGCATCGACGACGAGCAGGATCTCGGTCGGCTTGACGGCGGCTTTGATGCGCTTAAGCTCGTCCATCAGCGCCTCGTCGATATGCAGGCGACCCGCCGTATCGAGAAAAACGATGTCGTTGCCGTGGTCGCCTGCGTATTTGACGGACTCCTGCGCGATCTGCACGGGGTCGATCTGCCCCATCTCAAAGACGGGGATATCGAGCTGCTTGCCGACGACCTGCAGCTGCGTGATAGCCGCGGGGCGGTATACGTCGCACGCGGCGAGCAGCGGACGGTGTCCCTGCCTGCGAAGGTAGCCCGCAAGCTTGGCGACGTTCGTCGTCTTACCGGCGCCCTGCAAGCCGACCATCATCACGACAGTCGGCGGCCGGGAGGCGAACGTCAGCTTGGCGTTGGCGCCGCCCATGAGTGCGGTGAGCTCCTCGTTGACGATCTTGATGACCTGCTGGGCAGGGGTAAGACTGTCGAGCACCTCAACGCCCACGGCGCGCTCGGAAACGGTCTTGACAAAGTCCTTGACGACCTTGTAGCTCACGTCCGCCTCGAGCAGCGCAAGGCGCACCTCGCGCATGGCGAGCTTGATATCCTCCTCGCTCAGCCGTCCCTTGCCGCGCAGATTCTTAAACGTTGCGTTCAGCTTTTCGCTGAGTCCTTCAAATGCCATGTGTTACTCCTTGAGAGCCGCCGCCTCGGTCTCGATCGTTTGGGCAAGCTCCTCGAGCAGGCGGTCTTCATACCGGCGGGCATTGAGCCGCCGGATCTGCGCCGCCGCGTCCGCGATCTTCTCAGCGTGGGGGACGAGCTGCGTGAAGCGCTTGATGAGCCCCGTCTTGTCCTCGATCTCGGTCATGTAGCTCTCCGCGCGCACGATCACGTCGCGCACGCCCTGGCGGGAAATGCCATAGTTCTCTGCGATCTCGGACAGCGACAGATCCTCGTTATAATAGAGGTCGTAAAATTCCTTCTGGCGGTCGGTGAGAAGCTCCCCATAAAAGTCGAAGAGCATCGTCATGCGAAAGGTCTGGTTTTTCATGGGGGTTCCTCCTTAGTGCAGATTCGCGTTGTAAAGTTGTTTTGCTTTACAACAGGAATCAGTTTACATGATTCTATCAGAAATGTCAAGAAAAAATCGCAAGAAAGAAGTCGTCTCCTCGGGGAAAACTTTTGTTTTTGCGCGCGGCGGCGTTTTTTCTTCGCAAAAGGGTGGCATTGTTCATATTTTCGTGATATCCTGAGAAAAATTCCGGCAGAGGGGGACGAGCATGGAACCGATCAGACGCGAGCTTGCGCCGCAGATGTACTTCAACTATATCCACGCCGAAAAATTCAAGACCGGCACACTGAGCGTGCAGCTCATCACACCGCTCGAGGAAAAAACGGCGGGCTTTGCCGCGCTTTTGCCGAGCGTACTGCGCCGCGGCACGACGGCGCACCCGGATATGCGCGCGCTGAGCGGCGCGCTCGACCGGCTCTACGGCGCGTCCGTCGGCTGCACGGTGCGAAAAAAAGGCGAAAACCAGTGCGTCGGCTTTGCTGCGAGCTTTATCGACGAGGCGTTCGTCCCCGGCGGGGAGCGGCTGCTCGAGCCGATGTGCGACCTGCTCGGCGAGCTGCTGCTCGACCCCGTAACGCGCAACGGCCGCTTCCTCGGCGATTATGTCGAGAGTGAAAAGCAGAACCTGATCGACGCCATTCGCGGCATCATCAACGACAAGCGGGACTATGCCGAAATACGGCTCTTGCAGGAAATGTGCCGCGGCGAGCGCTACGGTGTGGACAAGCTCGGCTCCGCCGCGAGCGTGAAGAAGATCACGAATCAGTCACTGTTCCGCTACTATCAGCAGCTTTTGTCCACGGCGCGTCTGGAGCTGTTCTACTGCGGCAGCGCGGAGCTTTCCCGCGTCGAGGGCGCGCTGCTGCGCGCGCTCGCGCCGTTGCAGCGCGGGCAGGTCGTTCCGCCTGTCACCGCCGAACGGCGCGCGGCGCCGGAGAAGCCGCGCGAGATCGTCGAGCACATGGAGGTCACGCAGGGCAAGCTCTCGATGGGCTGGCGCGTTTCGACCACCGACGCGCCGGCGATGCTGCTTGCCAACCTGATCTTCGGCGGCTACAGCAACTCAAGGCTCTTTCTGAACGTGCGCGAGAAGCTCTCGCTCTGCTACTACGCCGCCTCGACCTATCACCGCTCCAAGGGCATCGTCACCGTGTCATCCGGTATTGAGACGAAGGACTATGAAACGGCGAAAGCGGAGATCCTCGCCCAGCTCGCCGCCGTGCAGCGCGGAGAGATCGAGCCATGGGAGATCGAGGGCGCACGCGCCTGCCTGATCTCCTCGCTCGAGTCGCGCGGCGACAGCGCGGGGCGCATGGAGGAGAACGTGCTCGCGCAGGCGGCGACGGGACTCTGGGAATCGGAGGACGAGCTGGCTGCGGCGCTGCGCGGGGTCACGGCTGAACGGGTCGCCGCGGCGGCGCGGAGCATGACGCTCGACACGGTGTATTTTCTGACGGGGGAGGCTTGCGGCGAAAATGAGTGAGAGAAATTATCCCCGCATCGGCGAGACGGTGCGGGAGGAAACGCTGCCAAACGGACTGAAGGTCTATCTCGTCCCCAAGCCGCAGCACCGGCGGAAATACGCTTTCCTTGCCGCGCGCTACGGCGGCATGGATATGCAGTTCGTCCGGGGCGGCAGGACGCAGAGCACACCCGCGGGCATCGCGCACTATCTGGAGCACAAGATGTTCGACACGAAGGACGGCAGCGCGATGACCGTTCTCTCCCGCAACGGCGCGGAGCCGAACGCCTTCACGGCAAACGCCATGACGGGCTATTATTTCGACTGCACCGCGCACTTTGAGGAAAATCTGCGCGTGCTGCTCTCGTTCGTCTCCGAGCCGTATTTTACGGACGAGAGCGTGGAAAAGGAGCGCGGCATCATCGCGCAGGAGATCCGCATGGTCGAGGATTCGCCAGACTGGCAGGTGTATGAAAAGTTGCTCGGCTGCCTGTACCGCTCCTCGCCCGCGCGCGTTCCGATCGCCGGTACGGTGGAGAGCATCGCGGAGATCACCGCGCAGACGCTTTATGACTGCCACCGCGCGTTCTACTGCCCGTCCAACATGGCGCTGTGCGTGGTGGGCGATGTGGACTGCGAGGCGGTCCTTGCCGCTGCGAACGAGATCCTGCCGCGCGAACGCGGCGAGGAGATCACGCGCTGCTACGGGCAGGAGGACGAACGGGCAGCGGCGGCGGAGCATATCGAGCAGATGGAGGTCGCCCTGCCGCAGTTCCTCGTCGGCTTCAAGTGCAGAGCTGAAAAAGGGGATCTGCTGCGCCGCTCCCTCATCGGCGAGATGGCGTGCGATATCCTGCTCGGCGACTCCTCGCCGCTCTACCAGCGGCTCTACGACGAGGGGCTCATCAACGCGAGCTTCGGCGGCGGCTACGACCAGCTCCCCGGCGCCGCCTATCTCTACGCGGGGGGCGAGAGCGAGCGGGCGCGAGAGGTCAGCGACGCGATCCTTGCCGAGGCGCGGCGCCTTGCGCGCGAGGGGATCGATCCCGCGTTTTTCGAGCAGATCCGCCGTGCGAGTCTCGGCGCGACGCTGCGCGCGCTCAATTCGTTTGAAAATATCGCCGTCTCGCTCGTCGACGGGTATTTCCGCGGCTTCGATCCGCTGCGCTTCCCCGAAGCCTACGAGAGCATCGAGCAGGCGGACGTTGAGCGCTTCCTGCGCGACGAGCTTACGGAGGAGCGCCGCGCGCTCTCCATTATTGAACCGAGAAAAGAAGGTTGAGTTCCCATGAAATTTACCGATGCGCCCATCAGCTTCCCCGGTCTTTTCGGGGACTGGCAGTTTACCGTGCCCTCCAAAGCCATCGACCTTGGCAGCGGCATTTACTGGTACGGTATTCTGATCGCCGCGGGCATGCTGCTCGCGCTGTGGTTCTGCATGAAGCAGGCGCCGAAATACGGTCTGACCGAGGACAACATCATCGACACGATCCTCTGGGTCATGCCGGTCTCCATTCTCGGCGCGCGGGTCTACTATGTGCTCTTTTATCTCGACCTGTTCCGCGGCAGCGACGGCTCTATCGACTGGGGCGCCGTCTGCCGCATCTGGGACGGGGGGCTCGCCATCTACGGCGGCGTGATCGCCGGATTCTTGACGGCTTACCTCTACTGCCGCCGCAGGAAGCTCCCGATCCGGGCGCTGGCGGACTGCTGCGTGATGGGGCTTTTCATCGGGCAGGCGATCGGCCGCTGGGGGAATTTCATGAACCGCGAGGCGTTCGGCGCGGAGACCGGTCTGCCGTGGAGGATGCGCCTGTGGTACTCGTCCACCGCTTACGTGGACGTGCACCCGACCTTCCTCTATGAGAGCCTGTGGGCGCTGGCAGGCTTCCTGCTGCTGTACTTTGTCGTCTCCCGCGCGCGCCGCTTCGACGGGGAAAGCACCTGCTTCTACTTCCTCTGGTACGGCTTTGGCCGCTTCTGGATCGAGGGGTTGCGGACTGACAGCCTGTATCTTTTCAACTGGACGCTGTTTGGCGAGCGAATCCGTGTTTCGCAGGCGCTCTCGCTGGTGATGGCGCTTTTGTGCGCGGGCATTCTGTTCTATCGGCTCAAGGTGAAGAAGGCGGACGGCAGTTCGCTTTATGTAAACCGGCTGCACGCCGGCGCAGAGCCCGCGGAGACGGGTACCGCGCCGGTCAATGCCGAGGCGGACGCAGTCACAGAGCAGGCGAAAGATCAGTAAAGGGGTGAGTTCCCATGCGCTATCATGTCGATAAATCCGCCGCGCAGAGCGCTTATATGCAGCTCTACCATCAGCTCCGGCGCGACATCGTAGGCGGCGTGTATCCGCTGGGGACAAAACTCCCGAGCAAGCGCCTGATCGCGGGTGAAACGGGCGTGAGCGTCATCACGGCGGAGCACGCGCTGGCGATCCTGTGCGACGAGGGGTATCTGGAATCCCGCGAGCGCAGCGGCTTTTTCGTCAGCTATGCCGCGCGGGACTGCTTTCCCGTCGCGGAGGGAGAGCGACCGCACGGCGCTCAGAGCGCGCACGGCGCGGGGGAGACGTTCCCCTTTCCCTCGCTCGCGCGGACGATGCGCCGCGTGCTCAGCGAGTATGGCGAGAGCATTTTGATAAAATCGCCCAACAACGGCTGCGCCGAGCTGCGGCGCGCCATCTCCGCCTACCTGCTGCGCTCGCGCGGCATCGGCGTGCAGCCGGGGCAGATCGTCATCGGCTCGGGCGCGGAATATCTCTACGGGCTGATCGTGCAGCTTCTGGGGCGCGAGCGGATCTTCGCGCTCGAGGATCCGTCCTACGACAAGATCCGCCGCGTCTACCGCGCCAACGGCGTACAGTGCGAGATGCTGCGTCTCGGCGGCGACGGGATCCGCTCGGACGAGCTTACCCGCACGCGGGCAACGGTGCTGCACGTCACGCCGTTCCACAGCTATCCGAGCAGCGTGACCGCCAGCGCGGGAAAACGCAGCGAGTATATCCGCTGGGCGAAGGAGCGCGGCGGATACATCGTCGAAGATGACTTCGACTCCGAGTTCAGCGTCTCGACCAAGAGCGAGGATACGCTCTTTTCTCTTGATCCGAACGGCGCGGTCATCTATCTCAACACGTTTTCCCGAACCATCGCGCCGTCGATGCGCGCGGGCTATATGGTCCTGCCGGAGACGCTGAGCGAACGCTTCCGCCGCGAGATCGGCTTTTACTCCTGCACCGTACCGGTCTTCGAGCAGTATGTGCTCGCGGAGCTAATCGACAGCGGCGATTTCGAGCGGAACATCAACCGTATCCGCCGCCGGAGAAGGCGGTAGGCGTCCATACGGGATATCCCGCCGGACAGTCGGATGCCCCTTCTCCCCTTTTTTCTCTCTTGCACTTGCGATACGGATATGATATGATTCCCGCGAAAGTATTTACGATTTACGCAAAGGAGCACTGTCATGACCTATTCTTACCGCACCAAGGGTGTCTGCTCGCAGGAAATGCGCATCGAGCTGGACGACAACAATACGATCCGGCACGTAGAGATCATCGGCGGCTGCAACGGCAACCTGCAGGGCATCTCGCGTCTGGTCGTGGGAATGAAGGCGGCGGACGCGATTGAGCGTCTGCGCGGCATTTGCTGCGGCACGAAGACTACTTCCTGCCCCGACCAGCTTGCCGTCGCGCTGAGCGAGGCGCTGGCGCAGAAGGGTTGAGCCGACGGGAAACGCCATGGATATTGATATGGATATCAAGGAGCTGGAGGCGTTTGCCTACGTGGTGGAGAATTGCAGCTTCTCCCGCGCGGCGGAGCTGCTCCACCTGACGCAGCCAACCATCAGCTCGCACGTTTCCGCGCTGGAGCGGAAGCTCAACATCAAGCTCATCGTCCGCACGACAAAGGAGACCTACCCTTCCGACGCGGGCAAGCTCCTCTACAAGTATGCCAAGGAGATCCTCCAAGTACGTGAAAACGCCGCCGCTGCCCTGCGGAACTTCTCGCAGGAGATGAAGGGTACGATTTCCATCGCCGCCTCCACGGTGCCGAGCCAGTACTATCTGCCGCATCTTTTGCAGAATTTCCGCAAAAAGTATCCCGACATCACTTTCAGCATCCAGATGGAGGACAGCCCCAAGGTCGTGGAACTGGTCGCCGCGCGCAGCGTGGAGATCGGCTTCTGCGGTACGATGGTGGCGAGCCGCAAGTGCGTCTATCAGGATTTTGCCAGCGACCCGATGGTTCTCATCACCCCCAACACGGACAAATTCCGCCAATACCTCGGCGGGACGTTCCCGATTGGGCAGATCCGCGAGGAGACGTTCATCAGCCGGGAGAAAGCCAGCGGCACCTATCAGGCGGGTCGCGAACTGCTCAGCGAGCTGGGCATCGACATCGCAAGTCTCCGCACCGCGGTCGAGATCCGCTCGACCGAGAGCGTCAAGCAGATGGTCAGCGAAGGGCTCGGTGTCGGGCTGATCGCCGAGAGCGCCGCGCAGGACTATGTCCAGTTCGGCAAGATCCTCGCCTTTTCCTTTCCAGACTCCGATTTCCGCCGTCGGCTCTACATCGTCAAGCATAAGAGCAATATTCTCTCACCCATCGCGCAGGTCTTTTATGATTACGCCCGCAAATCGGGTGAAAAGGTGTCCGCACAGTAAGCGGACGCCTTTTTCTCAATTTTTCTTGGAATAACCATTTACTTTTCGCTGGTAAGCGTATATGATATTTTTAATCGGAGCCGGAGAGGAGGTGCGCCATGGATTGCCGTGATTCCGCCCTGTTTCAGGGCGTTGACGAGGCCTCGTGCCAGCGTATGCTGCTGTGCTTCGGCGCTTACGAGCGCAGCTTTTCCGCCGGGCAGACGCTCCTCGCCTGCGGCGAGCGGCAGGATATGATCGGCGTGATGCTCTCCGGCAGCGCGGAGTTGCTGCGTCTCCACGCAGACGGCAGCCGCACCGTGCTCGAATCGCTCGGCGAGGGCAGCGTGTTCGGCGAGGAGCTGGCTTTCACCGGTCTTTGCGATGGCAGCGCCCTCATCGAGTGCCGCAAGGACTGCCGCGTGATCTTCATGCGCTACGACCAAATCACCAAGCGCTGTGAGAATGCCTGCGCCTGCCACAGTCAGGTCGTGAGCAACCTCTTCCTCCTGCTCTCGCGCAAGTCGCTGTATCTCAGCCGCCGCGTCGAGGTGCTCTCCTGCCGTTCCATCAGGGAAAAGCTGCTTTGCTTCTTCCGTCAGCAGGCAGAGCTGTCCGGCAGCCGGAGCTTCCCGATGCCGTTTTCCTTCAGCGCGCTGGCGGATCACATCGGGGCCGACCGCAGCGCCATGATGCGCGAGCTGCGCCGTCTGCGCGAGGGGGGCGTGCTCCGCACGGAAAGCCGGACCGTCACGCTGTTGTAGCGGTCGGTATTCTTTTGTTCGTGCAAGTTTTCCTGCATTGTGACAGTATTGACTATCATTGACGCAGGAAAACTTTCATGTTATACTTGACCCATATTCCATGTAATTTCCGGTTCCCCTTCCCCGCCCGCAAGCCGCGGCGGCGGAGAGCCGAATGAAAAAGGAGAAATCGTCCATGTATCGCATCGTGAAGAAAGAAGCGCTGAAGCCCACCGTGATCCTTTACGAGATCGAGGCGCCGATGGTGGCAAAGAAGGCCGAGCCCGGTCAGTTCATCATTCTGCGCGTCGATGAGAACGGTGAGCGCATTCCCATCACCATCCATGACTATGACCGCGAAAAGGGCACCGTGACGATCATCGTGCAGACCGTCGGCGCCACGACCGAAAAGCTCAGCCACAAAAAGCAGGGCGAGTCTATTCAGGACTTCGTCGGTCCGCTCGGCCGTCCGACCGAGACCGAGGGCAAGAAGAAGGTCTGCGTGGTCGGCGGCGGCGTTGGCTGCGCCATCGCCTATCCCGTTTTGAAGAAGTTCCATGACTGCGGCGCGGAGGTGCACGCGGTCGTCGGCTTCAAGAACAAGGATCTGGTCATTCTCGAGGATAAGTTCCGCGCGGCATCCAGCGTCATGAAGCTCATGACCGACGACGGCTCCTACGGCGAGAAGGGGCTTGTGACTGACGCGCTCAAGCAGCTCATCGAGGAGGGCAACCAGTATGACGAGATCTTCGCCATCGGTCCCGCCATCATGATGAAGTTCGTCTCCAAGACGACCGAGCCCTACGGCGTCCCCACCACCGTTTCCATGAGCCCTATCATGGTGGACGGCACCGGTATGTGCGGCGGCTGCCGCCTGACCGTTGGCGGCGAAACGAAGTTCGCCTGCGTGGACGGTCCCGACTTCGACGGTCACAAGGTCGATTGGGACGAGAGCCTCAAGCGCGGCAAGATGTATTTCGACTGGGAGCGCCACAAGCACGAGGAAACCTGCAACCTGTTCAAGGAGGTCAAGTAAGATGCCGAATATGAGCTTGAAGAAGAACGAGATGCCCTCTCAGGACCCCAACGTCCGCAACAAGAATTTTCTTGAGGTCGCCCTCGGCTACACCGAGGAGCAGGCGCTCGACGAAGCCGCCCGCTGCCTGAACTGCAAGAACCACCCCTGCGTCGAGGGCTGCCCCGTGCAGGTGAAGATCCCCGAATTTATCAAGAAGATCACCGAAAAGGACTACGAGGGCGCGTATCAGGTCATTCACGAGACGTCCTCCCTGCCCGCCGTCTGCGGCCGCGTCTGCCCGCAGGAAACGCAGTGCGAGAGCAAGTGCGTGCGCGGCATCAAGGGCGAGCCGGTCGGCATCGGCAGGCTGGAGCGCTTCGTCGCCGACTGGCACAACGCCAACGCCAGCGAAGCGCCCGCCAAGCCCGCGTCTAACGGTCATAAGGTCGCGGTCATCGGCTCGGGTCCGAGCGGTCTTACCTGCGCGGGCGACCTTGCCAAGAAGGGCTACGACGTCACCGTGTTTGAAGCGCTGCACCTTGCGGGCGGCGTGCTGGTCTACGGTATTCCCGAGTTCCGTCTTCCCAAGGCCATCGTGCAGAAGGAAGTCGACGGCCTGAAGGCGCTCGGCGTCAAGGTCGAAACGAATATGGTCGTCGGGCGCGTCGTGTCCATCGACGAGCTGATGAGCCAGTACGGCTTCGAGGCTGTGTTCATCGGCTCCGGCGCGGGGCTTCCGATGTTCATGCATATCCCCGGCGAGAATCTCTGCGGCGTGTACTCCGCCAATGAGTTCCTGACCCGCATCAACCTGATGAAGGCATATAAAGAGGGCGCGGACACGCCGATCATGCCGCTGGCGGGCAAGAGGGTCGCGGTCGTCGGCGGCGGCAACGTCGCCATGGACGCCGCCCGCTGCTCCAAGCGTCTGGGCGCTGACGTTTACGTTGTCTACCGCCGCGGCATGGAGGAGCTGCCCGCCCGTCACGAGGAGGTCGAGCACGCCGTGGAGGAGGGCATCGTCTTCAAGACGCTCAACAATCCCGTCAAGATCAACGGCGACGACAAGGGCTATGTCTCCTCCGTCACCTGCATCGAGATGGAGCTGGGCGAGCCTGACGCCTCCGGCCGCCGCCGCCCGATCGAGAAGACCGGCAGCGAGTTCGATCTGCCGGTGGACTGCGTCATCATGGCGCTCGGCACCACGCCGAACCCGCTCATCAAGAACACGACTCCCGGTCTTGAGGTCAACCGCAAGGGCGGCATCGTAGTGAACGAGGAGGGGCTCACCTCCCACGCGGGCGTGTACGCCGGCGGCGACGCCGTCACGGGCGCGGCAACCGTTATCCTCGCCATGGGCGCGGGCAAGCTCGCCGCCAAGAGCATCGACGAGCAGCTCAGCAAATAATTCCATCAGCGAAAAACGCGCAGAAGCGTATTCTTCTGCGCGTTTTCCCCATATTACGTCTCACGAAGGGAGAATTTCTATGAACCTCTGGCATGATATCGCACCGGCGCGCGTGCGCCCCGAGGACTTTTTCGCCGTCATTGAAATCGAAAAAGGCTCGAAAAACAAATATGAGATGGACAAGGAGACCGGCGCGCTGCGTCTCGACCGTATTCTCTATACCTCCACCCACTATCCCGCCAACTACGGCTTCATTCCCCGCACCTGGGCGGACGACGGCGACCCGCTGGACGTGCTCGTGCTCTGCTCCGAGTGCATTCGCCCGCTGAGTCTGGTCGAGTGCTACCCCATCGGCGTCATCACGATGGAGGACAGCGGCAGCCTTGACGAGAAGATCATCGCCATTCCTTTCCAAGACCCGACGTACAACGCCTATCAGGACATCTCGGAGCTGCCCAATCATGTGGCGAGCGAGATCCGCCACTTCTTCCGCGTCTACAAGAGTCTTGAAGGCAAGGAAACCGTCGTGAGCGATGTGCTCTCGCGCGACGAAGCCATCAAGATCATCATCAAATGCCAGAACGCATATATCGAGAAATACTGCCGCTGAGCAGCGAAAGGCAGGGACGCTAACGCCCCTGCTTTTTATTTTTCGAAAAATCTTTGTAAATTCTTTATAAAATCTTGACATCTCTCCTCTTTTTGTGTATACTGTCACTATAAAGATTTTGTTAAGAGGGAGGGACTTCTATGGAGGGCGGCAGCCTGTTTCTGCTCGTGATCGCAGTTCTCCTTGTTGTCGGCGTCGTCGCCAGCAACAAGAAGGGCAAGAAGAGTAACGAAGAGAAATAAATCTCAGCGCAAAAAGGAGAAGCGAGGGTCCGCTTCTCCTTTTTCTTTCTCTTGCAGAGCACAGTCCCCGCGGAACGATGTCCGCGGGGACTATTTCTTTATTTTTTCTTACTTCAGGCTCTCCGCCACGGCGACGGCAACCGCGACTGTCGCACCGACCATGGGGTTATTGCCCATTCCGAGGAAACCCATCATCTCCACGTGCGCAGGTACTGAGGAGGAACCGGCGAACTGCGCGTCGGAATGCATACGGCCCATCGTGTCGGTCATGCCGTAGGAGGCGGGTCCGGCAGCCATATTGTCCGGGTGCAGGGTGCGGCCCGTGCCGCCGCCGGAGGCGACGGAGAAGTACTTCTTGCCCTGCTCGATGCACTCTTTCTTATAGGTACCGGCGACGGGGTGCTGGAAGCGCGTGGGGTTGGTGGAGTTGCCGGTGATGGAAACATCCACACCCTCGGCGTGCATGATCGCGACGCCCTCGCGCACATCGTCGGCACCGTAGCAGCGCACATCGGCGCGCTCGGTCTCGCTGTAACGGATCTCGCGCACGATGTTCAGCTTGCCGGTGTAATAATCAAACTGCGTCTGCACATAGGTGAAGCCGTTGATGCGGGAGATGATCTGCGCGGCGTCCTTTCCGAGACCGTTGAGGATCACGCGCAGCGGCTCCTTGCGCGCCTTGTTGGCGTTTTTAACGATGCCTATCGCACCTTCGGCGGCGGCAAAGGACTCGTGACCGGCAAGGAAGGCAAAGCACTTGCTGTCCTCAGAGAGCAGCATCGCGCCAAGGTTGCCGTGACCGAGACCGACCTTGCGGTCGTCCGCCACGGAGCCGTCGATGCAGAAGGACTGGAGCCCCTCGCCGATCTTGCGCGCCGCCTCCGCCGCGGTCTTCACGCCGGACTTGATGGCGATGGCTGCGCCGACGGTGTACGCCCAGCAGGCGTTTTCAAAGCAGATGGGCTGAATGCCCTTGACGATCTCATATGGGTCGAAGCCCTTTGCCTTGCAGATCTCGCGGCACTCCTCAACGGAGGAAATACCGTACTGCGCGAGGACGCCGTTGATCTTGTCGATCCTTCTCTCATAGTTTTCAAATAAAGCCATTGTTTCGTCCTCCCTTCCTTATTCCTGGCGCGGGTCGATGTACTTCGCCGCGTTGTCCCACTGACCGTAGTGACCCTTGGCCTTTTCAAGCGCCTCGTTCGCGTCGGTACCCTTTTTGATAAAGTCCATCATCTTGCCGAGGTTGACGAACTCATAGCCGATGATCTCGTTTTCCTTGTTGAGCGCGACGCGGGTGACGTAGCCCTCAGCCATCTCCATATAGCGCGGACCCTTCTCGGCAGTGGCGAACATCGTGCCGATCTGGCTGCGCAGTCCCTTGCCGAGATCCTCAAGCGACGCGCCGACGGCAAGACCGCCCTCGGAAAAGGCGGACTGGGTACGACCGTAAACGATCTGCAGGAACAGCTCGCGCATGGCGGTGTTGATGGCGTCGCACACGAGGTCGGTGTTGAGCGCTTCAAGAATGGTCTTGCCGATCAGGATCTCCGACGCCATGGCGGCAGAGTGGGTCATGCCGGAGCAGCCGATCGTCTCGACCAGCGCCTCCTGAATGACGCCCTCCTTGACGTTGAGCGTCAGCTTGCAGGCGCCCTGCTGGGGAGCGCACCAGCCGATACCGTGGGTAAAGCCGGAAATATCAGAAAGCTGCTTTGCCTGCACCCATTTGCCCTCCTCGGGAATGGGGGCGGGGCCGTGATACGCGCCCTTTGCGACTGGGCACATATGCTGGACTTCGGTCGTGTAAATCATAACGCTCTTCCTTTCTTATCCTCTGTCTCCGCATCGCTGCGGAGGGTATCATACGCATGGTTATCATAGCAAAACGCATTGCCTTTTGCAAGGTGAAATATCGGAAATCACGCCAAAATTCTCTTCCGCGCGCCGGTCCGGGCAAAAAAGCGCCGGCGCGCCCCTCGGGCGTGCCGGTGCCACCTTGACAAGTCTTTTCCCTATACGAGCGCCATGACGGTCTCGTAGATACGCCGTGTCGCATCACGGACGCCGAGCGCCGCCATGTTTCGGGACATCGTTTCCATGCGCTGCGGATTGTTCAAAATGCCCGCAGCGGCGGCAAAAAGCCGCTTGCCGTCCAGTCCCTCCTCCGGCAGCACCAGTGCCGCGCCGTGGTCGCCCAGCAGCGCCGCGTTCTTCTCCTGATGGTGATTCGTCACATTGGGCGAGGGTACGAGGACCGCCGGAACGCCGAGCGCCGTCAGCTCGCTGAGCGTGGACGCACCCGCGCGGCAGATGACCAGATCGGCGGCACGCATGACAGTCGCCATATCGTAGATATACTCGCGCACATCGAGCGCGGGGTGCGCGGCGGGATCGACGCCATACTCCTTCAGCCAGCCCTGCATTCTCTCCCAGCACAGCCCACCGACGCCGTGGATATGGCGGAACGGCTCCCGCGCGCTCTCAAGCGCGAGGAACTCCGCCATCGTGCGGTTCATGCTCGCCGAGCCGAGACTGCCCCAGAAGGAGACGATCAGCGCTCTCCCGTCGTTCAAGCCGAGCTTTTCCTTTGCCTGCGCCTTCGTCAGCGCGAAGAAATCCCCGCGCACGGGCGTACCTGTCACGACCACCTTCTCGGGGTGCTTGTAGTGCGCACGGCAGTCTTCAAAGCCGACCATAATGCGCTCACAGTAAGGCTCAAGCTGGCGCGTCGTCAGCCCCGGCACGATGTTCGACTCGTGTACCGCCGCCGGGATCCCCGCCTTTGCACCGTAGCGTACGAGCGGATAGCTCGCGTAGCCGCCAGTCCCGACGATCAGATCAGGGCGGAAATCGTCCAAAATGGCGTTCGCCTCGCGCTCGGCGTGCGCGAGGTTCCTGATCGAAACGAGATTGTGCCTGACCTCCGCGGGCTTGAGCGAGCGATGGAACGAGGAGATGTTCACCGCGCGGAACGGATAGTCCGTGTGTGCGAGCAGCTCACGCTCCAATCCCCGCTCCGCGCCGACAAAGAGAATGTCGGTGCTCGCGTCCCTTTCCCGCATATAGCCCGCGAGCGCAAGCGCGGGGTTGACGTGTCCCGCCGTGCCGCCGCAGGTGAAGATGACTTTCATGCAGACGCTCCTTTCCGCGCTACCGCATCTGGCGCGAGACGCTCAGCACGATGCCGACCTCGGCGAGCTGCACGAGAAGCGCCGTGCCGCCGTAGCTGAAAAACGGCAGCGAAATACCCGTGTTTGGGATCAGATTCGACACGACCGCGATGTTCAGGAACACCTGAAGCGCGATCTGCGTCGTCACCCCCACGGCGAGAAGGCTGCCGAAACGGTCGCGCGCGTGCAGGGCGATCCAGTAGCCGCGAATGATGAGCAGCGCGAACAGCACCATGATGATCGTCGCGCCGACCAGCCCCAGCTCCTCGCAGATGATGGCGAAGATGAAGTCGTTGTGCTCCTCGGGCAAGAACAGAAACTTCTGCCGGCTCTTGCCAAGGCCCAGACCGAACAGCCCGCCCGAGCCGATGGAGAGCAGGCTCTGGCGAATCTGGTAGCCTTCGTCCCGCATCCACTCCTCATTGAGCGGATCGAGCCAGATGGCGATACGGCTGGAGTTATAGGTGATCAGCCCCGTCGCAAAGGCGTAGGCGACAAAGGCGACAAGAGCAAAGCCTGCGACCACCCAGTAGTTCCTGATGCCGCCGACGTACATCATCACGGCGCCGATGCCGAGCAGCAGCACAAGACCGGAAAAGTGCGGCTCCTTATACATCAGGAAACCGATCACGCCGAGAATGGCGGCATAGGGAATGATGCCGTAGCGCAGCGTCGCCATTTTATCCTTTTTCTTGGAGATGCTATCGGCAAAATAAAGGATAATGCTGACTTTGGCAAGCTCCGAGGGCTGGAATTGGAACGACGAGGTCACGCGGATCCAGCGCTGCGCGCCGTGCGTCAGCTTGCCCGTGCCGATGCCGGGAATCAGGACGAGAACAAGCAGCACAATGGAGACAAACAACGCGAGCTTTGCCACCGCGCGGTAGCGTTCATAGTTGATCTTACCGATGCCGAGCATCGCCACGATGCCCACCGCGGCAAACTCCGCCTGCCGGACGAGATAATACGCCGGGTCGTCCATTTCGTAGTAGGCGGAGGGAAAGCTCGCGGAAAAGAGCATCAGCAGTCCCACGCCGAGCAGCAGAAACACCAGCAGCAGAAACGGCAGATCCATCGGACCGCGCCCCGCCTCGCGCGCCGCCGCCTCGATCGCTTTCGCACGCTCGCGCTGCTCCTGCCGCAGCGCACGTTCTTCCTTCGTCAAGCTCCTCCCTCCTTTCTCCGTCCTTTTCCCGCCTATGGGCGGCAGACGTTCTCAGAAATGATATCTCCCCATCACACCCAGCAGCGCCGCCATGCAGCACATCGCACTGACGGTGGTGAAGATCGCCACGAGCTTCGCCTCGCTCCAGCCGCACAGTTCAAAATGGTGGTGCAGCGGCGCCATGCGGAACAGGCGCTTGCCGTGCGTCGCCTTGAAGTAGATGACCTGCAAAATGTCGGAAAGCGTCTCGCAGATATAGATAAAGCCCACAGGGATCAGCACGAGCGGCATATCATAGGCAAATGCCAGCGCCGCGACCGTCCCGCCGAGGAAAAGTGAGCCTGTGTCCCCCATGAACACCTTGGCGGGGTGGAAGTTGTAGATAAGGAAGCCCAGCAGCCCACCGACGAGCGCGCCCGCGTAGATACCGAGCTGTCCGCAGCCGGACCACCACGTCGCCACGACCGCGAAAAACAGTCCCACCGGCACCGTCACACTGCCCGCCAGCCCGTCGATGCCGTCGGTGATGTTGACGGCGTTGACCGTTCCGACGATGACGAACGCCGCGAACACCATGTAGACCCACCAGCTCATCACGATCTGCGTGTTGAAAAACGGCACATAGAGGTTCGGCGTCAGCATTCCCTCAAAGCGCATCAGGCAGAGGAACGCCACCGCCGCGGCAAGCTGGAGCAGAAATTTCTGCATCGCCGTGAGCCCGAGATTCTGCTTGTGCTTCACCTTCTCATAGTCATCTAAAAAGCCGATCACGCCGAAAATCAGCGCGAAGAAAAAAATATAGAGATGCTTGAAATCACCCGCCATCATGCCCTTCCAGCCGCAGATCAGGATCGAGGCAAAGATGCCCGCGATGAACATCAGCCCGCCCATTGTCGGCGTACCGGCTTTTCCGGCGTGCCATGTCGGTCCGTCCTCGCGGATGCTCTGCCCCGCCTTCAGCTTGCGCAGCTCAGGGATCAGATACTTCCCCGTCAGCGCGGATACCGCAAAGCTCAGAATACAGGCAATGATGATCTCCATGTTCGTTTCCTCTCGCCGGCGTGCCGGCTTCCTTCCTTTGTTCTTGCGCGAACTGCTCGCGCACGATCTCCCTCTCGTCGAGGTGGTATTTCGTCGTTCCTATCTCCTGATAGGTCTCGTGTCCCTTGCCGCAGAGGACGATCACGTCCCCCCGCCGCGCCTCGCGCAGTGCGAAACCGATTGCCTCGCGCCGGTCCTCGATCACGGAAAAGGGCGTGCTGCTGCCCAGTATGCCGGGCAGCACGTCGCGCAGGATCGCGTAGGGATCCTCGGTGCGCGGATTGTCGCTCGTCAGAACGGCAAAGTCTGCCAGCGCCGCCGCGATCGCTCCCATGCGGGGACGCTTCGTCCTGTCGCGGTCACCGCCGCAGCCGAAAAGTGCGATCACGCGCCCGTCGGCAAAGCCGCAGACCGTGGAGAGGATGTTCTTGAGCCCGTCGGGCGTGTGGGCATAGTCGATGATGACCGTATAGGGTGCGGGCAGCGGCACGACCTCGCACCGCCCCCTGACGCCGCCGCACAGCGGCAGCGCCCGTGCCGCCGCGGAAAACGGCACGCCGAGCGCGCGTACCGCGGCAAGCGCACCGAGCGCGTTGTAAAGGGAAAACCCTCCCGGGATACCGATGGTGGTCTCCTCATGGTCAAGGTCGGTGCAGGCGGTGAAGTCCACGCGGTCATTGTGATAGCGCGCCCGCCAGCCGACGAGGTCGTTTGTCAGTCCCTGCCCGAAGGTGACTCGCTCGCCGGTAAAGCGCTCCAGCAGCCGCGGCGTCCATACGTCGTCACCGTTGACGCAGGCAATATCGCAGGAGTCAAAGAGCAGCGCCTTGGCGTCGCAATAGGCCTCCATCGTACCGTGATAGTCAAGATGGTCCTGCGTGAGGTTTGTAAAAACGCCCACGCGGAAACGGATTCCCTCCGTCCGCTTCTGCACCAGCGCGTGGGACGAGACCTCCATCACCGCGTAGGTGCAGCCTGCCTTGACCATCTGCGACAGGAGCCGCTGCACGGTCAGCGCGTCGGGCGTGGTGCGGTCAGTCGGAACGGTCTCGTCGCCGATCATGTTTCGGTTCGTGCCGATCAGCCCGACCTTCGCGTGCAGGGTGCGCTCAAGAAGCTGCTTGATGAGATACGTTGTGGTGGTTTTTCCGTTCGTGCCGGTCACGCCGACAACCGTCAGCTTTCCCGCTGGGGTGCCGTACCATACCGCCGCGCAGTGTGCGAGCGCCTCGTGTACGTCGGGCACGAGCACATAGGGGATCTCTTCCCTCGGCGGCTGCCCGCATACGGTGCAGACCGCGCCGCGCGCTGCGGCTTCGGCGATGTGATCGTAGCCGTTCTCCTTTGCGCCCGGAACCGCGAAGAAAGCATCTCCCGCCCTCACCGCACGCGAATCGAGCGCAATGCCGCCGATCTCAAGCGTGGGCGGCGCGTGCAGCTCCTTATCCTTCAAGGTAGAAACAAGCTCAGATAGCTGCGTTTTCAAAAGTCCTTTCGGAACTGGATCTTGCTGTCTTCAGTCGCGCACGGAGCTGTCGCTGAACTGTACGCGCACCACGGTGCCCGCCTCGACCTCCGTACCCGGGTCAATGCTCTGCGAGATGGCGCGCACGCTCGACGAGCTTGCGTCTGTCGCGCCGGATACACCCATGATAAGCCCCGCGTTGACGAGCTTCTGGTTGGCGGTCGCGGCGCTGTCGCCCACGACGTTCGGGACGATGCACTTCTCGCTCGATTTCTCCGCGCCGAAGTAGAGAATGATCTCCGCGTTGTTCGGCACGATCGCGCCGCCCGCGGGCGTCTGGTCGGTGACGGCGTCCCCGTCGCCGACGGTGCGGAACGAGAAACCGCTCTCTTGGAGCTTTTTTCCCGCCGCATCAGAAGAAAGTCCTACGACATTCGGCACGGTCTTATCCGCGCCGACGAGTTCCTCCGCCGTGTAGCTCGGCTCAAGACCGAGATAGGGCAGGATCTCCGCCATGACAGTGCTCGCCACCGGCGCGACCATGTTGCCGCCGGAAACATAGGTTCCCGTAGTTCTGCTCGGTTCGTCAAGCGTGAGCAGCATCATCACCTGCGGGTCGTCCGCAGGCGCGAAGCACACGAACGAAACGATGACGCCGCCGCCGACTTTGTCTGCGGTGCCTGTCTTGCCGCCGATGCGGTAACCGGCGACCTGCCCGTTCTTTCCCGTGCCGTCCGTCACCTCATATTCCATGATCTCACGCACGAGCGAGGAGGTCTCCTCCGATATGACCTGACGGATAGGCGTCGCGTCGTGCTTGGAAACGGTATTGCCGTCCTGATCGGTGATCTCGGAGACGAGATAGGGCTCGTAAAGATAGCCGCCGTTGACGCAGGCGCACTGCGCCGCCAGCAGCGCGATGGGCGTGACGTTGAAGTTCTGTCCGAAGGCGTAGCACGCCAGTGCCAGCGTGGAGTAGTGGATCTCCTTGTTGACAAAGCCCGCCTGCTCGCCGGTCGTATCAATGCCCGTCTTTTCCAGCAGGCCGAACGCCTCCATATACTCGTAGAATTTTTCGTTGCCGATGCGCAGCCCGATATTGATGAACGCCGGGTTGCAGGAATTTGCGAACGCCTTCGTGAGATTCTGCTGACCGTGGCCGGGCGCACGCTTGGAGCAGTTGATAGTCGAGCCTTCGACGGTGACGCTGCCGCTGCAATAGAAGCTGGAATTCAGGTCCACCACGTTCTCCTCCAGCGCCATGGCAAGCGTGAGCGTTTTGAACGTGGAGCCGGGTTCATAGGTGTCGTTGACCGCCTTGCTGCGCCACTGCTTGTTGCGCAGCTCGCTCGCCTTCTCGACGATCTCCTCCTCGCTCATGCCCTGTGTCAGGATCTCGTTATAGTATACGCCCGGCGTGTTCAGGTCATAGGTCGGCAGCGATGCCATCGCCAGCACTGCGCCGGTGTTCACGTCCATGACGATGCCCGTCGCACCCTTGCCGGTGCCGAAGCGCGCCTCCAACTCCTCCACGCCCTTTTCCAAGTAGTATTGGATCGTCGTGTCGATTGTTGTGTGCAGGTCGCAGCCGTTCTGCGCGTCGAAATACTGGTCGTACTGATAGAGCACGGCGCGGCCGTCGCGGTCGCGCGCGGTAACGACCATGCCGCTCTCGCCGCTGAGTTCGTCGTTGTAAACGGCTTCAAGCCCTGTCGCGCCGCCCGCTTCGTTCGTAAAGCCGATAACGTGCGCCGCCAGCGAGCCCTTTGGATAGCTGCGCTTGCTCGTCGGCCGCAGGAATACGCCCTTGATATTATTGTCGTTGATAAAGGTGCGCACCTTGTCGGCTTCGTCCTCATCGACCTTCATCTTGACCTTTTCGTACTCCGACCACGTCTTATCCATCTTTTCGAGGAGACTCGCCGCGTCCACGCCGAGAATCTCTGCAAGACCGTCCGCGATCATCTGCCGGTCCTGCTCGCTTTCGGCGATCTCCTTAGGCGAGAGGAAGATATTCTCCGCCGTGTAGGACATGGCGAGGATCGTGCCGTTCTTGTCGTAGATCGTGCCGCGGCTCGCCTCCACGGTAGTGCGAAGCGTCTGCTGCCGCACGGCGATGGATTGCAGCTCGTCGTGCTCGGTGATCTGCCAGTGGTAGAGCTTTGCAAACAGCAGCACAAAGGTGCACACGCCGAACACCGCCAGCAGCAGAAGCGTCCTGCTCTGGATAATACGGTTTGCACGGCGTGCGGATTCCGGTCTTCTTCTGGGAGCCTGTGCCACGTTTTTTCGTCCTCCTCAAGATGGAAACAAGGAGTAAGGAAGCTCCTTACTCCTTATGTATAGCTTCGCTTATTTGAAATATTCCACCACAGCGCACAGCCCCTGCCCCAGCGAGGTGAACACCCGACTGAGCGTGTTGGTGTGCTGCTGCTGATAAACAACGACGCTGTCCGCTTCGGACAGGTCGATGTAATAGACCTGCGAGGCGCTGGGCTTGCTCATACCCGCCGCAGCGGCCGCCTCTTTGATGGTGGCAAGGTCGAAGGTCTTTTCGTACTTCGTCACGAGCACGACATGCTCGTCCTCAAGCGCGGCAAGCTCCTTCTGCATGGACACAACGTCAGCCGAGAGCGCCGTCAGCTCGGCGCGGCAGAAGATCATCAGCGCGACCATCGCCGCAAGCGCGAGGAAACCGGCAATCGTACCGAGCGAGAGCTTCTCGCTCCGCCGCCTTGCGTGGGCGGAGCCTTGCTGGGGCTTGGGCTGCGGCGGACGGATAAATTCCTCTCTCTCCCGCCGTGGCTCATGGACGCGCGCGCGGCGCTCCTCGTAGGCAGGATCATAGGCGAGATTGCCATTGACGCGCCCGCTGTAGCGGCGGTATCTCATGCTCTGCTCTCTGCGGTCTGCCATGGCGATCTCCTTTCCTTCGTGTATTTTCTGCCGTTTTCAGCATTTTTCCGCGACGCGCAGCTTGGCGCTGCGGGCGCGGGGGTTGTCGGCAAGCTCCTCGTCTGTCGAGACGATAGGCTTTCTCGTGATGAGCTTTATTTTCGGCTTTCTGCCGCACACGCAAACCGGAAACTCCGGCGGGCAGACGCAGCCCTGCGCCAGCTCCTGAAGCTTCCGCTTGACGATGCGGTCCTCGAGCGAGTGGAACGTGATGACCGCGAGCCGCCCGCCGCTTTTAAGATTCTTTTCCGCCGCGTCGAGCATCGGCGCAAGCTCGCCCAGTTCGTCGTTCACAGCGATGCGGATCGCCTGAAAGCTCCGCTTGGCGGGGTGCTGCTTTTCGCGCAGCGCGCTCGCCGGCATCGCCGAGCGAATGATCTCCGCCAGTTCCAGCGTCGTTTCAATGGGACTCTGCTCGCGGCGCGCACAGATCTTCTTTGCGATGGCGGGCGCGTAGCGCTCCTCGCCGTATTCAAAGAGGATCCTTCGCAGCTCCTCATAGGACCATGTGTTCACGACCTCGCGCGCTGTCAGTGCGGCGGATCCGTCCATACGCATATCGAGCGGCGCATCCTGCTTGTAGGAAAACCCGCGGCGCGCGTCATCGAGCTGCGGGGAGGAAACGCCGAGGTCAAACAGCATTCCGTCCGCGCCGCGGACGCCCAGCTCACGCAGCACGCCGTCCAGCGCGCTGAAATTGCTGTGTACCAGCGTCACGCGGTCCATATAGTCACGCAGGCGGCTCTGCGCCGCTTCGATGGCGGTCTCATCGCGGTCGAGTGCGATGAGCCTCCCCGTCGTCAGGCGGCGGACAATCTCCAGCGAGTGTCCCGCGCGCCCGAGCGTACCGTCGATGTAAATGCCGTCCGGTTTGATGGCGAGCGCGTCCATGCACTCGTGCAGCAGCACCGGCTTATGCCCGTAGTTCTCCTCCATCTCAGAATCCCAGTTCCTCCATCACGGCGGCAAGGTTCTCCGGGTTCAGCTCCGCGGTCTCCAGCTCCGCCCAGCGCTCCGCGTTCCAGATCTCCGCGCGGTTGGACACACCGATCACAACGACGTCCTTCGTCAACCCCGCATAGGCGCGCAGCTTCTGCGGCAGCAGGATACGCCCCTGCGCATCCGGCTCGCACTTGGCGGCGTTGGCAAAGAGCGGGCGCATCGCCTTGGTCTTCGTATAGGGCAGGCTCTCGAACTTCTCGGTGAAGCGCGCCCAGGAGGCGTCGGAATAAACGCTCAGGCAGGAGTCCATGCCCATGGTAACGTAAAAGGTATCGCCCAGCTCCTCGCGGAGCTTCGCAGGGATAAAGAGCCGCCCCTTGGCGTCGATGGTATGCTGATACTGTCCGGTCATGGCGGCGGTCCCCCCTTTCTCTGCGGGCGTTTTTATGCTGGAAAGAGGGCAAAGCCCCGACCCCTCCTTTTTTCGGAGGAGCCGAGAAGCGCTCCACTCTCTTTCATATGGGTCAGTGTACCACTTTGCTGAAGCAATCCACCACTTTCCCCCACTTCATGCTCTGAGTATACAAGGTTTCCCCACGAATTGCAAGAAAAATTTTTCCTGTAATTTCAATCCTTTCGGTGCTTTTTCCCGCAAATCGCCGCCATGCGCTTTTCGTTTTCAAAACATATGTTCCACTCCTGAAAAAGCGCAAAAAAGGCCGCCACAATATCTTGTAGCGGCTGTGATTGAAGGTGTCAAATATTGATCTATGTCTACTGCGATCGTCGGATTTTGTCGTTTTTAACGAAGTTTATCTCATTTTTTCGTCATTTTTGGCAGATTGCTCCAATTCTTCCCGTTTTTTCTGCATCTGGGCGGCAGATGCCGCGCGGAAGCTCACGCGGGACTGCTTGACCTCGTCGAGCGCCATCTGAATGGCCTCCTCCGTACGCCGCAACGCGTCCTCGGTATACTCGTTCGCCACGCGGTACATCTCGCGTGAACGATCCTCCGCCCGCTTGATGATCTCCCTGCTCTTCTCGCGCGCCGCACCGAGCACCTCGGTCTCGGAGACCTTGGTCTTCGCGTCCAGCTCCGCCTGCTGCATCATGCGCTCCACGTCGCGCTTGGCAGCCTTGACATAGTCCTCCTTCGCGCGGATCAGCTCCTGCGCGCGCTCAAGCTCTACCGGAAGCTGGGCGCGGATCTCATCGAGCAGGTCGAGCGCCTCGTCGCGGTCGAGTACACAGCGCTCGCTTGAAAGCGGCGCGTTCTTCGCGCCGTCGATCATTTCATAAAGCATATCCAGAAGATGCTGCACGTCATTGTTCGCCATGATTCTCTCTCCATTCGTTCACAAGCTGTGCCGCGCGCGGCGGCATATGACCCTCAAGGTCCTGTCCGTATTTGATCATCTCGCGCACCATCGTGGAGCTGATGTGCTGATACCGCGGATCGGCAACGAGCAGCACCGTCTCCAGCGCGCCGCCGGACATATCGCGGTAGATGAGCGAGAGCTGCTGCTCGGCGTCGAAGTCCGCGCCGTTGCGCGCGCCGCGCACGAGAAACCGCGCGCCCCTGCGCAGGGCATGATCCGTCAGCAGTCCTTCGCCGAGCTCCGCGTCCACATTGGGGATATCCTCCACAGCCGCGCGCATCAGCGCAAGCTTCTGCTCGTCGGAAAACATCGGGTGCGTCTTCTCCCCGTTCGGGACGATGGAGACGCATACCCGGTCGAACAGGCGCGCTGCACGGGTGATGATATCAAGATGCCCGACCGTCACCGGATCGAACGAGCCGGGAAACACCGCAACCGTCATGCTTCCTCCTCCCCCGCGCGGCGGCAGATCGACACCTTGATCCTACCGTAGCGGTACTCGCGGTAAGCGCCGTAGGGCGCGATGGGCGGCGGCAGTATCTTATCCGCCGCGCTTTCCGCTACCATTATACCATGAGGCGCCAAAATGTCAAACTCCATGATGCGTTCGATCGCCCGCTCCAAAAGGTCGCTGTTGTAGGGCGGATCGAGGAAGATGATGTCGAACTTTTCCTGCGCGGCGCCGAGCCGGGCGAGAGAGTCGCCGCAGAGCACCTGCGCGTTCCCTTCAAGGCGGCAGAGCGCCAGATTTTCGCGCACGAGCTTCACCGCGTCGGCGCGGCGGTCGACGAACAGCGCACTTTCCGCCCCGCGGGAAAGCGCTTCAATGCCGAGCTGCCCCGTACCCGCGAACAGATCGAGCACCCGCGCACCCGCCACGTCGAACTGGATGCAGTTGAAGATGCTCTCTTTGACCTTGTCGGTCGTGGGGCGTGTTTCCATGCCCGCAAGCTCGCCCAGCCGCCGTCCGCGCGCCAAGCCCGTGATCACTCTCATATCGTTTCCTCCGCAGCGCCCGCCGATCTGCGGGCGCGACCCTTTTCCGTATGGTCTGCCCCTAATAGTACGGGAATCCCGCGCGCTTTTCAATAGATTTTTTGTTCTTTCGGCGTTTTTTGGTCAAAATAATTTCTCTTGTTATTCTCCGCCGCTTCGTTTATAATGGCAGAGTCATATCATATTGATTGGAGAAAGGAGTACCCTCCATGATCAAACTCCAGACCGAAAAGGGCGAGATCAGCATTTCCGACGCCGCCCTTTCCAATATCACCGGCGCCGCGGCGACGAGCTGCTTCGGTGTCAAGGGCATGGCATACCGCTCGATGACGGACGGGCTCGTCCATCTGCTGCGCCGCGAGGCGATGAGCAAGGGCGTCCGCATCGTCTCCCACGAGGAAGGCGATATTTCCATCGAGCTGCACATTATCGTCGAGCACGGCGTCAACATCGCCGCCGTCTGCCGCTCGATCATCAGCCAGGTGCGCTATCTGGTCAACGAAAACACCGGCGCGGAGATCCGCAGCGTGGATGTCTGCGTTGACAGCATGAATATGTAAACGACCGAGGAGGACATCATCCCATGCACGATACCATTAACGGTGCCATGTTCAAGGAGATGCTGCTTTTCGGCTCCGTCTCGATCACGCAGGCACAGCAGAGCATCAACGATCTCAACGTTTTCCCCGTACCGGACGGCGATACGGGTACCAATATGAGCCTGACCATTCAAACCGCAGCGCAGGAACTGCGCAAGCTCAATCCCGCGTCGGTTGAGCAGGCTGCATCCGTCACGGCAAGCGCGCTGCTGCGCGGCGCGCGCGGCAACTCCGGCGTTATCCTCTCGCTGCTCTTTCGCGGCATCTCCAAGGGACTCAAAGGCTGTCGGGAAGCCGACGGCTGCACCCTTGCGAGCGCCATGCAGGAGGGCGTCGCCGCTGCCTACAGCGCGGTGATGAAGCCCGCCGAGGGCACGATCCTGACCGTTTCCCGCCTCGCGGCGGACCGCGCTATGCACGCCGCCGAGGAGCACAACAGCGTCGAATATGTCATCGAGCAGGCGATCGCTCAGGGCGAGATCACGCTCTCTCAGACGACCGAGATGAACCCCGTTCTGAAAAAAGCGGGCGTAGTAGACGCGGGCGGCAAGGGCTTCCTGCTGATCCTCGGCGGAATGCTCAGCGCGCTGCGCGGCGAGCCGCGCCCCGAGCTGACCGAGTCCGATACGCAGGAAAAAGCCGACTTCGCCATGCTTTCCGAGGAGGACATCACCTTCACGTTCGACACGGTGTTCATCGTCCGCAAGAGCGGACGCAGCATCGAGCCGTTCCGGAGATTTCTGGACGGGATCGGCGATTCACTCGTCATCGGCGAGGACGACGACGCTTTCAAGATCCACGTCCATACCGACATCCCCGGCGAAGCGCTGACCGAGGCGCAGAAGTACGGCACGCTGGAGCTTGCCAAAATCGAGAATATGCGCACACAGGCGCAGCAGCTTGCCGGCGGCGGCAAAGCGCAGTCAACGGACGATCTCGACGCTGTGGAGCAGGATCTGGAGCGCACCGAGCACGCGGACGGTGCGGAGGACGCGCCGCCTGAAAAGGAGTTCGGCTTTCTTGCCGTCTGCGCGGGCAGCGGTCTTGCCGAGGTCTTCACCGACCTTGGGGTAGACGGCATCATCAGCGGCGGGCAGACGATGAATCCCTCGACCGAGAATATTCTCAAAGAGATCCGAAAAGTCCGCGCGCGCACGGTGTTCGTGCTGCCCAACAATAAAAACATCATCATGGCGGCGCAGCAGTGCGTCGGTCTGACGGGAAAAAACGTGATCGTGATCCCAACCGCTTCGATCCCGCAGGGGATCAGTGCGCTGATGGCGGTCGATCCGGACGAGGAAGACGCCGACGCGGTCGCGCGCGCGATGAACGAGGCGGCGCAGCACGTCTCCACCGCGCAGATCACCTACGCCGCGCGCAGCTCCGACTTTGACGGTTTCGACATTCACGAGGGCGACTATCTTGCCCTTCTGGACGGAAAACTGCTCGGCACCGACCACGACGTTGCGTGCCTTCTGGAGGATCTGTCCGACGAGGCGGCGTCCCGCGGGGCAGAGTTTGTCACCCTGTTCTACGGTGAGGACGTCGGCGAGGAGGACGCGAAGAAAGCCTGCGAGGTCTTCGCGCTCAAATGTCCTGACGCGGAGATCAATCTGATCCGCGGCGGGCAGCCTGTTTACTACTATATCATCTCTATCGAATAAAAATCTTCAAAAAGCGTCCCACGCCAATGGCGCGGGACGCTTCACTATTCTCATACCGCAGACACTCAGAACTCGACCACGCCCTCGCGCACACACAGGTCGTAGGGCTCGAAAACGACATCGCGATATTTATCCACATCCAGCTTCACACCCGTCCAGTCGGAATGGATATCTCCGTTCTGCTTGATGAGGATATCGTACAGAATATCGTAGGTCACACCGTCCCCGTCCGTTTCCACGATTGTGGAGTAGGGCAGCGTCTTGTGGTAGGTCATGTGCAGACCCTTATAGTCGAAGTGGTAACCGTTGCGCATGCGGCAGCCGTCAAGCCCCTTGTAGGCAAAGCGCTTTTTGAGGTCTGTCAAAATCTTGTCGCCCGTCTCCTGATAGAGGTTCTTGGGCGTGGTCTCGGTGTAGTCATAGCGGAACTGCACAGGAATTCCATATCTGCGCCAACGCTCGGCATAATCCACCAGTTCGTCGGCGGGATAGTCCATATACAGCACGCAGTTCACGCGCTTGGGCGTGGCGATGCGGGCAACGACCTCGTCAGGCGACTCCTCGACGTACTTCGTCAAATGGCGTGAAACATTGATGCAGGTGATCTTGCCGCGGTTACGCTCGGTGAAGGCGATCATCTCGTCCGCGCTGCACCCGGGCTGCACGGGGAAGGTCGTGTTGATATAGATCTTGTGCGTTTTGGGAATGGCGTCGAGCATACGCTGGAGCGCCGCAAGATCGGCAAACGGCTCGCCGCCGGTAAAAACAAAGTCGCAGTACGGCGTGATGCCGTCCATCACGGCGATGCTTTTCAGAATTTTCTCCACGCTGAAGCCCTCGGCGTGGGCATATTCCTGCTTGTTCACGCAGAAAGGGCAGTGATTACGGCAGTCGTAAGGCACGAATACCGTCACAGTCGCACCGCCCTCACGCGTCTTGTAGGGATGACTCATTGCTTCTCGTCCGTCCTCTTAAATAGTATAATAGAAATAGTTTACTCTGAAAAATGCAGGATTGCAAGCGATCCTCTGACAAATTTCTCATTTTGCCGGATCTCGCCTTTCCTCGCGCAGCAATTCGCGCACGCAGGCGAATGCTGCGTCCTCGCCCTGCTCCTTGAGCACGAGCAGCAGCCGCTCGATCAGCGCGCCGGTCTCCGGGTGGATCAAAATGTGTCCTCTGGAGCGGATATAATAGTCATAGGGTGACGCATCGGTATATTTGTCCCCCTGATAGACCTTACAGGCGGCGATACGGTCGCAGAACATCTCCGCCACATACTTCAGCGGCATCCTGCACCCGCCCATATAGACCCTGCCATCGCCGCCGATGCAGTAGTCGATCCAGTATTCAAAGTGATGGCGGTTGCGCCCCTTATGGTGGAGCCAGGCAAGGCTCACGCCGTTTTCACGGCGCTCAGCGTCGTTCGGGCTGCGGTAGCCCTGATAGTATTTCACGCCGCGAAGAAATTCCTGCGGACTGTATTTGCTCAGATCGTGCGTCAGTCCCTGCCAATACAGCCCCAGCCGGAAGCAATACCGGCGCACGAGACGCCGATGCTGCGTGATCGTCTTAAAATGTTCCCATGCGCGCACGCGCTCACCTCCCGCGGAAAGGCACTGATAGAAATAGTATATCAGCCGCGCGGAAATTGCAACAGCGTATTTTTCAAAAGATTCTGCGCAAAATGACGGTAAGGGCGGCATATCCCCTGCCCTTTTGTCTCCTCCGCGCGGCGCGGCGCCGATCGATCCGTTGGTGCGCCGCGCGGAGGGAGCGTGCCGGCGCACCGGCAGGCAAGCACAAAAAAGAGGTCGCAACACAAGTTGTGACCTCTTTTTCTGGAGCGGGCGACGAGGCTCGAACTCGCTACCTCCACCTTGGCAAGGTGGCGCTC
>CAVDWO010000017.1:0-28972 GCA_963612845.1 Alistipes onderdonkii
TGGTAGCGGCACCTGGATTTGAACCGGGGACACTGCGGGTATGAACCGCATGCTCTAGCCAGCTGAGCTATGCCGCCAAATCTTTCTGCTCGGCAGGACAAATGACACTATACCAAAGTTCCGGACATTTTGTCAATAGGTTTGCGAAATTTTTCTTCCGTCCGACCTCTCTTTCCGATAAACGCAGACGCAGAGAGCACGGTATATCCGATGCGATGCACGCATAGATTGTCCCGAGGTGAGGAACTATGCAAAAGAATCGGACAAGACGGGCGCCACGCCTTGCGCGCACAGCCTGCGCGCTCATGCTCGCAGGAGCAACGCTCTGGGGCGTGAGCGTCACCGCTCCGGCAAAGGACGCGCGCTCGGCACTGGAGGCTCTTCAGGAGAGCGGCGGGCTGAGCCTGCTTCTGATCCGCGCGGAGCGCGGCGGGGACGGCAGCTCCGGCGCACTGAGCGTCCCGACGGCGCTGGCGCTGAGCGTCACACCGCTGCTGCGCGGAGAGGAAGCGGAGATCGTGCAGGCGTGGTCGAGCGAACTGGAACAGCCGCCGGACGAAGCACACGACACGCAGGACGACGAGGGCACGATCCTCTCGCCGCCAAAGGAGCCGGAGGAGGTCACCGTGACGGAGAACGGTGTGAGCGCGCGTACGCTCAAGCCCTCCGATCCCGCGGGCTACACGGTGTTCGGCAACGTATACATCAACAACGGCTCGGACGCCGCGCTCGACAGCTCCATGCTGTCGACAGACTATGCGGCAAAATGCGGCGACGGTCCGCAGGTGCTCATTATCCACACCCACGGCTCGGAAAGCTACACCATGCCGCCCGGGCAGGAATATGAGGCGACCGACACGTTTCGCACGACGGACACGAGCTGCAACATGATCCGCATCGGTGATGAAATCGCACAGGTACTGACCGACGCGGGGCTGAGCGTTGTCCATGACCGCACACTCTACGACTATCCCAGCTATTCCGGCGCGTATAACCGCTCGCTTGCGTCGATCGAGTCCTATCTTGAAAAGTACCCTTCGATCTCCTTTGTGCTTGACGTTCACCGCGACGCGGTGCAGGATGCGGACGGCACGCAGTACAAGCTGCTATGCGGCGAAGACAAAAACGCAGCGCAGCTTGAATTTGTCATCGGCTCAAACGGCGGAGGGCTGAGCCACGAGAACTGGCGCGAGAATCTCAAGCTCGCCTGCGCCGTGCAGGAGACGCTGTACCGGGATTATCCCACCCTCATGCGGCCCATCACAGTGCGCAACTCCCGCTACAACCAGCAGATGACGACCGGCTCGCTGCTTATCGAGGTCGGCACGGCGGGCAACTCACTCGAGGAAGCCGTCAACGCCGCGCGGCTGTTCGCCGCCGGCTTTGCCGAAACGATCAAGCCCTCCTGACGGCGGAGGCACTTTCCTGTCGAAATAGGCGGAACGCACCAAGAAAAGTGTAAAAACTTGTCAGCCTTGCCATGTTGCAATCCGCACGGAAATCCTGTTTAATAGTAGTCACTATACAAACAGGGGGGAAGATTCCATGCAGCGGCTTCAAGAGCGTATCCGGCGCGAGGGCAAGGTCCTGCCCGGCAGCGTCGTCAAGGTGGACGGCTTTTTGAATCATCGCGTCGATACGCAGCTCCTCAGCGAGATCGCAGAGGAATTCGCAAAATATTTTGACGTCAGCCGGATCACCACGGTGCTGACAGCGGAGGCAAGCGGGATCGCTCTGGCGACGGTCTGCGCTCAAAAATACGGTGTTCCCATGCTCTTTGCGAAAAAGGCGAAGAGCGACAACATCGAGAGCGGGCTGTACCAGAGCGAGGTTTTTTCCTATACTTACAAAAAGAAGGTCACGCTGCTCGTCTCTCAGGAGTGGCTGGGTCCGGAGGATCGCGTGCTCATCATCGACGATTTCATGGCAAACGGCTTTGCCGTACAGGGATTGGTGGACATCGTCAACGCCGCGGGCGCGACGCTCGAGGGCATCGGTATCGCCGTGGAGAAGGGGTTTCAAGGCGGCGGTGACCGTTTCCGTGCAAGCGGCATCCCCTATAAGGCGCTCGCCGTCATCGAAAAGGCAGACGAAAACGGATTCGTCTTCCGGGAGGACTGAACAAAAGCCCGCGCATTGATGCGCGGGCTTCTTTTTATCGCTGCGGGGTCATTTTATGCGCAGCGCGCGGATCGCGTTGAGCACCGCGAGCACCATCACGCCGACGTCGGCGAAGATGCCCATCCACATATTGGCGGCGCCAACCGCCACCAGCAGCAGACACGCGAGCTTCACGCCCAGCGAAAACACGATATTCTCGCGCACGATGCGCAGGCACTTGCGCGAGATCCTGATTCCCTTGGCGATCTTCATTGGGTCGTCGTCCATCAGTACCACGTCCGCCGCCTCGATGGCGGCGTCGCTGCCCATTGCGCCCATGGCGATACCAATATCCGCGCGGGATAGCACGGGCGCGTCGTTGATGCCGTCGCCGACGAAGGCGAGGCTCTCGTCCTTGCCCTTTTCGCCCAGCAGACGCTCGACCTGCGCGACCTTGTCGGCGGGCAGCAGCTCCGCATGGACCTCATCCACGCCCAGTTCCTGCGCCACGTGGTCGGCTACCTTCTGAATATCTCCTGTGAGCATGACGGTCTTTTCAACGCCCGCACGCTTGAGGGCGGCGATGGCGTCGCGCGCGTCGCTTTTCACGACGTCGGCAATCACGATATGCCCGGCGTACTCGCCGTCGACTGCCATGTGGACGATCGTACCGGCGCTGCGGCAGTCCTGCCACTTCACGCCGAGCTCGTCCATGAGCTTGCCGTTGCCGGCGGCGACGGCGTGCCCATCGACGGTCGCGACCACGCCGCGTCCGCTTCGTTCTTCAATATCCGTCACGCGGGAGCGGTCGATCGTGCCGCCGCACGCCTTTTGCAAGCTCTTGCTGATCGGGTGCGAGGACGCGCACTCGGCGAGCGCTGCGTACTCAAGCAGCCTGTGCTCCTCCAACGGGCTGTGGTGTACGCCCGTGACCTCAAACACGCCCTGCGTAAGCGTGCCGGTCTTGTCGAAAACGACGACCTTGGTCTTCGACAGGGCTTCAAGGTAATTAGAACCCTTGATGAGGATACCCTCATGCCCCGCGCCGCCGAGACCCGCAAAGAAGCTCAGCGGGATACTGATAACGAGCGCGCAGGGACAGGAGATGACAAGGAACGTCAGCGCACGGTAGACCCACACGCTCCACGCCGTGGCATTGCCCATCAGCAAATTGATGACCGGCGGGAGGATCGCAAGCGCAAGCGCGCTGTAGCAAACAGCGGGCGTGTAGATACGTGCGAAGCGGGAGATAAAGCTCTCCGAGCGGGACTTGTGCGAGCTGGAGTTTTCCATCAGCTCGAGGATCTTGGAAACGGTGGATTCGCCGAACACCTTCGTCGTCCTCACCCGCAGCACACCCGTCATATTGATGCAGCCGCTGATGACCCCGTCGCCGGTCTGCACATCGCGCGGCAGGCTCTCGCCCGTCAGCGCCGCGGTATTGAGCGTAGACGTACCCTCGACGATCTCACCGTCAATAGGGATCTTTTCGCCCGGCTGAACGACGATGACCGTGCCGACGGCGACCTCGTCGGGATCGACCTGCTCAAGCACACCGTCATGCTCGATATTCGCGTAATCGGGGCGAATGTCCATCAGCGCCGTGATGTTGCGGCGGGACTTGCCGACCGCGTAGCTTTGGAACAGCTCACCGATCTGATAGAACAGCATGACCGCCACCGCTTCGGCATAGTCGCCGCTCTTTTCGTAAACGGCAAGCGCGATCGCGCCGATCGTGGCAACTGCCATCAGGAAGTTCTCGTCGAATGCCTGACGGTTGCAGATGCCCTTGAACGCCTTGCGCAGAATGTCATAGCCGACGGTGATATAAGCGATAAAATAAAGGATCGCAGAGACGACCGTCGGCAGCGACACGAACTTTGCCGCGAGGAACAGCACCGCCGCCGCAAGAATACGGCAAAGCATTTTCTTCTGCTTTTTCGTCATAGGAAAGTCCTCCTCTCCAAAGGGCAACCCCGAAAACCTCCGGGGCACAACAGTTTACAGATAGATTTCGCAGTCGTCCTCGACCTTTTTGCAGTTCTTGAGGACGGTCTTCATCACCGCCTTGGGATCCTGCCCCTCGGCAAACTCGACGGTCATCTTCTGCGTCATGAAATTCACAACGGCGTCGGCGACGCCCTCGGTCTTTTTGGCGGCCTCCTCCATGAGGTTAGCGCAGTTGGCGCAGTCCACTTCGATCTGATAGGTCTTTTTCATCGCAGGTTTCTCCCTTTCGGCAAAAATATTTAATAATTAAACGCTTGTTTAATCTTGATGAGCGTACTATACTGTCCGTAATGGAAAAAGTCAAGCGCCGCGCGCGCATCTCTTCCGTTCGGGCGAAAAGAATTTCCAAATGGGCGGCGCGGCACGCGGGAAAGGAAAATGCGCTATGAGCGAACTGCATTTGCCTCACGACCACAGCGACAGAGGAACGATGCTGCAATTACAGGAATCGGTGGAGAAGATCGGCAGCTTTCAGACCGTGGCGGACGTGTTCCGCCAGCTCTCCGACAGCAGCCGCGTGCGTATCTTCTGGCTGCTGTGCCACTGCGAGGAGTGCGTAACCGACCTCTCGGCGCTGGTCGGCATGAGCCCGCCCGCCGCGTCGCACCATCTGCGTCAGCTGCGCGAGAGCGGGCTGATCGTCTCGCGCCGCGCAGGGAAAGAGGTCTACTATCGTGCCGCGGACAGCGAACAGGCGCGGCTGCTCCACTGCGTCATCGAGCGCACAATGGAAATCTCCTGTCCCGAAGAGGCGAGCCGCGCCGCGGCGAACGCGCCGCATCTGCCGCCGTTAGACGCCGAACTGCATGAATCCGGCGGTACGGCGGAGCAGCTTGAGACGATCCGCGCCGTGCACGACTACCTCACGCAGGACTTGAGCTGCCGCACGACGATCGACGAGCTGTCGCGCCGCTTCCTGATGAATCCCTCGACGATGAAGGCGCTGTTCAAGTCGGTCTACGGCGCATCGCTCGCCTCACATATCCGCGAGCACCGCATGGAGCGCGCGGCGGCGCTGCTGCGCGAGGGGAGCGCGAGCGTAGCGCAGGTTGCGCGCGCCGTGGGGTACGAGAGCCAGAGCAGGTTTTCCGCGGAATTTCACAAGTTCTACGGCGTGCTGCCGACGGAGTACCGGCGCGCACAGAGGAAATAGCGCGCCCGGCGCAAAAATCTTGCCGCCCCCCTTGCGCGCCCTTGCCACCACCGCGAGGATATGCTATAATATGGTGTTAAATTATCCGGATTCGGGAGGAATTTCCCCTTGGAACGCAACGAGATCATCGTCAGCGCGCAGGAGCTTGCGCGTCAGAAGGAATTTGCGCGCCAAATGCGCGAAATGAACGCGCGGCGCACGCGCGCCCCGCTCGCGCTGGTGGATACGTTCGGCTGCCAGCAAAATGTCGCCGACGGCGAGGTGCTTATGGGTATGCTGCACGAGATGGGCTATGAGTTCACGCAGGATGAAACGCAGGCAGACGTGATCCTGCTCAACACCTGCGCGATCCGCGAGCACGCGGAAAAGCGCGTTTATGGTCATCTGGGCAGACTGAGCCACACCAAGGAAGCAAAGCCCGACCAGATCATCTGTCTCTGCGGCTGCATGGCGCAGCAGAAGGTCGTGGCTGATAAGGTGAAAAATTCCTACCACCATGTCGATCTCGTGCTCGGACCGCAGGCGGAATGGCGGCTGCCCGAGCTGCTGCACGAGGTATATACAAAAAATAAGCGCGTTTTCTCCATCGACAACGAGCACGGCCGCATCGCCGAGGATCTCCCCATTGTGCGCGAGGGCGGCGTGCGCGCATGGGTCAGCATCATGTACGGGTGCAACAACTTCTGCTCGTACTGCATCGTGCCCTACGTCCGCGGCCGCGAGCGCAGCCGCGAGCCGGAGAAGATCATCGAAGAGTGCCGCAGCCTGATCGCCGAGGGCTATAAGGAGATCACCCTCCTCGGTCAGAATGTGAACAGCTACGGCAAGGACCTCGGTACCGATTACGATTTTGCCGACCTGCTCGCCGCTATCGATGAGATCCCCGGCGACTACTGGCTGCGCTTCATGTCCAGCCAGCCGAAGGATGCGACGAAAAAGCTCTTCGACACGATGGCGCGCTGCAAGCACGTCGCAAAGCAGCTCCACCTGCCCGTTCAGTCCGGCTGCAACCGCGTCCTAAAGGCGATGAACCGCCCTTACACACGCGAAAGGTACGAGGAGATGATCGTCTACGCGCGATCTGTTATGCCGAACATGGTGCTCACAAGCGACGTGATCATCGGCTTCCCGGGGGAGACGGAGGGCGAGGCGATGCAGACCGTCGACCTTGTGGAAAAAACGCAGTTCGACGCGCTGTTCACCTTTATCTTCTCCCCGCGCCCGGGCACGCCCGCCGCAAAGATGGACGACCCCGTTTCGCGCGAGGAAAAGCAGGTCTGGTTTGAAAAGCTGGTCGACACACAGAACGCCATCAGCGCGAAAAAACACGCCGCCTATATAGGGAAAACCGTCCGCGTGCTCGTTGATGGTGAGAGCGGCGAGGAAAACTTCCCCCTCTCCGCGCGCACGGAGGGCAACCGCCTCGTGCGCATGACGGGCGGGAAAGGCCTCATCGGCACGTTCGCCGAAGCGAGGATCACCGGCAGCAATACTTGGGCGCTCTACGGCGAAGCAGCAGCGCGATAAATAAAGGGGGCTTTTTGATGAAGGCCGTCATCTTGATGGAGAATACCGCCTGCCGCGCAGATATCGCCTGCGCGCACGGGCTGTCGATGTATATTGAGACGGACAGGCACAAGCTCCTGTTCGACATGGGACCCGATGCGCGGTTTATCGACAATGCGCGGGCGCTCGGCGTTGATCTGACGCAGGTAGACACCGCCTTTTTGTCCCACGCGCACAACGATCACTGCGGAGGGTTGGAGGCGTTCTTGAAGCTGAACGGGAAAGCCAAGGTCTATCTGCAAAAGGGCGTCTGGGGGCAGTATTACGTCGTCACGCCGCAAAAGCGCGAGTTCATCGGCATGGACGCGGCGCTTAAAAATTACGAGGACCGATTCGTCCTCTGCGAGGGCGTTAAAACGCTCGACGATGAGCTGACGGTCTTCTCCGCCGTTTCCGACCGTGCGCTGTGGAGCGGCGCGAACGACACGCTGCGCGAGAAGATCGGCGAGGACTATCCATACGATACGTTCCGCCACGAGCAGAACCTGCTCGTGACCGAAAACGGCAAGACCGCGCTCTTCGCAGGCTGCGCGCACTGCGGCATCGTGAATATCCTCAAGAGCGCGGAGGACGTGCTTGGCAAGGCGCCCGACGCGGTATTCGCAGGCTTTCACCTCTACAACCCCTCGCTCGGCAGGAGCGAGCCGGACGAGCTGGTGGATGCCGTGGGCGACCGCCTGCGCGAGAATAAAGTCGCGCACTACTTCACGGGTCACTGCACGGGGGCGGAAGCCTGCGCGCGTCTGAAGCGCAAGCTCGGCGCGCGTCTGGGCGAAATGCCCGCAGGCTCCGTCTTTACGATTTAATTTATTAATTTAAGTAAAATAGAAAGAGAAAGCGAGGACGAACCATGGCCGAGATCACGCCGATGATGCGGCAATATCTGGAGATCAAGGAACAGAATAAGGATTCGATCCTCTTTTTCAGGCTCGGCGACTTCTATGAGATGTTCAACGAGGACGCGCAACTCGCTTCGCGCGAGCTCGACTTGACGCTCACCACGCGCGACCGCGGCAAGTCAGCAGAGGAGCAGACGCCGATGTGCGGTATCCCGTACCATTCGAGCGACGCTTACATTGCGCGCCTCATCGCCAAGGGCTACAAGGTCGCCATCTGCGAGCAGACCGAGGATCCCGCGCTCGCCAAGGGACTCGTCAAACGCGACATTATCCGCGTCATCACGCCCGGCACGGTCATCGACAGCGCGTGTCTCGACGACCGGCGCGGCAACTTCCTCTGCGGCGTGTTTTTGGACGGGCAGAACGCCGGCGCAGCGTTCTGCGACATGACGACCGGCCACACGCACGTGACCGCCTTTTCGGGCGACGACAGGCTGGAGCATCTGTACAACGAGCTGTCCCGCTTTTCGCCCGCCGAGGCGGTGCTCAGCGCAGACGCTTACGGCAACGGCGCACTCGTCAGCTATCTGCGCGACAGGCTCTCCTGCGCCGTCGAGCGCGGAGGAAACCGCTTCGAGCTGCGGGACGCGGAAAAGAGCATCTGCGCGCAGTACGGTGACGAGGCGTTCGCGCATCTTCCGCGCAGCAACCCCGCCGCGGCACTTGCGCTGGGCGCGCTTTTATCGTATCTGCACGAGACGCAGAAGACAGACCTCTCCTACATCAAGGATTTAGAGTACTACGAGCAGGGTCGCTTCATGGAGCTTGACCTCTCCGCGCGGCGGAATCTGGAGCTGACTGAGACCATCCGCGCCAAGGAAAAGCGCGGGAGCCTTTTGTGGGTGCTTGACAAGACGAAGACTGCCATGGGCGCAAGAAACCTGCGCGCGTGGCTCACGCGCCCGCTGCGCGACGTTGCCGCTATCGAGCGCAGGCTCGGCGCGGTCGAAGCGCTGACGAAGAACACCGTCGCGCGTGAGGAGCTTATTCTGACCCTCTCCGGCATCAGCGACATGGAAAGACTGATCGGTCGCATCGCCTACGGCACGGCGGGCGGGCGCGACTTTGCCGCGCTGCGCAGCTCCATTGAGCGCATTTCCGCCGTACGCGCGCAGCTCGCGGAATTCCCCGCAGGGCGGCTGCACGAGCTTTACGGTGAGCTCGACGAGCTTTCCGACGTGGCGCAGCGTATCCGCGAGACGCTTGTTGACGAGCCTCCGTTTTCCGTGCGCGAGGGCGGCTTTATCCGCAAGGGCTACAATGCCGAGGTCGACCGCCTGCGCGATATCCTCTCCGGCGGCAAGGGGCTTCTTGCGGGCATCGAGACGCGGGAGAAGGAGCGGACCGGTATCCGCACGCTGAAGATCGGCTACAACAAGGTCTTCGGCTACTACATCGAGGTGTCGAACTCCTTCAAGGAGCTGGTGCCAGAGGATTATATCCGCAAGCAGACGCTCGTGAACGGCGAGCGATACGTCACCGAGGAACTGAAAAATCTCGAGCAGGAGATCCTGACGGCGGGCGAGCGCGTCAAAACGCTCGAATACGAGCTGTTCACCGCCCTGCGCGAGTCTGTAAGCTCTGAGAGCGTGCGCATCCAGCGCGCGGCGGGAATGCTCGCTGAGCTGGACACGCTCTGCGCGCTCGCGTCTGTCGCGGTGAACAACAACTACTGCCGCCCGTCGGTCGATGACAGCGGTGTGATCGAGATCCACGACGGACGCCACCCCGTCGTCGAGCGCGTGCTCAAGGACGCGCTTTTCGTTCCGAACGACACCTACATGGGCGAGCGCGAGGATCGCGCCGCCATCATCACAGGACCGAACATGGCGGGTAAATCGACCTATATGCGGCAGGTCGCTCTTATTACACTGATGGCGCAGATCGGCTCGTTCGTGCCTGCGCGCGCAGCGCGCATCGGCGTCGTCGACCGCATCTTCACCCGCATCGGCGCAAGCGACGATCTCGCCGGCGGGCAGTCTACCTTCATGGTCGAGATGACCGAAGTGAGCGAAATCTTGCATCAGGCGACGCCGCACTCGCTGCTCATCTTGGACGAGATCGGCCGCGGCACGTCGACCTTCGACGGCATGAGCATTGCGCGCGCAGTGTTGGAATACTGCGCGGACCCCAAACGTCTGGGCGCAAAGACTCTCTTTGCCACGCATTACCATGAGCTTACAGAGCTTGAGGGCGTACTGCCCGGCGTGAAGAACTACAGCATCTCGATCAAAAAGCGCGGCGACGAGCTGATCTTCCTGCGTAAAATCGTCCCCGGCGGCGCCGACCGCAGCTATGGCATCGAGGTCGCAAAGCTCGCGGGACTTCCCGCCGAGGTCGTGCGGCGCGCGAACACCATTTTGAAAGAGCTGGAGCAGGGCGGCGCATATCAGGCAAAACCCCGCGAGGAGACCGCGCAGGTCAGTCTCGACGCCATCGGCGAAGGAGAGGTGCTCGACGCGCTCCGACGCGCCCAGCCGGACACAATGTCCCCTATTGAGGCGATGCAGCTCCTCTACGAGCTGAAGCAGAAGCTCTCGTGATCTCCCCGGAAAAGAGGTTTTCTCATGGCAAAAAAGAAAGCCGCCTCCGGCGGCATGAACCGTACCGAGCGCATTGCCGGAACGATCTTCTTTCTGGTATATCTTCTGGTAATGCCGCTGCTGGCGACGAGGCTCTTTGATCTTTTGGAGGTCGCGCTCGGCACCGCCATCAACGATTCTCTGCGCAACGTGCTCTACTACTATACGCTATTCGCCGTGACGGTGCTGCTGTTCCACTCATATCTCGCGCATACGACTGCACGCTTTGCCGATAACCTGAACCGCGCGCTGGCGACGCTGCTGCTGGGACTGCTGGTGTTCTACGGTGCGAACGAGCTGCTCTACCGCGTGTGCAGCGTGCTGTTCAACAGCCGCACGAATCTGAACGATATGACCATCGCCGCGCAGATCGGCGCGGCTCCGCGCACGACGGCGCTGATTGTCGTCTTTCTCGCGCCGTTTGTGGAGGAGGTGCTCTTCCGCGGACTGGTATTCGGCTGCCTGCGGGAAAAGAGCCGCGCTTTTGCTTACCTTCTCTCCTGCGCGCTGTTCGCCCTGCTCCACGTCTGGACGGCAGCGGTCTCCTCGTGGGACCTTGGCTATCTTGTGCTGATGCTGCAATATCTTGTCCCCGGTTTGGTGTTTGCCTGGGCGTATGAACATTCCGGCACACTGTGGACCTCGATCCTGCTCCACGCGGCAGTCAACGCGCTGTCGCTGTTCGTTATCCTGTCCTGATTTTTTCAAGGAGGAGCCTATGCCTCACATTCAGCAATTATCCCCCCATGTCGCCGACCTGATCGCCGCGGGCGAGGTCGTCGAGCGCCCCGCAAGCGTCGTCAAAGAGCTGTTGGAAAACGCCATCGACGCCGGCGCGCACGCCGTGACCGTCGAGGTGCAGAACGGCGGCATGACCTATCTCCGCGTCAGCGACGACGGCTGCGGCATCGCGCCGAGCGAGCTGCCGACGGCTTTTCTGCGTCACGCGACGAGCAAGCTGCACACGGCGGAGGATCTCGCCGCCATCGGCACGCTGGGCTTCCGCGGCGAGGCGCTCGCGGCGATCTCAAGCGTGTCAAGGCTCGACATTTTTTCGCGCGAGCGCGGCGCCGATGTCGGCGCAACGCTGCATCTGGAGGGCGGCGTCCCCGGCGAGGTGAAGGACGCGGGCTGCCCCGAGGGGACGAGCGTTATCGTACGCGACCTTTTTTACAACACGCCCGCGCGCCTCAAGTTCATGAAGCGCGACAGCGCGGAGGCGACTGCCATCGCGGGTCTTGTCGCGCATCTGGCGCTCTCGCACCCGGAGATATCCTTCAAGCTCATCAAGGACGGCTCGCAGACGCTGCTCACCCCCGGCGACGGCGCGCTGCGCTCAGCGGTCTATGCCGCGCTTGGGCGCGAGTTTGCGCTCTCACTCGTGGAGACAAAGGGCGCGGACGGCGACATGGGTGTTTCCGGCTTCATCACCTCACCCCTTGCCGCACGCGGCACACGGGGAATGCAGACGTTTTTCGTCAACGGGCGGCTCGTCAAATCCCAGCTTCTCACCGCCGCGCTTGAGGAAGCCTATGCAAACCGCATGACGAAGGGCAAGTTCCCCGGCTGCGTGCTGCTCGTCGAACTGCCGCGCGACATGGTGGACGTAAACGTCCACCCCGCCAAGACCGTCGTGAAGTTCGTGGGTGAAAAGCGCATATTCGACTTGGTCTACCACGCGGCGATGGACACGCTCGACAGGTGCGAAGCGCCGAACTCTCCCGCGGCAAAGCCTGCCGCACAGACGGTGAACCCAAGGAATGACTTCTTCGCCAATATGACCTCTCAGCAGTACCGTGAGAGCGTGAAAGCCCCCGAAAAAGCGCCCGTACAGCCGTCCTCTGCACCCGCCGTTCCGTGGCGCACGAAAGTCCCACCCGTGCAAAGCGAACAGGCGGGACGGGGCGTGCTCTCCGACTTTACACGGAAGGAGACGCCCGCCGTTCCCACATTTGCGCGCGCGGAGACGCCGCCGGTACCGGATCGTCCCGTATCCGTCCCCACGGAGACGGCAGACGAGCCGGAGCAGACCTGCCTTACACCGTCCGCTCCCGCACCGTGGCGCATCGCCGGCGAGGTACTCGACACCTACATCGTCTGCGAAGACGAGGAAAAGAACGTCTGGCTCATCGACAAGCACGCCGCGCACGAGCGCGTGAATTTCGACCGGCTCAAGGCAAATCTCGTGCCGGTCATGCAGCAGGAGCTGCTCGCGCCGCTCACAGCGGAATTTGGCGCCGAAGAGTACAGCGCGCTCGCGGCAAATCTGGACCTTTTGCGTGAGTTTGGCTTCGAATGCGAGGAGTTCGGCGGCAGGAGCCTTCTCCTGCGCGCCGTCCCTGCCGATATCGACAGCGGCGATGCCGTCCCCGCGCTTGAGGAGCTCGCCGGAAAGCTCGCCACCGCGCACATGGCGGACCCCGCCGCCGCGCGCGACGCGCTGCTGCACACGATGGCTTGCAAAGCCGCGATCAAGGGCGGCTGGAAAAGCGATACGCGCGAACTGCGCGCGCTCGTGGACAAAGTGCAGAGCGGCGAGGTTCAGTTCTGCCCGCACGGCAGACCCGTGAAAGCAAAGCTCACGAAATACGAGCTGGAAAAAATGTTTAAGCGTGCCTGAACGCGGGAGGGATTCGATGAAACTCGTATGCGTCGCCGGACCGACGGGCTGCGGCAAAACACGGCTCGGCGTGGAACTTGCAAAGCTCCTGCACGGCGAGGTCGTCTCCTGCGATTCGATGCAGCTCTACCGCGGCATGGTCATCGGCACCGCCGCACCCACAGCGGAGGAAGTGCAGGGCGTGCCGCACCACATGGTCGGCACAGTCGATCCGAATGAGAACTATTCCGTCGCCCGCTATGTCGAGGACGCGGCGAAATGTGTCGATGATATTTTCTCGCGAGGAAAACAGCCCATCGTCGTGGGCGGCACGGGATTGTACTTAAACGCGCTGCTCGCCGGACACAGCTTCGCGGGCGGCGACAAGGACGGCGATCTCCGCGCGGAGTTGGATGGGCGCTGGGAGCGCGAGGGCGGCGAGGCGCTGTACGCGGAGCTTTCCCGCATTGATCCCGAGAGTGCCACGGCTCTGCACATCAGCGACAAAAAGCGCATCCTGCGCGCACTTGAGGTCTACTATGAGACCGGCAGAACCATGGCGCAGCACAACGCGGAAACAAAAGCGCTCCCCCCGCGCTATGATTCCGTGCGCATCGGTCTTTCCTACAAAGACCGCGAGGAAATGAAGCGCGCGATCGATCGGCGTGTGGATAAAATGGTCGAAGCCGGACTTTTTGACGAGGTGCGCGCGCTGCTTGCTTCGGGCGTTCGGCGAGACACAACGGCGATGCAGGCGATCGGGTACAAAGAGGCGCTCGGCTATCTGGACGGCGTCTGCTCGCGCGAGGAAGCTGTCGACGAGATCAAGCTCCACTCGCGCCAGTATGCCAAGCGCCAGCTCACCTGGCTGCGCCGCGATGAGGGGCTGAACTGGTACTATTGGAAAAAAGAGCGGGATTTGAACGATTGTCTCGCTTTTTCGACAAAAATCCTCAATGACAATGGCGTATCCTGTTCCTGAAGCGGACGAGCCGTCCGCATAAAAAGAAAGGAACGGGAACAACATGAAAAAAATCGCAAATTTACAGGATCTCTTTCTTCTTAGCGCGCGCCGCGCCCGCACGCCGCTGACGGTCTTCCTCGTCAACGGTTTCCAGATGCGCGGGACCGTCACCGGCTTCGACAGCTTTGTCGTCGTTCTGGACAGCGACAGCAGGCAGCAGATGCTTTACAAGCACGCGATCTCCACGATCGTCCCAGCGACCCCCGTTGATCTGCGCGACGCGGAGGAGGAAGGAGAGTAAGCGCGCCGCCCGCAGGAGGGTCTATGAAATCTACATCTTTTTCCACAAGGGTCATCTCGCTGCTGCTTCTGGCAGCCGTGCTCGCCTACTTTGGCGTGCAGGGCTACCGCTATCTGGTCGATCCAGAGAGCACGGCGCTCGTCTACCGCTACCGCAGCGAAAACGCGTTCACCATACGGGGCTACGTCGTACGGAACGAGCAGGTGGTGGACTGCGCGGAAACGCTGATCGAACTCAGTCTTACCGAGGGCGAGCGCGTCGGCGCGGGCGATACGCTGGCGACGGTCTACCGCTCCGCGGACGCACTCAAGGCGACGCAGGAACTGGAATCCCTGCGCGCACAAGCGGAGCAGCTCACCTACGCGAAAAATGCCGCGAACGATGCCGAAACCGCCCTCAAGCTCGACTCGGATATCCGCGACGGGATCACCGCCGTGCGCGCAGCCTATGAGACCGACAGCTTCAGCACGCTCGACACGCTCGCCGACGAACTCAAGACCACCGTACTTAAACGTGAATACGCCTACAACGGCACCGAGGAGTTGGATGTCCGGCTCGACGCGCTGAACACGCAGATCAAAGAGCTTTCCTCCGCGGCGGAAAATTCGTCCACACGCATCACAGCGCCGCTCTCCGGCACATACAGCGCCGTGGCGGACGGCTATGAAAGCGTGCTGACGCCGGAGTTCCTTGAAACGGCGACGCCTGCCGCGCTCGACGCGGTGCAGCCGGAAAGCGTCTCCACCACCGTCGGCAAGCTGATAGAGGGCGACAAGTGGTACTTTGCCGCGACTGTCAGCGAATCGGACGCGGCACAGCTCACCACGGGCGCGAAGCTGACGCTGCGTATGGCGTCGGGCGCGGATCTCGATCTCCCCGTGACGCTCACGCGCATCAGTGCGCCTGAAAACGGCCGCGTGCTGCTCGTTCTGACGGGCGACCGGTATTTGTCTTACGTGACGCTGTTGCGCGAGCAGAACGCCAGCCTGATCCTTGAGGAGTACGAGGGGCTGCGTATCCCGAAGAACGCGCTGCGCGTGGATGAAAACGGCGTGTCCGGCGTTTACTGCCGCATCGGGCGCACTGCGTACTTCAAGCCCGTGCGTGTGATCTTCCAGGGCAGCGACTACTGCCTGGTCGAGCCGGGCGAGATCGACGCGGCAACGGAGAGCCAGATCCTGCTGTTCACCTTGCGTGCCAACGACGAGGTGATCATCTCGGCAGGGGAGCTATATAACGGAAAGGTCGTAGATTAAAAATGAGCATCGCTGAAAACATCGCGCGCGTGCGCGCAAACATCGCGTCCGCCGCCGGGGAAGCAGGGCGTGATCCTGCGGAGATCACGCTCGTCGGCGCAAGCAAGATGAACGACGCGGACGCCTGCCGTGCCGCCATCGCCGCGGGCATTGACGCGCTGGGCGAGAACCGCGAGCAGGAGATGACGAAAAAGCTCGCAGAGCACGCCTACGACGGTGCGCCGCTGCACTTTATCGGGCATTTGCAGCGCAACAAGGTGAAAAACGTCGTCGGCAAGGTCGCGCTGATCGAGTCGGTCGGCTCGCCGGAGCTGCTCACTGCCGTGAACGCGCAGGCGGAAAAGCTAGGCATCGTACAGGATATCCTGCTCGAGGTGAACATCGGCGGCGAGGACGCCAAGAGCGGCTTCGCCCCGGAGGCGCTTGAGCAGGCGGCGGCGGACGCCAAAGCGCTTGCCAACGTCCGCGTGCGGGGGCTGATGTGTATCCCTCCCGTAGCGGAGGAAAAACATGGCAGCCTGCCGTATTTCCAAAAAGTTCGCGCACTTTATGTTGACATCAATGCCAAATTGTACGATAATAAACTTGATATATTGTCAATGGGTATGAGCGGCGACTATGAGGACGCGGTGCGCGCGGGCGCGACGATGGTGCGCGTGGGTACGGCGATCTTCGGCGCACGCAATTATACGACTTGATCGAGGAGGTCTGTAAAAAATGGGTATTATCGACGATCTGAAGAAATGGGCGCACCCCTATGAGGACGAAGACGAAGAATATGAGGACGATTTCCCCGATCTGAGAGACCGCGGCGACACTGGCGCCTTTGCCGACCGGCGCAGCGCCGAGCGCAAGGCGGAGGACCGCCGCAACAAGGTCGTGAACATCAACGCCACCACGCAGCTCAAGGTCGTGCTGGTCAAGCCCGAGCGCTTTGAAAATGCCAGCGAGATCGCCGACCACCTGAAGGAAAAGCGCACGGTGGTCATCAATCTGGAATCCACGAATAAAGATATTGCAAGACGGCTCATCGACTTCCTCTCCGGTGTGGCTTACGCGGGCGAGGGCAAGATCAAGAAGGTCGCCGCCAATACGTACATCATCACGCCCTACCATGTGGACATCATGGGCGATCTGATCGACGAGCTGGAAAATAACGGTCTTTATCTGTAAGGAACGGAGGACAAAACGATGCTGACACCGCAGGAGGTCTCCGGCCGCACGTTTACCAAAGCCGCGTTCCGCGGCTACGATATGGCAGTGGTCGATGAATTTCTCGACGAACTGACCGACGACTATACCGCGCTCTATAAGGAAAACACCGCGCTCAAGGCAAAGCTCAAGGTGCTGGTCGATAAGGTGGAGGAGTATCGCGCGACGGAGGATTCCATGCGCGCGGCGCTGCTCACCGCCCAGCGCATGGCAAGCACCATGGTCGAAGAGGCGGAGGAAAAGAAAAAATCCATGCTCGCCGGCGCCGAGGACGAGGCGCGCGTCAAGATCGGTGCGCTGCAAAGCGACATCGAGGAGGAGCAGCGCCGTCTCAACGCGGCAAAAGCCGCAACGGCGGAATTCCTGCAAAAGACCCGCGAGGTCTGTCAGGCGCAGCTCGCGCTGCTTGACCGCGTCCCCGACCTGACGCCCGAGCAGCTCACAGCCGATGCAAAGGACGAAAAAAAACCTGAAACGGACGTAAACGCCATTGAGGAGACGATCCTCGCCTCCTTCCGCAGCGGCAGCACGGAGGAGCCGACTGCGGACGAAACCGGCGCGGAGGACGCGCCTGAGGAGGGCGAGCCGATCGAGCCGGACGACAGCCCGTTTGTGGAAACGATGGATCGCGCCATTCGTCTGGACGATCTGAAATTCGGACGCAATTACCGCGGAGAGGACTGAACATAGCAGAAAGGCGGCGATGAGCCGCCTTTTTCTTCGAAAGAAAAGGAGCCGACATGAACAAAAAGCCCATCATCGCTTTCCTTTACGATTTTGACAAAACGCTCTGCACGACCGATATGCAGGACTATACCTTCATTCCCTCACTCGGCTACACGCCCGGCGAGTTCTGGAGTATCGCCAACGGCTTCGGCTATAAAAACCGCATGGACGGGCTGCTCGCCTATATGTATACGATGATCGAGGAGTGCCGCAAAAAGGGGATCCATCTGGACCGCGAATATCTTGTCTCCTGTGGACGCGCAATCGAACTGTTTCCCGGCGTGAAGGACTGGTTTTCCCGCATCAACGCCTTCGGCGAAACGCTGGGCGTGGAGATCGAGCACTATGTGCTTTCCTCCGGTCTGCGCGAGATCATCGAGGGCAGCGGCGTGAGCCACGAATTCAAGGAGATCTACGCCTGCGAGTTTTTCTATAATGACGAGGGGCTCGCCTCATGGCCGAAGCTGGACGTCAACTTCACAAACAAGACGCAGTTCGTTTACCGCATAAACAAGGGAATCCTCGACGTTGCCAAGGATAAAGAGCTCAACGCCTCGATGCCGGACGACTCCAAGCGGATCCCGTTCACGAACATGATCTACATCGGCGACGGTCTTTCCGACGTGCCGTGCATGAAGATGATGCGCGCCTACGGCGGTCAAGCTGTGGCGGTCTATCAGGACGGCAACCGCGCGGGCGTGGAGGATCTGCTCGCCAAGGGGCGCGTGGACTTCATCTTCCCTGCGGACTACCGCGACGGGACGCTCTTTGACGAGACAATGAAAAACATCGTCCGTAAGATCGCCATTGCCGACGCGCTGGCGGAGGAAAACCAGCAGCAGCTCCGCGCACTCGGGCGCGGCGAGCTGCCGCAGCAGGTCGGTCTGTTCTGAAACTCTGTGACTAAAACCGCCCCTTCTCCCAATGGAGACGGGGCGGTTTTTTCTGCTGTTCTGCGGTTTTATGCCTTCGTGCGGTCGTAGGACACGACGACGCGGCGGTTCGGCTCGGTACCGATGGAGAAGGTTGTCACACCCGGCGTATTCTGGAGCGCGGTGTGGACCACATGGCGCTCGTAGGCGTTCATCGGCTCAAGCGTAACATTGCGGCGATAGCGCGTGACCTTCCCCGCAACCTTTTCAGCAAGGCGCTCAAGACTTTGCTCTCGCTTATCGCGGTAGTTCTCGGCGTCGACCTGCACGCGGACGCGATTCTTCTCGCTGCCGCGGTTGACGCTGTAATTCGTCAGCTGCTGGATCGCGTCGAGCGTCTCGCCGCGGCGTCCGATCAGCGTGCCGAGCTTCTCGCCCTCGAGGTAAACCTTGTAGCGACCGCTCTCGACCTCATAGACCTTGACCTCGGCAACGGAATCCATATGCTCCAGCAGACCCTTGAGGAACGCGCGGACCTGCTCGCTCTTTTCGTCGTGGCACTCTTCGCCGAGATCGACAGCAACCTTTGGCTGCGGCGCAGGGCGTTCGGTGCGGGGCGCGCGCTCGCAGCGGTCTTCACGCACCGGACGATCTCTGCGCGGCTCGCGGCTCGCACGGCTTTCCTTTTTCTGCAGGACCTCAGGCGCGTACATGGGAGCGGACTTCGTCTCGCTCTTGGATTCGGCTTTCTTTTCGGGCTTCGGTTCGGAGGGCTTTTCCACGGGCTTTGCCGTTACCTCCGGCTCGCCGTCGTCATAGCTCACGCGCACGCGCGCGGGCGTGCTGCCGATGCCGAGAAAGCCGGCTTTTGCCCGCTCAAGGATCTCGACGGAAACGTCGTCCCTGTCCATTCCGAGCTGGGAGAGGGCGCTTTGGATCGCCTCTTCCTCCGTCTTGCCCGTTACGTCAACAAATTTGATCATTCAGACAAGCTCCTTTTCTTACTCACCGTAATGCTCGGGGTCGAACGAGCGACCGCGCGCATAGGGACGGTCACCGACGCGGCCGTTCTCGTTTGTGGTGTTCTTTTTCTTATTTGTCTTTGCTGCTTGCTTTTCCGCGCGCTTTTCCTTGAGGCTCTTCTTCTCAGCCTCCTCCGCGGCGTAGCGGCGCTGCTGCTCGCGGGCAGCCTCCATGCGGCGGAGACGATCCTCGCGCTTCTGCCGCTCTTTCTCACTGATCTCATCGTCCATGTGAGACTTGTAATACTTGGTCAGGATCTTTTCCTGAACGGCATAGAGCAGGGAGTTAACGATCCAGTAAACGCCGAGGGCGGCTGGCAGCGTAAAGCAGATCCACACCGACATCAGCGGCATCATCCAGATCATCATGCGACTCGTGCGCGCGGTGGGATCATTTCCCTGCGTGGAGACGTTGCCCGCCATGGAGACCTTGGACTGGATAAAGCTCAGCGCGGCGGAGATAAAGGGGATCAGCACAACGCCGATGACCGGCCAGCCGCCGGTGAAAAACTCCTTCCACACGTCGCCGGGCATGACCGTCAGGTCAAGACCGAGGAAGCTGAAATCCATATGGATCCAGCCGTCCGGCAGGGTGACGCCCAGCTCCTGCGCGACGCGGACAAGCGTGATTTCGCCGTAAGCCTGAAGCTGCGTTAGCCCGTCCTTCACGACTGCTGCGCCGTCCTTCATCGAGGCGATGGCGGAAATATCCGCTCCCGCCGCTTCAACAGCGTTATACACGCTCTGTACGACGTCCTTCGACAGCAGCATGAAGTGGGTGATGGGCTGGCGGATAATGGAATACAGAGCGATGAGAATGGGGAATGGCAGGAAACTCCACAAACAGCCGCTCATGGGGCTGACGCCCTCTCTCGTGTAGAGCAGCTGCATCTCTTCGTTCATACGCTGGGGATTGTTGGCATATTTCGTCTGGATTTCCTTCATCTGCGGCTGGAAGAGATTCATGCGCATCATGCTCTTTTTCGACTTCATCTGGAAGGGGAGCGTGATGAGCTTCACGACGATCGTGAAGAGCACCAGCGCCCAGCCGTAAGAGCCGGTCATCTCATAAAAGACGCGCAGGATCCAGGCGAAGGGAACGCAAATGTAGTAGCCGATGGTTGAAAACATTTTCGGTTTCCTCCGTGGTGTTGATTCCGGTCACGGGACCGGATCGTAGATTTTTCCGCCCCTGTAGAACGGATGGCATCGCATGATGCGCCGGAAGGCAAGCCAGCCCCCCTTGAGCGCGCCGTACTTCTCGATCGCTTCGAGCGCGTACTGCGAGCAGGTGGGGACAAAACGGCAGCGGGGAGGACGGTAGGGTGAGATCGCACGGCGGTAAAACCGCACGAGCCAGAGCAGCAGCTTCTTCATTTCTCCTGCTCCCACAGACCCAGCTTTTTACAGGTCTTTTCATAGGCGCGCTTGAGTTCCCAATAGTCCGCGCGAGCGGCGCGCGTGCGCGCGACCAGAATCACGTCGTACCCCTGCTTCATTTGCCCCTGACTGAGGCGGAATATCTCGCGCAGGCGGCGGCGGACACGGTTGCGCACCACGGCGTGACCGAGTTTAGTGCTCACGGTGACGCCGAGACGGTTACAGGCGCGGCGGTTGGGTCGATAATACACCACAAGGCAGGACGAAACGCCGGACTTTCCTTTTGCATACATCCGGCGGAATTCGTAGTTTTTCTTGACGGTGACAGTGCTTTTCACGCGCGTTCTCCCCGGCAGAGGAATCTTCCTCTGCATAGCCTACAAGGGACGGCGATCGAAACACGATTTCATCGGCCGTCCCTCATTATTTCATTCGCAGCATACGATGTGCAAGCTGCTCCCGCTCAATGAGTCAGGCGGGCGCGGCCGCGGGCACGACGGCGGGCAAGAACCTTGCGGCCGTTGGCGGTGGACATTCTTTTGCGGAAGCCGTGCTCTTTGGAGCGCTGGAGCTTCTTGGGCTGATAGGTGCGAGAAGTAGCCATTTCGTTTTTACCTCCTGATTAAAATTACCGGCAGCTCTTGCGAGCTGCACTTACTCGACGGCGGGCAGAGAAATCCTCCGCTGACCGCAGTTGACATAAAATGACGCCGTTTGCCGCGGCGTATGGAGTATTATACCGTTTTCATCACACTCTGTCAACTGAAAGTTCGCGGTTTTTCCTCTCTCCGTGCACACCACAAGACCTTGTAAAATAAGAAAATAGAATAACTATTTCTTGTAGTTTCCACCCTATTTTTTTCTCTGTCAGTATGAAAATAACAGTATTTTATATTTAGAATATGTATTGCTTTCGCATCGTTTTTCTGCTATACTGTAGATAGCAGATTTTCGGCATATTGCCGTTTTCTCCAAAAACAGAAAGGAGAGCTTCCGTGAACTCTGTAGCAGACATTTGGAAAATCGTACTGGACCGGCTCAGACAGGAACTGTCAGAAACGACGATCTCCACATGGTTCGACGAGGTAGAGGTTGTGACCGTCAAGGACAAGACGCTTTATCTTCTTTGCCCGAACGATTTCAAGCGTGGGACCATCGAAACCATGTTCGCAGATCGAATCCGCAACGCGCTGAGCGACATTTACTCCGCGGATTTTGACGTAAAGATTCTTTCGAGCGAGGAAAGTACGTCTCTTCTCTCTCCAACGGAAAAGAAGTCCGTTTCCCTGCTCGATTCCGGCGAATTTACTTTTGATACCTTCGTCGTGGGCGAGTCGAACAAGATGGCTTATGCCGCCGCCCGTGCCGTGGCGGACGGGGCAGGCGAGCGCTATAACCCTCTTTTCATCTACGGAGATTCCGGTCTTGGTAAGACGCACTTGATCTACGCCATCGCCCATCAGATCCGCAAGAGCCGTCCCTCGTCCAAGATCATCTACATCAAGGGCGACGATTTCATTAACGAGTTCATCGAACTGATCCGCGTCGGACGCGGAAGCGAGTTCCGCGCAAAATACCGCGATGCCGATCTTCTTCTTGTGGACGACGTGCAGTTCGTTGCCGGTAAGCAACAGGTTCAGAATGAGTTTTTCCACACGTTTAATACGCTTTACGAAGCCGGACGGCAGATCGTAATGACCTCGGACCGATCCCCCTCCGACATGAACCTGCTCGACGATCGGCTGCGCACTCGCTTTGAATGGGGTCTGCTCGTAGATGTGCAGCCACCCGACTTTGAAACGAGACTCGCCATCATCAAGAACAAAGCAGTGCAGTGGGGCACCGTCATCGACGACGATATTGCCAAGTACATCGCCGAAAACGTCACGTCAAACGTCCGCCAGCTTGAGGGCACGATGAATAAAATTCTTGCCTTCCGCGACCTGATTGGTCACGAGATGGACGCGGACGCGGCGCACCGCGCGGTCGAGGATTTCATGAAGAAGAACGCCAACCTTGCGCCGACCGCCGCAATGATCATCGCCGAAACCTCCCGCTACTTTGGTATCGACGAGGAGGTCATCAAGGGTCCATCCCGCAGCCGTGAGGCAGTCAACGCTCGCCAGGCGGCGATGTATCTCGTCCGAAGGATGACTAACCTCTCCTCGCCCGACATCGGTCGAGAATTTGGAAAGAGAGACCACACGACCGTGCTTCATTCTCTTGACCAGATAGAGAAAAAGCTGAAATCCGACCCCTCCTTCAACCAAACCATCAAGGAGATCACGATCAACATCAATTCCAAGAGATAGTTGTCCACATATCAACAGCACTGTTGAACGGGAAATTGTGGAAATCTGACGGAAACTTTTCTTCTGTGGAAAGGTATACTACTTTTCAACAGCAGAAAAGGGACAATTTTTCTTTATCCTTTCTCTCTTTTTCAGCTGTTTCCACAGAATTCTTATTCTACTGCTTCTATTTCTAAAAAATATCTTTCTTCTTTTCCTGAAAGAGCAAAAATAATCAAGAAAGGAACTTTGCCATGAAATTTTCCTGCGAAAAACTGCTGCTGCTCAACGCGGTCGGCACCGCCTCCCGCGCCGTCGCCGCAAAAAGCTCCATTCCTGCGCTTGAAGGACTCCTGTTCGTCTGTAAGGGTGAGGAGTTGACTGTATCCGGCTATAATATGCAGACCGGTATCCGTACCCACTTTACCGCCGAGATCGCCGAAGATGGCAAGCTGGTACTCAACGCTCGGTTGATCGGAGAAATTCTGCGTCGGCTGCCGGATGATGTTGTCACAATGACGACAGATGATAAGTTCTGCGTGCATCTCTCCTGCGGCGATGCGGACTATGATATTGCAGGACTTTCAGCCGACGATTTTCCGGAGCTGCCGGAGGTGGAGGAAAGTTTCTCTGTTCAGATTGCCGAAAAAACGCTGAAATCCATGATCCAGCAGACGAGCTTTGCCGTTTCCACGAACGAATCGCGCCCCGTCCATATGGGATCACTTTTTGAGATATCAGACGATGGATTGACTGTTGTTTCGGTCGATGGTTTTCGTTTGGCATTGAGGAAGGAACCGCTTGAGAAAAACGAGGGTAACCCGTTCTCCTTCGTTGCGCCGGGTACGGCTCTCAACGAGGTGGAGCGTATATGCGAAGAAATCGAGGAGTTCGTCACCATCAGGCTGGGTCAGCGCCATATTCTTTTCATGGTGGGGGAGACGGAGTTGATCTGCCGCCGCCTTGAAGGAGAATTTCTCGACTATAAAAACGCGATCCCGCGCCGTAATCCAATCAGCGTGGTCGCTGATACAAAAGCGATGATGCAGAGCCTCGACCGCGTGAGCGTCGTTATCAGCGAGAAGTTGAAAAGTCCTGTGCGCTGCGTATTTGAGCAGGACAGAGTTATTTTCTCCGCCCGCACTGCAAGCGGCGACGCCAAGGACATCTGCCGTATTGCGGGAGATGGGAAGGGACTGGAAATAGGCTTCAATAACCGCTATTTGATGGAGGCGCTCCGCTACGCGCCGGCAGACACGGTCAAAATTGAGTTGAATACCGGTATTTCTCCGGCAATCCTTGTTCCGGTCGAGGGGAAGGATAATTTCCTCTACATGGTATTGCCCGTGCGACTGAAGGGTAACTAAAACGATAACGAATAGTTAAATATACTAAGATAAATACAGTTAGAAATCATCTTACGGAGATTTTTATGACAGATATCCCTATCGTAACAGAATATATTAAATTACAGGATCTGTTGAAGCTCGCAAGTCTGACAGCGACAGGCGGAGAAGCAAAGCTCGTCATTCAGGAGGGAAACGTCTCCGTGAACGGGGAGGTCTGCACGATGCGGGGGAAGAAGATCCGTCCGGGAGACAGGATTTCATTCAACGGCGGGGAGCTTACGGTCACTTATGCGGATTGACAGGCTGCGGCTGCAGGGCTTTCGTAATTACGCAGGGCTGGACGTTTCCTTTGCGCCGGACTGCAACGTAATCGTCGGAGAGAACGCACAGGGGAAAACGAATTTGCTCGAGGCAATCGTCTATCTCTCCTCCGGTCGCTCACCACGCGCACGGACGGAACGGGAATTAATCTCCTTTGGAAAGGACGAATGTTTACTGCAGACGGACGCTTTTGCGCGTGAGCGGGAGTTTCTGATTGAGATCTCGCTTGCCGCGGGCAGGAGAAGAAAAATTCTTATCAACAAAGTCCCGGCGAAAAAAAGCAGTGATCTTAGTGATGTGCTCGGCGCGGTCTATTTCTGTCCTGAGGATCTACTGCTGATCCGCGACGGTGCGGTGGCAAGACGCAGATTTATGGACGACGCGCTTTGCCAGCTGCGCGCGCGTTACGCGCAGGCACTTGCAGATTATCATCGTGCCTACGAGCATAAAACGCGTATTCTGCGAGACAGCGAGAATTATCCGTCGCTTTTGGATACCCTGCCGGAATTTGATTTATGCATGGCGCAAAGCGGTGCGGTCATCGTCTACTACCGCGCGCGGTTCTGTGAGAGGCTCCGCGAATATGCGCGCGTCGCGCACCGTGAATGCTCCGGCGGGAGGGAAGAACTGGGCGTCGCATATCAGACAGTTTCAACCGTCACTGACCCGCTCGCACCGCTCGAGACGGTTTATGAGCAGCTTCGTGCGCATCAGGCATCTCACGCGGCGGCGGAGCGCGCGTCGCGCACGTGCCTTTCCGGACCGCATAAGGACGATATCGCCGTGACGATCGGCGGCGTGAACGCGCGGCAGTTTTCCTCACAGGGGCAGACGCGCACCGCAGCGCTGGCATTCAAGCTCGCCGAGCGGGACATCTACCGCGAGATCACCTCGCGCACACCGCTGCTGCTGCTCGACGATGTGCTCTCCGAGCTTGACCCGAGACGGCAGGAATATGTGCTCAACCGTATCTCCGGCGGACAGGTGTTCATCACCTGCTGCGAGGAGGACCGGCTGGGTGCGCTGATCAGTGGAAAGGTGTTCCGCGTTGCCGGAGGAAATGTAGTGTAGCACCACGGGAAAGGAAAATCGCATGTATCTGCATATCGGAAACAGCGTCATACTGCCCGAAAAGCACATCATCGGCATTTTTGATCTTGAGATCACATCACAATCGAAGCGGACGGCGGAATTTCTGCGGCGGGCGGAGGAGGAAAGCCTTGTTATTGACGCCTGCGAGGACATTCCCAAGTCCTTTCTGGTATGTGATCACCCGTATCACCCGCAGCTCGTGTATCTTTCCGAGCTTTCGAGTGTGACGCTGCAAAAAAGAATGGAGGAGTAAAATGCTGACGATCCGCTGTTTATCCCTTCTGTTTGGAACTCTTACCGGAGATATCGGCTTTGGTATGCCGAGCTGTGTCCTTATTCCACTGACAGTACTGGCAGGCGTACTTTTGCAAATGATATTGCTACGTGGAGGAAAGAAATGGCTGCTGCCCATTATGCTTTGTGCGGGACTGATTCTCTGTGAGCTGTTGGGCGCGATCATCGGAGGATATGTCCTCCTTATACTGGTCATTATCGTGACTTACCTGCTGACCGCACTTTTGGGCGCGGGTATCGGTGCCGCCGTATATCAGGGGATCAAACGATCCCGTAACAATATGAGGAGAAACATCAATGACTGACAACGAACTTTTGCAATCCACGGCGGTAGCCGCCGACAACGACTATAACGCTTCGGAGATTCAGGTTCTCGAGGGGCTTGAAGCTGTTCGCAAGCGTCCGGGTATGTATATCGGCTCGACGTCGGTGAGCGGTCTGCACCATCTTGTCTATGAGATCGTGGATAACTCTATCGACGAAGCGCTCGCAGGCTACTGCACCGAGATCAGCGTGACAATCAACGAAGGCAACACCATCACAGTCGTCGATAACGGCCGTGGTATCCCGGTCGATATTCAGGCGCAGACGGGGCGCCCTGCGCTTGAGGTCGTCTACACCGTGCTGCACGCGGGCGGCAAGTTCGGCGGCGGGGGCTATAAGGTTTCCGGCGGTCTGCACGGCGTCGGCGCAAGTGTTGTCAACGCGCTCTCTGAATGGCTGACGGTGCAGGTACACAAGAACGGCAATATCTACGAGATGAGATTTTCCCGCGGCAAGATCACGCAGGAGATGACCGTCGTCGGATCGACCGACCACACGGGTACGACCGTTACGTTCAAGCCGGACGCCGAGATGTTTGAGGAACTGGAATACTCCTACGAGACGCTCCACACCCGTATGCGCGAGGAGGCGTTTTTGAACGCGGGGCTGTGCATCAACATTGAGGATAAGCGCGTCGAAAGCGAGGAAAAGCCTGAGAGCGAGCGGCGCGACTCGATGTGCTACGAGGGCGGTATCCGCGAATTTGTCACGTGGCTTAACAAGAAGAAAGACCCGCTGCATCAGCAGGTCATCTATATGAGCGGCATGAAGGGAAATTCGTTCGCGGAATTGGCGCTCCAGTATGACGACGGCTATCAGGAAAATATCTTATCGTTTGCCAACAACGTCCACACGCCCGAAGGCGGTATGCACGAGACGGGCTTCAAAGCCGCGCTCACGCGTGTGCTGAACGCCTACGGCATCAAAAACGGCATTATCAAGGAGGGCGACAAGGTCAGCGGAGAGGATTGCCGCGAGGGTCTGACCTGCGTGATCTCCGTGAAGCTGACGGACGCACAGTTCGAAGGTCAGACGAAGGCAAAGCTCGGAAACAGTGAGATCCGCACGCTGGTAGACGGGCTTGTGTCCGATAAGCTGATGCAGTTCCTTGAGGAGAATCCCGTTGTGGCGCGCACGATCCTCGATAAGGCTATGACGGCAAACCGCGCGCGCGAGGCTGCACGCAAGGCGCGCGAATCCATTCGTCGTAAGAGCGCCCTCGGCGGCGCGGCAATGCCCGACAAGCTGCGCGACTGCAACGAAAATAACCCTGAGCTCACTGAACTCTACATCGTCGAGGGCGACTCGGCAGGCGGCAGCGCCACGCAGGGACGTGACTCGCGCTTCCAGGCGATTCTGCCGCTGTGGGGCAAGATGCTGAACGTTGAAAAGGTCCGCGCAGACAAGATCTACGGCAACGACAAGCTCCAGCCTGTTATCATCGCGCTCGGCGCAGGACTTGGCGAGGATTTCGACATCAACAAGCTCCGCTACCACAAGGTCATCATCATGGCGGATGCCGATGTGGACGGTTCACACATCAGGACGCTGCTGCTGACCTTCTTCTTCCGTTATATGCGCCCGCTGATCGAAAACGGCTATGTTTATGCCGCCGTGCCGCCGCTTTTCAAGCTGGTGCGCGGCAAAACGACGCGGCTTGCCTTCTCGGACGAGGAGCGCGATAAATACTCCGCCGAGCTCCGCGGCGATAATCCGAACGCCAAGGTAGATATCTCCCGCTTCAAGGGCCTCGGCGAAATGGACGCCCACGAACTGTGGGAGACCACCATGAACCCCGAGCGCCGCACGCTCAAGCGCATTACGCTCGACGACGCGATCCTTGCCGACGAGACCTTTACGGTGCTCATGGGCGAGAAGGTCGAGCCACGCAAGGAATTTATCGAGCAGAACGCGCAGTATGCCGTCAATTTGGACTTTTAAGAAAGGAGGACTCGGAAAATGGCACACAAGAACGTGGATTATAAGCCCGAGGACATTCGCTTCCCCAACCAGAAGATCGTCACGAGCGAGCTCGTACATGAAATGAGGACCTCATATATCGAATATGCGATGTCGGTCATCGTCGGGCGCGCACTGCCCGACGTGCGCGACGGCTTGAAGCCCGTCCACCGCCGTATCCTGTACGCCATGTACGAGGACGGGTTGACGAGCGACAAGGCGTTCAAAAAGTCGGCGACCTGTGTCGGCGACGTGTTGGGCAGATATCACCCGCACGGCGACGTGTCGGTTTATGATGCTCTGGTACGACTTGCGCAGGACTTCTCCATGCGCTATATGCTCGTTGACGGGCACGGAAACTTCGGCTCCATCGACGGCGATCCTCCGGCAGCCTACCGGTACACCGAGGCGAGAATGTCGAAGATCGCCAATGAAATGCTGCGAGACATCGACAAGGATACGGTCAACTGGGACCCGAACTTCGACGAGAGCCGCAAGGAACCCCGTGTGCTGCCCGCACGCTTTCCGAATCTTCTGGTGAACGGCTCGAGCGGTATCGCCGTCGGTATGGCGACGAACATTCCGCCGCACAACCTCACCGAGGTCATCAACGCCTGCATCTGCGTGCTCGACGATCCCGAGGCAACGCTTTACGACCTGATGCAGCACGTCACGGGTCCCGACTTCCCGACCAAGGGCA
>CAVDWO010000018.1:0-2074 GCA_963612845.1 Alistipes onderdonkii
ACACCTATCTCGCCAAGGTCGCCACGGTCTACACCGAGAAGACCGACGCCAAGGGTCACGTCACCCGCGACGACTGCCTCGCGCTGACCGTCTATACGGCCAAAAACGCGAGCACGACGCTCTACGTTGAGGGCAACGACTATGCCGAGGGCGACTACCTGCTCGTGAACGTCAACGATAAGAAGACCGTCTCCTTCACCGGCGTTGCGACGGACAAGAAGCTCGTCGAGGTCGTCGGCAAGGCGGACAGCTTCGAGGGCGCGCAAACCAAGATCCTCTACAGCGCTGACAAGCACGTTATCGACAAGGGAGAGTACTTCGACGCTGAGACCTTCTACCTCAACAAGGCGGATAAGGACCTCGGCACCAAGTACACCTGGTTCCTCGACCAGTTCGGCAACCTCATCGGCTCCGTCGAGATCGACAACTCCAGCTATGCCGTCCTGAAGAACATCATCTGGACGACCAGCAACCGCGGCCAGGCGCTCGCCACGCTCGTCTACATGGACGGCACCGAGGCTAAGGACGTGGTCGTGAACAAGGTCTCCGCCGTCAAGGATGAAGAGATTGTCGGCGATTTCGACGACAGCTATAAAAATGCTACGCCCCAGCAGGCTGACCGCGACGGCAATTGCTGGTTCACTTCGGTGATGAAAGTCTCCACCTCCGCGAAGTACAACGACGGCTATCTCGGTCTGGCGCTTTACAAGGTCATCACCAACGCTGACGGCAGCGTGGACCTGACCGCTTGGAACAAAGACGACACCCAGGCCGTGTATTTCGATACGGACGCGACCATCAAGACCGACGCGGGCTACATGACTGTCTCCACGGCTGTTAACGGTTTCACCAAGGTCGGCCTGGACAACAACACCCAGTTCCTCGTCCGCGAAGGCTCCGCTTCCAAGGGCTACACCTACGCGACCTACACCCTCAAGACCCTGCCTGACTATGCCAGCGGGATCGACGTGTACTACACCGTGAGCGACGACTTCGCCACCCGCGTCTACATCAAGGAAGCCGACCTCGCTTCCGAGACGTACACCTACTTCTTCGTTCCCAGCACGGGCAGCGTGATCTCCTATGAGTCCAACAAGTACGTTGCTCACGTCTATGTCGGCGACGAGCTGGTCGATATCACCTGCGACAACGCGGCAGTCGCCAACATCATCGACACGAACCGCGGCAAGCTGTTCAAGTTCACCGACGGGACTACCAAGGGTGTGATCGAGAGCGGCGAGTTCGGCATCGTGAACGAAAAGACGGATACCGCGAATGACGCTGCTGCTACCACTCTGGCGGCTGCCGGTGCTTTGGACTACGTCTACAACGGCTACACCCAGAACGGCGACACCATCGTCTCCAGGATCGCGACCACGGGCGACAACACGCCGCTCTACTGGCGCGTCACCGACGAGACCAAGTACGTCGGCGTTGATAGCCTGAGCGCGATCGACTTCAGCGAGAACGGCGTGTGGGTCGTTTCCGGCACGTCCAAGAACAACGCTCCCTACGCTGCCTACGTTTACGTCGGCACGAGGCTCAATGAAAGCACCGACCTGACGGTCGCGCTTAACAGCAGCTACACCGACAAGGGCACCCTTGAGAAGAACAGTGATGGCTCTTGGAGCTTCGTGAGCAAGGAAAGCGTCACCGACGAGGTTAAGTTCGATTACACCGCGGCGCACAAGAACGCCGTGCTCGTTAGCAGTACCCTCACCGACCCCGCTGAGGGGAGCGGAACGAGCGATAAGGTGACGGGCTCGTCGGGTACGACGGACTCCAAGACCGTCACCGTCTGGAGCGAGGCGGGCACGAGCAAGGAACACATCATCAACCTGACTTGGACCGCCGCGGACACTTGCACTGGGTTCGCGGGTATTGATGAAATCACAAGCTACACGAACGCGAGGATCAATGTGGACCACGATACCAAAACGGTCGCGATCTGCAACGTGACGCCGGGTACTCCAACGGATCTAACTGTGGGTCAGCTGAAGACGCTGCTCAAGAATGAGTTCGTGGGTGGCCCGTCGTGCACTACCTACGGCACCGTGGAGATCTATAGTAATAC
>CAVDWO010000018.1:2084-26680 GCA_963612845.1 Alistipes onderdonkii
TAGCGGCGAGATCGATTATAAGATCGTTCACACGACCTATCTGCTGATCAACCCGTCCGCGAGCGTGACCGTGAACGGCGTGGGGCCGAAGAGCTGGACCGCGAAGATCGAGGGTCCTGCCGTTGCTGGCGGCAAGGTCAAGGTGTCGGTCGACGCCAGCGATTTGCATTGCACTAACGTCCAAGACTGCACTGCGGCGTGGAGTGTCAGCTATAGGTTCGGAGATAGAACCCAGACGGGTACTCCAACGGATAAGGGTTATTACATTACCCCCAGCAACGTCCTGACGTTCTGGGTGGAAATCCCCTCCGATTGCGCCAACGTGGAGTCGCTGTATCTGACCTGCGTGCACACCGGTGGAACGCACAGCGGCGGCTAACCAATGAAAAAAAAGAAGACCCCTCACGGGGTCTTCTTTTTTTATGCCTCCTCGGCGGCCTTGTCGTAGCCGAGCACGGCGTAGCAATACTGCGTCGTGTTGTTGAGCTGGTTGTAGCAGCTTGTGGCGTTGTACCAGGACACGCCGCTGTCCGTCCATGTGACGCTCATTCGGTAGGAGGACGCGCCCTCCGGGATCGACGAGGCGGCGCTCCGCCCGCGGATAAGGACGATCGGGTTTTTCGGCGTGGAGGGGCTGACCTCCGCGATGAACACGAGCACGGGGCAGAAGCCGAAGGTCAGGGCGGTGGGGTTGTCAGCGCCGTACTTGCCGGTGCCGGTGTAGCTGCCCCAAGCGATGCGGGCGTTGTGCCCTGCCGCGCCGAGGTTTTTGGCGACGGCAGCGAGCGCGCCCTGGCGCGCGGCGGTCTCGGCGGCGACGGCGCTCTCGCGCGCTGACGCTTCGGCGGTGAGTGCGCTCTCGCGCGCGGTGACCTCTGACGCGAGCGCGTCGGCGCTGGACTTGAGCGCCGCGTCGAGCTTGGCGGTCATGGCGTTGAAGTCGGACATCTTGATCTGGTCGTCCCGCTCCCACGTGGGGAGACTGTAGTTGGTGGTGTTCTGCATGAAAAATTTCTCCTCTCATTTTTGTCGCGGCAAAAAAATTTGCCTTACAGCCATAGCTGTAAGGCACGGGGCGGTGGGACGAATCGGTACAACGCACTTGCTATTTTCCGGCAGGCGTGGTATCCTGCTGGGAGAACGGCTCGAAAAGGAGACACGCCATGAAGCTCGACAATAAGCGCACCGTGCTGGTGGGCCTTGCGTTTTTATCCATCTGCGCGTTCTGGCAGATGTACGACACGGTTATCCCGAAGATACTGACCGAGACGTTCCATCTGGACGAGACGCTGTCCGGCGCGATCATGGCGGCGGACAATGTGCTGGCGCTGTTCCTGCTGCCGTTTTTCGGCGCGCTGAGCGACCGGACGAGCACGCGCCTGGGGCGAAGGATGCCGTTCATTCTGGGCGGCACGGCGCTGGCGGTGGTGCTGATGAACCTGCTGCCGGTGTTCGACAATGCCTACGCCGCGCAGCCGGGCGCGGTGAAGCTGACGATGTTCGTGCTCACGCTGGGGCTGCTGCTGATCGCGATGGGGACGTACCGTTCGCCCGCGGTGGCGCTGATGCCGGACGTGACGCCCAAGCCCCTGCGCTCGAAGGCGAACGCGATCGTCAACCTGATGGGCGCGGTGGGCGGCATTCTGTACCTCATCGTGGCGGCGGTGCTGTATCCCAACAGCAGGACCGAGGGGCTGGCGCACGTGGACTATCAGCCGCTGTTCATCGTCGTTTCGGCGCTGATGGCGGTGTCGGTGCTGGTGCTGTTTCTCACGACGAACGAGCCGAAGCTCTCGGCGGAGGAGAAGGCATACGAGGCGGCGCACCCCGAGCAGCAGCTCGCCGAGGACGACGGCAGCGGTCACGAGGAGCTGCCGCCGGCAGTAAAGCGGAGCCTGATCTTTATCCTTATCTCGATCGCGCTGTGGTATATCGGCTACAATGCCGTGACGACGTGGTGGTCGACCTACGTTGCGCGCGTGATGGGGCAGGGGCTCGGCGGCGCGTCGAAGTGCCTGCTTATCGCCACGGGCGGTGCGATCGTGTCGTATATCCCCATCGGGCAGCTCGCGTCGAGGATCGGGCGCAGGAAGACGATCCGCGCGGGCGTGGTACTGCTGGCGGTGTGCTTTGCGGTGTGCTACGTTCTGACGACGCGCTTTTCCAGCGTCAACTTCGTGATGTTCGCGGTGTTCGCGCTCGTCGGTCTTGCGTGGGCGGCGATCAACGTCAACTCCCTGCCGATGGTCGTGGAGATGTGCAAGGGCAGCGATATCGGCAAGTTCACGGGCTATTACTATACGTTTTCCATGGCGGCGCAGGTCGTGACGCCGATCCTGTCCGGCTGGCTGCTGAAAAACGTCGGCTATGAGACGCTGTTTCCCTACGCGGCGGTCTTTGCCGCGTGCAGCTTTGTGACGATGGGCTTCGTCCACCACGGCGACAGCAAAGCCGAGGCGAAGGCGGGGCTCGCGGCGTTCGAGGACATGGACGCCGACTGACGGGATATGACCGGAAGAGCGGAAGAAAAAGCAAACCGAAAAACGAAAAGGAAGAAAAGACTTATGGCAGAACAGAAAAGGCGCCGGGGTGACCGGCGCGACGCGGCGCTGCTGCGGGACACGGATTCGATGCATTTCATCATGGGGATCATCTACCCCAACCGCGCGGACAACGAAGCGTACATCGCCGAGCGCGTGGATTTGGAGCCGATCAAGGCGTACATCGCGGAGAAGAACTACGAGGGCATTCCCTTCAAATATACGTTTTTCCACGTTATCCTGACGGCGCTCGTCAAAACCGTGACGCTGCGGCCGAAGCTCAACCGCTTCTACGCGAACGAGAACTACTATCAGCGCAATAAGGTGACGGCGGGCTTTATCATCAAAAAGGAGTTTTCCGACGGCAGCGAGGAGGCTGTGGCGCTGCTGGAGGCGAAGCCGGAGGCGACGATCGAGACGATCCACGAGGAGATCTACGAGCGCGTTTCGGCGTGCCGGGAGCAGAAAAAGGTCAACACCACCGACAACAGCATGAACGTGCTCAACAGTATGCCGCGATTTCTCGCTAAGGCGGCGGTGCGGTTTATCCGCTGGCTCGACCGCCACGGCTGGTGCCCCGACGTCCTCATCGGCGACGACCCGAACTACAGCTCGGTCTTCCTCTCCAACCTCGGCTCTATCCGTCTCAAGAGCGGCTATCACCATCTGACGAACTGGGGTACCTGCTCGCTGTTCTGCGTGATCGGCGAGAAGAAGTGGACGCCGCTCTACGACGAGCATGGTCTTGTCGGAATGAGGGAGACGGTCGATCTCGGGCTGACCGTGGACGAGCGCATCGCCGACGGATATTACTACGCCAAGAGCGTGCGGCTGCTCAAGTATCTGCTCGAGCACCCCACGCTTTTGGAGCGTCCGCTCTGCGAGGAGGTGGAGTATGAGTGACACCATCGTAAAGACGCCGTGGAAGGATTTCCTCGGCGAGGTGCCGATGCATCTTGACTACTTCGACGGCTCAATGTTCGAGGCTGTCGAGCGGATAGCGAAGCGCTATCCGGGCTATACCGCCTTTACCTTCATGGGAAAATCGACCAGCTACCGCAAGATGGTGCAGGAGATCGAGCAGTGCGCCAAGGCGCTCAAGACCATCGGCGTGCGCGAGGGCGACCGCGTGACCATCGCCATGCCGAACTGCCCGCAGGCGATCTATATGTTCTATGCGGTGAATCTGGTCGGCGCGGTGGCGAACATGATCCACCCGCTGTCGGCGGAAAAGGAGATCGAATTCTACCTCAACGCCTCGGAGAGCGTGGCGGCGGTGACGCTCGACCAGTTCTACAACAAGTTTGAGCACATACGCGAGCGCACGAAGGTCGTGAATATGATCATCGCCAGCGTCAAGGACGAGCTGAGCAAGCCCATCAAGGCGGGCTATATGCTCACCGAGGGGCGCAAGATCGAGAAGATCCCCGAGGACGCGCCGGTCATCATGTGGAAGGACTTTATGAAGCTCTCCCGCTCCTGCTACTATAAGACCTATAAGGTCAGGCGCGTGGGTGCGGACCCTGCCGTGATCCTGTACTCCGGCGGCACGACGGGTACGACCAAGGGTATCGTGCTGACGAACAAGAATTTCAACGCCCTCGGGCAGCAGGTCATCGCGGCAAACCCGATGTTCCGCCCCGGCGACCGTATGCTCGCGGCGATGCCGCTGTTCCACGGCTTCGGGCTCGGCGTGTGCGTGCATACGATGCTCTCGCAGGGCGGGCGGTGTATCCTGATCCCGCGCTTCACTGCCAAGAGCTACGCCAAGCAGATCGTGAAATACAGGTGCAACTTCATCGCCGGTGTGCCGACGCTTTACGAGGCGCTGCTGCGCCTGCCCAGTATGGACGGCGCGGATCTCAGCACGCTCAAGGGTGTGTTCTCCGGCGGGGACAGCCTGTCGATCGAGCTGAAGAAGAAGTTCGACAAGTTTCTCTACGACCACCGCGCGTCCGTTCAGGTGCGCGAGGGCTACGGCACGACCGAGACGGTCACGGCGTGCTGCCTGACGCCGCCGCATATGTTCAAGGAGGGCTCCATCGGGCTTCCGTTCCCCGACACATATATCAAGATCGTCGAGCCGGATACCGACAGGGAGCTGCCCTACGGCGAGGAGGGGGAGATCCTGCTCGCCGGTCCGACCGTGATGAAGGAGTACATGAACAATCCCGAGGAGACGGCGCAGACGCTCCGCACGCACGCCGACGGGCTTACCTGGGTCTATACGGGCGACCTCGGCGTGATGGACGGGCAGGGCTTCATCTACTTCCGCGGCAGGGCGAAGCGCATGATCATCTCGTCGGGCTACAACGTGTACCCGGGGCAGCTCGAAAATATTCTCGACGCGCACGAGTATGTGCAGATGAGCTGCGTGATCGGCGTGCCGGATCCCTATAAGATGCAGAAGGTCAAGGCGTTCGTCAAGCTCGCCGCGGGCGTGCCCGCGACCGAGAGCACCCGCCAGCTCCTGCTCGCCTACTGCCGCAGGAACGTGGCGAAGTACGCCATGCCCTATGACATCGAGTTCAAGGAGGATATGCCCAAGACGCTGGTGGGCAAGGTCGCCTACCGCCAGCTTGAGGAGGAGGAGCTTGCCAGGATCGGCGCGGCGGAGAAAAAGTGAGCCGCCCGCAGCGCATAAAAACGATCAAGACCACCCGCCCAGCGGGTGGTCTTGACTAATTCATGGCGTCGGCGTTGAGGGAGAACATCAGCTCGACGCGCGCTTTGAGCAGCGGATGCTCCTTGAGCCCCGGGTCGGCGGAGAGAAGCTGCTGCGCAGCCTCCTGCGTTTCGTGCAGGAGCGCGAGGCCGCACGAGAGATCGGCGACGCGCAGCGACGGCAGACCATGCTGCCGCTCACCGAAGAAGTCGCCCGGACCGCGGAGCTTCAGGTCCTCCTCCGCGATGGCGAAGCCGTCGTTCGTGGAGGACATAACGCGCAGCCTTGTTTTCGTTTCCTCGCTCCCGCTGTCGGAGACGAGGACGCAGTAGGACTTGTACCGCCCGCGGCCGACACGCCCGCGCAGCTGGTGGAGCTGGGAAAGACCGAAGCATTCAGCGTTTTCGATCAGCATGAGCGCGGCGTTCGGTACGTCCACGCCGACCTCGACAACGGTGGTGGATACGAGCACGTCGATCTCGCCCGCGGCAAAGGCGCGCATGACGGCGTCCTTCTCCTTCGGCTTCATTTTGCCGTGGATCGGCGCGACGCGCAGCTCGGGAAAAACGTTCTTTTGCAGGTGCTCTGCGTAGGCGGTGACAGCTTTCCGCTCGTCGGGCGGCTCACCGCCCTCGCCGACCATCGGGCAGACGACGTAAGCCTGCCGCCCCTCGGCGACGAGCCTGCGCAAAAAGGCGTAGATGCGCGCGTGATAGCTCGACGGGACGGCAAAGGTGTCGATCCTCTGCCGGCCGGGGGGCAGCTCGTCGAGCACGGAAACGTCAAGATCGCCGTAGACCATCAGCGCGAGCGTGCGCGGAATGGGTGTGGCGGACATGACGAGCAGGTGCGGATCCTCACCCTTGGCGGAAAGCGCGGCGCGCTGACCGACGCCGAAGCGGTGCTGCTCGTCCGTGACGACGAGCCCGAGGCTTTGATACTGCACGTCGGGCGAGAGCAGGGCGTGTGTGCCGATGACGAGGGAGAGTGCGCCGGCCCGGAGCCGTTCGTTCAGCGCGCGGCGTTCCCTGCCCTTGACCGATGCCGTGAGCAGCGCGCAGGAGACGCCGAGCGGCTCAAGCAGCGGCGCGAGCGAGCGGTAATGCTGCTCGGCAAGAAGTTCGGTCGGAGCCATCAGCGCACACTGCAAGCCGTTTTTCGCCGCCATGTAAACGGCGGCGGCGGCGACCATCGTCTTGCCCGAGCCGACGTCGCCCTGAACGAGACGGTTCATCGGGCGCTTGCCCGCGAGGTCGCGCGCGATCTCACCGATCGCGCGGCGCTGTGCCGCCGTCAGCGCAAAGGGCAGCGCCGCGTAAAACGGCGCAAGGTCAACAGGGGCGCAGGGCTGTCCCGCGACGCTGTCGCGGCGGGAGCGGAGCAGCTTCAGCCCGACGGCGAGCAGGAACAGCTCCTCAAACGCGAGACGGCGGCGCGCAAGGGCGAGGGCTTCGTCGTCTGCCGGAAAGTGGATATTTTCATAGGCGAAGCGCACGTGGCATAGCTCGTGGGCAAGGCGTACTTCCTCGGGTAGAACGTCGGGCAGCTCGTCCGCGCAGGCGGCGAGCCCCTGCTCGACGGCGCTGCAAAGCATCGACTGGCTCACGCCTGCGGTCAGCGGGTAGACGGGCATGATGCGTCCCGTGATCCGGTGCGCGCCCTCACGTTCAAAGAGCGGGTTGACCATCTGCAAGCGGCGGGGCGAGCCCTCGGCGCGACCGAAGAAAACGTAGGCGTCGCCGGTGTGAAAGGCCGATTTAAGGTAGGACTGGTTGAAATACGTCAGCTCAAGCGCGCCGGTCTCGTCCACGGTGCGGAGCTTGACGAGGTCCATGCCCCTGCGGATATGGGAGAGCTTCGGCTCGGACGCGACGACGGCGCAGACGCAGGCGTTTTCACCGGGGACGAGGTCGGCGATCTTTTTATACGCGCGCCGGTCATCGTAGGCGCGCGGGAAAAAGGACAGCAGCGAGCGCAGGTCGGTGATGCCGAGCCTTGCGAGCGCCTTGGCGCGCGTCTCGCCGATGCCCTTGACGAAGCGGATATCCGTGCCGAGCGGCGTCATGCGCGCGCCCTCCTTTTTTTACTGTCCTCGGGTGCGGACATAATCGACATAGCGGAACCTGAGACCGTTTTCCTCCATGACTTCGCTTTTGCGCTCGACGCGCCAGCAGGGATCGCCGTCGAGACGGGGGAAGAAGCTGTCCGCCTCCGGCGCGGAGGCGACCTTCGTGACGCAGACGCGCTCGCAGCGGTCGAGCAGCGCCGCATAGACGCTCGCGCCGCCGATGACGATGGCGTCGTTCCCGCCGAGAGCCGCGGCCTCGGCGATGGAGTGGACGACCTCGGCGCCGTCGATCGTCAGCGCGCGGTGGGACAAAATAATGTTGCGGCGGTCCTTGAGGGGCTTGCCGCCGGGGAAGGTCTCAAGCGTTTTGTGACCGAGAATGACGGTCCTGCCGATCGTCAGCGCGCGGAAGCGCTTGTGGTCGGCAGAGATGCGGAACAGCAGCGCGCCGTCGCGGCCGATGCCCCAGTTTTCAGATACACAGACGATAGCGGTCATGGTGTTTGCTCCCTTCTTTCGGCAGATTTCGCGGGCGGAGAGGACCGGTCAAACGGCGATGGGGATTTTCTCCTCAAAGGGGCTGTATTCGTAGCCCTCGAGCCGGACGCTGTCAGGCGTGAAGTCGTAAAAGTCCGTCACGGCGGGGTCGAGAGAGAAGCGCGGGGCGGGGTGCTCCGGCTCGGCGAGCATCTTCTCGATGATGGGGATATGCCGGTCATAGATGTGCGCGTCGGCGATGACGTGGACCAGCTCGCCCGCCTTCAAACCGCTGACCTGCGCAAACATATGCACGAGCACCGCATACTGGCAGACGTTCCAGTTGTTCGCGGCGAGCATATCCTGGCTGCGCTGGTTCAGAATGGCGTTGAGCGTGCCGTTCGAGACGTTGAAGGTCATGGAGTAGGCGCAGGGGTAGAGGTGCATGGCGTGCAGGTCCTCAAAGTTGTAGAGGTTCGTCAGGATCCGGCGCGAGGCGGGATCATGCTTGAGGTCAAAGAGCACGCGGTCGACCTGATCGAACAGCCCCTCCTTGTACTGATGCTTCACGCCGAGCTGGTAGCCGTAGGCCTTGCCGATGGAGCCGGACTCGTCCGCCCACGCGTCCCAAATGTGGGAGGAAAGGTCGCGGACGTTGTTCGACTTTTTCTGCCAGATCCACAGCAGCTCGTCCACCGCGCTCTTGAGATAGGTGCGGCGCAGCGTCAGGATGGGAAATTCGCTTTGCAGGTCGTAGCGGTTGACAAGACCGAATTTTTTGACCGTGTGGGCGGGAGTGCCGTCCTCCCAATGGGGGCGGACGGCGAGATCGTCGTCCCGCGTGCCGTTTTGCAGAATGTCAAGGCAGTTGGCGCGGAAGACCTGATCGGCGTAGCTCATGGGGAGCCTCCTTACTTCGTTTTGCAGCCCGCGGCGCGGATCGCGGCAAGTGCCAGCTCAAGCGTCGGGTCAACGTTGGGGTAATCAAGGCGGTAAATGTCGAACGCGGGGGGCAGCTCCGTGCAGCCGAGGATCAGCACCTCGGCACCGCGCGCGAGCAGATGCTCGCAGGCGAGGCGGAACGCGGCGGTATCGTGGGCAAGGTCGCCCGCCTTGACGCCGTTGTAAATAATGTCCATGGCGGCTGCCTGATCGGCGGCGCCGGGCGTGAGCAGCTCCACGCCGCTGCCTGCAAACGTGCGCTGGTAGATGCCGGTCTGCACGGTGCCGTCGGTCGCGAGCAGCCCCGCGCAGCGGACGCCGCGCGCTTTCAGTGCATCGCGCGTGATGGCGATCATGTGCAGCACGGGAATGGAGACGGAGGACGCGACCGCGTCGTAAAAATTGTGCGCGGTGTTGCAGGGCATGATGAGCAGCTCTGCGCCGATGGATTCAAGGCGCTTAGCGCTCTTGACCATCTCCGGCACGGGGTCCGCGCCGCCGTGGAGCAGCGCCGCCGTGCGGTCGGCGATGGCGGTGTTGGAGTCGATGCACACGCGCGGATGCTCCTGATCGCAGGCGGCGGCGGTGTGCAGCGTGATCTTCTGAAAGAGGTCGGCGGTGGCAAGAGGACCCATGCCGCCGAGAATACCGATGACCTTCTTATCATTCATGGAGAAGCCCCTTTTCCTTCCGCTCAAGGCGGCTCTGCGCGTTTTCAGGCAGGGCGGCAAGCTCGCGGTCGCGAAGGATCACGCGCTTCAAGCCCTCGACCGCGACCTTGACGGAGGCGGAGGTATCCTCGCTCATGTCTTGGTCGAGTCCGGCTTTTTCGCGCTCCTGATTCCACACGACGTGGAAGCACGAGCCGCAGCGGCAGCCGAGTGCGGCGGCAACGACGAACAGCGCTGCGGATTCCATCTCGCTCGCCTTGACGCCGAGACGTTTCCAACTCTCCCACTTTTGCAGCAGCTCGTAGTAGACGGGGCTTTTCTCGGGGGAGTGCTGACCGTAGAAGCTGTCCTTGCACTGGACGACGCCCGTGTGCGTGCGATAGCCGAGGGCGGCGGACGCTTCGCGCAGGGCGAGAGTGATGTTGAAATCGGCGACGGCGGGGAATTCGATGGGCGCATACTCGAGCGAGGTGTGCTCATAGCGGATCGCGCCGGTGGCGACGACGATATCGCCGGACCTGACGGCAAGGTCAATGCCGCCGCAGGTGCCGGTGCGGATAAAGGTGTCGGCTCCGATCCGGTGCAGCTCCTCCATGGCGATGGAGGCGGAGGGACCGCCGATCCCCGTGGAGCAGACGCTGACCTTTTCGCCCAGCAGCGTGCCGGTGTAGGTGGTGTATTCGCGGTTCTGCGCGACGAGACGGGCGTCGTCGAACAGCGCGGCGATGGACGGGCAGCGGCCGGGGTCGCCGGGCAGGATCACATAGCGGCCGACCTCGCCGTCGGCGCAGCGGATATGGTATTGACGTTCCAGCTCATGCATGATGAAAACGCTCCTTATCCCAGACTTATGACATAATATTATAGCAGGAGCGCGGGGAATGTGCAAGGGGACAGAGCGGCGGAAGCTGCAAAAAGACGGATTGATTTTCGGCGCGCTCCCGGCTATAATAATGCCGAAAAAAGGAAAGATGAGGTCTCGGCATGAAATACGACGCGGTTCTATTCGACATGGACGGTACGCTGCTCGACACGCTGGAGGATATCTGCGATGCGGCGAACTACACGCTGCGCGCGCTGAGCTATCCGGAGCGGACGCTTGCGGAGATGCGGCGCTTTGTGGGCAACGGCGCGGAGATGCAGATGCGCCGCGCGCTGGGCGCGGACGCGGACGAGGAGACGGTGCGGCGCGCCCTTGCGATCTACAAACCCTACTACGCCGCGCACTGTCAGAACAAAACGCGCCCCTATCCGGGCGTGACGGAGCTGCTGAAAGAGCTCAGGGACGAGGGTGTCAGGCTCGCGATCGTTTCCAACAAGCCGGACGAGGCGGCGAAGCCGCTGGCACGGCTGCACTTCGAGACGCTGCCCGACGCGGTGCTGGGCGAGACGGCGCAGCGCCGCAGAAAGCCCGCGCCGGACATGGTGAACGACGCGCTCGCGGCGCTGGGTGCGCAGAGGGCGCGCGCGGTCTACGTCGGCGACAGCGAGGTGGATATCGAGACGGCGAAGAACGCGGGGCTTGCGTGCATCTCGGTGTGCTGGGGCTTCCGCGACCGCGAACAGCTCGCCGCGGCGGGCGCGGAGGTGATCGTATCGGACGCGCGGGAGCTGTATGCGCTATTGAGGGGCTAAGCGCTGGATCATAAAAATAAAAAGAGAGAGGGAACGCCGTTCGGCGTTCCCTCTCTCTTTGGCTTTTCTGCCGTGGGAGGTCAGGCGGTCTTCTTGCTGAAGCGTGTGCCGATGAGCATGACGACCGCGAAGACGATCAGATACCAGAAGTTCTCCATTCCGTGCCCGATCAGGCAGGCGGCGACCATGAACACCGCGCTGCAAATGGCGAGGACGGGAAGAACATAGCGGCGGAGAGGCGTCTCGTCCGTGGCTTTCTTCATCCAGTTGATGTAGATGGGGATATAGAGCGCATAGACCGTGACGATCGGCAGCTCGGTGGGGTCAAAGAAGAAAATAACACTCTCGAACGGGGTGCCGGCGAAGGCGACGGCGCCGCTCCATGTGCCCGCGAGGTTGGACAGGTAGAAGTACAGCCCCCACGCGGCGCAGAAGAACAGACCGAGAATGGCGGAGTTATTGGGGAGGTTGGAGATCTTGTCCACCTGAGAGAACAGCGCGGGGCGGGGACCCTCTCCGCGCGCGGCGAGAGAGTAGGGACCGCGGCAGCAGCCGAGCATCAGACCGTTCATCGTGCCCATGCAGGAGATGGCGATGAAAAGGTTGAGGATATTGCCGAGGATATTGCCGAAGACGTTGATAAACGCGGTGGTGGCGCCGGAGTCGCAAAGCTCCTGGTTGGTCGCGCCGCCGGCAACGCCGATGTAGTAGAGAATATAGGTGGAGACGATGATGAGACCGCCGATGAGCAGCGCCTTGGGGAGGTTGCGCTTGGCGTCCTTGAGCTCGGCGTTGATGGAGGTGGCGATGATCCAGCCCTCGTAGGCGAAGGCGGTGGCGCAGACGGCGGTAAAGAGCGGGTTGCCGTTGACCTCATAGCCGATGGCGGGAGTGGAGAAATTCTCCGCGAGCATACCGTTGGCAAGACCGTAGATGATGCCGACGACAGCCATCAGCCCGAGCGGGATCAGCTTGATAACGGTGGTGGCGACCTGAAATTTGCCGGCGAGCTTCGGGGAGAGCGCGTTGACAACGTAGGCGCAGACCATGTAGAAGAGCATGAGGATCATGCACTCGGGACCGATGACGCAGCCGCCCTGATCGGCGGGGATCAGCAGGGGAAAGTCGGGGTTGACGGAGGTGATGAACACCAGCGTATAGCGCGCGCTGAGCCAGCTGAGCGCGGAGGTCAGCGTGGGGTTGTAGATGGTGGACATGAACCAGCCGATATAGTAGCCGTAGCGCGGACCGACGGTGGCTTCGGCATAGTCGACGACGCCGTTGACCTTTTCGTATTTCTGCGCCATGGCGGAGAAGGTGAGGATCGAGATGATCATGATCGTGCCGCCGATCAGCCACGCGAGGATACCGAGAGGCATATCGCCGCCGGTCTTCTGCAGGATCACCTGAGCCTTAAAGAATACGCCCGAACCTACTACGATGCCGACAACCATGCAGATCGCGGTAAAGAGGCCATACTTCTTTTCAAGCTTGTTTTCCATTGCAGTCACTCCTTGCGGCGGGGCGGTCAAGCCCAGCCTTTTTGTTTTTTGCCTTTTGTGAAAAAGGTTTCACACAGCTTATCACATTATTTAGAAAAAATGAACAGAAAATCCCGCGGTTTTGCGCTTTTTTCTTAAAGTTCGTCAAAATGATGCAAAAACAGGAGGAAACGGGAGAAAAAACTGTCGTTCACGGCGGGAGAAAAAGAAAAAACGGAATACGGCGGGCGGTGCATCGGAACGTGCAACGAAAGGGCGGCGGCTGGGCGGTGACGAAAACGGAACGGAGGAGGGAAGGGTCCGATGACAAAAAGGATCGAACGAAGCGACGTGATCGAGGCGCTGGCAAAGCTCGCCTTCGGGCGGGCGAATCCGGGCGTGGAGCTGGTGTATCTGGAGCGCGCAACGCCGCAGAGGATCCGAAGAATGGATCTTTCCGCGGTGGCGGAGTTCAAGCGGAACACCAACAACGGCTCGGTGGAGGTCAAGTTCGTCGATAGAGTCAAGGCGCTCGCCGCGCTGTACGAGATGCTCGGCAGCGACGGCGGGAACGACGAGGCGGAGGCGTTCTTCCGGGCGCTGGAGGAGGCGGGAGAGGAAGGCGCGGAGCGGCAATGGTGAAACGATTTTCCGCCAAGCAGAGAACGGCGATGACGTGGTGGGCAAATCCCAGGTACAGCGGGTACGACGCGATCATCTGCGACGGAGCGGTGAGAAGCGGCAAGACGCTCGCGCTGGGGATCGGCTTCGTCCTGTGGGCGATGCGCTGCTTCGACGGCAGGCAGTTCGCCCTGTGCGGAAAGACGATCGTATCGCTGCGGCGGAACGTGCTGCGTGAGATATTGCCGCACCTTGCGGAGCTGGGCTTTTCGCATGAAGAGAGGCGGAGCGAGAACGTGCTGCTCGTGCGGCGCGGTGGACGGGAAAACTGCTTTTACCTCTTCGGCGGGCACGACGAGGGCAGTGCGGCGCTCATTCAGGGCGTGACGCTGGCGGGGGTGCTGTTCGACGAAGCGGCGCTGATGCCGAGATCGTTCGTGGAGCAGGCGAGCGCGCGGTGCAGCGTGGCGGGGAGCCGCCTGTGGTTTTCGTGCAACCCCGAGGGACCGCTGCACTGGTTTTACCGCGAGTGGATCCTGCGCGCGGAGGAGCGCAGGGCGCTGTACCTGCATTTTACGATGGAGGACAACCCCTCGCTCTCGCCGCGTATCCGCGCGAGATATGAGCGGGCGTACAGCGGGACGTTCTACCGGCGCTTCGTGCTGGGAGAGTGGACGGCGGCAAAGGGACTGATCTACGACTTCTTTACGCCGGAGGAATACTGCCGGCCGGTTCCGGCGAAGCCGTGGGAGGCTGTGCGCGTCTCCATTGACTATGGGACGGCGAATCCGACGAGCTTCGGACTGTGGGTGCTCAAGGCGGGCGTGTGGTACCGGGTGAGGGAGTATTACTACGATTCTCGCCGGACGGGACGCCAGAAGACAGACGCGGAGTATGTGGAGGACCTGAAGGCCTTCACCGCGGGCGAAACGGTGGAAAAGGTGATCGTCGATCCGTCGGCGGCGAGCTTTATCGAGGCGGCAAGGCGCGCGGGCTTCGCGGTAATCCGGGCGGACAACAACGTTTCCGACGGGCTGCGGGTGACGGCGAACCTATTGAAGCAGCGGAAGATCGTGATCTGCGAGGGCTGCGGGAACTGCCTTGCCGAGCTTGCCCAATACTGCTGGGCGGACGGCGGCGCGGACCGCGACCGACCGAGAAAGGAAAAGGATCACGCGATGGACGAGCTGCGATATTTTGCCGTGTCAGTCGCGGAAGGACGGCGTGGGAGCGCCATCGCGATGCGCGCGGTGGAGCGCGCGGCGCGGTGAACAAAAATGAAAAGGAGAGGGCGAAGATGAGAGGACTCTTTCAAAGGAAGCGGAGCACGGGCGGGGAGACCGCCGTGCAGATCCGTTCGGCAAGGCGGACGGCGTTCGGGCAGCTGGAGAACTATGCGCCGCCGGGAGACGGGGAAACGGAGCTTTACCGCCTTGTTCGCGAGGCGGTGCCGGTCATAGACGCGGCGATCTGCAAGATGGTGCGGCTGACGGGCGGCGTGCGCGTTGTCTGCGCCGACGAGAGAGCGGGCGCGCAGCTTGCGGCGTTCATACAGACCGTGCCGACGGGGCGCGCGCAGAGGGGGCTGAACGCCTTTATGGACTGCTATCTGGATTCGCTGCTGACCTGCGGGCGCGCGATCGGGGAGATCGTGCCGGACGCGGAGGGGCGCGAGATCGCGGCGGTGCTGTGTGCGAACGCGGAGCAGGCGGTGCTGTGCGAGGGAGACAGCCCGCTCGACTTCAAGCTGTGCGCGCGGGACGGGCACGGAACGCCCTTCCCGCATCAGGAGCTGCTGCTGTTCACGCCGTTCAACCCGGAGGCGGAGCACCCGTACGGCGTGTCGCTGCTGCGCTCGACGCCGTATCTGACGGGGCAGCTGCTGCGGATCTACGACGCGATGGGCAAAAACTGGGAGCGCTGCGGCAACGTGCGCTTCGCCGTGACCTACAAGCCGCAGGACGGAGAGCTGGACCGCGGCGCGGCGCAGGAGCGCGCCGAGCAGATCGCCGAGGAGTGGTCGCGGGCGATGCAGGAGGGCAGAGACGGCAGCGTGCGCGATTTCGTATCGGTGGGCGACGTGTCCATCAAAGCCATTGGCGCGGACAACCAGATCATGGACAGCGAGGCGCCGGTGCGCCAGATCATGGAGCAGCTCGTGGCAAAGACGGGGCTGCCGCCGTTCCTGCTGGGGCTGAGCTGGTCCTCGACCGAGCGCATGAGCGCGCAGCAGGCGGATATGCTCACGAGCGAGATCACGGCGCTGCGGCGCACCGTGACGCCGACGGTGGAGCGCATCTGCGAGCTGTGGCTGAGAATGCACGGCTACGGCTGCGCCTTTGAGGTCGTCTGGGACGACATCAATCTGCAGGACGAGGTGGAGGAGGCAAAGGCGGCGCTCTACCGCGAGCAGGCGCGGAAGCTGAAACTCGAAAACGATGAGGCGGAAAAGGAGAAGTGAGCATGGAGATCATCAGAAAAGAAAGCAGAGACGTGGAGAACAATCAGACGAGCGCGCAGGAGATGGCGATGATCAATGCGCTTGCCAAGCGCACGCTGACGGCGGACGAGGTGTATACCTTCGCCGTACGCCTGTGCGACAACGAGGTGGACCGCGACGGCGAGCGCTTCCCGCGCGCGACGCTCGAGCAGCTGGCGGAGCTGTTCGTCGGCAAGAGCGGTATCTTCGACCACGAGTGGACAGCGAGAGGGCAGACCGCGCGCATCTACCGCACGGAGCTCGTGGAGGAAGCGGGCGAGTGCTCGCAGGGAGAGCGGCGCTGCTATCTCAAGGGCTGGGCATATATGCTGCGCGGCGGCGCGAACGACGCGCTGATCGCGGAGATCGAGGGCGGCATCAAAAAAGAGGTGAGCGTGGGGTGCAGCGTGGAGCGCTGCATATGCTCGATCTGCGGGGAGGACATCGGGCGCTGTGAGCACGAAAAAGGGCGCGTTTACGATGGAAAAGTCTGCTGCGCGGAGCTGACGGGCGCACAGGACGCCTACGAGTGGAGCTTTGTCGCCGTCCCCGCGCAGCCGAAGGCGGGCGTTCTCAAGCGCTGCGGCGGCGCGGAGAGCGGAACGCTCAAGGCGCTGGTGAAGCGGCGCGGCTCCCGCGCACAGCTGGCGGAGCTGGAGCAGCTTGAAAAGCAGGCGGAGCAGGGGCGGCGCTATCTGGGCGCGCTGCGCTCCGAGGTGAAGCGCCTTTTGCTGACGGCGGAGAAAAACGCGGGAGAGGAACTGGCGGAGAAGCTCACGGAGGGGCTCGAAGAGGACGAGCTGAAGGCGCTGGAGCGCATCTACCGCGCGAAAGCCGCTGAAAGACTGGGGCTGCGCACACAGCTCAGCTACGGCGAGCGGCAGCGTCCGGTGGAGGACGAGAGCGACTTCCGCGTGTAAGGGGTCCAAAAAGCGGCGGCGCTTTTGGAATAAAAATCAAGAAACAGGAGGAACAAAATGAGCATTTCGTATCAGGGCATCGGCGAATGGTGTGCGACCTTCGGCTGCGGCGAGGTGAGCGAGGGCAGCGTCGTCAAGGCGGGCGCGAACGACACCGCAGTCAAGTGCAGCGCGCAGGACGGCTTCTGCGGCGTGGTGCGCACGGTCGCGCGCGACAAGAAGGCGTGCAGCGTGCAGCTCGGCGGGCTGGCGCGCGTCAGCTACAGCGGCGACACCGCGCCCGCCGTCGGCTACGGCAAGCTGAGCGCCGACGGGAACGGCGGCGTCAGCGTGGACGCGAGCAAGGGCAGGGAGTACCTGATCCTCGCCGTGGACACCGCGGGCAAGACCGCGGTCATCAAGCTTTAAGGAGGAGAAAAGATGGCTTATCAGTATGAAAACGTGAAGCTCGAAAAGGGTATGTACGGGCAGGGCGGCAGGAGCTTTGCCGGCGTGCTCGAAGCGCTCGACCCGAGCGAAAATTACAGGGGCACGGCGCTCGAGGGGCTCGACGCTTTCCAGCGCCAGCTCAAGCGCTTTGATATCCACGTCAAGGGTGCGGGCAGCGACATGGTGGAAAAGTTTTTCCACACGAGCGAATCGTCCGTGCTGTTTCCCGAATTCGTTTCGCGCGTGGTGCGTCAGGGCATGGAGAGCGATATCCTGCCGGACATCACCGCGACGGTGACGAACTTTGACGGCATGGACTACCGCTCCATCTCGTCCGTCCCGACGGAGGACGACAAGGAGCTCAAGCGCGTGGAGGAGGGCGCGGGGATCCCGACGACCAGTATCCGCACGCAGGAGAATCTCGTCAGGCTCCACAAGCGCGGCAGAATGTTGGTGGCGTCCTATGAGGCGATCCGCTTCCAGCGTCTTGACCTCTTTTCCGTGACGCTGCGTCAGATCGGTGCGTACATCGCGCGTATGCATCTGAAGGACGCCATCGACGTTCTGATCAACGGCGACGGCAACGGCAACGCGGCGGACAGCTTCACCGTCGGCGACAGCGGCATCGGCGGCACGAAGGGCACGCTGAGCTACGACGCGCTGCTGGGCTTCTGGTCGCAGTTCGACCCCTACACGATGAACACGCTCCTGATGGGCAGCGACATGATGCTCAAGATGCTCAAGCTCTCGGAGTTCCAGAACCCGCTGACGGGGCTGAATTTCCAGGGTACGGGCACACTTTCGACGCCGCTGGGCGCGAAGCTGCTGCGCACGAGTGCGATGCCCGCTGGCACGATCATCGGTCTGGACAGCAGCTATGCCCTCGAGCGCATCTGCGGCAGCGAGGTGCTGGTGGAATACGACAAGCTGATCGACCGTCAGCTCGAGCGCGCGGCGATCACGAGCATCTCGGGCTTTGCCAAGCCCTATCAGGAGGCGTCCAAGGTGCTCAAGCTCCAGTAAAAAGGAGGAAAACGTATGGCGGAGAATACGGTGAGCGCGGAGATCTATGAGATCGCGTGCGCGGCGGCGGGCGCGGACGAGAGCGAGAAAAAGCTGCTCGAGCGGCTGTGCGCGCAGGCGGAGGAACGGCTGAAGGCGGCGCTGCGTGCGGGCGTTTCCGTGCAGGACTGCGAGGGAGCCTACGTCTGCGCGTCGGCGTGGCTGGCTGCCGCCGCGCTGGACGGCGCGCGCCTCGGGGGAGAGGAACTCTCCTCCCTGCGCGCGGGCGAGCTGACGGTGACGCGGCGCACGGCGTCGGAGAAGAACGCGCGGCTCTCGCGGCTGCGCGCGCAGGCGTGGGAGATGATGCGCCCCTACACGACGGACGGCGGCTTCTGCTTCCGCGGGGTGCAGGGATGAAGCGGCTTCTTTCGGAGGCGTTCGAACGCTATGGCATGACGGCGGTCGTGACGCACGGGGAGGAGACGGCAGAGACGAAGGCCTTCGTCCAGCCGATCAAAAGAGAGAGCGGCGGCGAGCCGTTCTCCGTCGCGCCGCTGGGCGCGGTGAGCGAGCAGTGCTGGCGGTATCTCGGACCGGCGGGGACCGCGGTCGCAATGGGCGACCGCGTATGCTGCGGCGGAAAGAACTATGTGGTCCGCGCTGCGGCGCCATTCTGCGCGGGTGGGGAGACCGTTTACTATCACGCGGTGCTGCATGAAGAGGAGGCGGAGCCGTGAACGCGGTGGAACAGGTAAAGAAGGCCGTTGTCAAAGCGGTCAGGAGCACGGACGTTGCGGCGATCGGAGCCTATGACGCGGAGCGTCTCAAAAAATATGAGACAGCCGTGGTGGCAGTAGGCGTGCGGGAAACGCGGCTCGAGCAGACCGGCGCGCCGGAGTACCTCGGCAGGCGCACGGAGGAGGAAACGCAGACGACGCGGGAGGTGTACGGGCGAAAACTGCTGCTTACGCTCTCGCTGGACGTCTACGCGCCCCGTGCGCTCGGCGCGGAGGGCTGTGCCGGGGCTGCCGGCAGCATCACGCAGGCGCTGACGGCGGCGCTGCCGGAGGGACTGCGGCTGCGCGGACTGCGTTGGGGAGAAACGGAGTGGGATAAGACCTACGGGATGTTCCGCCTGTGCGCGCTGGCGGAGTACGCGGCGTACTTCACGGCGGAGGCGGAGGAGGACGGAACGGTATTTACCGATTTTTTGCTGAAAGGTGTGGTAAGGGAAAATGAATCAAACGATCCATGAGCGGCCGGGCGTGTACTCGTCCTATGACGCTTCGAGCGTGGTGAGCGCCCGCGCCGCGGCGGGGACGATCGGCGCGGCGGCGGTCGCGGTGAAGGGAACGGCGAACAAGGTCGAGCTGATCACCTCCTACGAGGAGGGCAAGGAAAAGTTCGGCGAGGACGCGGAGAACACGCCCGGCATGAGCACGCTGCTGAAGCTGCTGTTTCTGAACGGCGCGGGCACGGTGAAGGCGGTCGCGGTCGGGAAGAATACGAGCGGCGCGCAGGACTATGCGAGCGCCTTCGCCGCGCTCGAGGAAGAGGAGGACGTGACCGTCATGGTGTGCGACAGCGCGGATCAGAGCGTCCACCTGAGCCTGAAAAAGAGTGTGGAGAACGCTTCCGCGCTGCGCCGCGAGCGCATCGCGGTGGTGGGCGGCTCGGACGAGACGGTCACACAGATGACAAACCACGCCAAGGCGGTCAACAGCGAGCGCATGGTGCTGGTCGGACCGGATATCGTGACGGACGACGGAACGGCGCTGAGCGCGGTCTTTGCCGCGGCTGCGGTGGCTGGCGTGATCGCGGCGGGGAGCGACCCGTCCGTGCCCATCAACGGCGCGGAGCTTGAGGGCTTCGGCGCGCTGAGCAAGCGCCTGAGCGACAGCGAGATCGACCAGCTCGTGCGCGGCGGCGTCACGCCGCTGGAGTGCGTGGGCGGCGTGTGTTCGCCGGTGCGCGGCATCACCACGAGGACGCTGACCGGCGGCGCGGCGGACGCCACCTGGCGCGAGCTGACGACGATCCTGGTCGTGGATGAGGTCATTCCGACGATCCGCCGCTCGCTGCGCACGCGCTTTGCCCGCAGCAAGAACACGGCGCAGAGCCGCGGCGCGATCCGCTCGCAGGTCGTGCTGGAGCTGGAGGACATGAAAAACCGCGAGATCGTGGACAGCTACGGCGAGGTGAGCGCGAGCGCGCTCGCCAGCGATCCCACGGTATGTCTGGTGGAGTTCAGCTTCACGGTGGCGCACGGACTCAACCGCGTCTATCTGACGGCGCACATCACGGTGTAAGGAGGGACGGACATGGCAACTACGGTATTGCCCCTGAGCAGCGACATCTATCTGGAGGCTGATGGGAAAAAGGTGGCGGTCGTGCAGAGCTATACGACCAAAGCCACGCGCGCGAGCCGTGAGATCGAGGCCTTCGGCGAAAACGAGCCGGTGGCGACCATCGCGGGCGCGAACAAGTACACGCTGGAGCTGACAAGGCTCTACGCGACCGACGAGGCGATCAGCGACGGGATCAACTTCTACGAGCTGAACGACTTCTCGCTCGTGATCTGCAAGCCGGACAAGCGCATCATTTACTCCCAGTGCCGCTGGAGCAGCATCGAGGAGGCGGGCAAGCTGGGCGATCCGGCGGCGGAAAAGGTGACGATCATCGCGCGCAAGCGCATGGAGATCAGGAACTGATGGACGAAGCGCTGCTGAGATTTTTAGGGCGCGAACGGGAGCGCGCGGTGCGCATCGGAGAGCGGCAGTGCGTAATGCGCCTGCTCTCGGCGCGGGAGACGCTCGCACTGCGGCGTGAGCTCGCGCAGCTCGACTGCGCGGACGAGGAGGAGCGCGCCCTGCGCGCGAACGCGGCGCTGCTGCAAAGGAGCCTGCTGCATGAGGGCGCGGCGGCGTTTGAAAACGCGGAAGCCGTGGAGGAGACGCTGAGCGCGGGCGAGATCAACGAGCTGGTGCAGTGCTACGCAAGGCTCGACGGGGCGGAGAACCCGTCGGCGGAGGACGGGCGCGAGAAGGTGGAAGCGCTAAAAAAAGCATGGAGCACGCGCCCTACGAGCGGCTGAAATGGCGCGTGCTCCGATACGCCGGGGCGCTGCCGAGCGAGCGGCGCGCGCAGGAGATGACCGACGCGGACTACCTCTACTGCCTGCTCCACGAGATGCTCGACCGCGAGGAGGAGCTGGAGCGGCTGTGTCCCGCGTGCAGGCAGCGCGCGGAGGAGGCGCGGTGCAGCGTATGCGGGACGCCGCTCACGGACACGGCGGGCGGCGGAAACGCGAGCTTTGACATGGCGCGCTTTCTGCGCATGAAAGAAGGGAGAAAGGCTTGAACTACATCGAGTGGGTCCTTGCGCGCGGAAGGGAGCTGCTGCGCGAGCGGGAGGAGACGCTGAAAAAGCGTCTCTCCCTCTCGCCGGGAACGGCGGCGCAGCAGACGGCAGCGCGCGCGAAAACGGTCGAAACGGATACGGACGAGCCAGAGCCGGACGCCCCCGTTCCCGCTACTGCGCGGGATTTGGACGCCGCACCCGCGGAAGCACCGGCGGAGCCTGCCGCCGGCCCCGCGGAGAGCGCCGCGCTGCGCCTCGCCCGGAAGCTCGGGCTTGACGCAACACAGCAGGGCGGGGAAACGGGGACGCAGACCCTGCCCTCCGCCGCTCAGACGGACACCGCCGCACCGCTCCCCGCGTCCCTGCGCGCATCGGACGCGGCGCGCGCGGGCGGGACGCTTGCGTGGCTGCAAGAGCTCCTGAGCGGAGACGGGCGGGACGGCGCGGCAGCCGCCGCCGCGCGGGAGACGGACGAGTTTTCGCTCTCGCGCGAGCAGGAGACGCGGGAGACCGAATCGTTCTCGCTGAGCCTGGAGCGCGACGCGCGCCGGTATGACGGCGGCTTTCTGTACTACTGAGAGGAGAGAGGAAGATGAAGCTTGCACCCATGCGGTATAAGGATTACGTCTGGCCGCACAACCCCGAGACCTATACCATCACGTTCAAGCGCAGCATCGCGGTGGCAAAGGTCCCGTTCGGGCGCTGCGAGATGCAGGACCTCGGGCTGAGCTGCCGCGTGATGGAGGGCGAGGGCGCCTTCGCGGGAGAGGGCGCGTACGACGAGTTCAAGCGGCTGGCGACGGTGTTCTACGAGGGCGGCGCGGGGCTGCTGATCCACCCGGTGTGGCAGACCGCGCAGGCGTATTTCGCCGCGCTGGAGCTGGCGCAGCAGCCGACGGAGGACTATGTGCGCTACCGCTTCGCCTTCTGGGAGGCGAGCCCCATGGAAACGTCGCTTATCCGCGTGAGCGGCAGTACGTCCGGCAGCGCGCAGACGGCGGCGCAGAGCGCGAACTATACCGTGCGCCGCGGCGATACGCTCTGGGGCATCGCGCGCGCCAACGGCGTGACGCTCGCTGCGCTGCTCGCGGTGAATCCGCAGATCAGGAACCCGAACGAGATCTTCGCGGGAGAGCAGGTGACGCTGCCGTGATGAAGGGCTATATCACGACCTGCGGCGGCGAGGAGTACGAGCTGCCGACGCTGCTGGGCTGGGAGTTTTCCTACACGGGGAGCGTGCCGTGCGACAGCTTTACGCTCAAGTGTCCCTACGAGGCGGAGATGGCGGAGACGCTGCGCCGCGCGGTGCGCTTCACGGCGCGGGAGGACGGCGCGGAGGCGTTCCGCGGCGTGGTCGACGAGTGCGCCGCGCGCTGCGACGAGCACGGCTTGCGGCTTGAGCTGAGCGGACGCGGCATGGCGGCGCTGCTGCTCGACAGCGAGTCGGAGGCGGTGAGCTACCAGCAGGCGGCGACGGAGGATATCCTGCGGAACCACGTGACGCCGTGCGGCATCATCTGCACGGCGTGGGACGCGGCGTATGCGTCCGGCTACCGCGTGGCAAACGGGAGCAGCCAATGGAAGGCGCTGAACGATTTCGCGCTGCTGCACGGCGGGCTGACGCCGTACTTCAACCGCGACGGCACGCTGGAGCTGAAGCGGGAGCATCAGGGCGCGTGCGTGACGATCGGCGCCGACTCGGGGGTGACGGCGCTGCGCTATCAGGACAAACGCTACGGCGTGATCGCCGAGGCGCTGGTCGTGAATCGAAAAACGGGCGCGCGGCAGCTCGTGCGGAACGAGGAGTTCTGCGCGCGCGGCGGGACGAGCCGGAGAGTCTTTTACGTGCCGGCGCGCAGCGGAACGCAGAGGATGCGCTATACGGGAGAATATCAGATCAATAAGTCGAAAGAGGGCGCGGAGACGCTGCGCGTGAGCCTCGCCGGATGCTTCGACGCCGCGCCGGGGGACACGGCGGAGATAAAGGAAACGAAGCTCGGCGTGACGGGGCGCTTCCGCGTGATCGAGCTGACGCGGCGGCTGAACGAGCGGGGAGAGAGCAGCGAGCTGACGCTGCAAAGGGAGTGAGTGAGTATGTGGCTATCGGGAAAATTGGCGCGGCACGAGATGCAGGACGCCGCCTCCGCGCAGGACGGAACGGTGACGGTCGGCGACGGCGAGACGGCGGTGTTCAGCAGCGGCGAGAAGCGCGGCGTGGAAACGGTGGGGCCGGGCGGCTACGAATGGAAGCCGCGCAAGGGGACGGACGTGCTCGTCGTGCGCGGCGGGAGCTTCGGCGAGGAGGTCTACGCTGTCGGCATGGTCGGGCAGGAGGCGCAGGGGCTTGCGCCCGGAGAGGTCCGCATCAGCTCCGCCGCGGCAGGCACGGAGATCGTGCTGCGCAACAGCGGAAGGATCGACATCAACGGCGTGCTGTTCATCAACGGGATGCCGTATATGCCGCTGGGAGGTTGACGATGGAGCTGAAGATCCGGAACAGGGACTATGTGAGCGACGGCGCGGGCGGTCTGCGGCGCGTGAGCGGCAGGGAGGAGCTGCTCGAGCGCGTGCTGTTCCGCCTGAGCGTGCGGCGCGGGAGCTTTCCGTTCGCGCCGGAGCTGGGCAGCCGGCTGTACCTGCTCGGGCGCGAAACGCCGGAGAACCGCGAAGCGGCGGCGAAGCAGTATGTGGCTGAGGCGCTGGCGCAGGAGCAGGGGCTGGAGGTGAGCGGGGTGACGCTCACGGAGCGCGGCGGTATGCTGGAGCTGAGCGCGTCGCTGCGCTGCGGCGGCGGCGAGGAAACGCTGCGGATTCTGACAGGAGGAGAATGAGAGGGCATGGAGGAACTGAAAACGATCTACGAGAAGATGCGCGCGACCTTCGCCGGGGAAGCGGGCTTCGTGCCCAACGACGGCTGCGACGCGATGGTGCGGCTCTACGCGCTGGCGGCGCAGGTGCAGGCGCTGCTGGCGCAGGCGGACTGGGTGCTCGACCAGAGCTTCCCGCAGACGGCGCAGGGGCAGTATCTGGACTATCACGCCCAGACGCGCGCGATCACGCGCCTGAGCGCGGCAAAGGCGGCGGGGACGCTCCGTTTTTCGACGTCCTCCGCCGCGGTCACGGACTGCCGGATCGCCTCGGGCAGCACCGCCATGACGGCGGACGGGGTGCGCTTTGAGACCACGCAGGACGCGGTGCTGGAAAAGGGCAAGACCAGCGTGGACGTGCCGGCGCGCGCCGTGGAGCCGGGCGCGGACGGCAACGCGATCGCCGGCGCGGTGCAGATCATGGCGGTCTACCCCA
>CAVDWO010000019.1:0-23153 GCA_963612845.1 Alistipes onderdonkii
CTATTTGATTATTCTCAGCAACCTTTTGATATTCCCCTCTACTTTTTGATTTTTCCCATAAGGGGGTGCAAAGCAAAAATCAGCAGCGCACTTTCGGCAAAAAAGAAAAATCCGAGCATTGAGGACTTTGCACCCCCTTACTCGGAAAACTGCTTGATATAAGGACTTTTCCAGCAGAAAAATAAAAAAGTACGGTAGCCCATTGTATCATGGACTACCGTACTTCGTGGTGGAGGCGGCGGGAGTTGAACCCGCGTCCGAAAGCGCTTTGACAGGACCTTCTCCGGGCGCAGTCAGGATCTGAACATTCCCTCCGCGCAAGGACACCTGACGGACCTTACGCTTCAGTAGAGTCATGATGCGTGGGCGGGTCAACTCTTTCCCGCCTCACGGACGCCACGTTCACGACGCCTTCCCCGGCCCGTGGCCGCTCCGGTTCAGACGGCTGCCTTACTTAGGCAGCGACAGCAACTTCGTTGTTGTTCTTTAATTTATAAGCTACCCGTTTTATAGAGGTCAGGCGCCTCTGCCCGCTTATCCTGCCTCCACACCCCCGTCGAAACCGGTACGCCCCCGTGTGAGCGGCGCACTGCCGTGCGCCGCGAATACGGGAAACCCGTCAGGTATGCGAAAGCAAAGGGAAAACCGAATTATGCCTTCTCCGGCTCGGGATAGTCCTCGCCCTGCGTGTCCACGCGGACCGACTTGATGACCTGCGGCTTTTTCGGCTTGTCGGTGAACATATCGCGGTTGACGCGGGAGATATCCACCGCCGCCTGCGCGTTTTCGGTGATCCTGCCGAAGGCGGCGTACTGCCCGTCGAGGTGCGGCGCGTCGGCGACCATGATGAAGAACTGGCTGCCCGCGCTGTCGGGCGCCATCGTGCGCGCCATGGAGAGGACGCCGAGCGTATGCTTGAGGCCGTTCTGAAAGCCATTTGCCGTGAACTCGCCCTTGATCTCGTAGCCGGGACCGCCCGTGCCGTTGCCGTCGGGGCAGCCGCCCTGGATCATAAAGCCGGGAATGACGCGGTGGAAGATGAGCCCGTCATAAAAGCCGGAGTTTGCCAGCGCGATGAAGTTATTGACGGTGTTGGGCGCGAGGTCGGGGTAGAGCTCGCCGCTCATCACTGCGCCGCTTTCCATTTCGATGGTCACAACAGGATTTGCCATAATTCCTCTCCTTATCTCCGCGCGCGCATGGCGCGGTCCATTTCGCGCTTGGCGTCGCGTCTGGCGGCGTCCTCGCGCTTGTCGTAGTTCTTCTTGCCCTTGCAGACGCCGAGCTCCACCTTCACGCGCGCGTCCTTGAAGTAGACGCTCAGCGGGACGAGGGCGTAGCCGTCCTGCTTGACGAGGGCGTAGAGCCTGTTGATCTCGCGCTTGTGCAGGAGCAGGCGCTTGGGGCGGTCGGGGTCATGGTTGAAGATATTGCCCTTGTCGTAGGGCGAGATGTGCATGGACAGGACGTTCGCCTCGCCGTTTTTGACGATGACGTAGCTGTCCTTGAGGTTGAGCGTGCCGGCGCGGACAGACTTGACCTCCGTACCCTTGAGCTCGATGCCGGCTTCGAGACGGTCCTCGACAAAATAGTCATGGAACGCCTTGCGGTTCTGCGCCATGACCTTGATCCCTTTTTTCTCCGCCACGGGCAGTCCCCCCTTTCCCAGCGTGGAACAGTATAGCATGATTCTGCCCGCGGCACAAGGGGTGTAATCAAATCGTAATAAATTTGATTTCCCTGTGGCATTTTCCCCGCCGCTGTGGTAGAATAAACAATGAAATCGTGCCGGTCCTGACGCCCGATGTGCGGGACAGCGGCAAGATGGGAGACAAATACACGATGGAACAGAAGAAAACGATTCTGATCGTTGAGGACGAGAAGAATATCGTCGATATCATTCGCTTCAATCTCCAGCGCACGGGCTATGACACGCTCGAAGCCTATGATGGCGAGGCGGGGCTTGCCATGGCGCGCGAGAAAAAGCCCGACCTGATCCTGCTCGACGTGATGATGCCCAAGATGATGGGCTTCGACGTCTGCCGCGCGCTGCGCGATGAGGGGGACAACGTGCCCATCATCATCCTCACCGCCCGCGAGGAGGAGGAGGACAAGATCCTCGGTCTGGAGATCGGCGCGGACGACTACATCACCAAGCCCTTTTCCATGCGCGAGCTGCTCGCGCGCGTGAAGGCGAATATCCGCCGCACGGCGATGGTCTCCGCTCCCGCCGGAGAGGACAGCTCCATGAGCGCAGGCGGCGGCATCACCATCAACACGGACAGCTTCCAGGCATACAAGAACGGCGTACCCATCGACCTGACGCAGCGGGAGTACGAGCTGCTGACCTTCCTTGCCAGCCACCCCGGAAAGGTCTTTTCGCGCGTCGACCTGATGGAGCAGGTGTGGAACTACGGCTACGTCGGCGACGATGCGCGCACCGTGGACGTGACGGTGCGCCGCCTGCGCGAGAAGATCGAGGACGATCCCGCCTCGCCCGCCTTTATCCTGACGCGGCGCGGCGTGGGGTACTACTTCTCCGCCCAGTCCTGAGCCGCCGGGCGCGCGTAAGACCGGCAAGAAAGGGGGTCTGCCTATGTTCCGCAGCCTGCACATGAAGCTCGTGATGATCATGCTGCTGCTCGTCACCTCGCTGATGGCGGTGGTCGGCGCGTTTCTGATGACCAGCGTTACGAACTTCTATATCGACGAATTCTACGAGCAGATGAGCGAGACCTTCGGCGAGTCCAACGCCGCCTTTGTCCGCACGCTGCGCGAGGAGGCCGCGCGCGAGGACGGCGCGGCGCAGCTGCAGGCGATCCTGGAGGCATATTCCGGCACGCTGAGCATCGACTCGCGCAGCCGCAACTATTACATTCTCGACGCCAAGAGCGGCGAGGTGCTCGCCGCGAGCGACGACGGCGGCGAGGCGCTCGAACAGACGGAGAACATCCTTGCCGCGCGCAACGGCGAGGTCGGCGACCACAGTGACCTTGCCGCGAGCTACATGGACGTCGCCATTCCCATCTCCGGCGGCGACAACAGCTTCATCATCTATATCCGCGACGACCGCACGACGGTCTCCTCGCTCAACTCCGAGCTGCTGTTCATCATTTTGCAGGCGCTGCTCGTGGGGCTGCTCGTGTCGGTGCTGCTCTCGTTCCTGCTCGCCAAGACGATGATCGACCCCATTGAGAAGCTGACCGAAGGTGCCGAGCGCGTCGCCGCAGGCGACTTTGACGAGACGCTCGCCGTGGAGTCGACGGACGAGATCGGCGTGCTGACGACGACCTTCAACGACATGGCGTCCGTGCTGCACTCCACGCTCGAAGCCGTGGAGAACGAGCGCAACAAGCTCGACACGCTGTTCCTCCACATGAGCGACGGCGTCGTCGCCTACGACGGCAGCGGCGCGCTGATCCACTGCAATCCCGCCGCCTGCGAGCTGCTCGCCCGCCCGGCGGAGGAGTGCGTGTACGGCGAGCTGTTCGAGAGCGTCTGCCCCTTCTCCCGCGTGATCGCCATGCAGCGCAGCGACTACGTTGAGGGAGAGCTCACCGTCGGCGGGCGCAGCGTGGAGCTTTATTTCGCGCCGTTTTCCGACGAGGAGAGCGGCGGCGTGCTCATCGTGCTGCACGATGTGACCGAGCACCGCAGGACCGAGGAGCGCCGCAAGGAGTTCGTTGCCAACGTGTCCCACGAGCTGCGCACGCCGCTGACGAACGTCCGCTCCTATGCCGAGACGATCCGCGAGGCGGGCGACGAGCTGAGCCGCGAGACGGAGAACGACTTCCTCGACGTGGTCATCAGCGAGACGGACCGCATGACGCACATCGTGCAGGATCTGCTGACGCTCTCGCGCCTCGACTCCGGACGGAGCGAGATGAACATGGCGCGCTTCCCCTTCTCCGCCGCTATCGGCGCGGTGCTCCGCTCGATCGAGCTGGAGGCGCGCCGCCACGGTCACGAGCTGCGGCAGGATTACCCGAAGGAGCTGCCGCTCATCATGGGCGACCGCGGGCGCATCGAGCAGGTCATGCTCAACGTGCTCGGCAACGCCGTGAAGTACACGCCCGACGGCGGGCATATCCTCGTCACCGCGGGCAGCGAGGGCGAGACGGTGTGGATGGAGGTCGCGGACGACGGCATCGGCATCCCCGAGGCGGACCGCAGCCGCATCTTCGAGCGTTTCTACCGCGTGGACAAGGCAAGGTCGCGCGAGTCCGGCGGCACGGGGCTTGGGCTTTCCATCGCCACCGAGATCGTCCAGCGGCACCACGGCACGCTCTCGCTGGTCGACCGTCCCGGTCCCGGCACGACCGTGCGGCTGGTGCTGCCGGTCACCCAGCCCGCCGGCGGGGAGGCATCCCATGGATAAGAAAAGCGGGCTTGACCGCGTTCAGAATATTGCCATTCTCCTGCTCGCGCTCTCGGCGGTCTTTCTGCTGACGCAGACGCCGCTCGCCGGCGAGCTTGCGGGAAAGACACCCTATGAACTGGCGCAGGACATTTTCTCCGACGACAGCGCCGCCGGTGAGGACGTCAGCGTCGATCTCACGGAGCTTGCGCTGCCGGTGAGCGTCGCAGCCGCCGGCGAATACGCCTGCTTCGGGCAGGAAGCGCTGACGACGCGGGACGCAGACTTCGAGCGCGCGGGCGTCTTTTTCAGCGAGGCGCTCGGCTCCGCCGAGACGATCGGCGCCTGCGGCGAGGAGCGCTTCTCCGCCGCACTGCGGACGGGCGGGCTGTATCTCTCCCTCGGGGCGGAGACGCCGCTGGAGCTGCTGGCGGGTATCCTCGGCGTTTCCGCGCCGGAAAAGGAGCTGCTCCGCGTGGATCGTCTGCTGCTCTGTCCGACGGAGGACGGCGGCACCGTGCTCTATCTGCACGACGAGGAGAAGGGCTTCTTCTCCTGCCGCACGGCGGTCAGCGGCACGGCGCTGGCGGATAGCATCGCCGCGTTCGAGGGCAGCGGGGCAGACTTTGCCTTTGCCCTCTCCGGCGACTATGCCAAGCTCTCCCCCTACTCGCTGCTTTTCAGCGAGACGGCGGAGCGGTACACGCTCTCCGCCGTCAACGGTCCGGCGGACGAGGTGGAATTCCTGCGGCTTGCCGAGTTCAATCCGCACACGGAGAGCGCCTACACCGATTCCTCCGGCAGCACCGTTATCCCCGAGGTCTACGGCACGCTGCGGCTCCAGCCGGACGGCTCCGTCTTTTATCAGAGCGGCAGCGCCGCGGCGGGCTCGCTTTATTTCATCTCCGCAGCCGACCCCTCCGAGCCAACGATGACCGAGCTTGCCGCCGGAGCGCAGCGGCTCGTTTTCACGCTGCTGCGCGATTCCTGCGGCGACGCGGAGCTGTATCTCAGCTCCTTTGCGCGCAGCGGCAAGCGCTGCACCGTCACCTTTGATTATGTGGTCGGCGGCACGCCTCTGCGCTTTTCCGACGGCAGCCACGCCGCCGAGGTCGTCATCGACGAGCAGACCGTGACCGCCTTCTCCCTGCGCTGCCGCAGCTATACGCTCAGCGACGTGTCTGCCCTGCTGCTGCCCGTCCGTCAGGCGGCTGCCATCGCCGCCGCCGGCTATCACGACGCGGAGCTGCGCGTCTGCTATGAGGACAGCGGCGCGGACACCGTCGGCGTCAACTGGTTTGCCGACTGATCTTTTCGGAAAGGAGCCTCCGCCATGAAAACCACGCGGCTGAAGGGCATCGTCATTGTGATACTGCTGCTGGTGAACGTGTTTCTGCTGTTCCTGCTGCTCAGCCGCCGCGCGGAAGAAAACGCCGGTCGGGAGCGCGCAGCCGAGCAGCTCGTCACGCTCTTTGCGGGCGGCGGCATCACGCTCGACCCCTCCCTGCTGCCGCAAAACGAGACTATTCCATCCGCGGAGAGCGCGCGCAGCGAGGCGCGTGAGACCGCCTTCGCCGAGAGACTGCTCAGCGACGTCACCATGCTCGACTCGGGCGGCGGCGTCAGCCTGTATACCGGCGCGGAGGGGCAGTGCTCCATCCGCTCCGGCGGCGCGGTGGACGCGGAGCTTTCGCGCGCGGTGGACGATCCCGAGGACTTCTGCCGCAAGCTGTTCCGCGACTTCGGCTACCGCTGCACCGACACGCAGCTCTCCGGCGGCAGCGGCACCGTGACGGGTGTGCGGTGCGAGGACGAACTGCTCGTTTTCAACGCCTCGCTGACGCTCAGCTTCTCGCGCGGGACGCTCACGGGCGTGAGCGGAACGCTCCTCCCCACGCTGGAGGAGGGTCGCCGCAGCACGGGCGTGGACGCGTTCTCCGCGCTCGTCCACTTCTTCGACTACCGCAACCTCTCCGGCGCCGTATGCACGAGGATCGTCTCGGTGGACAGCGGGTATCTGCTCCAGTCCTCCGCCGCCGCGCCGCTGAAGCTGCTGCCGGTCTGGCGCATCACGACGGACGTGAACAGCTATTATGTAAACTATAACACCGGTGAGATCACGCGGGAATAAAAAATTTCCCTGTTTTTTCGGAAAAATTTGCCCTATGGGATTGCTTTTCCTGCTTTTTTTGGTATACTGTGTTTATATTATGTGAATACCATGGGTGGACGGCGCGCGGACGCTGCCGCCGCCCGGATAACGAACGGCTATCGGTCTCTTTTTTAAGGAGTTTTTATGACGAAATATATCGTGGAGGGCGGTCGTCCGCTCTTCGGTGAGGTGCATATCAGCGGCGCGAAGAACGCCGCCGTTGCCATTATTCCCGCCGCGCTGCTGGTGGACGGCGTCTGCCGCATTGAAAATATCCCCCAGATCTCCGACGTGACCGCCCTGCTCAAGATTCTGGAGCAGCTGGGGGCGAACGTCCGCTTCCTCAACCGCAGCGACGTGGAGATCGACTGCCGCCATATCGCCACCACGCAGGTCTCGCAGGAGCTGGCGCACAAGATCCGCGCGTCCTACTATCTCATCGGCGCGCTGCTCGGCCGCTTCGGCGAGGCGGAGGTTTCGATGCCCGGCGGCTGCAACTTCGGCGGCGTGCGTCCCATCGACCAGCACGTCAAGGGCTTCGCCGCGATGGGCGCGGAGGTGCGCGAGGGTGACTTCATCTGCGCCAAGGTCGAGGGCGGGCGCATGAGGGGTGCGAACGTCTATCTCGACGTGGTCTCCGTCGGCGCGACGATGAACATTATGATGGCGGCGGCGCTCGCCGACGGGACGACCGTCATCGAAAACGCCGCCAAGGAGCCGCACATCGTTGACCTGGCGAACTTTTTGAACTCCATGGGCGCGGACATCAAGGGCGCAGGTACGGACACGATCCGCGTTTTCGGCGTGGACAGGCTCCACGGCGGGACGTACGCCATCATTCCCGACCAGATCGAGGCGGGCACCTATATGGCTGCCGTCGCCGCCTGCGGGGGGCAGGTCCTCGTGCGCGGCATCATTCCCAAGCACATGGACTGCATCACCGCAAAGCTGCAGGAGATGGGCGTGCAGGTCGAGGAGCAGGACGATATGCTGCTCGTGCGGCGCACGGGCGCGCTGCACCGCGCCAACGTCAAGACGCTGCCCTACCCCGGCTTCCCCACCGATATGCAGCCGCAGATCACCGTTGCGCTCTGCCTTGCGGAGGGGACGAGCATGGTCACCGAGGGGGTGTGGGACAACCGCTACCGCTACGTCGGCGAGCTGGCACGCATGGGCGCGCAGATCCGCGTGGAGGGGCGTACCGCCGTAATCGAGGGTGTGGAGAAGCTCACCGCCGCCAGCGTGCAGGCATACGATCTGCGTGCGGGCGCGGCTATGGTCATCGCGGCGCTTGCCGCCGAGGGCGTGAGCGAGATCACGAACGTCCACTATATCGAGCGCGGCTACGAGGATCTGATCGGCAAGCTGCACGGGCTCGGCGCGAGGATCGAGTGCGTCGAGTGCGAGGAGACCGCCGCCGTCCGTCAGATTGGCTGAAACGGATAGGAAAAGCGCCCTGCCGCACGGCAAGGCGCTTGTTTTTTGAAAGGCAGAATGTTGTTATGTATACCGATCTCTACACCTCCGCGCTGCCGCCGGAGCTGCTCGCCCTCGCCGGTACGCCCGCGATGCGGCGCTTGCAGCGCGTCGGGATGCACTGCGGCTGCGAATACGCCGCCTACCCTGTCTACCGCGGGACGGCTCCCTACTCGCGCTACATGCACTCGCTCGGCACGGCGGCGATCGTCTGGCACTTCACCCGCGATCTGAAGCAATCCGCGGCGGGGCTGCTGCACGACATCGCCACGCCCGCCTTCGCCCACGCGGTGGACTTTCTCAACGGCGACCACGAGCGGCAGGAATCGACCGAGGCGCGCACGCACGCGATGATCGCCGCTTCGCCGGAGCTGACGGCGCTGCTCGCGCGCAGCGGTCTGACGGTGGACGACGTGGACGACTACCACCGCTATCCCATCGCGGACAACGACTCGCCGCGCCTGTCCGCCGACCGGCTGGAGTACACGCTGGGCAACGCCCGGCTCGTCTTCGGCAGCACGGAGGAGACGCTGCGGGCGATCTTTTCCGACCTTTTCATCGGCAAGAACGAGGACGGCGAGGACGAGCTGTGCTTCGCGCAGCGCGGCACCGCCGATGCCTTCGCCCGCCTTGCGCTGCGGCAGTCGCGCTGGTTTGTCTCCGATGACGACCGCTTTGGAATGCAGTATCTCGCCGATCTGCTGCGCGACGCGCAGCGCTCGGGTGCGCTGACAACGGACGATCTTTACCGCGACGAGCCGCACGTCATCAGCCGGCTGCGCGCCGTTCCATCGATCGCCGCGCGGTGGGATGAGTACCGCCGCGTCACCGGCACGCGCAGCGGGGCGCGGCGTCCCGAGGGGGTGTACGCCGTCCGCGTTGCGGCGAAAAAGCGCTGCATCGACCCGCTGGTGCGGACGCAGGACGGGCTGCGGCGGCTCACCGCCGTCAGCGCGGACTATGCCGCGGCGCTCGCGGACTTCCGCGCCGACGCTTTTGACCGCTGGGTGTGGGCGGTAACGGAATAAAAAAAGCAACAGGTCGAACGACCTGCTGCTTTTTTACTGTTTTTACGATCAGACCTCAGCCTCGATAACGACGCCGGAGCCGACGGTGCGACCGCCTTCACGAATGGCGAAGCGGAGACCCTTCTCGATAGCGATCGGGGTGATCAGCTCGACCTTCATGTCGACGTTATCGCCGGGCATGCACATCTCGGTGCCCTCGGGCAGGGTGATGACGCCGGTGACGTCGGTGGTGCGGAAATAGAACTGGGGACGATAGTTGTTGAAGAACGGGGTGTGACGACCGCCCTCGTCCTTGGTCAGAACGTAGACCTGACCGACGAACTTGGTGAGGGGGTGAATGGAGCCGGGCTTGGAAAGGACCTGGCCGCGCTCGATCTCGTTCTTGGCAACGCCGCGGAGCAGGGTGCCGATGTTATCGCCGGCCTCGGCGTAGTCGAGCAGCTTGTGGAACATCTCGATACCGGTGACGACGGTCTTGCGCTTTTCATCGGACAGACCGACGATCTCGACTTCCTCGCCGAGCTTGAGCTGACCGCGCTCAACACGGCCGGTGGCGACGGTGCCGCGGCCGGAGATCGTGAAGACGTCCTCAACGGGCATCAGGAAGGGCATATCCGCCTTACGGTCGGGCGTGGGGATCCAGGTATCGACAGCGTCCATGAGCTCCTGAATGCACTTATACTCGGGAGCGTTGAGATCCTTGGACTCGGAGATCAGGGCGTTCAGCGCGCTGCCGCGGATGATCGGGGTATCGTCGCCGGGGAAGCCGTAGAAGTCGAGCATCTCGCGGACTTCCATCTCGACCAGCTCGAGCAGCTCTTCATCGTCGACCTGATCGCACTTGTTCAGGAAAACGAGGACGGAGGGCACGTTGACCTGACGGGCGAGCAGCAGATGCTCGCGGGTCTGCGCCATAGGACCGTCGGAAGCGGCGATGACGAGGATGGCACCGTCCATCTGAGCAGCGCCGGTGATCATGTTCTTGATATAGTCGGCGTGGCCCGGGCAGTCGACGTGGGCATAGTGGCGGCCCTTGATCTCGCCGTCGGCGCCGGTCTTGTAGTCGTGACCCTGACGGTCGAAGGTCTGATACTCGACGTGAGCGGTGTTGATGGTGATGCCGCGCTCGCGCTCTTCGGGAGCCTTGTCGATGGAGCTGTAGTCGGTGTACTCAGCGCCGCCCTCGAGAGAGAGATACTTGGTGATCGCGGCGGTCAGGGTGGTCTTGCCGTGGTCGATATGACCGATGGTACCAATGTTTACGTGGGGCTTAGTACGCTCGAATTTCTGCTTAGCCATTAGAGTGATCCTCCTGTAATCGAATTTTCGTTTTTTCCGGCGTCATTCTCACAACACCGGTATTTTACCGTAGTTTTCGGTATTTTGCAATACCTTTTTCTCAGCTGCGCACGCCGGTGCGCTGGCTGATGATCTTATCCTGAATGTTCTTCGGGATCTCGATATAATGCGACGGCTCCATCGTGTACTGTCCGCGTCCCTGTGTGCGGGAGCGGAGGTCGGTGGCGTAGCCGAACATCTCGGCGAGCGGGACGAACGCGTCGATCTGCTGCGCGCCGCTGCGGGCTTCGAAGCCCTGAATCTGACCGCGGCGGGAGTTGAGATCGCCGATCACGTCGCCCATATACTCGTCGGGGACGATGACGCAGACCTTCATGATCGGCTCGAGCAGCGTGGGACCCGCCTTCTGGCAGGCTTCCTTGAACGCCATGGAGCCGGCGATCTTGAACGCCATCTCCGAAGAGTCTACCTCGTGGTAGGAGCCGTCGTACAGCGTGACCTTGACGTCGACCACCGGATAACCGGCGAGCACGCCCGAGAGCATCGCACCCTGGATACCGGCATCGACCGCGGGAACGTATTCCTTGGGGATCGCGCCGCCGACGAGGGCGTTGACAAACTCGTAGCCCTTGCCGGACTCGTTCGGCTCGACATGGATCTTGACGTGACCGTACTGACCCTTGCCGCCGCTCTGACGGGCATACTTGGTGTCCTGATCGACAGCCTTGCTGATCGTCTCCTTATAGGCGACCTGCGGGGCGCCGACGTTCGCTTCGACCTTGAACTCGCGGAGAAGTCTGTCCACGATGATCTCCAGATGGAGCTCGCCCATGCCGGCGATGATCGTCTGACCGGTCTCCTCGTCGGTATAGGTCTTGAAGGTGGGATCCTCCTCCGCCAGCTTCATCAGCGCGACGCCCATCTTCTCCTGACCGGCTTTGGTCTTAGGCTCGATGGCGACGCGGATAACAGGCTCGGGGAACTCCATGCTCTCAAGAATGATCGGGTGTTTCTCGTCGCAGAGGGTATCGCCGGTGGTGGTATTCTTGAGACCGACCGCCGCCGCGATATCGCCGGAGTAGACCGTTTCGATATCCTCGCGGTGGTTGGCGTGCATTTGCAGGATACGACCCATGCGCTCGCGCACGCCCTTGGTGGAGTTGAGCACGGACGAGCCGGTGTTCAGCGTGCCGGAATAGACACGGAAGAAGCTCAGCCTGCCCACATAGGGGTCGGTCATGATCTTGAAGGCGAGCGCGGAGAACGGCTCATCGTCGCTCGGCGCGCGGTCCTCCTCCTCGTCGGTCTTGGGGTTGGTGCCCCTGATGGCGGGGATATCGGTCGGCGCGGGCATATAGTCCACGATCGCGTCGAGCAGCTTCTGCACGCCCTTGTTGCGGTAGGAGGTGCCGCAGACCACGGGGATCATCTCCACGGCGACCGTCGCCTGACGGATCGCCGCGCGGATCTGGTCGGCAGGGATCTCCTGACCGTCAAGATAGCGTTCCATGATCTCATCGTCGAACATGGAAACGGCTTCAAGCATTTTCTCGCGGTACTCCTGCGCCTGCTCCAGCATATCCGCGGGGATATCCTCCACGCGCATATCCTTGCCCATCTCGTCGTAATAGACGTCGGCTTTCATCTCCACAAGGTCGATGATGCCGCGGAAATCGGATTCCTTACCGATGGGCAGCTGAATGGGAACGGCATTGCACTTGAGCCGCTCGTCGATCATGCGCAGCACGTTGTAGAAATCGGCGCCCATAATGTCCATCTTGTTGACGTAGATCATGCGGGGCACATGGTAGTGATCCGCCTGACGCCAGACCGTTTCGGACTGGGGCTCCACGCCGCCCTTGGCACACAGGACGGTCACGCTGCCGTCCAGCACACGCAGGGAACGCTCGACCTCAACGGTGAAGTCGACGTGGCCCGGGGTGTCGATGATGTTGATGCGGTGGTTCTTCCAGAAGCAGGTGGTGGCGGCGGACGTGATCGTGATGCCGCGCTCCTGCTCCTGCTCCATCCAGTCCATCGTGGCGGTACCCTCGTGCGTTTCACCCAGCTTGTAATTCACGCCGGTGTAGTAGAGGATACGCTCGGTCGTGGTGGTCTTGCCCGCATCGATGTGCGCCATGATGCCGATATTCCTTGTTTTCTCCAGAGATACTTTTCTCGGCATACTTTACTCCTTGCCTTACCAGCGGAAGTGGGCGAACGCCTTGTTGGATTCTGCCATCTTGTGCGTGTCTTCGCGCTTCTTCACGGCGCTGCCGGTGTTGTTGGCGGCGTCCATGATTTCGCCGGCGAGACGCTCCGCCATGGTGCGCTCACCGCGGCCGCGGGCGTAAGTGGTCAGCCAGCGCAGACCGAGGGTCTGGCGGCGGGCGGGACGGACCTCCATCGGCACCTGATAGGTCGCGCCGCCGACACGGCGGGACTTGGTCTCCAAGCTGGGCATGATATTTTCCATCGCCTGATTAAAAACATCGAGAGGCTCGTTGCCGGTCTTGTCCTTGATCATGTCAAAGGCACCGTAAACGACCTTCTGAGCGACGCCCTTCTTGCCGTCGAGCATGATGCTGTTGACAAGCTTGGTCACCAGAACGCTGTTGTACATAGGATCGGGCAGAACTTCTCTTTTGGGAACATTACCTCTTCTGGGCACTTTGCTTCCCTCCTTCTTATAATTTAGAAATCATAGGTACTCGCGAATGGGGCTCTCCCCCATCGTGTTCCGGCCTGCCAAAGAGGTGAATGATAAAAATCTATATCAAACCTTTTCGGCAAAGCTCATTTCATGGCTGCGGTCTTACTTCTGCTTCGGGCGCTTGGCGCCGTACTTGGAGCGGGACTGCATACGGCCCTGCACGCCCTGAGCGTCCAGCGTGCCGCGGATGATGTGGTAACGCACACCGGGGAGGTCCTTGACACGACCGCCGCGGATCATGACCACAGAGTGCTCCTGCAGGGAATGACCGACGCCGGGAATGTAAGCGGTGACCTCGTAGCCGTTGGTGAGGCGGACACGGGCGATCTTACGAAGAGCGGAGTTCGGCTTCTTCGGTGTCGCGGTACGGACTGCGGTGCAGACACCGCGCTTCTGGGGAGAGGCGAGGTCGGTCTCCTTGTTCTTCAGGGTGTTGAGTCCATACTGCAGAGCGGGAGAATTGGACTTGTAGGTCGACTGCTGTCTGCCCTTGCGAACCAACTGGTTAAAAGTAGGCATTCTTTGTTTTTCTCCTTTCTTAAAATGATGGTTATTATTTTTTACAGGATATTGGAAAAATATCCCGAAAAAACCTTATTCCTTCAGGACGGCGATCACCGCCGCGCCGACGGCAATGCCCGCGCTGCGGCCGAGCTGCGCCATCGCGGCCCCGCGGTCGACCGCGAGCCCCTGCTCCCGCGCGAGCGCCTCGACCGCGCCGAGCACGGCGGGGTCCGCGTCGCAGGCGATATAGAGCTTTTCCGCGCGGTGTTCCCGCAGTGCACGCATCGTCTGCTTGATGCCCGCTACCTTGCGGCAGGTGGACAGTTCCGGCGTCACGGCAGGTCCCTCCCGACGGTATGACAAATTCCGTGGGACAGACCCACGCAAACTGGAATTATAGCACAGCGAAAGCAACGCGTCAAGTCTTTCTGCCCCGCGCGGTCTCAAAATTTTGGCTGAATCGCCCCAATTTCTCCGGTGTTTTTTGTGCCGGCGGCGCAAAAGAGGCATGGCTCGCGCCATGCCTCTTCTTCGTATGCTCCCGTGCGGGGGTCAGACCTCGACGGCGTTGGTGATGATGCGCGGCTCGTAAGGCTCCTCCTCGGGCTTTTCCGGCTCGGGGACGATCTCCTCGGCAAAGTCGCGGTAGGCGTTCAGCCCCGCGCCGGCAGGGATCAGCTTGCCGATGATGACGTTCTCCTTGAGGCCCTGCAGGTGGTCGACCTTGCCCTTGATGGCGGCTTCGGTCAGGACCTTCGTAGTCTCCTGGAAGGACGCGGCGGACATCCAGCTGTCGGTCGCCAGAGATGCCTTGGTGATACCCATGAGCAGCTGCGTGGCAACAGCCTCCTGCAGCGGCTCGCCGGTCTCGGCGTTGACCTCGCCCGCGGCGCTGCGCGCGCGGATTGCCTCGTTGGCGTCCTCGTATTCGAGCAGGTCGACCATCGCGCCGGAGAGCAGGTCGGTATCGCCGGATTCCTCGACGCGCACCTTGCGCATCATCTGGCGGACGATGACCTCGATATGCTTGTCGTTGATATCGACGCCCTGCTGACGGTAGACCTTCAAAACCTCCTGAATGAGATAGTCATGCACGGCGGAGGTGCCGCGGATACGGAGGATATCGTGCGGGGAGAGAGCGCCCTCCTGCAGCTGCGTACCCTTGGCGATCTCGTCGCCGTCGTTCACGCGCAGACCGGTGTGGGGCACGGAGTAGGTGCGGGTATCGCCGTCGTCGGCGACGACGACGATGTTGAGCAGGCTGCCCTTGGCGGATTCCTCGAAGCGGACCTTGCCCGCGATCTCGGAAAGCGTCGCCATCTTCTTGGGGCGGCGCGCCTCGAACAGCTCCTCCACGCGCGGAAGACCCTGCGTAATGTCGCCGCCGGCGACGCCGCCGGTGTGGAAGGTACGCATCGTCAGCTGCGTGCCCGGCTCGCCGATGGACTGAGCTGCGATGATGCCGACCGCCTCGCCGGGACCGACGGGCTTGCTCGTGGCAAGGTTCATGCCGTAGCACCTCGCGCAGACGCCGCTGTGCGCCTTGCAGGTGAGCACGGTGCGGATCTCGACGGAGTGGATATCGAACTTCTCCATGAGGTCGGCGTCCTCGGGGGTCATCATGTGATCCTTGGAGATGAGCACCTCGCCGGTGCCGGGCTTGAGTACGTCGCTGACCGGATAGCGGCCGTTGACACGCTCGGAGAACTTCTCGATGACCTGACCGTTCTCGCTGATCTCGCCGATGGTGATGCCGCGCGTCGCGCCGCAGTCGTCGGAGCGAATGATGACGTCCTGGCAGACGTCGACCATGCGGCGGGTCAGATAACCGGAGTCCGCGGTGCGGAGCGCCGTATCGGCAAGACCCTTGCGGGCGCCGCGGGAGGAGGTAAAGTATTCCAGAACGGAAAGTCCCTCGCGGAAGTTCGCCTTGACGGGGATCTCGATCGTCTTACCGGCGGTGTTCGCCATCAGACCGCGCATACCGGTCAGCTGGCGGATCTGCTTCATCGAGCCGCGCGCGCCGGAGTCCGCCATCATAAAGACGGGGTTGTAGCGGTCCATATTCTTTTGCAGGGCATCGGTCACGTCCGCGGTGGTCTTTTCCCACTCGTGCACGACGGCGCGGTAACGCTCGTCCTCGGTCATGAAGCCCATCTTGAACTGGTCTTCAATGTCGACGACGCGCTGCTCGGTCGCGGCGATGAGGGTGTACTTCTCCGGCGGAATGGTCATGTCCGCGACGGAGATGGTGATGGCGGCGCGGGTGGAGAACTTGTAGCCCGTTGCCTTGATATTGTCGAGCACCTCGGCGGCAACGGTGAAGTTATGCAGCTTGATCGTTCGGTCGACGATCTTTCCGAGCAGCTTCTTGCCGCAGACCTCGGCGATCTCGTAGTCGAAGTAGTTTTCGGTCGGCTCGCCGCTGTCGTCGACGCGCCGGACAAAGCCGAGATCCTGCGGGACGTTGCGGTTGAAGATGATCCTGCCGATGGTGGCGCGCACGACCTTGCTGCCCGCCGTACCGTCCGGCAGCTCCTTCGTCCTGCGGACGAGAATGGGCTGGTGGATACCGATGAGATGATCGTTGAAGGCGAGCATCGCCTCGTCCTCGTCGCGGTAGACGTTGAGGCGGACGGCGGACTTTTCCTCATCGCTCAGCTCGTCGTACCGCTTGCCGGCAAAGGCAAAGTCAACGTCCTGCGGCCAGAATTCGTCGTTATCCATCTGGGACACGCCGTTTTCAAAGCGCTCGAAGGTGAGGTAGTAGGAGCCGAGCACCATATCCTGCGTCGGCACGGTGACGGGACCGCCGTCCTGCGGGCGCAGGAGGTTGTTGGCGGAGAGCATCAGCAGCCGCGCCTCCGCCTGCGCTTCGGCGGACAGGGGGACGTGGATCGCCATCTGGTCGCCGTCGAAGTCCGCGTTGAACGCGGTGCAGTTGAGCGGATGGAGCTTGAGCGCGCGCCCCTCGACCAGCACCGGCTCGAACGCCTGAATACCGAGGCGGTGGAGCGTCGGCGCGCGGTTGAGCATGACGGGGTGGTCCTTGATGACGACGTCGAGCGCGTCCCACACCTCGGCACGGCCCTTATCGACCATCTTCTTGGCAGACTTGATGTTGTTGGCGGCGCCGTCCTCGACCAGCTTCTTCATAATAAAGGGGCGGAACAGCTCGAGCGCCATCTCCTTGGGCACGCCGCACTGGTAGATCTTCAGTTCGGGACCGACGCAGATAACGCTGCGCCCGGAGTAGTCCACGCGCTTGCCCAGCAGGTTCTGGCGGAAGCGCCCCTGCTTGCCCTTGAGCATATCGCTGAGGGACTTGAGCGCGCGGTTGTTCGCGCCGGTGACGGCGCGCCCGCGGCGGCCGTTGTCGATCAGGGCATCGACCGCCTCCTGCAGCATACGCTTCTCGTTGCGCACGATGATATCGGGCGCGTTGAGCTGGATCAGGCGCTTCAAGCGGTTGTTGCGGTTGATGACGCGGCGGTAAAGGTCGTTGAGGTCGCTCGTGGCGAAGCGTCCGCCGTCGAGCTGAACCATCGGGCGGATCTCAGGCGGGATCACGGGCAGCACGTCGATGATCATCCACTCGGGCTTGTTGCCGGAGATACGGAAAGCGTCCACGACCTCAAGGCGCTTGACGATGCGCGCCTTCTTCTGCCCGCTGGCGTTCTTCAGCTCGGTATGGAGCTGCTCGGACAGGGCTTCGAGGTCGATCTGCTGGAGCAGCTTCTTGACCGCCTCGGCGCCCATGCCGGCGTCGAAATCGTTTTCATACTTCTCGCGCATATCCCGATACTCTTTTTCCGAGAGGATCTGGTTGCGCATCAGCGGGGTCTCGCCGGGATCGGTGACGATATAGGCGGCGAAATACAGCACCTTTTCAAGGATGCGGGGGCTGATGTCGAGCAGCAGGCCCATGCGGGAGGGAATGCCCTTGAAATACCAGATGTGGGAAACGGGCGTCGCGAGCTCGATGTGGCCCATGCGCTCGCGGCGAACCTTGGCGCGCGTGACTTCCACGCCGCAGCGGTCGCAGATCTTGCCCTTGTAGCGGATCTTCTTATACTTGCCGCAGTGGCACTCCCAGTCCTTCGTGGGACCGAAGATGCGCTCGCAGAACAGGCCGTCGCGCTCGGGCTTGAGGGTGCGGTAGTTGATGGTCTCCGGCTTTTTGACCTCGCCGTAGGACCATTCACGGATCATTTCCGGAGAAGCGATTCCGATCTTGATAGCGTCAAACGTTGCGTAACTCATTCTGTATGCTCCTCCTTTTCTCAGTCTTCCAGTTCATCGCCGGCAAAGTCGGCGTTGACTTCCTCTTCGGCGACGTATTCAAAGCCGGCGTCCTCCAGCTCCGCCTCATCGGCGAAGGGATTGCGGCTGCGCTCGTCGTCCGCGTCCATACGGGCGAGGTTGAAAGTATCCATTGCGTCCTCGTCCTCCTTGAGCTCGATCTGGTTGCCGTCGCGGTCGAGCACCTGCACGTCGAGGCACAGCGCCTGCAGCTCCTTGACGAGCACCTTGAACGACTCCGGCACGCCGGGCTGGGGGATATTGTGTCCCTTGACGATGGACTCGTAGGTGCGCACACGGCCGGTCACATCGTCGGACTTGACCGTCAGGATCTCCTGCAGGGTGTACGCCGCGCCGTAAGCCTCGAGCGCCCAGACTTCCATCTCGCCGAAGCGCTGGCCGCCGAACTGCGCCTTGCCGCCGAGCGGCTGCTGCGTGACGAGGGAGTAGGGTCCGGTGGAACGGGCGTGGATCTTATCGTCGACCAGGTGGTGCAGCTTGAGGAAGTACACATAGCCGACGGTGACCTTATTGTCGAAGCGCTCGCCGGTGCGCCCGTCGTACAGCCAGCTCTTGCCCTCGGGGTCAAGCCCCGCGCGCACCAGCTCGTCGCGGATCTCCTCATAGCTCGCGCCGTCGAAGATCGGCGTGGCGACCTTGTAGCCGAGCGTCTTGGCGGCGTAACCGAGATGGACCTCGAGCACCTGCCCGATGTTCATACGGGAGGGGACGCCCAGCGGGTTGAGCACGATATCGAGCGGCGTGCCGTCCGGCAGGAAGGGCATATCCTCCTGCGGCAGGATACGGGAAACGACGCCCTTGTTGCCGTGGCGGCCTGCCATCTTGTCGCCCGGCTGGATCTTGCGGCGCTGCGCGATGTAAACGCGCACGACCATGTTCACGCCGGGGCCCAGCTCGTCGCCCGCCTCGCGGGAGAAGACCTTGGCATCGACGACGATGCCGCTCTCGCCGTGCGGCACCTTGAGCGAGGTATCGCGCACCTCGCGCGCCTTCTCGCCGAAGATCGCGCGCAGCAGGCGCTCCTCCGCGGTCAGATCGGTCTCGCCCTTGGGCGTGACCTTGCCGACGAGGATATCGCCGGCGTGGACCTCCGCGCCGATGCGGATAATGCCGCGCTCGTCAAGATCCTTGAGCGCGTCCTCGCCGACGTTGGGGATATCGCGGGTGATCTCCTCGGGACCGAGCTTGGTATCGCGCGCGTCCAGCTCGTATTCCTCAAGGTGGATCGAGGTGTAGAGATCCTCGCGCACGAGGCGCTCGTTGAGCAGGACCGCGTCCTCGTAGTTGTAGCCCTCCCACGTCATGAAGCCGACGAGGATATTGCGGCCGAGGGCGATCTCGCCCTGGTCGGTGGCAGGACCGTCCGCCAGCACGGTAGGATCGACGGTCTCGCCCTTTTCGTTGATATACCTGCCGTGCACGCGCTCGCCGACATCGACGATCGGGTGCTGGTTGATGCAGGTGCCGTGGTTGGAGCGCAGGAACTTCGTGAGCCGGTACTCCTTCGTCCCTCCATTGTCGTAGGCGACGGTAATGGCGCGCGCGTCCATCTTCGTCACGACGCCGTCGCCCTCGGCGAGGACGGCGACCTCGGAATCCATGCAGATCTTATGCTCCATGCCGGTGCCGACGATCGGCGCCTCGGGGCGGAGCAGCGGGACTGCCTGACGCTGCATATTCGCGCCCATCAGGGCGCGGTTCGCGTCGTCGTTCGGCAGGAAGGGGATCATCGCCGTGGCGATGGAGACCATCATGCGCGGGGAGATGTCGATATAATCGACGCGCTCGCGGTCGACCTCGATGATCTCGTCGCGGTGGCGGCAGGTGATGCGCTTGTTGACGAGGCAGCCGTTCTCATCGACAGGCTCGGCAGCCTGACCGACGATGTACTGGTCCTCGACGTCCGCGGTCATATACTCGATCTCATCGGTCACGCGGCAGGTCTCGTGATCGACCTTGCGGAAGGGCGCCTCGATGAAGCCGTACTCGTTGATGCGGGCATAGGTCGCAAGGTAGGAGATCAGACCGATGTTCGGACCTTCCGGCGTCTCGATCGGGCACATACGGCCGTAGTGGCTGTAGTGCACGTCGCGCACCTCCATGTTCGCGCGCTCGCGAGAAAGACCGCCGGGGCCGAGCGCCGACAGGCGGCGCTTATGCGTCAGCTCGGCGAGCGGATTCGTCTGGTCCATGAACTGGCTGAGCGGGCTGGAGCCGAAAAACTCCTTGATCGCGGCAGTCACGGGGCGGATATTGATGAGGCTCTGCGGCGTGACGATGTCGAGGTCCTGAATGGTCATGCGTTCGCGGATCACGCGCTCCATGCGGGAAAAGCCGATGCGGAACTGGTTTTGCAGCAGCTCGCCCACGCAGCGCAGGCGGCGGTTGCCGAGGTGGTCGATATCGTCCTTGAATACGATGCCGCGCGCCAGCGCGTTCATATAGTTGATGCTCGCGAGGATATCCTCGACGAGAATGTGCTTGGGCACGAGACGGTCGGCATTGTCGCGGATCGCCTCCTTGAGCTCCTCGCCGCTGTACTGCTCGAGCAGCTCCTTGAGCACGCTCTCGCGCACGCGCTCCTTGATGCCGCACTCGGCGAGCGGGTCAAAGTCGACAAAGCGGGAAAGATCGACCATGTGGTTGGAGAACACGCGCATCGGGCGGCCGTCGACCTCGATGGTCACTTCGTTGACGCCGATGGCGTCCAGCTCGCGGGCTTCGCCGTCGGTGAGGACGTGCCCCGCGTCGAACATGATCTCGCCCGTGCGCGGGTCGGCGACGGGGTAGACGAGCTTCTGCCCGCGCGCCCGCGCCCAGAGGGAGAGCTTCTTATTATATTTGTAGCGGCCGACCATGGACAGGTCATAGCGGCGCGGATCGAAGAAGAGGTTGTTGATGAGCGTCTCGCACGCCTCGACCGTGGGCGGCTCGCCCGGGCGCAGCTTGCGGTAGATCTCGAGCATGGCTTCCTCGTAGGTCTTGCAGGCGTCCTTTTCGAGCGTGACAGCCACGCGCTCATCGTCGCCGAAGAGCTCGAGGATCTCCGCGTCGGTCTTATAGCCGATGGCGCGAATCAGCTGGGTGATGGGGAGCTTGCGGTTCTTGTCGATGCGGACCCAGAACATCTCGTTGGCGTCGGTCTCATATTCGAGCCATGCGCCGCGGTAGGGAATGACCGTGGACGTAAGCAGCGGCAGGTCGGTCTTGAGGTCGATCTCCTTGCCGTAATAGATGCCGGGGGAGCGGACGATCTGGGAGACGACCACACGCTCGGCGCCGTTGATGATGAAGGTGCCGGAATCGGTCATGAGCGGGAAGTCGCCCATGAAGATCTCCTGCTCCTTGATCTCGCCGGTCTCCTTGTTGTAGAGACGGACGCCGACCTTGAGCGGGGCGGCATACGTGGCATCGCGCGCCTTGCACTCCAGCTCGTCGTACTTGGGCGCCTCGTCCATCTTGTAGTCGATGAAGCTCAGCTCAAGGTTGCCCGCGTAGTTGGAGATCGAGGCGACGTCGGAAAAGACCTCGCGCAGCCCCGTATCGAGGAACCAGCGGTAGGACTTCTTCTGAAGCTCCAGCAGGTTCGGCATCTCCACGATCTCCTCGTGTCGGGCGAAGTTTTTGCGAAGGGTCTTGCCGTACATCTTGTCTTTGGCCATTTTGCTCTTCACGCCTTTCTTTTCTCCCGTCCCCCTGTCGGGAAGGGAGGAATGTATTGTCCGGCGGGTACGCGATACGCCCGGGTTTGTTGTAAAAACAGATCCGCCGTAGCTTGCGTTTTCCGCCGCGGTGTGCTATCCTGCCAGTAGTGGGTGGGGATTTCGTTCCCTGCCCGTTTCCGTTTATAAGCGCTTTATTTTACCAAACCGCCGCCGCGAAGTCAAGACAAAATTTGTAAACCTCTGTCCGCTATTGCGTACAGGGGAGTTTGCGATAGATTCCACCTCGTACTGCGCAGTAAACACGAACGGGACGTTCCGGCGGTTCTCCTCGGTGACTTCCGCCGTGCCGCGGAGGGACTCGTAGCCCCCCATCGTGTCCGCCGTCAACACGGTCAAGGTCAAAGCCGATCGTGGCAGGGTCTTTCTTGGTGATCGTCAGCGTGCCGGTCTTATAGGTGATCGTGACTCTATCGGTCACGTCGTTATTATTTTTGTCATAGATTTTCACGCCGTTCTCGTCGAAGGTGAACTCGCCTTTGTACTCGCCGGCATCCTTGCCCTTCGCGCAGTAGTTCACGCCGCTGATCGCATAACCCGCGGGCAGAACCGTATAGGTTGTGAGCGTTTGCTCCGTGCCGTCGTAGGTGCGCGTGGCGCTCGCGCCCTTGATGGTGACGGTGCCCATCGGCGCATACTGCGCGGTATAGGTGACGCTTTTGGTCACGGTCTCTGTGCGCGTCGGATCCCAGCCGGTGAAGTACCAGCCATCGTCCGCCGTCACCACAGGTGCGGCGGGGGTGTTGGTGCCGAATTTGAGGTTGTCCGTCGTCACGTTGCCGTCCGCGCCCTGCCCTGCGAGCGTGCCGTTCGCGCCCTTGTTGTAGGTGACGGTGTAGAGGATCGGCTCCGTCGTCACCGCGACCTCAATGTTGCCGGTGACGTTCGTCTGCGCGGGATAGGTATAGGTGCCGTCCGTCCCAATTTTCGGATCATCAACCGCAGTACCGTTCTCCGTCACGGATTTAATCCGGTAGTGCGCGGTGGGCGTAAAGGTCATCGCCTCGGACGCCCCGCCGTACTTCACGGTCTGGGAGCCGTTCGTGACCTTGCCGTTGTCGATCGTGCCGGTCACGGTGTAGGTAAGCTGCTCCCACGTCGCGGTGTAGACGATATTGTAGGTGGCGCCGCCGACGGCACCGCTGACCTCGGGCGACCAGCCCTTAAAGGTGTAGCCCTTGCGCGTGGGCGTGCCGTTGTTAAACGCGGGCGTTTCGGTGTTTTCCGGCAGGTTGTAGGTGATTCGATCGGCAAAAGCACTGCCATCAGCACCGTCTTTGTAGGTCGCGCTGTAGACCTTCACGCTCGGATTCCCGATAGCGCCCTTGTCGAAGGTCACCTCCTTGCCGTCCTGCTTGGCGCTATTGAACGTCAGCGAGACATCTTTGTTGGTTTCCAGCTCGCCGATAGCGGTATTCCCGTCCTTTAGCTGGATCTTGAAAGTCGCGGTCTGCTGATCACCAGTAATGTTGCCGATGTCCCACGTCAGCTTGCCATTTTCTCCGACCGTCAGACTTCCGTCGGCGCTATCCTCGACCAGCTCAAAATAATCCGTGTTGATGATATCGGTCATCACCGC
>CAVDWO010000019.1:23163-24251 GCA_963612845.1 Alistipes onderdonkii
TCCCGATAGCGCCCTTGTCGAAGGTCACCTTCTTGCCGTCCTGCTTGGCGCTATTGAACGTCAGCGAGACATCTTTGTTTTCGCCGGTGCTATCCTCGACCAGCTCAAAATAATCCGTGTTGATGATATCGGTCATCACCGCGTTGGTGCCGGCGTTGATTTTCGTGGCGATCGTCTCCGTCAGCTTGTTCAGAATGGCGCTCAGATCACTCGATGTTGCGGGCTGGTAAAGCGGCTTATTGGTCGTTTTGTCGGTGGAGGAGATGTTCTTTAACGCGCCCGCGTCACCGTCGTTTAGGTCAACGCCGACGGTCATAATGGTAACGCCGGCATTTTTCAGCGTGTTGGCAGTTTCCACACCGTACCAAAAATCATCCACATTCCCGTTCTTCCTACCGGGCGCACCGTCGGAGATGAACACGATGAACTTCTGCGTGGTGCTTCCCGACAGCAGAGTTTGCGCCGCCGTTAGACCGGCGCCGTAGTTGGTGCCTTCGCTCGTTGACAAGCCACCGATCCAGTTATTTAATGTAGTTTGCTCTCTGGACAGCGCCGTTGAAGTGGCGTTTGTATTGAACGCTACCAGACCGACTTTAATGCCTGTATTGCTATTTCCTAAAAGGGTTCTGACAAAGTTCTCTGCGGCAGTCTTGGCAGTATTAAGCCTCCCTCCCTGCTGCATCGACCGGGACGTATCCAGCACCAGCACCACATCCGCGGGATAATTTTTCGTCTCAGAGCCCGGTTCCGTGTAGCCTTTGACGGACAGGGTGATGGTGTAGGTCCCATCCTCGTTCTGCACGACCTTCTTGTTCGCGGTCACGCCGGTCGCGGTTTCGGCTTCTTCCGAATTGCTGTAGGTGAGCGAGGTCTCGCTCGCCGCTATAGCGCTGGCAGGCAGCAGCGATAACAGCATTACGGTGGATAGCAGCCATGCAAAAATTCTTCGTTTCATAATCATTTCCTTTCCCATCTTTCAAATTTTTATATCCAACGGCGCATTGCGCCGATTGATATCAAAGATGCTCTCAATGCTTCGTCACCAGATTTTCGATCAACTGCTCGTAGCGCGGTCTGTGCGCTGCGCT
>CAVDWO010000020.1:0-23405 GCA_963612845.1 Alistipes onderdonkii
GAAAAATCAAAAAGTAGAGGGGAATATCAAAAGGTTGCTGAGAATAATCAAATAGCCCTTGCTGTAGGTGATGGTCTCGCCGCTTTTGTCCTTGAGGCTCTCGATGCCCTTTTGCGTCTCCTGTGCGTTCAGCACCCACTTGGTCGTGATCTCATGCTGCCCGCCGCTGTTCGCCGCCAGCGCCGTCTCCTTTACACAAGGCACAGCGCCGGAGGGATGGGCGCGCAGCGCGGGGACGCCGGTCTGCAACCATGCCCGAGCCGGACAAGGATTTTGAAAGCGCGGCGGGGCGAGCTATTTCGGACGCACCGCCCGCGCGGGGAGCCTGCGCTCAAACCGCTCCCACAGGCGGCTTATGCCGTACATGATCCCAGCCGCCAGCGCCAGCATGGGCGGGTAGCCCAGAAGGTGATTCCCCCAGTGCTCCTCAAACCACACGAGGGGCGTCCCCTCCGGAGCGTAGTCGAGGAACATGAAGTTGGCGCCCAGCACCGGGTTGAGGAAATAAATAGGCACAGCCAGCACCAGAAGGATCCCGAGTATTGAGGGAATATCCCGCAGGCGGATCGCCGCCTCGCCGCCCGCCGCCAGCATGATGGGATAGCACGCCAGAAGGATATGGACCGTGAAGCTGTGGAGATACATGAAGTTGAGCGGCGGCAGCTCGGTCCACGTGGGCGTGACCAGCGCAGCGGTGGCAGCCGGAATACAGACGGTATAGAGGAAAGCTGCCAGCCGCCGGCTGGGGCGTAGGGCGTGCAGGGCGACGAGAAAAATGTTGATGCTGCACAGGTGCAGCGGCAGATACTCCGCCTCCCAGTTCCCGCCCGCGAGGAGCCAGAGCTGCTTCCACGTCTCGTCTGCAAGGAGAAGCAGGGCGACCGTCCTGCGCAGGCGCGAGCGCGCCCGCCCATCGCCCCGGCGATAGGTCCGCGCCAGCAGTGCCGCCGTGAGCGCGTACAGCCCCAGCCAGCACAGATGCTCGGGGCTGAACAGGGCAAAGCCCTGTCCGGCAGGGATCGTGTCCACCGTATCAAGAAAATATTCCACGCACGCATCGCTCCTACGTTTGATTTCCCGCTCAGCATAGCACAGTTTTTCGTCGCGTTCCACCCGTTTTTGCGGAAAGAAACCTTAAAATTATCCGGCTTTCCGGCGGGCTTCAAAGGATTTTACAAAAAAATTATCGAAGCATGGGTAGCGCTCCGCGGCGAAAGATGATATGATACCACCACAAAAGATCGGACAGGAAAGGCGGAGGAACGCTATGGAGACTACCATCAACTTCAACGGGAAAAAGGGCTTTATCTGCGATATGGACGGCGTAATCTACCACGGGAACCGGATCCTGCCGGGCGTGGCGGAGTTCATTCAATGGCTGCATGAGGAGAATAAGGAATACCTTTTCCTCACGAACAACAGCGGCTACACGCCGCGCGAGCTGAATCAGAAGCTCGCGCGCATGGGGCTCGACGTGCCGGAGGAGCGCTTCTACACGAGTGCGCTGGCGACCGCGGCGTTCCTGCGCGAGCAGGCGCCGGGCTGCTCGGTGTTCGCCATCGGCGAGGCGGGGCTGCTCAACGCGCTCTACGACGCGGGCATCACGATGAACGACGTGAATCCCGATTATGTGGTCGTGGGCGAGGGGCGCAGCTATTCGCTCGACACGCTCACGAAGGCGACGAATCTCGTCTGGAAGGGCGCGAAGCTCATCGGCGCGAACTCCGACGTTTCCGGTCCCATCGAGAACGGTATCGCGCCCGCCTGCCGCGCACTCATCGCGCCGATCGAGATGGCGACGGGCAAGGAGGCGTACTTCTGCGGCAAGCCGAACCCGCTGATGATGCGCACGGGGCTGAAGATGCTGGGCTGCCACTCCGCCGAGGCGGTAATGGTCGGCGACCGCATGGATACCGACGTTATCTCCGGCATGGAGAGCGGTATGTCCACGGTGCTGGTGCTCTCCGGCGTCTCGACGCGCGAGACGCTCAAGACCTATGCCTACCGTCCGAGCGCCGTGCTCGACGGCGTGGGCGATATCGCCGCCATTGCCCGCGCGGAGAAGCGGTAATGCAGCAAAAAAAGAAGAAGCAGAGGCATGAGCGCGTCATGCCTCCGCTTTTTTATTCCGACAGAAGGATCCGGTCGTTGTCCAGCTCATGCCCCGCGCCCGCGCGGAAGCGCGCGATGAGACCGTCAACGGTCATGCCCGCGCGCTCGGCACCGGAAATGTCGAGCACGATGCGCCCGTCGGACATCATCAGGGTGCGGTTGCCGAGCTCGAGCGCCTGCGACATATTGTGCGTGACCATCAGGCAGGTGATATGGCTCTCCGCCACGACGCGGCGGGTGAGCGCCAGCACCTTTTCCGCCGTCGCGGGGTCGAGCGCGGCGGTGTGCTCGTCGAGCAGCAGCAGCTGCGGCGGCACCATCGTTGCCATCAGCAGCGTGAGCGCCTGGCGCTGGCCGCCGGAGAGCAGACCGACGGGATTTTTCATGCGGTCCTCCAGCCCCATGTCGAGCTGCCGGAGCTGCTCGGCGAAGAAGTCCTTGTCCTTCCTGCTGATGCGGCTGAAGGGGTTGCCGTGCGCCGCGCGCAGATAGGCGAGCGCGAGGTTTTCCTCGATCGTCATGTTCGGCGCGGTGCCGCGCAGCGGATCCTGAAAGAGCCGCCCGATGCGGCGGGAGCGCTCGTGCTCGGGCATAAAGGTGATGTCCTGCCCCGCGAGCGAGATGCTGCCCTCATCGACGTAGAAGCTGCCCGCGACGGCGTTGAACAGCGTCGATTTGCCCGCGCCGTTCGAGCCGACGATGGTGACGAAGTCTCCCTCGTCCAGATGCAGGGAAAGAGCGCGGAGCGCCGCTTTCTCGTTCACGGTGCCGGGGTTGAAGGTCTTGGAGATCCTGTTGATATCGAGCATCTCACACGCCCCCTTTCCGTCCGGCGGACAGCCTGCGCTTCTGGAACGCAGCCCACTTTCTGATGCTCGGCGCGGCGATCGCCAGCGCCACGATGACGGCGGTGAGCAGCTTCAGGCACTCGACGGGCACGGCCTTCGTGTAGAACACGACCGCGTAGATGAAGCGGTAGATGACCGAGCCGAGGAGGGCGGCGGCGACGCCCTTTTTGACGCTCCTGCGCCCGAGCAGCGTCTCGCCGATGATGAGGCAGGCGAGCCCGATGACGACGATGCCCGTGCCGGAGTTGATGTCCACGGTCTTTTGATACTGCCCCACGGCAGCGCCGGAGAGCGCGGTGAGCAGGTTGGCGAGGCACAGCCCCACCGTGACGGTGAAGGAGGGATTCAGGGACGAGGCGCGCACCATGTCGGGGTTATCGCCCGTGGCGCGAATGGAGAGCCCCAGCCGCGTGCCGAGGAACAGCACCAGCAGTACGCCCGCCGTGACCGTCATGGCTGCGGCGAGCAGCAGCTCATACCAGCTGCCGCCGATGCCGGTCCTGCGCAGCAGCGTGAACACGGTCTCGCTGCCGAGCAGGCTCTGATTCGACTTCCAGCCCATCGCCATGAGGTTGACGGTGTAAAGCCCGGTGTTCGTGACGATGCCCGCGAGGATCGATGGTACGCCGAGCTTCGTCTGCAAAAAGGCGGTGACGAAGCCCGCGCACGCGCCCGCCAGCATCGCGGCGGGCACCGCGAGCACGGGGTGTCCCGCGGCGGTGACGGTGACGGATACCGCCGCGCCGAGCACGAAGCAGCCGTCAGTCGTGAGATCCGCGATGTCGAGGATACGGTAGCTCAGAAACAGCGCCATGGCGACCGGTGCATAGAGAAAGCCGAGCTCCAGCGCGGTCTGCGTGATGATGAGCAAGGGGAACACGCTCCTTTCCTGCCGCGCCCCGCAGCGGGGCGGCGGTGCTTAATCCTTGGTGGTCGTGACCTCGACGACGGTACCCATGCTGTCGAAACAGGAGTATTCCGCCTGCTCGCCGATCAGCGCGGCGGTGTCGGTATTGACGGTGATGATGCCGCCGTCGGTGAGGTAGTAGTCCTCCATGCCGTCCATGCCTTCGGTGATGGCGGTATAGGCGAGGTCGGCGGTCTGCGTGCCGAGCGCGGTGTAGTTCACGCCGCAGGTGGCGTAAGCGCCGTTGCGCACGAAGGAGTCCGCACCCGCGTAGTGGGGAATACCATTGATTGCAAATTCCTCGGCGATCGCCAGCTCCGCCGCGGCGATGACGTTGTCGGTCGGGGTGAAGACGGCGTCCACGCCCGCGGCGATGAGCGCGGCGGCGGCGGCGACAACCTCATCGTTGGTGGCGGCGGTCTGCTCGATGTATTCGACACCCTTCGCGTCAAGATAAGCCTTCGCGTCGGCGATGGGCTTGGTGGAGTTCGGCTCGGAGAGGGAGTAGAGCAGACCGACCTTGGCGACGTTCGGATTCTGGGCGAACATCATGTCCAGAATGAGGGAGGTGTTGAGCGCGTCGCTCGTGCCGGTGACATAGTCGATGCCGGTGAGCTTCGCCGCCTCGGGGTCGGAAACGGCGGCATAGACCACGGGGGTCATGGTGTCCTCGGCGGAGAGCGCCGCGATCTGCGCGGCGGTGGTGGCGATGGGAATGATGGCGTCCACCCCGTCGGCGACAGCCTGATCAGAGAGCTGCTTCATGGTCGCCTGATCGTTCTGACCGGAGGTGATTTCGTACTCGATGGTCACGCCGTTGTCCGCGGCGAGCTTGTCGAGCTCGGCGCCGATGGCGTTTGCGATCTCGTCGAGCGAGGCGTGGTCGAGCTGCTTGATAACGGTGACCTTATAGGTCGCGGTATCCGCGCTGTCGTCCTGCGGGGCGCCGCTGCCGTCGTCTGTCGTCTTGCCGCCGCAGGCGGCGAGGGAGAGCGTCATTGCGCCCGCGAGGGCGAGGGTGAGGAGCTTTTTCATCGTGTTGTTTTTCATGTTCGTTTTCCTCCAAATGTATTTGATCCTGGGCGGCAGATGAAGCCCTGCCTTGCCGGGGCAGGGCGGATAAAAAGAAAAAAGACTTTTATCCCATACTCATGGGACAAAAGCCGTTCAACCTCTGCGATACCACCCAAATTGACGTTTTTTGAAAACGCCCGCTCGCTTACGCGCACCATCATGCGCGCCCCGATGGATAACGGGTGGGATATCCCGTCGGTCTCTACTTGGCGGCTGCCGTTCGATCCGCCCTCCGGAGTCCATTCACCAGCCGCCCGCCGCCCCGATCACACCGCCCGGGACTCTCTTTGCGCGCTGCCGCGCCGGTTACTTCTCTCCGTCATAGGTTTGTTTTTTCACTTGTTGACCGTATTATATGCGGCGGGGGACGCGCTGTCAAGTCCCCAAGCGCAAAAAATACGCCGCACGCTGCGCCGTATCCTTGTGAAAGCTGCACAGCCGCCCGCCCTTCAGCGGACGGCTGTCTTTTCTGTGTCAGTCTCCCACGCCGGGGTGCAGCACCTTGCCGATGTTCCACAGGTGCGCCGCCTGCTTCGCGGCGGCGAGCCGTTCCCCGGGCGTTTCGTAGGCGGAGTGCGCGGTCTGCGCGCCGCAGTCGAGGCACGCGACATACACGCACCAGCCCTGCTCGTCCTCCATCACGCCCGTGCCGCGGCAGCAGGGGCAGTCCTGCAATTCGATCTCGTAGATCGCGTCCATACGCTTCCTCCTTTGCGCCCGGCGCGCCGCCGGACGACAAGTTCTCTCCCGCAGTATAGCAGAGGGCGCGCGCTTTGGCAAGGGGGGGAGGTCAGCCGTTCTCCACCGCGCTGAGACGGTAGCGGTCCGCGTAATACCGGAAGCGCTCGTGGAAGCAGGACCCGTCGCCGCGCGCCTCGCGGAGCGTTTCGTGCAGGTTGAGGCTGTGCTGCGCGGCGTCGATGACGCAGCCGGCGATGTTGGAGCAGTGGTCGGAGGTACGCTCCAGATCGGTCAGCAGGTCCGAGAGCACGAAGCCCGCCTCAATGCTGCATTTGCCCTGCTGCATCCGCAGGATATGCCGCGTGCGGAGCTGCTCTTTGAGCGAGTCGATCACCTCTTCGAGCGGCTCGACCTCGGCGGCGACGGCAACGTCGCGCTGCTCAAACGCGCGCAGCGACAGCGAAAGGATCTCGCGCACAGACGCCGCGAGCGTGTTCAGCTCGCTTGCGGCGGCGGGAGAGAAGGAGAGCCCCTTGCTCCGCAGCTCCTCCGCCGATTCGAGCACGTTGACCGCATGGTCGGAGATGCGCTCAAAGTCGCCGATGGTCTTGAGCAGCTCCGTCGCCTCCTCGCTCTCCGCGCGCCCCATCTTCTGCGCGCTCAGCTTGACGAGATAGGTGCCGAGGATATCCTCGTAATGGTCGCAGCGCTCCTCCTCCTCGCGAATCCGCTGCGCGCGCTCCGGCGTCAGCTCGTCGAGGGAGTCGAGCGCGTCGCCGAGGGAGCGCACGGCGATCTCCGCCATTTCGGTTGCCACGCTGCGCGCCTGCTGCAAAGCGAGCGAGGGCGTCGCCAGCAGGCGCTCGTCCAGCTCGGCAGTCTTCTCGCCGCGCCCGCCCTTGTCCGGCACCAGCCAGATCGACAGCTTCTCGAGCTGGTCGCCCAGCGGCAGCAGCATGGCGGTGCAGAGAATGTTGAACGTGGAGTGCGCCACCGCGATGCCGGACATCGTCGCGGCTTCGTTGAGCAGCGCGGGCGCGAACACGGCGCGCACGATGCAGAAGACCGTCAGCAGCACGGCGACGCCGATGACGTTGAACATCAGGTGTACCACGGCAGCGCGGCGGGCGTTCTTGTTCGTGCCGATGGAGGACAGCAGCGCCGTGACCGTCGTTCCGATGTTCTGACCCATGATGATGGGAATGGCGGCGGCGTAGCTGACCGCGCCGGTCGTTGCCAGCGCCTGAAGGATACCGACGGAGGCGGAACTGGACTGAATGATGCCCGTCAGCACCGCGCCCGCCAGCACGCCGAGAATGGGATTCTTGAAGGCAATGAACAGCTCTGCAAATTCCGGCACGTCCGCCAGCCCCGCGACCGCGCCGCTCATCGTGTCCATGCCGAACATCAGCGTGGCGAAGCCGAGCAGGATCATGCCGGTGTCCTTTTTGCGGTTGTCGCCGCAGAACATATAGAAAATGATGCCGATGAGCGCCAGCACCGGTGTGAACGACGTCGGCTTGAGCAGCTGGAGCATGAGGCTGTCCCCGCTGATGCCGCCGAGGCTCAGCAGCCACGCCGTGACCGTCGTGCCGACGTTCGCGCCCATGATGACGTTGATCGCCTGGCGCAGCGTCATCAGCCCTGAGTTGACGAAGCCGACTACCATGACGGTCGTGGCGGACGAGCTTTGAATGACCGCCGTTACGCCGAGACCGGTCAAAAAGCCGATGAACGGCTTGCCAGTCATTTTGTCGAGCAGCTCGCGCAGCTTGTTCCCCGCGCGGCGCTCCAGCGCCTGCCCCATCAGGCTCATGCCGAACAGGAACAGGCACAGCCCGCCCAGCATCGTCAGTGCGTCGAAAAGATCCATTTTATCTACCGCTCCCTTTTTACCGTTTTATTTCCCGATTATGACAAATTACATCATAAAGGAGCAATGTCAAATCTGCTGCCGCGGCTTTGTAAAATCCATGTAAAATCATGCCCGCGCGCTTCCCACAGAAAAAAGCTGTGGAAGGTATCAGAAAAAAGCGTGGGGCTTTTAGCCGCGCCTGTGCTATAATGAGAGCTGCTCCGCCGGACGGCGGGAGATCAGAGAAACGGGTGATCGTATGCTCTCCATCGCTCTTTTCTGCGCGGCGCTGCTGGTGTGTGTAGCGCTTGGGAAGTCGGTCGTTTACGCGCTGGCGGCGGGACTTGTCATTTTCGCACTTTACGGCAGGCGGCGCGGCTTTTCGTGGCGCGCGCTCGGGGGAATGATCGTCTCGGGCGTAAAAACGTCCGCGAGCGTGCTGCTCGTCTTTCCGCTCATCGGAATGCTGACGGCGTTCTGGCGCGCCTGCGGCACGCTGCCGCTGATCATCTGCTGCGCGGTGGACCTGATCCGTCCGGAGATCCTGCTGCTGATGACCTTTCTGCTCAACTGCGCGGTCAGTGTGCTGACGGGAACAGCGTTCGGCACGGCGGCGACGATGGGGACGATCTGCGTCAGCGTCGGCGTGTCGATGGGCGTGGACCCGCTGCTGCTCGGCGGGGCGATGCTCTCGGGCGTGTACTTCGGCGACCGCTGCTCGCCCGTCTCGACGAGCGCGCTGCTCGTCAGCGAGCTGACGGGGACCGACATCTACGACAATATCCGCCGAATGGTGAAAACGGCGCTCGTGCCGTTCCTTTTGAGCTGCGCGGTCTACGCGCTGCTGGGACTGCGCGGTGCGGCGGACGGCGCGCAGGCGGACCTCTGGGCGCTCTACGGGCGCGAGATGCCGCTGCACTGGACGATGTGCCTGCCGGCGGTGCTGATCCTCGTGCTGTCGCTTTTCCGCGTGAAGGTCAAGCGCGCGATGGCGGCGAGCATCCTTGCCGCGGCGCTGCTGTATGTCCTCGTGCGGCGTCCCGGCGTGCTGGCGCTGCTCAAAACGGCGTTTTTCGGCTACACGGCGTCGGACGCGGAGGTGGGCGCGCTGCTAAACGGCGGCGGGATCCTCTCGATGCTGCGCGTGGCGCTCATCATCACGATCTCCTCGGCGTATTCCGGCATCTTCCGCAGCACGGGGCTGCTCGACGGCGTGCGCGCCCGCATCGGGGAGCTGAGCGGGCGGACGACGCCCTGCTTCGCCCTGTTTGTCACGTCGCTCGTTTCCGGACTTGTCGCCTGCAACCAGACGCTCACGATCATTCTTGCCCACCAGCTCTGCGCGCAGACGCAGGAGGACAGGCAGACGCTGGCGATCGACATGGAGGATACCGCGGTCGTCCTCGCGCCGCTCGTCCCGTGGTCGATCGCGGGCGCAACGCCGCTGTCCACCGTCGGCGCGCCGACGGCGAGCCTGCTGTTCGCCTGCTTCCTCTACCTGCTGCCGCTGTGGCGGCTGGCGCAGACGGGGCTCGCGTCCGCCCGCGCGAAGGCGAAGCGGTGAAGATAAAAAAGCTGTGCGCGCTCTGCACGCACAGCTTTTTGCTGTTTTTAAGATATGTTCAGCCGACCAGCGCCGCCGTATCGGTGGCGATCATCAGCTCCTCGTTGGTGGGGATCAGCAGCACCTTGACCTTGGAATCGGGTGCGGAGATCACGCGCTCCTCGCCGCGGATATTGTTGGCGTCCTCGTCCAGCTTGATGCCCATGAACTCCAGCCCGCCGGCGATCGCCATGCGCTCGTGCGCGTCGTTCTCACCGACGCCCGCCGTGAAGATGACGGCGTCCACGCCGCCCATGACGGCGGCATACGCGCCGATGAGCTTCTTGACCTCGTAGGCGAACTTGTCGCGGGCGAGCGCGCAGCGGCTGTTGCCCTGCCCGGCGCCATCTTCAAGGTCGCGGAAGTCGGAGCTGACGCCGCTGATGCCCTGCATGCCGGACTTCTTGTTCAGCACGGTGAGCATCTGCGTGATGTCCATGCCGTAGCGGTTCATCAGGAACTCGAGGATACCGGCGTCGATATCGCCGGAGCGGGTGCCCATGGGGAGACCGGCGAGCGGCGTGAAGCCCATGGAGGTGTCCACGCTCTTGCCGCCGTCGATTGCGGTGACGGACGAGCCGTTGCCGAGGTGGCAGGAGATCAGCTTGAGCTGCTCGACGGGCTTGCCGAGCATATCCGCCGCGCGCTGGGAGACATACTTGTGGGAGGTGCCGTGAAAGCCGTAGCGGCGGACCTTGTCCTTCTCGTAATACTCATAGGGAATGGCATAGGTGTAAGCCACGGGGGGCATGGTCTGGTGGAAGGCGGTGTCGAACACGGCGACCATCGGCACGCCGGGCATCAGCTTGCGGCACGCCTTGATGCCGATGATGTTGGCGGGGTTGTGCAGCGGGGCGAGGGGATTGCACTCCTCGATGGCGCGCATGACGTCCTCGGTGATGATGACGGAGGAAGCAAACTTCTCGCCGCCGTGGACGACGCGGTGACCGACCGCGTCGATCTCCTTCATCGAGCCGATCACGCCGTTCTTCTCATCGACCAGCGCGTTCAGCACGGTCTGAATGGCTTCGTTGTGGGTGGGCATGGAGACGGCGGCCTCCTTGACGGCTTCCTTACCGGGCAGCTGGGGCTTGTAGGTGAAGCGCCCGTCGATGCCGATGCGCTCGCACAGACCCTTGGCAAGCAGCTCACCCGTGGCGGGGTTGAGCAGCTGATACTTCAGAGAAGAGGAACCCGCGTTGATGACCAGAACATTCATAAGTAAAACTCCTTTTCCGGGAACGCTTGCAAAGCGTCCGATTTTCCGATAAAATAATGAAAAAAATAAAAGTGCGCGATTTGGAAAATTCAATACGAAATCTATTATAGCAAACTTTTCAGCAAACACAAGCGGAAATTTAACAAAACGTAACTCTTTTGTAACCGCTTTGAGAGGACTTTTATGCGAACAGCAGGTATAGTATGTGAATATAACCCTTTCCACCGCGGGCACGCATGGCAGATCGCGGAGACGCGCCGACTGCTCGGCGAGGATACGGCGGTGGTATGCGCGATGAGCGGGGATTTCGTCCAGCGGGGCGACTTTGCCGTAATGCGCGCCCACGCGCGCGCGGAGAGCGCCGTGCGCGGCGGTGCGGATCTCGTGCTCGAACTGCCGCTGCCGTGGGCGATCTCGTCGGCGGAGAGCTTTGCTGCGGGCGGCGTCGGCGTGCTGGCGGCGACGGGCGCGGTCGATACGCTCGTTTTCGGCAGCGAATGCGGCGACGCGGCGAAATTGCAGCGCGCGGCCAAAGCGCTGCTGCGGGCGGATTTTCCGGAAAAGCTGCGCGAAAGGCTGGCGGACGGCGTTTCCTTTGCCGCGGCAAGGGAGACGGCGGCGCGGGAGCTTATCGGCGGCGGCGCGGACGTACTCTCCCGCCCGAACGATATTTTGGGCGTTGAGTACTGCAAGGCGCTGCTGCGAAGCGGCAGCACCGTCATGCCGCTGGCGATCGGACGCAGAGCCGTCGGCCACGATGGGGGAGCGGCGGAGGGCTTCGCCTCCGCGAGCCATATCCGTGCGCTGCTCGCGCACGGGGAGGACGCATCGGCTTACCTCACGGAGGAGAGCGCGGAGATCTACGCGCGCGAATGTGCCGCGGGACGCGCACCGGTCCTGATGAAAAACGCCGAGCGCGCGGTCCTTTCCCGCCTGCGCGCGATGGGGGAGGAGGACTTCGCCCCCTACGACGGCGGGAACGAGGGACTGTACCGCCGCTTTTACGAGGCGTCGCGCACGGCTCCCTCCGTTGACGGGCTGCTCGCCGCGGTGAAAACGAAGCGCTACGCTTACGCGCGGCTGCGGCGGCTGCTGCTTGCGGCGTACCTCGGCGCAGCACCGGAGGACGCGCCGGAGCGCGTGCCCTACCTGCGGGTGCTGGCGTTCAACGAACGCGGGCGCGCGGTGCTGAAGCAAATGAAGCGGACGGCGCTCGCGCCGGTGCTCGTCAAGAGCGCCGACGTGCGCGCGCTGGACGCGCCCGCGCAGCGGCTCTTTGCCCTGACGGCGCGGGCGGAGGATCAATATGTGCTCGCATATCCGGAGCTTTCCGCTGCGGCGGGGGGCGGCGCGTGGACGAGCGGACCTGTGATCGTGTGAGCGCGGTCACCTTTCCTGAAAGGAGAAACCGATATGATGAAGAAGAGTATGGCACTGCTGCTGGCGTTTTCGCTGGCGCTGACCCTTGCCGCCTGCGGCGCGTCGACCGACCCCGGCGGCGCGGATACCGATGACGCGGATACCGCCGGCGGGGAAAAGCTGCAATTCGTCCTCGGCACGCCGCTGACCTTCGAGGCGGACACGTTTGCCGACGACGGCACGCTGCTGCTGAGCGAAAAATACGAGCTGCCGCAGCTCGCGCTGCAAACGGCGGACGATTCCCTTGCTTCGGACGCATCGGCGCAGACGAACGGCGCCGAGGGAGCACAGTCGGCGGAGAGCGCTGTGTGCGACACCTTCAACGCCGAGATGCAGCGCGTGCTGGATGCCCTGCATGCGGAGAGCGCAGAGGTCGCGCAGAACGCGCGCGAGTATTATAATTCCCTTGAGGATAAGACGAGCTTCTTCGGTCCGTGGGCGAGCGAGATGGCAACCATCAGCACCTACCAGACCGACGGTCTTCTGAGCGTCACCGCCGAGACCTACATCTATTACGGCGGCGCGCACCCAAACACTGTTCTCCGCACATGGAACTTCGATCTGACGACGGGCGAGTTCCTCACTCTCGATACGCTTGACGCGCAGTCCTCGACCGACAGCGCGCTCGGCAAAACGCTCATCGACACGCTCTCCACGGCTGTCCTCGATAAGATCCGGGAGCAAGACCTGAGCGAGGGCTACTTTGAGGATTACGATTCCTATGTCCGCGACCTTTCCACCAACGCGAGCTTTTACTTTGCCGCCGAGGGTATGTATATCGAGTTTGACACCTATGTGATCGCGCCCTACGCCGCAGGGCCGCAGTCGTTCTTTATCCCGTACAGCACCTTCTACAACGCGCTCGACGCGCACACGCAGTCGCTGCTCGACGTGGCGCAGGAGCAGATCGTGCTCTCGGACTTTAACACGGCGGCAACGCTCTGGTCGTGGTTCTACATGACCACCGCGCCGCTCGACACCGACAGCGCGCCCGTGGCGGAGGAGAACCTTTTGACCTACTACCGCTGCAAGATCGGAGACGTGACGACGCTGGACGCTCTGCGCGCGCTGCTGTGCGAGCACGTCAGCGAGGAGGTCGCGGACGAATGGCTCGCCGTGGAGCCGGCGCGCTTTGCCGAGTATGACGGCGTGCTCTGCTCCTATCAAGCCGATAGGGGGAGCGATCTTTCCATCGGCGGCGTGGAGTACACGGTCACCTTTGACGGTGACGGCGGCGAACTGATCCAGACAGTTTCCCGTCAGGATTGGGACGCCAACGGCAACGTCTGCCTCACCGGTGAAACGGACGAGTACGTTTATCCCTTCACTCTCGTGGACGGTCACGCGGTGTTCTCCGCGTTCCCGTATCCGTACTGAGAGGACCCCGTGGCGCAAAGCGCGCGGCAGCGCCGCGGAAATTCCATCGCAGATTTTCCGTAGCCGGTCTTTTTATTGTTTTGCAAGGGAAAATGCGGTATGACGGGTTTGGCAGAGACGGAGGAAAGCATCAATGAATATAGAGAAAATCGAGAAAAACGGCTCCGCCTGCGCAGTTATTCACGATGAGGAGATCGTAATTACAGATTCACAGTCTGTACTCGACCTGCTGATGGCAGTAAAGTACGATGTTGGAACAAAGAATATAGCCATTAGCAAGAAGCTGATAAATGAGGATTTCTTCATCCTTAGCTCCGGTCTTGCGGGCGATATTCTCCAGAAATACACAAACTATGGCGGGCGGATCGCTATCTATGGCGATTATTCTCATTACAACAGCAAGCCCCTGCATGACTTCATCTATGAGAGTAACAAGGGGTGTGACGTGTTCTTTGTTGCAACCGAGGATGAGGCAGTAGAATGTTTATGCAGATAACTTCCAGTTTGGCAAAACAGTATGTCCCCGTCCATGAAAGCCAACTGTTCCCGCCGCTGAAAGAGAGCGGAGATGGCTATCAGTTCCTATCGAACAAAGAAGCGTAAGAAAATGCCGGCTCGTGAGAGCCGGCACTTTTTATGTAGTTCAGCGGAAGCGCTCGCGGTGTGCGTGCATGATCTCGGCGAGCAGCACGCCGTTGTCGGGCGGGGTGTAGGTGATGGCGTTCGCGCCCGCGGCAATGGTCATGCGAATGGTCTCGTCCCTGGGACCGCCGGTGGCGATGATGGGGATCTCGGGGTGGCGCGCGCGCAGCTCGGCGACGAGGGCGGGCGTGCCCGCGGCGGCGGAGACGTTGAGGATATCGACGCCCGCGGCGATGCGCGCCTCGGTGTCCTGCGTGGCGGAGACGATCGTCGCCACCACGGGGATATCAATGTGCGCCTTGATGTCGCGCATGATGTCCGGCGGAACGGGCGCGTTGAGCACCACGCCGTAAGCGCCGCAATGCTCGGCTTCCATCGCCTGCGCGACCGAGCGCGCGCCGGAGGTGAAGCCGCCGCCCACGCCGACGAACACCGGCATATCCGCCACGCTGATGACGGCGCGCGCAATGCGCGGCTGCGGCGTGAAGGGATAGACGGCGATCACCGCGTCCGCATTGACGTTCGCGATGGTGGCGACGTCGGTGGAGAAAACGAAGGAGCGGATCATCCTGCCGAAGATGCGGATGCCGCTGCACTCGTCGATGCACTCGGGCACCGGCAGCATATGGTTGCGGAGCTTGCCGCTGTAGCTGGGGGTGGGCGCACAAGTGAAATCACTCATGGAGACACCTTCCTTTCTGATGGTAACGCGGGAGCGGTAACAGCCTATGCGGGAGAATCAGTCAACATGACTGCTTGCGCGCATGGCGAGGATCGTCTGCTCGATGAGCGTGTCGAGATCCCAGCCGAGCATCTCTGCGCCGCGCTCGATGACCTCGCGTGAGCAGCCGGCGGCGAACTTTTTATCCTTATACTTCTTTTTGACAGACTTGACCTCAAGGTCGCTGACGCTCCTGCTCGGGCGCATGAGAGCGGCAGCGCCGATCAGCCCCGTCAGCTCGTCGGTGGCGAAAAGAACCTTCTCCATCTCGTGCTGCGGCTCGGGCAGACCGTCAAAGTGCAGGTCGTAGCCGTGGCTCGCGGTAGCGCGGATCAGCCGCTCGTCGAGCCCGTGCTCGTGCATGATCTCCTGCGACTTGATGCAGTGCTCGTTGGGGTACATCTCGAAATCGAGATCGTGGAGAAGCCCGACGACCTCCCAGAAGTCCGCCTCGTCGCCGTAGCCGAGCTTTTCCGCGTACCAGCGCATCACGTCGGCGACGGTGTTGGCGTGCTTGAGATGAAACTCACCCTTGTTGTACTGCGTGAGCAGCTCCCACGCCTGTTCTCTTGTGTATGCCATGAAAAGCCTCCCTTTGCTTATGGCTGCTCGTCCGTAAAGTGGACGTGATTGAAAATGTGGTCGGAGCAGAAGCAGTGATACCCCGCGCAGCGGCTGCAATAGCGGAATTGCAGCTCGGGATTCGACACGTCGGTGCGGCCGCAGACGGCGCACTTGTGGCGGAAGCCCTGCGAGGACTGCTGGTACTGCTCCTGCCGCTGCTGATGATGCACGGTGTTGTGGAAGTGCGACGCCTGCCGGCTCTGCGTGTGTTCGAGCCTGAAAAAGCGCGTGAGCTCGGGCCAGAAGAAGATGACGAAATTCAGCAGCGCGACGATGGGCAGGATCGCGTAGTACCATGCGCCGACGGAGATGTAGCGGAAAATGTCGAAGAAGAAGTAGAACACGTCGATGTACGCCAGCCACTTCATGCGCATGGGAATGAAGAACATGAAGAGCACCTGCGCGTCGGGATAGAGCAGGGCGAACGCCATGAACATGGCGAAGTTGACGTAGTTCGCGCTGTAGACGGGGATGCTGTAGCCCGTGATGAGGCTGACGATGCTCGCGCCGATGACGGTCAGCAGCATACCGCTGAGGTAGTAGGTGGTGAACTTGGCGGTGCCCCACTGCCGCTCAAGGGTCGAGCCGATCCAGTAGTAGAAGTAGCAGGTGATGAGCAGGTAGAACGGGCTCGTGCTCTCGGGGATCAGGACGAAGGTCACGAGCCGCCAGACCTGCCCGTGCAGCAGCCCGTCGAGCGTGTAGGCGAAGAAGCCGAGGAAGTTGCCGTTCGAAAAGCCGGACAGCAGCCCGAGCGCCACGTTGCCGATGACGATATAGAGCATCAGGTTGGGGATACCGAAGTTCGGGTGCAGGATACAGAAGCGGTCGATCGCATGATTGAGTTTTTTCAAGGCGGGGTCCCTCACTTAAATCCAAAGGATATTTAATATCATTATGACACAGCGGCGGACAAAAGTCATCAACAAAATTTGAACAAATGCCCAGAACAAAACGGAATGGAACACAGAAATGCGGAAAGAACGGCGTCTTTCCGCATTTCTGAACGAGAAATTTATTCGATATCGAGCTCGGGCGGCACGTCGATCTCCTCGCCGACGTACCTGCCGTTTTTCTTCCGCTGGCGCACACACTCGCTGAGCAGATACTCGATCTGCCCGTTGACCGAGCGGAAGTCGTCCTCCGCCCAGGCGGCGATGGCGGCATAGAGCTTGGGCGACAGGCGCAGAGGCACCTGCTTTTTGGCGTTGTCGTTCATGGGAACACCAGTTTAGTACAAGCTGCCGGAATTGACCACGGGCTGGGCGTCGCGGTTGCCGCACAGCACCACGAGCAGGTTCGAGACCATCGCCGCCTTGCGCTCCTCGTCAAGCTCGACGATGTGGTTGTCGGAAAGGCTGGAGAGCGCCATCTCGACCATGCCGACCGCGCCCTCGACGATCATCTTGCGCGCGTCGATGATGGCGCTTGCCTGCTGGCGCTGGAGCATGACGGCGGCGATCTCCGGCGCGTAGGCGAGATAGGTGATGCGCGCTTCGAGGATCTCAAGCCCCGCGTCGGCGACCTTTGTCTGGATCTCGTCGCGGATACGCACGGCAACGACCTCGCTCGACCCGCGCAGGCTGCCCTCGTCCGCCTGCCCGTCGCCGGTGGTATCGACGCCCGGCGCCACGTCGTAGGGGTAGATGCGCACGATGTTGCGCACCGCCGCGTCGCACTGGAGGGAGAGGTATTCCTTGAAGTTGTCCACGTTGAAGACGGCGCGGGCGGTGTCGGTCACGCGCCACATGACGGCGATGCCGATCTCCACGGGGTTGCCGAGGCAGTCGTTGATCTTCTGGCGGGCGTTGTTGAGCGTCATGATCTTGAGGGAAATTTTCTTACTGCCGCCGACTTCGACTGCGGTGGACGCGCCCTGCATGGCGGCGAGAAGATCCGCGCCCTTGCGTCCGCCGTCCACGTCGCCGGACTGGCCGAGCTTCGTCTTGGCGGCGGGATTGAACGCCGTGCAGAAGGGATTGACGAAATAGAAGCCCTCGCCCTTGAGCGTGCCGACGTACTTGCCGAACAGCGTCAGCACCAGCGCCTCCTGCGGCTTCAGGACGCGCAGACCGCACAGCGGTATCCAGCCGAGCGCGAGCACGACGATGCAGAGACCGATGAACGGCGGCAAGTCCTCCCTGATGCTGAGAGCAAGTCCGATGCCGGCGATGATATAGAGCGCGAGCACGAGCAACAGCACGAGCATACCGTTTTTGTGACCGGTGATGATTTTTTCCTCCATGAGAAGATACCTCCTTTATATGATATCAAAAAGATATCATATAAGTATCACGCTGTCAAGCACGATTTGGTAAAATCTTCGTAAAAGTGCGCGTTTGCACAAAAAATCAAGATTCCTGTTGACAAGGCGCACAAATGTGCTACAATACCTTTCAGCGAAGCACACAAGTGAATACTTCATCAAGAGTGGCGGAGGGAACGGCCCGATGATACCACGACAACCTGCCTCATGCGGCAAGGTGCCAAATCCGACGAACGAATCGAAAGATGAGGAAGAGCAGAAAGCGCGTTACTCTGTCGGTTCGGCAGAGTATTTTTTGTTTTTCCCGAAAGAAAGGAAGAAAGAATCATGGCAAAGCGTTTATTCACCTCAGAATCCGTCACCGAGGGGCATCCCGATAAGATCTGCGACCAGATCTCCGACGCGGTGCTCGACGCGATCCTTGCAAAGGATCCCAACGGCCGCGTCGCCTGCGAGACGACCGTCTCCACCGGCCTTGTCCACGTCATGGGCGAGATCACGACGAGCTGCTATGTCGATATCCCGAAGATCGCGCGCGAGGTCATTCGCTCGATCGGCTACGACCGCGCGAAGTATGGCTTCGACTGCGACACCTGCGGCGTCATCACCAACATCGACGAGCAGAGCGGCGATATCGCCATGGGTGTCGATAACTCTCTTGAGAACAAGGAAAGCGGCGCGAGCGAACTCGACAACGGCGCGGGCGACCAGGGTATGATGTTCGGCTATGCCTGCACCGAGACGCCCGAGCTGATGCCGCTGGCGATCTCTCTGTCCCATAAGATGGCGAAGCGGCTCGCCGAGGTGCGCAGGCAGGGGCTGGTGGACTATCTCCGTCCGGACGGCAAGACGCAGGTGACGGTCGAGTACGACGAGAGCGGCAAGCCCGTCCGTGTTGACACCGTGGTGCTCTCCACCCAGCACGCGCCCGAGGCGGCGCTTGAGCAGATCCGCCGCGATATGATCGCTCTGGTCATCAAGCCGACCGTCCCCGCGGAGCTGATGGACGGGGAGACAAAGTTTTATGTCAACCCGACCGGACGCTTCGTCATCGGCGGCCCGCAGGGAGACAGTGGTCTGACCGGCCGCAAGATCATCGTCGATACCTACGGCGGCAGCGCGCCGCACGGCGGCGGCGCCTTCTCCGGCAAGGACCCGACGAAGGTCGACCGCTCGGCAGCCTACGCCGCGCGCTACGTTGCCAAGAATATCGTTGCCGCGGGGCTTGCCGACCGGTGCCAGATCCAGCTTGCCTACGCCATCGGCGTGGCGCGCCCCGTGAGCGTCATGGTCGATACCTTCGGCACCGGCAAGGTGGACGACGGCAGGCTTGAGCAGGCGGTGGAGAAGGTCTTCGACCTGCGCCCGACCGCCATCATTCGGGATCTTGACCTCCGCCGCCCAATCTACCGCCCCCTCGCCGCCTACGGTCACATGGGGCGCGAGGATCTCGGCGTGGCGTGGGAAAAGACCGACCGCGTGGACGCGCTGCTCGCCGCGCTGAAGTGAACAGGGAAAAAGCGCCGCCCGCGGGCGGCGCTTTTTTTCGTATTCAGGGCACGGCGTTCCGCGCTTCGACGGCGATCCTCTGGAGCTGCTCCATGCGCGCGTCGAGCTGCGCGCTGATCTCCGCGCACTCATAGAGTCCGCGCTCGATCAGCTCCGGCTCCGGCAGATCCTTTTTGTAGCGGATCTTGTGCTCAAGGCTTGCCCACCAGTCCATCGAGATCGTGCGGAACTGCACCTCGACCTTCATCGTGCGCTTCTGGTCGTGCAGGAAGATCGGCGTTCCGACGATCAGGTGCAGGCTGCGGTAGCCGTTGGGCTTGGGCTTGGCGATGTAGTCCTTGCGCTCAAGCAGCACGATATCGTCCTGCCGCAGGAAGGCGTCGGAAAGCGTGTAGATGTCCGACGGGTGCGAGCAGATCACGCGCACGCCGGCAATGTCGCTGAGGTTTTTCTCGATGCTGTCCACCGTCAGCGGGAAGCCGCGCCGCGTGAGCTTTTCCACGATGCTCTCGGGCGATTTGAGCCGCGTTTTGACGGCTTCGATGGGGTTGCGGTCGTATTGCAGCGACAGCTCCTCGTCGAGCACGTTGAACTTCGTCTCGACCTCCATCATCGCGCAGCGGTAATAGCTCATCAGCTCGCGGTAGGGGCGCGCGTACTGCTGCGCCCACTGCTGCACCTCGCGCTTGGAAAGGCGGGAGAGCAGCACCTGCTCCAGATAGGAATGATCTCCGAAATCGTGAAGCGGCATGCGCCACCAACTCCTTTGTTGTGTTCTATACTCTCAGCATAGCAAAGCCGCGCATACAAGGCAAGAGGGAAGCTGTAAACTTTTTCCTGCCGGACACGTTTTCACGCTCAGAGCACGCCCGCGCGCTGCTGCATCATCTGCCAGACGATGCCGAGCTGATCGACCGTGACGAGCACATAGGCGAGGATAAAGACGAACCACAGCTTCTGCATATTTTCCTCGTACCGGCAGAGGAAGAAGCAGTAGCAGAAATAGGCGAAGGCGTCCACGAACAGGGCGATGGCGAGCACGGCGACAAAGCCCGCCTCGTCCGCCCCGGCGGTGCCGGTGAACAGCGAGATGAGCGCGTAATAGAGGAACGTCACGGTGAACGGCCACTTGAGCTTGTGCCAATCGTGGATGCGGTTCTTTTTCTGACTCATGGAGAGCGCTCCTTTTCCGTTTTCTTCAGTATAGCGGTTTTCCGCGCGGATTGCAAGGGGAGATCGCCCATGCGGAAAAACAATGCGCGCCGGCGCTTTACAAACCGGTGCGCGCGGTATTATAATGAAAGGCGAAAAAGAGGAAGGGCGGCATCTGCCGCGAAAGGGGAACGCAATGGGGAAGATCTATGATGTGGCGATTCTGGGCGCCGGTCCCGCCGGATTGACGGCAGGCATCTACGCCGGACGCGCCCGGCTCTCGACGCTGCTGCTCGAGCGGGGGCAGGACGGCGGGCAGATCGCGCTCACCGGCGAGATCGCCAACTATCCGGGGCAGCTCCCGGGCGACAGCGGTCCCGCACTGATCGCGCGCATGAGCGCACAGTGCGCGGCGTTCGGCGTTGAGCGCGTGAGCGACACGATCGTGCGCGCCGAGCTGAGCGGCGGGGTCAAGCGGCTCGCCGGCGAGCGCGGGACGTATGAGGCGCGCACGCTCATCATCGCCTGCGGTGCCTCCGCGCGGCGCATCGGCTGCCGGAACGAGGAACGCTTTATCGGCAGCGGCATCTCCTTCTGCGCGACCTGCGACGCCGCGTTTTTCGAGGGGCTTGACGTCTACGTTGTCGGCGGCGGCGACGCCGCGGTCGAGGAGGCGCTGTATCTGACGAAGTTCGCCCGCCGCGTGACGATCATTCACCGCCGCGGCGAGCTGCGCGCGGCGAGATCGCTTCAGGAAAAGGCGCTGCGCTGCGAAAATCTCTCAATCCTCTGGAATACCGTGGTCGAGGAGGTCGGCGGCGGGGACGTGCTCTCGCAGATGCTTTTGAAGAATACCGTCACCGGCGAGCGCACGCGCGTCGAAGCGTCTCCGGCGGACGGAATGTTCGGGCTGTTCGGCTTTGTTGGCTTGGAGCCGAAAAGCGGTCTCTTTGCCGATACGCTCGCTCTGGAGGACGGCTATATCCGCACCGACGAGGAGATGCGCACCGCCGTTCCGGGCGTGTTTGCCGCGGGCGATATCCGCGTCAAGAGCCTGCGGCAGGTCGTCACCGCCGCTGCGGACGGCGCCGTTGCCGCGGTGCAGGCGGAGAAGTATCTTGCCGAAGCGGAAAAAACTTGATCTCGCTCTTGACAGCGGCAGGAAAAGCACATATAATACCACTGTTGCGCGGCGCGGTCGCAGACCGCCGCCGTCTTTCCGGGTGTAGCGCAGTTGGTAGCGCGCATGGTTCGGGACCATGAGGCCGTGGGTTCAAATCCCGCCACTCGGACCATAAATGCAGAATCCCGCAAACCGTTGTGTTTGCGGGATTCCCTTTATTTTCAAGCGTTTCGCGCCTTTTTACCCTTGCTCAAATATGCACACTGTGTGTATATTTGAACATTCTGCACCAGCTTTAAGACGCAATTTTACATACGGATTTACAGACGCCGAGATAAGAAAAGAGAGCGCCGGTTAAAGACCGGTGCTCTCTTTTCTTTGTGCCCGATTCGGGCACAATCATTTCTTCGCCCGCTCGATCATCGCCACGGCCTCCTGCCGCGTGATGAGCCCCTGCGGGGCCGTGCCGTCCGTGATGCCGGACTTCTTCGCATTTTCCCAGTCCGCCTTCGCCCAGCTCGACACGCTCTCTGTGCGCTTCTGCGCGAGGTAGGCTTCCATCATCTTGTTAAAAGTCGCCTGATCCATATACTCCTCCATTTCCGGCGGGTATTTCCCCGCCAGGATCATGCTGCCCGTGTACCTGCCGTGGTCGTCCCACTGGATGTGCGGCTTGTCGGGGAACGATTTCCAGTCCCCGCCCCACGAAAAGCCGACCTGCTTTGCGATCTGCCCGCATTTTATGAAGAACGACGCGTCGTCGTACTCGTGCCCCTTGACGTTCTTGCAGATGTCGAACGCCAGCCCCGCCTTCACGGAGTGGAACGTCGGGCGCGTCGCGGTCTTCGCGGCGTAGCCGTTCGCGGCAAGGTAGCGCTGGTACTCCTCGTCCCTGACCGTCTCGGTCACGAGCACGACGAGCCCCGCCTGCTTGCAGAGTTCGAGGAAGATCCCGCAGTTCGCGCGCACGTCCGCGCGCAGGTCGTCAAGGTCTCTGCTGTGATACATCGCCGTCCTCCTTCCACGCCGCCGTGGAGATGCCGATGAGCGCGCCGATGAACGCGATGACCGCGTTGATGGTCGTGCTGACCTCCTGTGCGTACGGCCAGCCCCACACGCCCGCCAGCACGTTGTAGAGCACCGCCAGCGCGGGCAGCGCGATCAGCGCCAGCCACTTGAGCACGTCGTAGACCTTGTCGTTGAGTTCAAATTTCATGTCATTCGTCCTTTCCCTTGATCTTGATGCCCGCCAGCAGGGCGAGCTCCGCCGTCCATGCCGCGAACCACGCCACCGTCAGGCTGTCCGGCACGCACTTGTCGTGCGCGGTCAGCGCCAGCACCGCCGCGCAGTACCAGCAGAGGTTGACGACCGCCGCGATGAGGTATTTATCCCGCTTCTTCATGCCGCGCCCTCCGTGTCCAGCACGGCGTGGATACCCTGCCGCGCGAAGAATTCCTTTTGCTCGTGCTTGACCTTGGCGGCGTACTCCAACGCGGCGTGCATATCCCCGTTGCAATGTGCGTCGGGAATACGCTGCACGGCCTTCGCGGTCGCCTCGGCGAGTGCCGTACACGCCCACACGCTCTTGACGAGCAGCAACGTCATCTGCTCCTGCTGCTTCTGCCGCTCGGCTTCCGCGTCGCGTTCGACCTTCGCCTGCTTGCGGTCGCGGGCGGCGAGCGCTTCGATGACGGCGACGAGAATGATCGCGCCGCCCGATATGATCGCTTCGCTCATAAAAGATTTTTCTCCCCTTTCCGGCGGCGCAAAAAAGCCGCCCTGTCGTACTTGACAAAGCGGCCTTGCGGTGATATATTCAGTGTCAGCAGGAACGACTCACTTTGGTCGGTGCAGGTCGCTCCCCCATACAAGTTTAGAGCTTGAAGGAAAGCCGCTGCCGATTAGGTGGCGGTTATTTCTTTATCTGGGTTCCCAGAGAAACAGCCGCGATGACGAGCATAAGTAACGCGATGGTCTCTGCTGCCGTCATGCGGTCACCCCCTTTCGGGGGAAACAACCTCTTTCACGTTCCTGCTGACGGATATCACCATATCACGTCTGCCGCGCTTTGTCAATTTATGTCATGCCGCCCTCGGGGGCGGCTTTTTTGTGTTCATCGCCCGTCAGGCGACTCTTGGACCGAGCCTTGCGCGCAAGGCTCTCAGGAGCACGCGTAAGCGCGCGAGAAGCGTGCCGGTACGTTCTGCCGCCGCATCTTCCAGCGCGCGCAGGAGGCGGCTCTGCGCCGCCGTGCGGTGCCGGTATTGCGCCC
>CAVDWO010000021.1:0-21566 GCA_963612845.1 Alistipes onderdonkii
TTGAACTTTCTGGTGAATTCCTCCATTTGGGGATCCCCTCCTTTCCATGCTGACAGTATATCACACGGCGGCGGAATGTAAAGAGCGCGGGGACAACTGTAACAGAATCGTAATCTACCGCTTTACCGCAGCAAAGCCCCGCAGTCGCTCTCCAGCGCGGCGAGAATGTTCTTCACGTCCTCGTCCGCCTCCTCGCTCGTGAGGCTGCGGTCGTCCGCACGCAGAATGAGGTTGAACGCAACGCTCTTCCTGCCCTCGGCAACGCCGGGACCGCGGTAAATGTCGAACAGGGACACGTCCTTCAAAAGCCCCTTCGCGCCGCGGCGGATGCTCTCCTCGAGCGCGCCGACGGTAACGCTCTCGCCGCACACGACGGCGATATCGCGCGTGACGGCGGGGAACTTGGGCAGCGGCTGGTAGACGGGTATCCCGCCGCGCTTTTCATACAGCGCGTCGAAGCTCAGCTCGGCGGTGTAGATCTCCGTATCGGCGCCGTAGTTCGCGGCGACGAGCGGGTGGATCTGGCCGAACACGCCGAGGTACGTCTCCCCCGCGTACACCTTCGCGCAGCGGCCGGGGTGGTAGGAGGCGTTGTCGGTGCAGGCGGCGAACTTCACGTCCGTGACGCGCAGCTCGCGCAGCAGCGTCTCGATGACGCCCTTGAAGGCGAAGAAGTCCACGCCGCCGTAAGCGCCGAGGGAGAGGAGCTTCGGCTCGTCGGCAAGGCCGTCCGCGCGCGGCAGGTAGATCTTGCCCAGCTCGTAAAGGCGCGCCGACTTGTTGCGGTAGCTCAGGTTGCGGGCGATGATCTCAAGCATACTCGGCAGAATGGTCGTGCGCATGATGGAGGTGTCCTCGCCCAGCGGGTTCAGGATCCGGAGGGAATTGCGCAGCGGGGAATCCTGCGGCATACGGATCTTGTCGTAATATGTCGGGCTGATGAAGGAATAGGTGATGATCTCGTCGTAGCCCAGCGCGCGCGCCGCCGCGCCGATGGCGCGGTCAAAGCGCTGCTGCTCGGAAAAGCCGCCGCGCGTGGTCTCGCCGCGCATGAGCGTGCAGGGGATCTTATTGTAGCCGTAGAAACGGGCGACCTCCTCGGCAATATCGCTGTAATGCTCGACGTCGCCGCGCCAGGAGGGAACATAGATATCGCCGCCGTTGAGGACGAAGCCGAGGGAGACGAGGATCTCGCGCATGACGTCCTCGCTGAGCTCCGTGCCGAGCAGGGCGTTGATCTTGTCCGGCTCCAGCTTGACGACGGTGGGCGCCTTCTCCTTTGCGACCACGTCCATCACGCCGTCCACGACCTCGCCGCAGCCGAGCAGCTCCACGAGCTCGCAGGCGCGCTCGACCGCCTTGATGGTGTTCATCATGTCGAGCCCCTTTTCGTAGCGGGAGGAGGCGTCGGTGCGCATACCGAGGGCGCTCGCCGTGCGGCGCACGGAAACGCCGTTGAAGTTGGCGGACTCGAAGAGCACCATCGCCGTGTCGCCGACGATCTCGCTGTTCGCGCCGCCCATGACGCCCGCGACGCAGACGGGCTTGTGCTCGTCGCAGATGCAGAGCATATTCGGCGTGAGCTTTCGCTCGTTGCCGTCGAGCGTGCGGATAGTCTCGCCCTCGCGCGCGGTGCGCACGATGATATGCCCGCCCTCGACGCAGCTGAAGTCAAAGGCGTGCATCGGCTGACCGTATTCGAGCATGACATAGTTCGTGATGTCGACGATGTTGTTGATCGGGCGCACGCCGGAATTGCGCAGCCGCTCGCGCAGCCACAGCGGTGACGGCGCGATCCTGACGTTCTTCACCATGCGCGCGGTGTAGCGCGGACAGAGGCTGCCGTCCTCAATGTCGATATCGACAAGCTCGGCGATGCTGCCGCCGCAGCCGTGCGGCTCAGGCGTGTGCAGCCTGAGGGGACGCTTGAACGTCGCGCTCGCCTCGCGCGCAAGCCCGATGACGGAAAGGCAGTCGGGACGGTTGGGCGTAATTTCGAACTCGACGATGGAATCCCGTGTGCCGAGGAAGCGGTTGATATCGTCGCCCGGCAGGGGCTTCATCGCCATGATGTCGGGGTCGGAGTTCAGGATAAAGAGCCCGTCGGCAAAGCTGTGGGGCCAGTCGTGCTCGGTCATGCCCAGCTCCTTGTAGGAGCAGCACATGCCGTTGGACGCCACGCCGCGCAGCTTGCCGCGCTCGATCTTCACGCCGCCGGGCAGATGCGCGCCGTGCAGCGCGCAGGCGACAAGGTCGCCCGCCTTCTGGTTCTGCGCGCCGGTGACGATCTGCAGCGGCTCCGCGCCGCCGGCGTCGATCTGGCAGACCCACATATGGTCGGAGTTCTCGTGGCGCGTCATCTCAAGGATCTTGCCGACGACCACGTTTTTGATCTTTTCTTCCGGGCGCTCGATGGTCTCGACCTTCGAGCCGGAGAGCGTCATCTCGTCGTTGAAGTCCCTGTCGCTGATATCCCTGAGGTCAACGAATTCGTTGAGCCAATTTCTGCTTAAAATCATTTTCTTCGCTCTCCTTTCTTAAAACTGCTCGAGGAAGCGGACATCGTTCTCGAAGATCAGGCGCAGGTCGCTGATCTTGAAGTGGCCGAGCGCCATACGCTCAAGCCCCATGCCGAACGCCCAGCCGGAATAGACCGTGGAGTCGATGCCGCAGCCCTCGAGCACCTTCGGGTGGATCATGCCGGCGCCGAGCACCTCGATCCAGCCCTCGCCCTTGCAGGTGGGGCAGCCCGCGCCGCAGCACTTGTGGCACTGGATATCCATCTCGCAGCTCGGCTCGGTGAACGGGAAGTGGTGCGGGCGGAAGCGCGTGACCGTATGCTCGCCGTAGAGCTGGCGCACGACCTCGTTGAGCGTGCCCTTGAGGTCCGCCATCGTAACGCCCTTGTCGATCGCCATGCCCTCGATCTGGTGGAACATGGGCGAGTGCGTGGCGTCGACCTCGTCCTTGCGGTACACGCGGCCGGGGGCGAGGATACGGATCGGCAGCTCGCGCGTTTCCATGGCGTGGATCTGCATGGGAGAGGTCTGCGTGCGCAGGAGGATCGAGCTGTCCCCGGTGAAGTAGAACGTGTCGCTCCACTCGCGGGCGGGGTGTCCCTCCTCGACGTTGAGCTTGGTAAAGTTGTACTCGGCAAGCTCGACCTCGCGGTCCTCAAGGATCTCAAAGCCCATGCCGATGAAGATATCCTCGATCTCGTCGAGCACCTGATACATCGGGTGCTTCACGCCGATCTTCTCCTGCTTGCCGGGAATCGTAACGTCCACGGTCTCCGCCTTGAGGCGAAGCTCCATCGCCCGCTCGGCGAGCTCCTTTGACTTCTCCTCGATGCCCGTCTCGAGCCTGGCGCGCACGTCGTTTGCCAGTTGCCCGATCACGGGGCGCTCTTCGGCGCTGAGCTTGCCCATCTGCTTCAAAACGGCGGTCAGCTCGCCCTTTTTGCCGAGGTAGCGGACGCGCAGCGCTTCGAGGTCCTCCGCCTTTCCGGCGTCGGCGACCGCTTCGAGCGCCGCTTTGCGGATAGCTTCCAGTTGCTGTTTCATATCTTTTCTCCTTTTCAGGTAAAAATTTGCGAGGGTCAGGCTATCGCGGCAAAAAAACAAGCCCCTCCTCCCGACATTCGGGACGAAAGGCTCCTTCCGCGGTACCACCCGGTTTCGCGCCGAAACGACGCGCGCTCAAGCCCCGTAACGGAGGGCTGCCGTCCGCGCATTTCCTCGCGGCTGCTCGGGGGCGAACCAAGCGGCGTCCCGCGGACCGGCTCCCAGCCGACGGCCAGTCCTCTCTTGACGGAACGAACCCGCTATTTTCCCTTTCGGCGCATTTCACGAAAACTATTTATATCACAGCAAAAGAGAAGTTGCAAGAGGGAAATTATGATGTTAAAATAAAAGAGTCAAAATGAAAACAGGGAGGTCTTTCATGTCGGCTTTCATGGCGCTTAACCTCGATTTTCTGCGCGCGCTCGCGTCCGCGCGCACACCGCTGCTCGACACGCTCATGGCGGCGGTGACGCATCTGGGCGAGGAGACGTTCTTCATGGTCCTCGCGCTGCTGATGTTCTGGTGCGTCGATAAGCGCAGGGGCTACTACCTGCTGCTCACCGGCTTTGCCGGCACGATCGTCAATCAGGCGCTCAAGATCACCTTCTGCGTCCCGCGCCCGTGGGTGCTCGACCCCGAGCTTCAGATCGTCGAATCTGCCCGCGCGCAGGCGGCGGGCTTCTCGTTCCCCAGCGGTCACACGCAGAACGCCGCCGGTACCTTCGGCGGCATCGCGCGCACGTCGCGGCGGCGCGCCGTGCGCCTCGGGTGCGTTGTGATCGCGCTGCTCGTCGCCTTCTCGCGGCTCTATCTCGGCGTGCATACGCCGCTGGACGTCGGCGTGTCGCTGCTGCTCGCAGCGGCGCTGGTGTTCGCCCTCGCCCCCGTCGTGGAGGAGGCGAAGCGCCGCCCGCGCTATCTGTTCCACGTCTGGCTCGTGATGCTCGTGCCGGCGGTTCTGTTCCTGCTCTACGCGCTGCGCGTGCGCAGCGGCGCGGCGGGCGATCTGACGAATTTCGACGCCGCGGTCAAGAACGCGTGGTGTATGCTCGGCGGCGTGTGCGGCATTATCCTCACGGCGTTTCTCGACGAGCGCTGGCTCCGCTTCGAGACACAGGCGGTCTGGTGGGCGCAGCTGCTCAAGCTCGCGCTCGGGCTGGCGCTGGTCGTGGCGGTCAGGGCGGGTCTGAAGGCTCCGCTCTACGCCCTGCTCGGTCAGGGCAGCGGTCCCGCCGACGGGCTGCGCTACTGCTGCATGGTGCTCACGGCGGGCGTCGTATGGCCGGTGTCGTTCCGCTTTTTCGCCTCGCTCGGTCACGGGAAAAGCGGCACTTTACTCCGATAAAACCCAAGCGCTTGACTTTTCCCGAAAAAAAGATATACTGAACTTTGTCTTTCCGCGCGGGCAGCCGCCGGAAAACACAGGAAAACGCGAAAGGGGCTCTCTTATTTATGGCAACTTATACGATGCACATCGCGGGACTTGACCGCGCGCTTCCCATCTGCAAGGTGACGGACGATTTCTACATCGGCGCGTTCATCATGTTCGGCGACGCCGAGCTGACCGTTGCCTGCGCCCGCGACCTTCTGAAGATGGCGGAAAAGCTGGACTACGACTATATGCTCACCGCCGAGGCCAAGAGCATTCCCCTGATCCATGAGATGGCGCGCCAGAGCGGGGCGGAGAAATATTTCATCGCGCGCAAGGGTCCCAAGGTCTATATGCCCGACCCCATCTCCGTCGCGGACCGCTCCATCACCACGCTCGGCGTGCAGCAGCTCTTCCTCGGCCGGGACGACGCCGACATCATCAAGGGCAAGCGGATCCTGATCGTGGACGACGTGATCTCCACCGGCGGCAGCCTGCACGCGATGGAGTCGCTGATCGCCAAGGCGGGCGGCACGGTCGCGGGGCGCATGGCGGTGCTTGCCGAGGGCGGCGCGGCGGAACGGGACGATATCCTGTTCCTCGAAAAGCTGCCGGTCTTCGACGCCGAGGGACATGTAAAGTAAGAAACACCCGAGGAAGGAGGGAGCGGCGGTCGCCGTTCCCTCCCCTTTTTCCGCGCCGGCGGACGAAAGTTTTGCTTGCAAACGGGCGGCGCATCGCGTATAATAGCGCCTGTACCTGCCGGTGTGATGGAATTGGTAGACGTAGTGGACTCAAAATCCACCGCTGGCGACAGCGTACCGGTTCGAGTCCGGTCACCGGCACCACTTGAAATGACTGGGTTTTTCCGTTTTGGAGAAGCCCGGTCTTTTCTCATTTTCAGCCAGATTCTCTCTTGAGTTCTTCCCTTCTTCACGTCCTTGCCCGGCTTTTCGCCGCAGCATTCGCGCTGATGTCCACATTTCCCCTGCATTGCATACACGATTCGGTTCTTTTTTGATGCTTTTGGAGCGGTCGCAACGACTGCCCAAGAGCATGATAAAAAAGCCCGAAACCCTAGATGTATCTAGAGTTTCAGGCTCTGGCGCAGCAGGAGAGATTCGAACTCTCGGTACGCTTTTGACGTACACACGATTTCCAGTCGTGCTCGTTATGACCGCTTCGATACTGCTGCGTATCGTCGTGCTCGACAGCATGATTCATTATAGCAGAAATCGAAGCGAAGTCAAGCACAAATTCGCAAAATTCGCGCCGCGCTACCCCTCGGGAATGCGGAACACGGCGGGAAGGCACTGCCCGTCCCGAAATTCCAGCACGCCGTAGGTCGGGCGGAGGGGATCGCCGATGGAGCCGGGGTTGAGCAGCATCGGGCGGCACGCCGCGTCCACGAGCGGGACGTGCGTGTGACCGAAGAGCAGAATATCTGCGTTCTGCTCCAGCGCGCGGTACTGCGCCCGCAGCAATCCCTGCTTAACGCCGAGCGTATGTCCGTGGGCGATGAGCACGCGGTGACCGTCCAGGATCAGCACGCGCTCGGGCGGCTCGAAGCTGCCGGGGTCACAGTTGCCCGGCACCTGCTCGACCGGCAGGCGGGGATAGAGCGCGCGCAGCCCGTCCACGTCGCGCCAGCCGTCGCCAAGGTGGAGCACGCCCCGCGGCTGCGTCAGCTCCACGGCGCGTGCCATATTATCGACGTTCCCGTGGGAGTCGGACAGCACAAGGTATTTCATGCCGCTCACAGGAATTTATCCAGCTCGCGCTCGACCTGCGGCAGCTTTTTGATCTGCGGCCTGTCGATGCGGTACCCGCCCTTGACGACCATGTCGAGCGTGCGCAGCGCGCCGAGGTCCGCGAGCGGGTCGCCCGCACAGACGATCAGGTCCGCCTGCTTGCCCGGCTCGACGCTGCCGGTCAAGCCGCCGATGCCGGCGAGCTGCGCATTGCGCTTCGTCGCGCTGTAGAGCGCGAAAGCGGGCGTTACGCCGCAGTATTTGACGAAATAGCACAGCTCGCGCCACATATCGTAATGCGTGATGTAGGGGCAGCCCGTGTCCGTTCCCAGACCGACGGGCACGCCCGCGGCAAGATTCGCGCGTGCCAGCGCGATGATGCCGTCGAAGACGATCCTGCCGTTCTCCTGCTGCTCATACGTCGCGTGGGAGACCTCGCGGTCAAAGAGCGCGTAGGGCAGCGCGGGGGAAATGGTCGAGATCTGGAACGCGCCGCGTTCCCGAAACAGGCGCAGGATCTCGTCCGTCGGCTGCGCGCCGTGTTCGATGGAATCCACGCCGTTTTGCAGCGCGACGAGCACGCCCTCGGTGCTCTCAACGTGCGCCGCGACGGGCAGACCGAGCGCGTGCGCCCTTTCGCACGCCGATCTGACAAGCTCCGGCTGCATACGCAGCACGCCCGGCTCGCCGACGGTCTCCGCGTCCAGCACGCCGCCGGTGATCATCAGCTTGATGAGGTCGGGCTTGCCGGCGGCAATCCTCTCCACGAGCGCCGCCGCTTCCGCGGCGCTGCGCGCTTCGTAGGCGAGCGAGCCCGCCATGTGTCCTCCCGGGACGGACACCGCCATGTTGGACGCGAGGATCCGCGGGGCGAGGAGCTTCCCCGCCGCCGAAAGGTCGCGGAGCGTGGTGTCGTAATCCGACACGCCGCCGACAGTGCGCAGCGTCGTCACGCCGGAGAGCAGCTCGGTCTTTGCGCAATCGCCGCAGATCTTCAGCCCCAGCCGGTTCGTCAGCGCGGTGGAGGTGATGAGCTTCACGAGCTTCTTCGGGTCGCCCGCCTTCTTCTTCGGCTTGCCCGAGGCAGGCAGGTGAACGTGCATATTGATGAGCCCCGGCAGCACATAGCGTCCGCCGAGATCCACCGTTTCGTAGCCTGCGGGGACGCGCCCGCCGTTCGTGATCTCTGCGATCTTATCGCCGTCGATGCAGACTGTTTTGCCGCGCTGCGGCTCCATATCCTCCGCGCCGTCCAGCACGGTGCAGTTGGTCAGCGCGTATTTTTTGTCGTTTCGATACATGGTCCCCGCCCTTTCCTGTGTGGTGCGCCGTCAGCCCAGCGTCTTCGTCTTTTCAGCCGCCGCGTCCACCGCGGCGATGCAGGCGGCGCGGAAACCGTGCTCCTCCAGCGCGGCGACGCCCGCGATGGTGCTGCCGGCGGGACTGCACACCTCGTCCTTGAGCTGCCCGGGGTGCTTGCCGCCGCACAGCGCCATCTCCGCGCTGCCGCGCAGCATCTGCCCCGCGTAGCGGAGCGCCTTGGCGCGCGGCAGACCGTTCTTCACGCCGCCGTCCGCCAGCGCCTCGAGAAACAGGTAGGCGTATGCCGGACCGCAGCCGGTGATCGCGCTCGCCGCGTCGATCAATCGCTCGTCCAACTCGTCGAGCGTGCCGGAGAGCGCCAGCAGCGCCTTGAACTCGTCAAGCTCCGCCGGCGTGACGTTCCGGTTGGCGCAGTAGAGCGTCAGCCCCTGCCCGACCGCGCAGGGCGTGTTGGGCATGATGCGGATGACCTTCTTCTCCGCGCCGAGCAGCGCTTCGAGCCGCGCAAGGCTCACGCCCGCGAGCATCGAGACGAGCACCGCCTCCGACGCGGCAAGCTCCGCTTTGAGCGGGGCGGTCACAGCGTCGAGCACCTGCGGCTTGACGCCGAGGAAGACGAAGCGGCTGCTTTGCAGGATATTCTGCGGCGTTTCGGCGGTGCAGCCGAGCCGCTGCGCGGCGGCGGCGGAATGCTCCGCGCTGCTGCACGCGACGGCGACCCGTTCGCCGCCGGCAGCCCTTGCCGCGGCAAGCGCCAGCGCGCCGCCCATGCTGCCCGCACCGATGAAGCCCGCTTGATAGTTTACCATAATAATTCCCTCCTCAGCGGATCTGTCCGCTGCCGGTGATGACATATTTGTAGGTGCTCAGCTCGTCGAGCCCCATCGGGCCGCGCGCGTGGAGCTTCTGCGTCGAAATGCCCATCTCGCAGCCAAGACCGAACTCCCCGCCGTCGGTAAATCGGGTGGAGACGTTGACGTACACCGCCGCGCTGTCGACCTCATCGACAAAGCGGGCGGCGGCGGCTTTGTTCTCCGTCACGATGCAGTCGCTGTGGTGTGTCGAATGGCGCTGCACGTGCGCGATCGCCGCGTCCAGATCGTCCACGACCGCGACGGCAAGGATATAGTCCAAAAATTCCGTGTCAAAGTCCCGTTCTCCGGCGGGAACACCGTCGATGACCGCTGCCGCCGCCCTGTCGAGCCGCAGCTCGACGGGGGAAAGCCCCGCCTCCGCCCGCCTGTCAACGAGCGCGGCTTTGAGCATCGGGAGGAACTCCTTCGCCGCCGCGCGGTGGACAAGGCAGACCTCCTCCGCGTTGCAGACGGAGGGGCGGCTCGTCTTGGCATTCTCGATGAGCTTCACCGCCATAGCGAGGTCGGCGTCCCTGTCCACATACACATGGCAGATGCCCGTGCCCGTCTCGATGCAGGGGACGGTCGCGTTCTCCACGCAGGCGCGGATCAGTCCCGCGCCGCCGCGCGGGATCAGCAGATCGACAAGACCGTTCGCCGTCATCAGCTCCTGCGCGCTCGCGTGGCTCGTGTCCTCCACGATGTTGATAACGTCAGGATCGCCGCCCGCCGCCTCGACGCCGCGCTTGAGCGCCGCCACGACGGCGCGGGAGGAACGGTACGCCTCCTTCCCGCTGCGCAGCATACAGACGTTGCCGCTCTTGACGCACAGCGCCGCCGCGTCCGACGTGACGTTCGGGCGGCTCTCGTAAATAATGGCGACAAGTCCGAGCGGGACCTGACGCTTGGTGATGGTCATGCCGTTGGGACGGGTGAACTGCGCGAGCGAGCGCCCGACATGGTCGGGCAGCGCGGCGGCGGCGCGGACGCCGTCCGCCATGGCGCGGATCCGGTCCTCATTCAGCGCGAGACGGTCGAGCATCACGTCGGAGATCGTGCCGCGCGCAGCGTCCATGTCCCGCGCGTTGGCGCGCAGTATCTCGCCGCTGTGCTCCTCAAGGCTTTTTGCCATGGCAAGGAGCAGGCGGTCTTTCGTTTCGGCATCCGCGCTGCGGACGCTGCCCCACGCCGCCTTCGTCTTCTCCAGAAGCGCAAGAGTGGTCATTCCGTATCCCTCCGTTTTGCCAGAAATCTTGTGCCTGCGTGCCCGCCGGCGGCGATCTCGTAGAGCAGCTCCGGCGTCTGCCCGTTGGCGATGACCATTTCGCAGCCTGCCTCCGTTGCGATCCGCGCGGCGCTGAGCTTGGTCGCCATGCCGCCCGTGCCGAGACCCGAGCCGCTGCCGCCGCCAAGGGCGAGGATGCGCTCGTCGATGGTCTCCACCGTGTCGATCATCTTTGCCGCGGGGTCCCTGTGCGGGTCGCCGTCGTAAAGCCCGTCGATATCCGAGAGCAGCACGAGCAGGTCGGCAGAGAGCGCCGCCGCCACGATCGCGGAGAGCGTGTCGTTCTCGCCGATCGTATTTTCGATGCCGATCTCGTTCGTCACCACCGCGTCGTTTTCGTTGATGACCGGCAGCGCGCCCAGCTCCAGCAGGCGGGTGAGCGTGTTCTTCACGTTCCGGCTGCGCCGCTCGTCCCGCACCTCGTCGCCGGTGAGGAGCACCTGCGCCACCGTATGGTTATACTCGGCAAAGAGCTTGTCGTAAACGTACATCAGCTCGCATTGGCCGACCGCGGCTGCCGCCTGCTTGCCCGGCATATCCTTGGGGCGGCCGGGCAGGTTCAGCTTCCCCACCCCCATGCCAATGGCGCCGGAGGAGACCAGAATGATCTCGTGCCCCGCGTTCTTGAGGTCGCTGAGCACCTTGCACAGGCGCTCCGTGCGCTGAATATTCATTCGTCCTGTGGAATAGGCGAGCGTAGAGGTGCCCACCTTGACAACGATCCGCATAGAAATTCCCTCCATTCCAAAGCTGCGGCTGATGCCGCGCGCGGCTCTCCGCGTCTCCCCGCCGTCCCCTCAGAACGGCTTGCGCGCGATCTCGAGGATCGTATCCAGCATCCCCTGGATCTGCGGCGTGATGACCTTGTTGCGATGGTACAGCACCTGGCGCCACTGGTGCATCCGGCAGTCCTCCACGGGGAGGATCGAGAGATTGTCCTTGTGGATACTCATTTCCACGGTGTAGTATGGCAGGACGGAGAGGTACGCCGGATTCTCCCGCAGCAGGCGCAGCGCCAGCGTATCGCTTTCCAGCTCCAGAAACGGCTCCACGCTCAGCCCCTGGCGGGCAAGCTCGCGGTCGAACTGGTCGCGGTAGGGATTGCCGTGGTTCATCAGCACGAACGGGTGCGTGACAAGATCCGCCAGATGCACACCGGCGCTGCCGACCAGCGGATTGGCGCTGTTGGTGACGACGACGATATCCTCCTGCTCCTCAAAGACCTTGACGAACTGCGTGTCGAAGATCTGCGCGTCCAGCGTGTAGATCATGTCCAGCTCGTTTTTGACGAGCATCTCCGTGATGGAGGCGATATTGCCCGCGTGGAGGTTGATCTGCACGCGGGGGAAGCGCTCGTGGAAGAGCGGCACGATCTCGGAAAACGAAGCGGTCAGCAGAGAGTTCAGCGTACCGACGCGCACCGTGCCCGTCAGCTCGGAGTCCGCCGAGGCAAAGGCGCTGGCGCGGGCGATGGCGCTGACCACGTCCCGCGCGTAGGCGACGAAGTCCTTGCCGTACTGCGTGATGGAAACGGTCTTACCGATGCGGTCGAACAGCTGCACGCCCAGCTCGCGCTCGAGCTGCTGGATCTGCACGGTGACGGCGGACTGGGAGTAATCCAGCGCCTCTGCCGCGCGCGAAAAGCTCTTGAGCTCCGTGACCTTCAGAAAGGTGACAAGATTGCGGACTTCCATACGCCCCTCCATTGCAAAATTTTTATTGATTTACGAAAACATATTATTGGAATCGACGTCCTTTGTCAATAGACCTATTATGAAAAATAATAAGCCGGCCGCGCTGCCGCGGTCGGCTAAGGTGCTCATTTCTTGTAGGAAAGGTGCAGCATCTCGTGTGCGCGCTCGTCGAGCCCCGCGTCGTACATCGCGTTGATGACGGGGTTGCGCTCGCTGCGCTTGAACATGGCGCTGCGGTCGATCTCGTAAAGCCCCTGCGCGCGCTGGAGCTTCTTGTTCATCAGCGCGTAGGGCTGACCCGCGCCGCCGACGCAGCCGGTGCGGCAGGACATCACCTCGATGAGATCGGCCTCGACCTCGCCGCTCTCGATCTGGTCAAGCAGCCGCGCGGCGTTGGCGAGACCATGCGCGATGGCGATGCGCACCTCGCGGCCGTCGATCGGGAGGGTGACAAAGCGGACCGGCTCGCTCCCGCGCAGACCGCTGTGCTCCAGCATACGCAGGGCATTCTTGCTTTTATCGCTCAGGCAGTAGCGGGCGACCGCCTCGGCGACGCCGCCGCTCGTCCCGAAGATCTCAGCCGCGCCGCTGCCCATGCCGAACGGCAGGTCGGGCGCTTCCTTTTCGAGCATCTGGAAACGGATGCCGGATTCCTTGATCATCTTGACGACCTCCTGCGTGGTGAGCACGAGGTCAACGTTGGGCACACCGCCGCGGCGGAACTCCGCGCGCCCTGCCTCCATCTTCTTCGCCGTGCAGGGCATGATGGCGATGTGATAGGTCGTGCGCCCGTCGGCGGCGTCCTTCTCGCGGTACTTATCCTTGAGCACGGTGGCGAGCATCTGCATGGGGGAAAGCGCAGATGAGAGGTTTTTGACGAACTGCGGGCGCTCCTGCTCCACATAGCGTACCCACGCGGGGCAGCAGGAGGTCATCAGCGGGAGATCCTTCCCCGTTTCCAGCCGGCGCAGGAACTCCTGCGCCTCCTCGCGGACCGTCAGGTCCGCGCCGAAAATGGTGTCGTAGATCTCGTCCGCGCCCATGATCTTGAGCGCGGTGACGAGCTTGTCGAGCACGTTCTCGCCCGCGGGCAGACCGTATGCCTCGCCCAGCGCCACGCGCACGGCGGGCGCGATCTGGACGACGACGCGCTTTTGCGGATCGTGCAGCGCGCGCCAGGCTTCGCCGATGTCGTTCTTGACGGTGATGGCGCCGGTGGTACACACGGCGGCGCACTGGCCGCAGCTGACGCAGTGCGTGGCGGACAGCTCCTGACCGTCGCCCGCCTCGATGTGCAGGTTCGGTCCCCTGCCGGCAAAGCGCAGGATCCCCATGCCCTGCACCTCGTCGCACACGCGCACACAGTCGCCGCAGAGGATACACTTATTGAGGTCGAAGGTGACGGCGGGGCTGGAAAAGTCCATCGGCACATGCTCGCGCGTATCGTCGAAGCGGACGCGGTGAACGCCGAAGCGCACCGCCATCTCCTGCAGGCGGCAGGCACGGTTTTTCTCGCAGGTGGTGCAGTCGCGGCAGTGGGCGGCGAGCATCAGCTCGAGCGTCATACGGCGGTACTTGAGCAGCCGCGCGGTATTGGTGCGGATACGCAGACCGTTTTTCGGCGGCGTGGTGCAGGCGGCGTCGATCTTGCCGGTGTCAACGTCCTCGACCATGCACATGCGGCACGCGCCGTAGACCGAAAGATCGGAGTGGAAGCAGAAGTTCGGCATCTCGACACCCGCCTTGCGGCACACGTCCATGACGCTCGCTTCCTCGTCGAACTCCACGCGGATATTGTCCACGTACATGATACCCTTAGCCATTGATCTCCACCTCCCGGATCGCATCAAAGGGACACGCCTCGATGCAGGTATAGCATTTGACGCACTTCTCGGGGTCGATCACGAAGGGCGACTTGATCACGCCGGTAACGGCGCCTGCGTGGCAGTTGCGCGCGCACTTGCTGCATCCGCGGCAGATCGCGGGATCAACGGCCAGACGGATCCTGTTATAGGGCAGCCCGCCCGGGACGATCGGCGCGCGCTTCACCGCGCAGAGCGGGCAGGCGCCGTTCAGATGCGCTTCAAACTCTTCAGGGAAGCTGCGAACGGCGGTCTCCAGCGTATGATAGGAGTTCTTGCCGAGGTTGCAGAAGGCGGTGACGGAGATCATCTCGCCCAAGTCCTTCAGCAGGGAAAACTCCTCCCTGCTGAGGCGGCAGTCCTTCAGCGCCCAGAGCAGCTCGTTCATGCGCTTCGTACCCTCGCGGCAGGGGACGCACTTGCCGCAGAACTCCGTCTGCGTGTATTCCATAAAGCGCGCCGCCACATCGACCATGCAGCGGTCCTCGTCGAGCACGGTGATGACGCTGTCGCCGCGGCGGATGCCGTAGGGCTTGAGCTTTTGAAAGTGCAGCGGCAGGTCGAGCTGCTCGCCCGTGAGCAGACCGCCGCTCGGTCCGCCGATCTGCACCGCTTTGCATTTCTTTCCTTTCGGGACACCGCCGCCAAGCTCACAGACCACCTCGCGGAGCGTGGTCGATTCCTCGGGAATGTCCACATAGCCGGGGCGCATGATATCGCCCTTGAGTAAAAATATCCTTGCCATTTGTTCCTATATCCTCCGTGCGCTGCGCGCATATTCTGTAACGGTATGATACTGTAACACCGCCGCTTCAAAAAGTAAAGGGACGGGCTGATAAATAATCTGAATAGGCGGGGCGGCTATAAAAAGGGTGAAAAAAGAAAAGCGGCGCGTTTCGCGCCGCGTTCCCCGGTCATTATTCGTCGAAATATTCCGCGTACAGCGCCTCGTCCGCTCCGCCGCGCGCAAGCACGGCGCGCAGCAGCTCGCAGGCGTCGGTCGGTGTGCGGCGCTGGGTGTCGAAATCGACGGAGACGGCGCCGCGGCGGACGCTCTGCCCGTCGAGCCACTCAAACCCGTCGGTGAACGCGCCATAGAAGCAGCGCGTGACCGGCAGCGGGCTTTCGCTCAGCGCGCGCAGATGCTCGAAGATATACGGCACGCGGATATCCTCCTCCACGCCGTGCAGCGTGACCGACAGCGGCAGCGGACAGCGCGCATGGAGCGCCTCCAGCGCGGCGGTCAGCGTTTCCGGCGCGGAGCAGTCGGGCGCGTCGTTGGCGGGCGTGGTGCTCCGCAGGTCGCTCACGGGGGTGAAGCCCTGCCAGTCGAACGCGAGGAAGTCGACGGAGACGCTGGGCTTGAGACTGGCGCTGTATTTCATCGGCAGCTTGATGCGCCCGAGGCAGAAGGCTTCAAACGCCGCGTCGAACGCGCGGCGCGCGCCGTCCGCGAGCGAGCGGGCGACAAAGCCCCCGCGCGCGGGTACGAAGTCGTTCAGCCGCAGCGAAACGCCGACGCGGCACTCGCCGTAGCCCATCGCGCGGTGCAGCGATTGGAGCAGCCCGCGGGCGTGCGCGTGGCACTCCGCCATATGCGTGAGCACGCGGAAGCACGCCGAAGCGTTGTTCTTCCCCGGCGGGAAGCCGCCGCCGAGGTAGCCGCCGAGCGCATAGGCGTTCGGCTCGGCAAAGGTGAGGTATTCGTCCACGAGGCCGCCCAGCGCAGCGGCAACGTGCTCGGCATAGTGCAGGTAGCAGGAGAGATTTTCCGTCCGCTCGAAGCCGCCGCGCTCCAAAAACCACGCGGGATCGTTGAAGTGGTGCAGTTCGAGCTGCACACGGATCCCCGCGGCGCGCAGCGTTTCCAGCTCCTCGCGGTAGCGCGCGAGCTCGGCCTCGTCGAACTCCTCCTCGTGTGGCTCCACGCGCGTCCAGTCGATGCCCATGCGGTGCGCCGTCACGCCTATCCCGCGCAGCAGCGCGGCATCCTCCCGCCAGTACCGCGCGTGCTGCGCGGCAAGCGCGGGCGAGGCATTGTCGCGGATATTGCCAAGCCCCCACCAGTAGATCCAGCTGCTCTCCAGCTCGCCGCCCTCGCACTGCGTCGCGGGAGAGGACAGGCCGAGCAGCATTCCGTCCTTGAGCGAAAAACCGTTCATCGCGCTTTTCTCCTTTTTGTATCGGGTGGCTTTATTATAAAGGACGGCGCGCGGCGCGTCAACGGAAAAGACCGCCCTATGGGGCGGTCTGCACTTCGCTCTCGTCGAGCAGCTGCATGATAGATACCTCGAACGCGGTGCGCTCCTCCGGTCCCGTCTCCAGCAGCTTGGTGTAGGTACGGCTCTGCACGCGCCCCTCGAGCGCGATCCGCGCACCGACGTCCCTCTCGGCGAGCTGCGCCGCCGTCTGTCCCCATGCGATGCAGGGGAGATAGTCCGCGCGCCCGTAGGGACGGTTGACCGCCAGGATCACGTCGCAGATGCTGCGTCCGAGCGGCGTGCGCCGCAGCACGGGCTTTTTGCACAGCGCGCCCGAGAGCAGGATGCGGTTGAAGAAGGATCCGTCGCACGGCTCGAGGCTCTGCGCGAAGACGGTGATGACCAGCCGGCTGCCCTGCCCGCTCTTGTTGTTGAACGAGCGGAGCTGGCCGGTGACGCGCAGGCTCTGCCCCTCCTCGACGGGGCACGCGCGCAGCAGCGCCTCGCCCGCCACGATGACCGGCAGATCGCTCTGACCGGAGAGCCGTTCCACCCGCAGGGGGAACTTGTCGAAGCGGCGGGCGTGGTTCTCGTGGGAAAATACAGGCGCGCGCTCCGCAACGCCCCAAAGCTCCACATAGTTCTGGTTTCCGTCCATATCGTACACCTCAACACGGTTTTGTTGCTGTATCCTATGAGCGGAAGCGGAGAGATATGCGGCGGCGCGGCGCACAAAAAAAGAAAGGGCTGCCGGCGGCAGCCCTTTCGGAAAAGCTCACATCTTGGAGACGATGTCGACGATCTCGGCGCCGATGCGCTTCTGCGCTTCGACGGTGGCGGCGCCGATGTGCGGCGTGCAGGAGACCATCGGGTGGGAATAGAGCGCCTTGTTGGTGGCGGGCTCGTCGGCGTAAACGTCCAGACCGGCGGCGCGGACCTTGCCGCTCTCAAGACCGGCAAGCAGCGCGGCTTCATCGACGTTGGTGCCGCGGGAGGTGTTGATGATGACGACGCCGTCCTTCATCTTGGCGATACGCTCGGCATTGATGAGCGCGCCGCCGTCGACCGCGGGAGCGTGGACGGAGATAAAGTCCGCCTTGGCAAGCAGCTCGTCCATCTCAACGTAGGGAATACCGAGCTGCTCCTCAATGCCGGGGATATGGAAGATATCGAACGCGATGACGTTCATGCCGATCGCCTTCGCCATCACGCCGAGCTTCTGCCCGATGCGGCCGAAGCCGACCACGCCGAGCGTCTTGCCGCTCAGCTCGATGCCCTTGCCGTAGGCTTTCTTCTCCCACTGGCCGTTGCGCATGGTGTAGCCCGCGTGGGAAATATAGCGCGCGCAGGAGAACATATGCGCCATGGCAAGCTCCGCGACAGACTCGGAGGAGGCGCGCGGGGTGTTCTTCACGTCGATGCCGGCAGCCTTGGCATAGTCGACGTCGATATTGTCAACGCCCACGCCGCCGCGAATGATGAGCTTGAGCTTGCTGCCCTTGGCCTCGTCGATCTGAGCGGCGCGGACCTTGGTCTTGGAGCGGACGACGACAACGTCGAAATCGCGCAGCGCCTTGCCCAGCTCGGCAGGCTCGTAGAACTGCTCCACGACCTCGTGGCCCTGAGCCTTCAGCTCCGCCATCGCGGTCTTATCCATACCGTCGGTAACAAGAATACGCATGATAACTTTCTCCTTGTATATTTATTTTAATAAGATGATTTATTTGTGCTCTGCCTCGAACTTCTTGAGGAAGTCGACCAGCGCCTGCGCACCCTCGATGGGCATAGCGTTGTAAACGCTCGCGCGCAGACCGCCGACGCTCTTGTGACCCTTGAGGTTATCATAGCCCGCAGCCTTGGTAGCGGCGACGACTTCAGCGTCCAACTCGGCGGAATCGGTGACGAACGGAATGTTCATCAGGGAACGGAACTCCGGCTCGACCGTGCCGTGGAACATCTTGGAGGAATCGAGGAAATCGTAGATGACCTTCGCCTTGGCGATGTTGCGCTTGTTCATCTCTTCGAGACCGCCGATGCTCTTGAGGTACTTGAACACCTTGCCGCAGCAGTAGATCGCCCAGCAGTTGGGGGTGTTGTACATGGAGCCGTTGTTGGCGTGGGTATCGTAGCGCATATAGATGGGCATCTTGGGGTCGAGATCCTCGCGGATCAGATCCTCGCGGATGATGACGACGACCATGCCGGCGGGGCCGACGTTCTTCTGCACGCCGGCGTAGATCATGCCATAATCGCTGACGTTGCAGGGCTTGGAGAGGAACATGGAGCTCTGGTCGGAGACAAGGACGTGCCCCTTGGTGTTGGGCAGCTGCTGCCACGTCACGCCGTGGATCGTCTCATTCTCGCAGATGTAGACATAGTCGGCATCGTCGGGAATGTCGAGATCGGAGCAGTCGGGGATATAGGTGTAGTTCTTGTCCTTGGAGGAGGCGGCGACGATAACCTCGCCATACTTCTTCGCCTCGGCGATCGCCTTCTTGGACCATGCGCCGGTCTCGATATAGACCGCCTTGCCGTTCTTCATCAGGTTCCAGGGCACAGCCGCGAACTGCAGCGTGGCGCCGCCCTGAATGAACAGGACCTTGTAATTGTCGGGAATGCCCATCAGCTCGCGCAGATCGGCTTCCGCCTCGTCAACGATCTGCTGGAAGACCTTGGAGCGGTGGCTCATCTCCATGACGCACATGCCGCTGCCGCGGTAGTTCATCATCTCGTCGCGGATCTCCTCCAGCACGGGCTCGGGCATCATTGCGGGACCGGCGGAGAAATTATAGGTGCGATTGTACTTCATCTTGTGTTCCTCCTGAAAAGTTTTTGAGCGATTATAACAGAAATCGCAGGTTTTCACGAGTACAGTATAGTCTACTGTGTGCGGATAATCAATAGAAAAAAGGAAACGACTTCATTACTTTCAAGCAAGTGAGTTGGGGCGGGCGCCCTTATACGATCCTTAATAAAGAAAGTGCTAAGAAAGGCGTTGCATCTTGGACGTTTTTCGTGTAGAATAGAGCGAATTTGAGCCAAGGAGTGGTGCCCATGCGTGCTGACGGAGTAAGAGTAAAGAATACGACGGCGATCGTTTCCGCGATCCCATACATCATGCCGAAGCGCTATGACGCGCAGAATTTCATTACCGAATACGCCGATATGGAGATCCTGCGCCGCTATATCCACGAGAAGCGGCGCGAGGGCGTGCGCATTCCCTACATGGCGCTGATCCTTGCCGCCTACTTCAAGGCATATCAGGAAAACCCGAAGATCAACCGCTTCATCATGAACCGCAAGATCTACCAGCGCAACCATTTCTGCGTGAGCTTCGTCATTCTCAAAAACCGCGCGGACGGTACGCCGGACGAAACGTCGCTCAAGGTCTTCTTCGAGGACGGGGACGACATCTTCTCCATCAACCGCAAGATCGAGGAGGCTGTCGCCAAAAATCAGGTCGCTGCGCACAACAACAATACCGATAAATTCGCAAACTTCATGTTCTCCCTCTCGCTGCTGCCGCGGCTTGTCATCGGCTTTGCCAAGCTGCTCGACCACTGCGGTCTGCTGCCGCGGAAGATCATCGACCTCAGCCCCTTCCACACGAGCCTGTTCATCACGAATCTCGCCTCGATCAACACCAACGCCATCTATCACCACTGCTACGAGTTCGGCACGACCGGCGTGTTCGTCAGCATGGGCAAGCCCGTGGCGAACTACATCAGCGGGGAGTACCGCAAGAAGCTGCTCCCGCTGGCGGTCGTGATGGACGAGCGCATCTGCACGGGGCACGAGTACGCGCAGTTCTGCGCGAGTCTGCGCAAGTACCTCAAGCACCCCGAGTGGACGGAGAATGGCGCGCAGCCGGGCGGGGACTCTTGTATTTCAGAAAACACGGTGGTATAATAGCCCAAACCAACTGGGAAAGGATGATCGACCGTGACCTATATGGATCTGAACGCCGCGCAGCGGCAGCAGGAATACGATAAAATATGCGCCGAATTTGAGGACTGGAAAGCCAAGGGGCTCAAGCTCAACATGGCGCGCGGCAAGCCGGGCAGGCAGCAGCTCGACATGGTGAGCGGTATCCTGACGGTGCTGACCACTCCCGACGACTGCATCGACGGCGGCGTGGACGCGCGCAACTACGGCGAGCTGAACGGGCTCGCGGGCGCGCGGGCGCTGTTCGCCGATATCCTCGGCTGCAAGCCCTCGCAGGTCTTTGCGGGCGGCAATGCGAGCCTCCAGCTCATGTACGACACGATCTCAAAGGCTTACACCCACGGTCTGCTGCACAGCGAAAAGCCGTGGTGCAGGGAGGAAAAGGTCAAATGGCTCTGCCCCGCGCCGGGCTATGACCGCCACTTCAAGGTGACCGAGAGCTTCGGCTTTGAGCTTATCACCGTCCCCATGACCGAGAACGGTCCCGACATGGACATCGTTGAAAATCTCATCAAGGACCCGAGCGTCAAGGGTATGTGGAACGTGCCGAAGTATTCAAATCCCGACGGCATCATCTACTCCGACGAGACGATCGAACGCATTGCGAAGATGAGGCCCGCCGCGCCGGACTTCCTGCTGATGTGGGACAATGCCTACTGTATCCACGAGTTTGACGGCGAGTTCGTGCCGTTCAAGGACATTCTGAGCGAGTGCGAGAAATACGGCAACGCCGACATGGTCTTTGAGTTCGCTTCCACGAGCAAGATCACGCTGCCCGGCGCGGGCATCGCGTGCTTTGCGTGCAGCGAAGCCAACATGGACTATATGACGAAGCTCATGGGCGTACAGATCATCAGCTTCGACAAGATGAATCAGCTCCGCCATGTCAGGTATCTCAAGGACAAGGCGCACACGCTGGCGCTGATGAAGAAGCACGCAGCGATCCTCAAGCCGAAGTTCGACATGGTCGCCGATACGCTCGACCGTGAGCTTGCACCGCTCGGCATCGCAAGCTGGCACCGTCCCAAGGGGGGCTATTTCGTCTCCGTGAACACCGCGCCGGGGCTCGCCAAGCGCACGCTGGCGCTCTGCAAGGAGGCGGGCGTCGTGATGACGAGTGCGGGCGCGACGTACCCGTATGGGCACGACCCCGCGGACAGCAATATCCGCGTGGCGCCGTCTCTGCCGCCGGTCGAGGAGCTCGAACAGGCGATGCAGGTGTTCTGCTGCTGCCTCAAGCTCACGGCGCTCGAACAACTGATGAAGTAAAGGCAGGAAGCCCCCCGACGAATGTTCTGGGGGCTTCTTCTTGTAAGAGCCAGCGAAAAAGCGGACGCTCGTATGAGCGTCCGCTTTCCGTGTTGGCGCTACCTATCTTCCCGGGCCGTCTCCAGCCAAGTATTGTGGGCAGAAGCGAGCTTAACTACCGTGTTCGGGATGGGAACGGGTGGACCCTCGCCCTAATCAGCACCAACTGCTGTATTGCAACTGCATCTCTACAGTAACAAACCTTTATCAAATTGTCAAGTAAATGGTGACCCGTACCGGATTCGAACCGATGTTAACGGCGTGAGAGGCCGCTGTCTTAACCACTTGACCAACGGGCCATTCCTTGCGTCGCGGGTTCCCCATCTGGGCGGTCTACCCACCCAGATGGGTTGGTACACCTTCAGGGACTCGAACCCTGGACACCCTGATTAAGAGTCAGGTGCTCTACCA
>CAVDWO010000022.1:0-21291 GCA_963612845.1 Alistipes onderdonkii
TTCGGCTGGGGCGAGCTCTGGGGCGTTGCCGACCGCACGGACTACGACCTGACGCAGCACCAGAACACCTCCGGCGAGAAGATGGTCTACCGCGAGGGCGAGGGCAAGGACATGGTCGAATACGTCCCCTACGTCATCGAGCCGTCGCTCGGCGTGGAGCGCAGCGTGCTCGCCGTGCTCTGCGACGCCTACGACGAAGAGGTCGTCGGGCAGGACAAGAAGGGCAACGACGATATCCGCGTCGTGCTGCATCTGCACCCGGCGCTCGCGCCGTTCAAGGCCGCGATTTTGCCGCTTTCCAAGAAAGAGGTGCTTGCCGAGCCGGCAATGGCACTCTACAATGAGCTTTCCAAGGAGTTCATGGTCGACTATGATGAGACCGGCTCGATCGGCAAGCGCTACCGCCGCGAGGACGAGATCGGGACGCCGTACTGCATCACGTTCGACTTTGAGACCGTCGGCGACGAAAACACCCCCGCCGACCACTGCGTGACCATCCGCGAGCGCGACAGTATGGAGCAGTTGCGTATCCCCATCAGCGAGGTCAAGGACTTCCTGCGCGAAAAGTGCGCGTTCTGAGGGCGCTTCCATGAAGCTGATCTCGTGGAACGTCAACGGTCTGCGCGCGTGCGTAGGCAAGGGCTTTCTCGACTTCGTCGATCTCATCGACGCGGACGTTATCTGCTTGCAGGAGACGAAGTTGCAGCCGCACCAGATCGCGCTGGAGCTGCCGCAGTACCATATCTACTGGAACAGCGCCGATAAGCCCGGCTATTCCGGCACAGCGGTATTCAGCCGGAGGGAGCCGCTTTCCGTCACCTATGATTTCGGCGAGGACGTCCACCGCCACGAGGGGCGCGTCATTACCTGCGAATACGAGGATTTCTACCTCGTGTGCTGCTACACGCCCAATTCGCAGGACGAGCTGCGCCGCCTTTCCTACCGCATGGAGTGGGAGGACGCGCTGCGCGATTACCTCTGCGAGCTGGACGCGATCAAGCCCGTAGTGTACTGCGGCGATCTGAACGTCGCGCACGAGGAGATCGACCTCAAGAACCCGAAGACGAATCACTTCAACCCCGGCTTTACCGACGAGGAGCGCGGCAAGATGACACAGCTTTTATCCTCCGGCTTCCTCGACACGTTCCGCGCCCTGTATCCCGACAGGGCGGACGCCTATTCGTGGTGGAGCTACCGCGCGCAGTCGCGCGTGCGGAACGTGGGGTGGCGTATCGACTATTTCATCGTATCCGAGCGGCTGCGCAGCCGCATCAAAAACGCGGATATCCTGACAGAGATCCCAGGCAGCGACCACTGTCCGGTGCTGCTGGAACTCAAGGAGGAAACGCCGTGAAGCAGGTCAGTAAAAAGGTCCTGATCCCGTGGATCGTCAGCGCCGTTCTGGTCGCCGCGTGCGTCGTCATCGTGCTGCTTTTCGTCACCGGCGTGCTCACGCTGAGCGAAAACGCAAAAAACGCGCTCGGCGTGGTCGCCGCGCTCAGCCTCGTCGTTTTCGGCTACGCGGGCAGCAAATACGCCGGCGTGCTGAAGGGAATGAAAAAAGAAGAGGACTGACCCGGAAAAAGCCGCTCTCCCACAGGGGAGAGCGGCTTTCTTCTATTTTTTGAAACGTTTTCTCAGAACTTGGGCTTCTGCGCCTTGACCTGAGGCTCCTTGCCGTTGCAGACGGCGACGATGTCATTGGCGACGCTGGTGCAGCAGTTGAGGACGCTCTGCTCAGTGGTGGCTGCCATGTGCGGCGTCATAATAACATTGTCGAGATCGAACAGCTCACGGCTGGACTCCTGAATAGGCTCGTGCTCGAACACGTCGAGACCCGCCTGGAACAGGGTGCCGTCCTTCAGGCACTCGATGAGCTCGTTCTCCTTGATGAGGGCACCGCGCGCGCAGTTAATGAAGGAAGCGGTGGGCTTCATCCAACTGAACTGCTCGCGACCGATAGAATGTTCGGTGGAGGGGACAACGGGCAGATGGACGGACACGAAGTCAGCCTGCTCCCAGACCTCCTTGGCAGTCTCCTTCAGCTCGCAGAGGTCGCCGATCTTGTCCTGCGTGAGGTACGGATCGTAGCCGATGACCTTCATGCCGAAGCCGTACTTGCACTTCTTCATGGCGAGCTGGGAAATACGACCGCAGCCGATCATGCCGAGAGTCTTGCCCTCGAGCTCGTAGGTGTGCTCCATGCCCATGCGGACGAGGAAGTTGCCGCCGCGGAACTGGCGGTCAACGTAAGTAAAGCGCTTGCCGCACATGAGCATCAGCATGACGGCATGCTCGGCGACGGCGTTGGCATTGCCTGCGGGCGCGTAGACGACGGTGATGTCCTTGGCGTGGGCATGGTCCATGTCGATATTGTCAAGACCGGCGCCCTGCTTGCCGATGACCTTAAGATTCTTGCAGGTGTCCATCATCTTGGCGGTGATGGGCTCGGTGCGGCACATGATGGCATCAGGCTGATACTCGGCGAGCTCCTTGACATAGGTCTCCTCATCGTTGTGGCTGCACAGCTTCACCTCAAAGTCGTTGGACTCGAAGATATGCGTTGCGACCTCGTTGAGCGCGATGGTGTAATACACTTTGAACTTTGCCATGATAAAAAACTCCTCTCAAATTTTTTATTATGCTTCCCTGCGATTCTAACCAGTTCTTTCATTATATCCTGCGCGCCGCGCAAAAGCAAGGGATTTGCGGAAAGTTTTGCAGGAATTGATTCAAATGTTTGATGGCGGCGTTTTGTTTTGACGAATCACCGTCATCGTCGCCCCTCCCACCCGGCGGAAACGCAAAAAGCCCGCCCTCCGTGCGAGGGCGGGCCGACACAGTCATTCCTGCGGCTTCAGCCAGCCGGGGATTTCCGTCTCCTCGGCAGGCGTGTCCGGCGTGACCGGATCCAGCCAGGCGGGTGCTTCCGCCTCGTCGTCAGGTGTATCAGGCGTATCTGGTGAGGTCGGCGTGACGGGTGTTTCCGCCGTCCCGCCGGACGGCACAGCCGTGCCGTCCGCGCTCTTGCCGACGAGCACGATGCGGTTACGCGCCTTGTAGTTGCTGCTGGCTTCAAAGGTGGACGAGATCAGCGTCCCGTCGCCGGAATAGACATTGCGGTAAGTCTTGACCTTATAGCCGGTATAGGCGGTCTGCTCGACCTTGCTCTCGCCCGGGGCAAGGTCGGTCGTTTCGACGATCTCCTCCTTGAAGGGGATCGTTTCGAGCACGTCGGTGCGGATCTTGACGTAGTTGTCGTCCGTTTTGGTGCCGAGCAGCGTGACCTTGACGTAATCCTTCCCGTTTTGGGTGAAGAACTCCGCGCGCACCTTGATCGGGTAGAGCGTGTTGTTGCGGAACTCGAACTCCGGTCCGCCCTCGGCGACCGTGGCATCAAGCCCGAGACCGATATAGTCGGAGGCGAAGCCGTGGTTCACACGCTGGACGATCTCAAGGTTGGCGTAGAGCACTGCGGCATAGAGCGTGGAGCTGGTCTGACACACGCCGCCGCCGATCATATCGACGGTCTTGCCCTGAATGTAGCCGGGAGCGGGGCTGTAGCCGTTCGCCGCCGTAAACGGCGTGACAAGGGGTTTATACTTCATCGTCTCGCCCGCGTTGAGGATATAGCCGTTGACGCGCTCGGCAGTAAGCTGCACATTCTTGTGCCGTCCGGGCGCACCGCCGACGCGCGTGGTGTAGCTGCTCAGCTCGTCGCGGAAAAGGCACTTCTCCAGCGTCTCCGCCGTGACCTCCGGCAGTTCGACCGACGCCGCGACGGTAAACGTCTCCCCCGCCTTCGCCGCGTCGTAGGCGCTTTGCAGGTCGGCGAACGTAAAGCTCACGCCCGCGCGGTCGGGTGTGATCCCGCCGCTCTCCTTGTCGTAGGCGGCATTGACCTTCTCGCCCACGAGCTTCTCGCGCTCCGCCGCGAGATCGACCGTCTGCGCGGGGACGACCTCGTAGATACCGCTCTCCTCGACCGGTTTGAGCGTGATCTCCGTCGTTTCCCCGCCGCCGAAGTAGACCTCGCGCAGCGCCGCGACGATCGCGTTCTCTGCGCGGTTCGTGTCTGCCACATGGCGCCCGTCCATAGGCTTAGTGACGCTGACCTTACCGTTTTCGGTCACACTGATGGCAAACTCCACAGGCGCGCACTCCAGCGCCGCGCAGACCTCCCGCGCCATCGCCTCAAACGAAGCCTCCACCTCACCGCCGACGGAGAGCGACATATAATACTGCGTCCCCACCAGCGCGCGCAGATACTTCGCGCCCGAGACAAGGCAGTTGTCCGTGCAGCCGTAGAGCTGATACACCGCGTCGGCGTAGCGCTCGCTGTCGAACGTATCCGGCACGCTGCCGAGGTCCACACCGGCAATCACCTCATTGCCGTTTTCGTCCTCCACGGCAAAATCGACACGCGCGCTCCGCGCGGCGGCGACTCTCCTCGTCAGCTCCGCCGCCGTCTGCTCCTGCGTCATGCCGCCGTAATCCTCGCCGCCGATCATTGTGTTGGGATAGATCCTCTGGCTGATCGACACCCACGCGCCAAGCCCCAGGTACGCCGCCGCCAGCACGCCGACCGCGATACCGGCAATGAGCCAGCCCTTTTTCCTGTTTTTTGCCGGATGCCTGCCGCCCTCGTCCGGCGCGGCGGTCATCTCCGGCTCTGCGAGCCCGTCCTTCTTTTCCTCAAAGGTACCCGGATTTTCTTCCATCTCGGCACCCTCCTGTGCTTAGTTTCATTCAGCCATTACAGTATAGCACACTTTCTCCGGAAAAGGGTGACAATTTGGTGACATTTTTACCCCGCCTGCCGGGTGTGGCGCGGGATACGAATGGTCAGCCGGATCTCCCCCTCCGTATCCTCGCGCTGCACGTCCGCTTCTACGCCCGCGCGCTGCATCAGCCCCACCGAGCGGCGGATCGTATTGAGAAATATCCGCACGTCCTTGATGACATAGGTCGGCTTGCGCGGTTTTTCCGTCTGCTTCGCCTTCAGAAGCCGCTCGATGTACGCTTCGCTCTGGGCGACGTTATAGCCCTTGCTGATGATGGTGTTGAGCGCGCGCACGCGGTCCTCGTCGTCCTCGAGCCGCAGCAGCGCGCGGGCGTGACGCTCGGAAAGTCCGTTTTCCCGCAGCCGCACCGCGCACTCGGGCGGAAGGCGCAGCAGCCGCAGCTTATTCGCAATGGCGGACTGCGACTTGCCGAGCCGTTCTGCCGCCTGTTCCTGCGAAAGCCCGTAAGCAGCGATGAGCCGCGCAATCGCTGACGCTTCCTCGAAGTAATGCAGGTCGCTGCGCTGCAGATTCTCGATCAGCGCAAGCAGCGCGCTCTCTTCCTCGCTCGAACGCGCAAGCAGGCACGGCACCTCGCGGAGCCCCGCGAGCTTCGCCGCGCGCAGCCTCCTCTCGCCGGCGACCAGCTCGTAGCCGCTCACACCGCGCCGGACGGTCAGCGGCTGCAAAATGCCGTACCGCCTGATGCTCTCGCTCAGCTCGCGCAGCGGCGCTTCCTCAAAATAGCGGCGGGGCTGACCCGGATTGGGGCGGATGCTGTCCGCGGGCAGATAGAACACGCGGTGCGATACGATCGGATTTCCTGCTGTCATTTCTATAACGCTCCTCTCTTTTTTCCGTCATTTTAAGACGAAAGAGAAGAAAAAATCGGCGAAAACCGTCGAGCATGGAATTTTTCCCAGCAAAAAGCCCCGCGGAGCGCGCCGCGGGGTCTTGCCGTTCAATTTCGCTTCCGCCGCCGGATATCCTCGCCGAAAAAAAGCAGCAGCTGATACTCTCCCTGCAAGCGCGAGCGCACGCTCGCACCGTAGCGCCGCTCCAGCTCATCGGGACTAAGGTTGGTGGAGATGACCGTCTTCTTCCCCGTGATAAGGCGGGTATTGACGATCTGGTAGACCGCACTCTGGACGAAGCTCGTCGTCAGCTCCGTGCCGAGATCATCGAGAATCAGAAGGTCGCAGCGCAGCGCGCGGGCGACGTCGTTCTCTGCGTCCTCCCCGTCCTCGCGCCCGAACTTCTGCGCTTCAAAGCGGGAGAAGATATGCCCCGCCGTATCGTAGACCACGCTGTACCCGCCGCCGCTGACGACGCGCGCGATCGACGCGGAAAGGAAAGTTTTGCCGAGCCCTGTCCCACCGGAGAGCAGAAGATTCCCGCTCTTGGAAGAAAACTCATGCGCATAGTCCTGACAGGCATCGTACACCCGCTCCATATTCTCACGCGGCGAGATGCCCAGCTCCCCGTCCGGCACGGCGGAGTAGCAGTCAAAATCAAAGGTCTCAAAGCTCTGCGTGCCGAGGTCGAGCATTTCCGAAAGCTCGCGGTTCTGCTCGCGGGCGTAATAATCCCGCAGACAAACGCAGACCTCGCCGCCGGCAAAACCCGAGTCGCCGCAGTGCGGGCAGTTGGGCTTTTCCACCAGATAATCCGCGGGATAGCCCATCTGCGTCAAAAGCTGCGCCCGCTCGCTCTGGAGCCGCAGATTCTCCTCCTGAAGTGCCGCGATCGCCGGACGCGGGTCGCTGCCGCGCCGCAGCCCCGAGGCGATGATCTTCGCCATCGTATGCGACAGCTCGCGCTCGATCTCCTCGACGCGCGGGCAGCGGGCGTAGACCGCGCGTTGCCGGGCGCGGAAATTCTCCGCACGCCGCTGCTTATCCTCGTCAAAGCGCGCCATCGCCAGACGCATCAACCGTCCGTCGTAAGCCATCGTCTTTTCCCTCGCTTTCGCTCATCGCTTCAGATATTCCTTCATCCACGCCTTGCCGCCCCCCGCGGCGGGGACGCGAGGCTTTTCCTTCGCGTTCTCGGCGTTGACCTCCTCCGGCGTGTGCAGCCCCTTCTCGTGCCAGCGCTTCAGGATCCCGTTGCAGTACGGCCAGCGGAACTCGTGGCAGTGCAGCACCGTCCGATCATACGCCTCGGCGACCGTTTCCGCCGGAAAGCCCATCTCCGCCCACGCGGAAAGATACTTTTCCTCGCTCGGCGCGCTCGCCCTGCCGGACATCCGCAGCGCCGCCATATAGTCCGGAAAAGTCCCGCGCCGCTCCTGCTCGCTTTTGAGGTACTCCCCCGCTTTTTCGACGGAGAACAGCTCCCGCCGCGCCCACGCATAGCCCTCTTTTTCAATCTCGCGCATCGTCGGCAGACGACCCGTGCCGAACTGCTGCTCCTTCCTTGCGATGCAGTAGCTCACGAGCGTATAGATCACATCTGCCGGCAAGCCCAGCTCCTCATACAGTCCCAACAGCTTCTTTACCGACGGGATCGACAGCGGACCGAGCCTGCGCTCGACCTCGCGCAGCAGCCCCGCAAAGCGCTCGTCCCCCTCCAGCTTGCGGGCGATATCCTCCCTGCTGTAGTCGGACGGTTCCCGCGTCTGCGGGGGAGGGGATTTCGCTTCCTCTGGCTTTCCCTCCGGCGCACCGACAAGCCCCATCGCGCAGAGCGCACGCTCCGCCGCGCGGAGGCGTGCATCGTCCCAGCGGAGCTCGGCGGCAAGCCGTTCCGGCAGCGCTGCGCCCTGCGCGCGCACGATGGCAAGATACAGCAGCGCCGCGTCGCCGTTCCCGCCGTCGATCAACCGGCGCAGCACGCCCGCCGACAGGGTAACGCTCTTCTCCTCTTTCAGGTGCAGCACATAGCCCGCCATATTCTCCGCCTCCCTTCGCCGTTTTCCCCCCTATTCTACATGAATTTTTCCGTTTCGTAAATATGAATTTTTTGCTTTCCTCTTTTCACCGCCCCTTCGACGTGCTATACTATCAAAGATAAAGAGGTGGAGTTTGCCTATTATGCGTACCGCCTGAACTGAAAGGAGCGCACAGGATCATGGAAAACCGCATCACCGTCACCATCTGCGGCGAGGATTACACCTTTGTCGCCGAGGAAGCGCCCTCCTATATGCAGAAAGTCGGCTCTTATGTCAACGAGAAGATGACTGAGTTGCTCGAATCCGCGAAGGTCGGTCGCAGCGACGCCGCCGTGCTGACCGCCGCCAACATTGCCGACGAGCTTTTCAAGGAGCGCGAGGCAGGCGACGCGCTGCGCCGCCAGCTCAAGCAGTATCTTGACGAAGCGAACAGGGCAAAGACCGAGGTCAGCGAGCTCAAGCGCGAGATATTCAAGCTCCAGAATCGCAAAATTTGAGCACTGAACTTTTAGCGCCCGCTGGAGGGCGGGAGGCGCTCACCGCCGCCGTGCAGAGCGGCGCGGACGCCGTCTATATGGGCTTCGGCACGTTCAACGCGCGCAGAAACGCGAGGAACTTCTCCGACGAGGAGTTCCGCGCAGCTGTTTCTTATTGCCATCTTCGCGGCGTAAAGGTCTATCTGACGCTCAACACGCTCGTCACGGACCGTGAACTCCCCGCGCTTGCCGGAACAGCGCGCACGGCAAGCGGATACGGCGTAGACGCGATTCTGGTGCAGGACTGGGGTGTGCTGGACGTCCTTAGAAAGATCATTCCCGACGTGCCGCTGCACGCCTCGACGCAGATGAGCCTGCACACGCTCTCTGGCGTTGCTGAGGCGGCACGCCTCGGCATGACGCGCGCGGTGCTCGCGCGCGAGCTTTCGCGCGGTGAGATCGCCGCGCTCTGCGAAAAAAGTCCCATTGAGATCGAAACGTTTGTTCACGGGGCGCTTTGTATGTGCTACAGCGGTCAGTGTGAGATGTCCGCCGTCATCGGGCGGCGCAGCGGCAACCGCGGCACATGTGCCCAGCCCTGCCGTCTGCCCTACGGCTTCGACGGCAAGGCGAGCGGCTATCCGCTGAGCCTGAAAGACATGAACCTTGCGCCCTTTGTGCCGGAAATGATGGATACGGGCGTTGCGTGCCTCAAGATCGAAGGGCGCATGAAGCGCCCGGAGTACGTCGCCGCCGTGACGGGCATTTATGCGCAGCTTCTCCGCGAGCATCGCGGTCCGACGGCGGACGAGCAGAAGGCGCTCGCCCGCGCTTTCTCGCGCGACGGCTTTACCGACGGGTACTATCGCGGTACGCGCGGGCGCGAGATGTTCGGCATACGACCAGAAAACGCCAAATGGCCGGAGGACTGGTTCCGTGAACTGCGCACACGCTACGAAAAAGAGGATCAGCGGCTCGTGCCGCTTTCGTTCGAATGCGCGATCCGCGCGGAACAGCCGATACGACTGACGGCGCGGGACGGCAACGGTCATACCGTCACCGTCACCGGCGGCGTACCGGAAACGGCGCGCGATCGCGCGCTCCGTGCGGACGAGGTCGAAATGCGGCTTCGTAAGACGGGGGGCACGGCGTTCACCGTCAGCAGCTGCGCTGTCGAGCTGGACGACGGTCTTGCCGTGAGCGCAGGCGCGCTCAACGCGCTGCGGCGCGAGGCGCTGGCGCAGATGGAAGTACAGCGCACGGCAGTCCCCGCGCGACGTGCATTTGACCTTATCCCACCAACAGCGGTCAAAAACTGCGCGGGCAAGCCGCTGCTGACCGTCTCTATTCACAAGGCGGAACAGTTGAGCGAAGGACTCGTCTCCCTCTCCCCCGCGCGCGTGTACGTCCCCGTCGAGCTGCTGCCGCAGCTTGAGCTTGCGCCCTATCTCGGAAAGGTCGAGTTTTTCGCGGTGCTGCCGCGCATTTACCGCACACAGGACGAACCCGTGCTGCGCGCACTGCTCGAAGACGTGGTGAAAAAGGGTGTCACGGGCGCGGTGCTCTGCAATCTCGGACACCTTCCGCTTGCGCGGGGGCTCGGTCTTGCGCTGCATGGCTGCTGGTCGCTCAACATTTACAATTCCTTCGCGCTCGCCTTCTGGAAAAAGGAAGGGCTTGCAAGCGCGTGCGTCTCGTTCGAGCTGCGTGACGCACAGCTCCGCGACCTGCAAAAATGTATCCCCTGCGAAGCTGTTGTCTACGGCAGGCTCCCTCTGATGCTCACGGAGAACTGCCTGAACGCGAACAAGTCCGGCTGCCGATACTTTAATGAACGCCCCGTATCCACACCCTGCGACGGTGCGTGCGCGGGTGCGCTCGAGCTCACCGACCGGCGCGGCGAACATTTCCCCGTGCTGCGCGCATGGGGCTGCCGCAGCGAGATCGAAAATGGGAAAATTCTCTACCTCGCGGACAAGGCGGGTGATTGGCAGTCGCTTGGGCTGCGCTACGCACAGCTCCGCTTTACGACAGAATCCGCACAGGAATGCGTGCGCGTGCTGCGCGCCTATCGCGGTGAAGCGGCATCGCCCCCCGAAAATATCACCCGTGGTCTGTTCTACCGCGGAGTAGAATGACTACGATTTGTAATATTTTTGTTTTATAATACAATTATTTATCAATAGTGGGGCAATTATGGCAATCATTCTGGCTTCTCAGTCCCCCCGTCGGCAGGAGCTGCTGCGGCGCATCGGGATTGAAAACTTTCAGATCCTCTCGCTCGACATTGACGAGAGCTATCCCGCGGGTCTTTCTCCGGAGGACACCGTGCGCTACATCGCGGAGAAAAAAAGCAGCGCTGCCGCCGCGCTCTGTGCGCCCGACGATCTCATCATCACGGCGGACACGATGGTTTTTCTCGAAAACGACCGGCTCGGCAAACCGCGCGACGAGACCGACGCACTCCGTATGCTACGCGAGCTTGCGGGAAACCGCCACACGGTCTGCACCGGCGTGAGCGTGCGGCGCGGCGAGCAGCACGAGCTGTTCGCCGTCTCGACGGACGTATACTTCCGCCCCTGCTCCGACGATGAGCTGCACGCCTATATTCAAACCGGCGAGCCGATGGACAAAGCCGGCGCCTATGGCGTGCAAAGCCGCGGCGCACTGTTCGTCGAGCGCATCGACGGCGATTTTTACAACGTCATGGGTCTGCCGGTCGAACGGCTGGGACAAACGCTGACGCGCTTTGGCGTCAAACTCTTCTGATCCTTACGGCTCTGCCTGAAAGGAGGGACCGCCTTGAAAGAATTTTTCCGCCAGCACGGGCTGCGCATTTTAGCCGTCGCCACCGCCGTTGCCGTTGCGCTGAGTCTGCTCACCTACTTTTCCTCCACCTCGTCGGTGCTGGAAAACATCGCGGGCGTGGTGACCTCGCCGTTCCGCGCCGCCGCCACCGCTGTGAGCGACTGGGTCGCGGATAAGCGGCAGTATTATGAGGACATCACAGCGCTGAAGGAGGAAAACGCGGCTCTGAAGAAGGAAAATGCCGAGCTGCGCGCCGAACAGCGCGAGGCGCAGGCTGCCAACGATGAAAATGCTCTATTCCGCAAGCTGCTGAAATTGCAGGAAAAGCGGCGTGATTTTACCTTTGTTTCCGCCAAGGTGCTTGCCCACAGCGAGCATAGCTGGACCTCGTCGCTGACGCTGGGCTGCGGCACGGATTCCGACGTTGCTGTGGGCGACTGCGTGGTGAGCGCCGAGGGCTATCTCGTCGGCGTGGTCTCCGCGGTCGGGCACACCTGGGCTACTGTTCTGACAGTGGTCGACACAGATACCGAGCTGGGCGCGCGCATCTTCCGCACCGGCGAGGTCGCCGTGGCAGAGGGTGACTTCGCCCTGATGGGTGAGGGAAAGCTCAAGCTCTCCTATCTTTCCGAGACTGGCACCGTCCTGATCGGCGACAGCATCGTTACCTCGGGACTCGGCGGATATTACCCCAGCGGGCTTGTGATCGGCGCGGTCGAATCCGTACAGACGGACGACGACGGTCTTGCCCGCTATGCGGTACTCACCCCCATGATCACGCTGAACGAGCTGACAGAGGTCTTCGTCATCGTGGACTACGATATCGTGGACTGAGAGGAGGGGAACGCTTTGAGTCCTGCGCAAACCAACGCCCTCAAGTGGAGCTTTTACGCGCTCGCCTGTCTGCTGCTCGTCTTTCTCAAGCGGCTACTGCTCGGTTCGATTACCTTCTGGGGTGCGATCCCCTTTCTCCCGCCGGTGCTTTTGGCGGTCGTCGCCTCGCTTGAGGAAATGCGGCCGGCGGTGCTGTTCGGCATCGTCTTCGGCGCGGCGTGCGATCTGTCGCTGCCCGCGCCCTTTCCCTGCCTTTACACGCTTGCGTTCACGCTTTCGGCACTGTTTGTCTCCGCGCTCGCGCGCAGCCTGCTGCAGCCCGGCTTCCCCCGCGCGCTGATGGTCACGGTGCTGACGATCCTTGTTGTCGATTGCTTCAACATGGGCGCGCTCGCCGTGCGCGGCGACGCATCCGCCGCGATGCTCTCGCTCTGCCTTCGGGAAACGCTGGTCTCCTGCCCGCTGCTCCTGCCCGTCTATCCGCTGCTGCGCGCCATTCACCGCCTGTTTCCCGAGTGACCTTCGCTTTTCCACCCCAACCCCCAAACAGAAAGGAGCGCCGTCATGGACGCCAAACGATTCAATACGCGCCTTGCCGTCCTTGGCGGCGTAATGTTCCTCTGCGCGCTCGTCTTCGTGCTCACGATGTTCGACGCACAGATCGTCAACGGCGACGACTATCTTGCCCGCTCCATCCGCACGAACACCACGGTCGAGTCGGTCAAAGGCTCGCGCGGCGTCATCACCGACCGGAACGGCAAGGTGCTGGTTTCAAACCGCGCCGTCTATACGCTGAAATTCGACACCTCGCTCGTCAAGTCCGATGAGCTCAACGACGCGCTGGAGCGTCTGATTCTACTGCTGGACGAGCAGAACGTCGAGCTGCAGGATATGCTGCCCCTTGAGCAAAGCAGTCCCTTTACCTATATCTCCGGCGGCAGCGCGAAGGCTCTTGTGAAATACCTCGTTAACCTCAAGTGGATCTCCGAGGACGACGTTGCGGAAGACGGCTATCCCTCCTCGATCACCGGTCCCGTCCTTTTCCGGCGTCTGTGCAAGGAATACGGGATCGACAGCGAGCGTTCCGACGATATGGCGCGCAAGCTGGTGGGGCTGCGCTATTCGCTTGCCGTCGCCAAGCTGAACGGCGAAAGCAGCTATGAGTTCGCCAGCGACGTGGACGTGTCGCTCATCTCCCGCATTAAGGACGGCAAATACGCCGGCGTGCAGGTCGGCACCTCCTCCGTGCGCGTCTACGAGACCGATTACGCCGCCCACGTGCTCGGCTACACCGGCAGTATTCAGGACTGGGACGCCTACAAGGACCGCGAGGGCTACACTCTCGCCACAGTCGTCGGGATCAGCGGCGCGGAGGCAGCCTTTGAGGAATATCTCCACGGCAGCGACGGCAAGCGGCTCGTCACGATGAACGATTCCGGCAAGGTGATCGACGAGCTGTATTCCGTGGAGCCGCAGCCCGGCTCCACCGTGGCGTTGACGATCGATATCGACTTTCAGGAAGACGTGGAGCGTGCGCTTGCCGATACCGTCTCTGCCATGACGAAGACGGACGGCATCGAGCGCGGCGCTGCCGTTGCCGTGGTGCAGGTCGGCACGGGTGACGTGCTGGCGCTCGCGTCCTACCCCACCTATTCCCTTTCGACGTTCCGTGAAAATATCACCGAGCTTTCCAATGACTCGATGCGCCCGATGTGGAACCGCGCAACTTTCGGGCACTATGCCCCCGGCTCGACCATCAAGCCGCTGACCGCCATCGCCGCACTCGAATCCGGCGCGACCACGCTTTATGAGACGGTCTACGACACGGGACTGTGGGTCTATCCCGGCTATTCCGCAAGTTACACCTACTGCTGGAAGCGCAGCGGTCACGGCGCGCTGAATGTGCGCGGGGCTGTGACCAACTCGTGCAACTACTTTTTTGCCGAGATGGGCTACCGCATGGGCATGGACAAGCTCAACGAATACTTCTCCGCTTTTGGTCTCGGCTCGCCGACGGGCATCGAGACTGGCGACACCGCGGGACGTCTTCCCTCTCAAAACGAGGGAGAAAACCTTGCGCCGTGGGCAGCTTTCGGTCAAGCGAACCAGGAATACTCCCCGCTCCAGCTCGCCAACTACATCGCCACGCTTTGCGGAGGCGGCGAGCGCTATGCGACGCATCTGCTCAAAAACGTGCGCGACAGCGCCACCGGCGCGCTCGAGTACGTTTACGACGAGCCGTGTGTGGAGACTATTGCGCTCAGTGAGAAAAATCTTGCCGCCGTGCTCGGCGGTATGCATGACCTTGCCACGTCCGGCGCAGTCTCTTCCTACTTCAAAGACTGCATCGTCGACGCCGCCGCCAAGACCGGTACCGTGCAGACCGGCGATGAGAAGAACAATAACGGCACGTTCGTCTGCTTTGCCCCCTATGACGATCCGCAGATTGCCGTCGCCATCGTGATCGAAAAGGGCGGCACAGGCGCCGCTTTGGCATCAACCGCCGTGCAGATCCTCAACTCCTACTTCTCGGGCGACACCGCCCCCTCTGATGTGACTGGGGAAAACGCGCTGCTGCACTGAATCAGAAGCGCCCCCTCTGCACCGGTCTTCTGAAACAAGAAACCACGATATCAGCGAAAGTGATGTTTCACGTGAAACGCCATCGGCAAAAATTGCGGAGCGGATCGCCGCTCCGCTTTTTTGTTTCACGTGAAACAGTTTTTTTGCAAAAATTTTGCTTTCCTGTTGAAATCAGCCGGTTTTGTGTTATACTGAGTACGATACTGAGCATTGTCATTTTCGGCATAAGGGTGGGTGTTTTCTTGGCTAAGATCGTTGCAATCGTCAATCAAAAGGGCGGAGTCGGCAAAACGACGACCTGCGTGAACCTGACCTCCGCCCTGAAGGAGAAGGGCAAGCGCGTGCTGCTGTGCGATTTCGACCCCCAAGCCAACTCCACCTCCGGCATGGGCGTGGACAAGGGCTTGTCGCAGGGAGTGTACGACGTTCTCATCAATGGCGCTGATCCGCGCGCGAACGTGGTGCGCACGCGCTACGGCGACGTGCTGCCGTCCTCCAAGGCGCTGGCGGGAGCGGGCATTGAAATGATCGACCGGGAGAAGCGCGAATTTCTGCTCAAGCAGGCGCTGGACACCCTCTCCCCCGATTACGATTATATCCTCATCGACTGCCCGCCCTCGCTCGAGCTGCTCACGGTCAACGCGCTGTGCGCCGCCAACTCTCTCATCGTACCGGTGCAGGGCGAATACTTTGCCCTTGAGGGGTTGTCCGACCTGATGCACACGGTGCGCATGGTGCGCCGCAGCCTGAATCCAAATCTTGCGCTTGAGGGCGTTCTGCTGACGATGTTCGACGGGCGCACGAATCTTGCGCTTCAGGTTGCCGAAGAGGTCAAGCGCTACTTCCCCGGCAAGGTATATGCCACCGTTATTCCCCGCAACGTGCGCCTTTCCGAGGCGCCGAGCCACGGTAAACCCATCAATCACTACGACCGCACCTCACGCGGTGCAGAGGCTTACAGCAGCCTTGCCGCCGAGTTTCTCAAAACGAACGGCTGAGCGCCGCAGAAAGGAGACTTTTTCATGGCAACCGCAAACCGCGGACTCGGCAAAGGGCTCGGCGCGCTGCTGGGCGATGCCGCACTGCGAAACGACAGCGTCGGCAGCCTCTCCCTCCCCGTTTCGCAGATCGAGCCCTGCGCCAACCAGCCCCGCCGCCACTTTGACGAGGCGGCATTGCAAGACCTCGCCGACTCCATTCGTGAGCACGGCATTATCCAGCCGCTGACGGTCCGCCGCCTGAGTTCGGGCTATTATCAGATCATTGCGGGCGAGCGCCGCTGGCGCGCCGCGCGCCTTGCAGGGCTTTCCGAGGTTCCCGCCATCGTTATCGAAGCAGACGACCGAAAGACGACCGAGCTTTCGCTCATTGAAAATCTCCAGCGCGAGGACCTTGACCCCATCGAGGAGGCCGAGGGCTACAAAACGCTGATGGACAGCTACCAGCTCACACAGGAGGAAGCCGCCGAGCGCGTGGGTAAGTCCCGCTCCGCTGTGGCGAATAGTCTGCGGCTGCTCGGACTCTGTCCCGAGGTGCGCGCCATGCTGCAAAGCGGGAAGCTCTCCGGCGGGCACGCCCGCACACTGCTGCCGCTCAAGGGTGAAATGCAGCTTCAGGCAGCGAAAGCCGTTGCCGCACAGGGCTTGAGCGTCCGGCAGACCGAAGCGCTCGTCAAGCGCCTGACTGCCAAAAAGGAGGTCCCCCCCCTCACGGACGAGCAGCGCATGAACGAGAGCTACAGCCGCCTTGCCGCGCAGGAGCTCAGCGACAAGATCGGGCGCACCTGCCGCATCGTCTCGGGACGCAAGAAGGGGCGCATTGAACTGGATTACTATGGGCTGGACGATCTGAACGATCTGCTGGAGGCGCTCGCCGCCATTAAAAAGCGCAGGATCGGGGGCGAGCAGGCATGACCGATTTTGTCCATGAGCCGCCCAAGGATCCGAACGCGCCCCCCGTGCCCGGCGAGGAGAAGCCCTCCACCGAGCGCGAGCGCATGAAAAAGGTCTATACCTACGTGGCGGTGCTCTTTACCGTGGCGTTCCTTCTGATCCTGTGGACGTTTTTGATGAATCAGCGCAGCAGCCGTGAGATCCGCGACGAGATCAAAAGCGGCAACAACGCCCTGCAAAGCACGCTCGAAGAAAACGAGGCGCTGGAGGCGCGGATCGCGGAGCTGGAAAACGCCCTGACCGCAGCAGAGACCGACTGCGACGTACTGCGCGAGTCCGGAGACAGGCAGTCGAGCGTCATCACCGCGCTCGACTGGCTCGGCGAGCTGGAACGCTACTACAATGCCGGTAAGCTGAACGACGCAAGAGAGACCGCGCAGGCTATCCGAGATAACGGGCTCGTCCCGCTGCTCCCCGCCTATCCGCTGCACACCTCCGCCACGGGCGACGATTATGAAGCGCCCGCCGTGCGGTATCAGACCATCGTGGATAAGCTGTTCCCGAACGGCATGGCGTGAAGCGCCGGACATCGGTCACTTTAGAATGATAACGAGGTAAATCAATATGCTTGATATGAAATTCCTGCGGGAGAATCCTGATCTGGTCAAGGAAAACATCAAAAAGAAGTTCCAAGATGAAAAGCTGCCGTTCGTCGATGAGGTCATCGCGCTTGACGCTGCCAACCGCGCCGCCATCACCGAGGCGAACGAACTGCGCGCCAGCCGCAACGCCCTGAGCAAGCAGATCGGTATGCTGATGGGGCAGTCAAAGAAGGACCCGAGCAAGCTCGAAGAAGCCGAAAAGATCAAGGCGACCGTCAGATCGAACGCCGACCGTCTCGCCGAGCTGGAAAGGCTTGAGGAGGAGTATGAGCAGAAGATCCATAAGATCATGCTGCTGATCCCGAACATCATCGACCCCAGCGTACCCATCGGTCTGGACGACAGCTGCAATGTCGAGGTCGAGCGCTTTGGCGAGCCGAGGGTTCCCGATTTTGAGATCCCCTACCACACGCAGATCATGGAGAACTTTGACGGCGTCGATATGGACGCCGCAGGTCGCGTCTCCGGCGCGGGCTTCTACTATCTGCTCGGCGACATCGCACGTCTGCACGAGGGCGTGCTCGCCTACGCGCGCGATTTTATGATCGACAAAGGCTTCACGTTCTGCATTCCGCCGTTCATGATCCACGGCAACGTGGTCGAGGGCGTCATGAGCCAGAACGACATGGACGCCATGATGTACAAGATCGAAGGCGAGGATCTCTACCTTATCGGCACGAGCGAACATTCGATGGTCGGACGCTTCATCGGCGAAATTCTTCCCGAAAGCAGTCTGCCGCAGACGCTCACGTCCTACTCCCCCTGCTTCCGCAAGGAGAAGGGCTCCCACGGTATCGAAGAGCGCGGCGTTTACCGCATCCACCAGTTTGAAAAGCAAGAGATGATCGTCGTCTGCAAGCCGGAGGACAGCATGGCGTGGTACGAACAGATGTGGAAGTGGAGCGTCGAACTGTTCCGCTCGATGGACATTCCCGTCCGCCAGCTTGAGTGCTGCTCCGGCGACCTCGCCGACCTCAAGGTCAAGAGCTGCGACATTGAGGCGTGGTCTCCGCGGCAGAAGAAGTACTTCGAGGTCTGCTCCTGCTCCAATCTCGGCGATGCGCAGGCACGCCGCCTGAAGATCCGCGTCAAGGGCGAGGATGGCAAGATGTACCTGCCGCACACGCTCAACAACACCGTCGTTGCGCCGCCGCGTATGCTGATCGCGTTCCTTGAGAACAATCTGCAAGCCGACGGCAGCGTGCTGATCCCGAAGGTGCTCCAGCCCTACATGGGCGGCAAGACAGTACTGATGCCCAAAAGCGAATCCTGTTCGTAATACCTTCTGCCAATATTACCATTTGTTTTCAATTGTTGACGAGGAAAGCGCGTTATGAAGAAATTTCTGGAAGAATTCAAAACCTTTGCCATGCGCGGCAACGTGCTCGACATGGCGGTCGGTGTCATTATCGGCGGCGCGTTCAAAGCCATTGCAGACTCGCTGGTGAGCGACATCATCAATCCCATTCTCGGCATCTTCGCCGGAGAAAACAGCGACCTTTCCGCCTTGGCGTTTTCCCTGCCGGGCGGCGGCGAGCTGATGCTCGGCAACTTCATCAACGCCGTTTTGAACTTCATCATCATGGCGTTCGTGGTGTTCTGCATCGTCAAAGCGATCAACAAGATGCACAGCAGGCTCTCCAAGCCCGCCAAGCCTGAGCCGGCAAAGGCTCCCGAGCCGACGAAGGAGGAACTGCTGCTCACGGAGATCCGCGATCTTTTGAAGGAGCAGAGCAAATGAGAGAGCTGCTCTCTCGGGGGCTTGCCGAGCTGGGGCTCGATACGGGTCAAATCCCTACGCTTGAGCGTTTCTCCGCGCTGATGCTCGAAAAGAATCAGGTGATGAACCTGACCGCCATCACCGAACCCGATGCCGTCGCGCAGCTTCATCTGCTCGACAGCGCCGCACTGCTGCGATTCATCGACCCGACGGGTAAAAAGGTCATCGACGTCGGCACCGGCGCAGGCTTTCCCGGTATGCCGCTGCGTATCCTGAAGAACGATTTCGACCTCACCCTGCTCGACAGTCTCGGCAAACGCGTGAACTGGCTGCAGGAGGTCTGCAATGAGCTGCAAGTAAAACGTGTCGCCTGTGTCCACGCGCGGGCGGAGGAATTTGCCGCGCAGCACCGCGAAGAATACGATCTCGCGGTCTCGCGCGCCGTCGCGCAGCTGAATATTCTCGCCGAGCTGTGTCTGCCGCTCGTAAAAGTCGGCGGGCAATTCGCCGCCATGAAAAGCGTGGATTCCGATGTTGAGATCACCGCGGCGAAAAGCGCCATTGGGACGCTCGGCGGTCGCATCGTCCGTGTGGAGGACTACCGGATCCCCACGAGCGGCGTGACGCACCGCGCCGTCATTATCGAGAAAATCTCCCCTACCCCGAAGCCCTATCCCCGCGCCTTCGCGCGGATCAAAAAAGCACCGCTTTAACGCGGGAAAGGAGCGCACCGCTTGTCTCAGGTCATCGCCGTGGTGTCCGGTAAGGGCGGCACCGGAAAAACTTCATTCACCGCGCTCACCGGCATGGCGCTCTCGCGGCTCGGGAAAAAGACGCTGCTGCTCGACTGCGACGTCGGGCTGCGCAATCTCGACCTCTATCTCGGAATGTCCGACTGCGCGCTGATGGACTTTACCGACGTGATCTCCCTCCGCAGCACGCTCGCGCAGGCGGTCGTCCGCCACCCGCTCTACCCCGACCTTTATCTGCTCACCGCTCCCGTCGGCTCCTCCGCGCTGCCGTCCCCCGCACAGATGAAGGAGTTGCTGAACGAGGTACGCGGACAGTTCGACTTCTGCCTGATTGACGCCGCCGCCGGCATCGGCGATACGTTCGTGCTCGCCACCTGCGGCGCAGATCGCGCCGTGGTCGTGACCACGAGCGATCCCTCCAGCCTGCGCGACGCGCAGCGCACGGTCATGGAGCTGCACACCTTTCCGAACGGCAAGCTGCATCTGGTTGTCAACCGCACCCAGAAGCGGCTCCTGCACTCCCTGCACTCTACCATCGACGACGCCATCGACGCAGCGGGGCTTCCCCTGCTCGGCGTCATTCCCGACGACGAGACTCTCCCGGCACTGCTGGGACGCGGACTGGACCATCCGCTCAAATACCGCTCCGGCGCCATCTGCGCCTGCGAGAACATCGCGCGCCGGCTCTGCGGCGAGCGTGTGCGTCTGATGCGGCTGTAACGCCGCCTATGGAAGTAAAATTCACACCAGAAAGGACTGTGACAAAATATGAACATCGCTCTCATGGCACACGACAACAAAAAGGAACTGATGGTGCAGTTCTGCACTGCCTACGCAGGCATTCTCTCCCATCACACGCTCTGCGCCACCGCCGTCACCGGCAAGCTGGTCAGCGAGGCGAGCGGACTGCCGATCCATCTCTTCATGGCGCGTATTCACGGCGGCGCCGAGCAGATCGGCGCGCGCATCTCCTACAATGAGATCGACATGGTGCTCTTCTTCTGCGACCCCGCCAACCCGCAGTATAACGAAAGCCTGACCTACATCACCAAGCTCTGCGACCAGAACAACATTCCCTTTGCGACCAATCTCGCCACCGCCGAAATGCTCATCATGGGGCTTGCTCGCGGCGACCTCGACTGGCGCGATATCGTCAACCCCAAGATCAAGCCTTTCACCACCTGATAAAAAGCGAATCCTTTCTGAATACGTTTAGTATTTTTCAATTTATAATATACAAACAGGAGTGAATTTTACCATGATGCAATCCCGCACACACAACTGCGGCGCTCTGCGCGCGCAGAATGTCGGTGAGCACGTCACGCTCGTCGGCTGGATGGAGAACGTCCGCGAGGTCGGCGGCAATCTTGCCTTCGTCGTCCTGCGCGACTTCTACGGCACGACGCAGATCGTCGTGGAGACGAGCGAGCTGCTCGCTCAGATCAAGAGCTACAACAAGGAGAGCACCATCTCCGTCGAGGGCACCGTGCGCGAGCGCGCGAGCAAGAACCCCAACCAGCCCACTGGCGAGATCGAGGTCGTTCCCGAAAAGATCGAGCTGCTCGGTCGCTGCCGTTACAACTCCCTGCCGTTTGAGATCAACCGCAGCCGCGAGGCCGACGAGACCCAGCGCCTCAAGTACCGCTATCTCGACCTGCGCAACCCCGCCGTCAAGAAGAACATCATCCTGCGCTGCAACGTCATCGCCGCGCTGCGCAAGGCCATGATGGAGCATGATTTCCTTGAGATCACCACCCCAATCCTGACCGCCTCCTCCCCCGAGGGCGCGCGCGACTATCTCGTTCCCGCCCGCAAGCACCCCGGCAAGTTCTATGCCCTGCCGCAGGCGCCGCAGCAGTTCAAGCAGCTGCTCATGACCTCCGGCTT
>CAVDWO010000023.1:0-19419 GCA_963612845.1 Alistipes onderdonkii
GGCGGGGGCATCGGTTAAGATGCTCCCGCCTTTATTTCTGTTCTCCTCTCACGGCGTGGGCGTGCCGCCGTTGTTCAGCAGCCAGTCGAGGAAGTTCCCGTTCCCGCCGTCCGTGTCATCGCCGGTGTCGTCGCTGTCCGACGGCTCGTCGTCATCGTCCGGCGCGACGGGATCATAGCTCGGCGCGGTGTGCATGGTACACGCGCCCGCGTGCAGCACGTCGCTGTAAAGCCGTACGCTGCCCTCGTTCGTCTGCACCGCCGCGCCCGCCGGCATCTCGGAGATCAGCCCCTCCTCGAGCTGCGCGGCATAGGTCGCCTGCTCCGACGCGCTCAGCGGCGTGCTGATGAGCTCACGCGTATAGCCCCAGCCCTCGCTGACGTTCGGCTGGCTCAGGTCGAGCACCGCCGTGGTCGTAACGGTCGGGCAGTAGTCGCCCGCGAGCAGCCCCGTCTCGCCGCAGAGGGTGACGGTGATGTGCGCGTCGCAGGTCAGAGTGGGCGCGCTGCCCTTGGCGACCTTGACCGTGTGCGACGGGCACGACGCAGACGCCAGCAGCCCCGTCTGCGTGCAGACGGTGACGCTCTCCATATCCGCGCTGCCGGTCGAAAAGTCCTTGTTCGGCAGATCCTCGTGGATCTTGCTCATGAAGGTCTTCCACAGCGTCGCGGCGGGGTTCCCGCTCGCCACGATGCGCGTGGGCGTATTGTAACCCACCCAGACCGCCGCCGTGTAGTACGGCGTAAGACCAACGAAATAGCGGTCGTTGTTGCTGTTGGTCGAGCCGGTCTTGCCGGCGATGGTCATGCCGGAGAACCTCGCGCCCGTACCCGTGCCGCTGCTGACGACCTCCTTGAGCAGGGCGAGGATCGACTCCGCCGTGCTCTCCTTCATCGCAACGTGCGACTCGCTCTTGTTTTCGAGGACCGTGCTGCCGTTGCTGTCCTTCACCTCGACGTAGGTGCGCGGCACGGTATAGATCCCGTTGTTGGCGAACGAAGCGTAGGCAGCCGCCATCTCGCGCGTCGTCACGCCCTTGGTAAGGCCGCCCAGCGCCAGCGCGCCCGCCGCCGTCAGATCGTCGTTCTCCAGTGTGGTAAAGCCCAGATTCTCCGTCATAAAGGTGTAGGACGCGGTGAGCGTGAGCTGCTGAATGACGCGCACCGCCGTGGGGTTGGAGGAATTGCGGACGGCGTCCTGCAGCGTGATGATGCCCTTGTAGCCCTTGTAGGCGTTCACCGGCCAGACGCTCCCGCTCATCAGCTGCACGGGATAATCGTCGATCACGCTCGCAGGCGTGATGACGCCGGCGTCCAGCGCGGGCGCGTAAACGCTCAGCGGCTTGATCGCCGAGCCGCACTGCCGCACGACGGTGGAATAGTCGAGCAGGAAGCGCCCCTCGCGCTCGCCCACGCGCCCCGCGACAGCCACGACGTTGCCCGTCGCGTTGTCAATGATGGTCGCGCCGGACTGGAGCTGCTCGCCCTTGGCGGAGGTATAGTTGAGGTTATTGCGGTCGGCATAGACGCTCTCCACGATCTCCTGTATCTCGGGATCGACCGTGCAGTAGATCGAATAGCCGCCGGTGTAGAGCATATCCTTGGCGACCTTCTCGGCATAGCCGTAGGTCTCGCACAGATCGCTGACGATATCGTTGAACATCCGCTCGACGAAGTAGGAGTCGTAGTCCGTTTCCGCGGCGCTCTCGGCAGTACCGGAGCCGCCGGTATATTCCTCGTCCCATGTGTAGACAAGCGGCTCCGCCTTCGCCTGCTCGTATTCCTCATCGCTGAGATAGCCCAGCTCGTTCATCTTATAGAGCACGGTAAGCTGACGCTCCTTGTTCTGCTCGCGGCACCAGTCGCTGCGCGAGGGATCGTACTTGTACGGGTTCTGCGTGATGCCGACGATATCCGCCGCCTCAGCGACCGTCAGCTCGCTGACGGTCTTACCGAAATACGTCTCCGCCGCCGCCTCGATGCCGTAGCAGCCGTCGCCGAAATAGACGATGTTCAAGTAGGTCTCAAGGATCTCCTCGCGGGAATAGTTCTTCGCAAGGCGCAGCGCGCGGAAGATCTCCGTCACCTTGCGCTTGATCGTGACGTCCTTGTCCTCCGTCACGTTCTTGATGACCTGCTGCGTGATGGTCGAACCGCCGCGCGTCGAGCGTCCGGTCACCTTGTCGAACACCGCCCGCGCCGTGCTCTTCCAGTCCACGCCGTGATGCTCGAAAAAGCGCTCGTCCTCGATCGACACCAGCGCCTGCCAGACGTAGTCGGGCAGGTCCTCATAGTCGATGAGCGTGCGGTTTTCCGCGCCGTGCAGCTTCGTCAGCTCCACCCACTCGCCGCTGCTCTTGTCCTGATAATAGACCGTTGAGCTCTGCTTGAGCGTGTACGCGGAGATATCGACATCCAGCAGCGGCTCAAGCGTCGTGTGGACATAGATCATAAAAATGCCGAAAAACATCAGGCTGGTCGTCAGGGCGATGGCGAGCAGCGTCACGATGACGAACTTCGCCGTGCTCTGTTTCTTCTTTGCGCGGGGCTTGCGCTGCGTTTCAGGCAGGTGGCTGCTGTTCGCACGGTTTTCTTCCATAATGCGCTTTCTCCTTTGCTGAGGTCGTAACAATGCGGCAAGCCGCATAACTGGCGATGCTAACACAGAATATAGTATAGCACATCTGTCAAGAGCTGCGTATCTTGTCTTGCATTTTCCGCCGCACTGCGCTATACTATGGGCGTACAAACTGACAGGAGGTGTCCCCCATGAGCGAGGATCTCGGTCCCAATTTCATCACGCTGACCGATGACGAGGGCAACGACATAGAGCTTGAATACGTCGATGCGCTGGAATACAACGGAACGACCTACATGGCGTTCTTCCCCGTGCTTGAGGAAGGCGGCGAGGAGAGCGAGGACGAGGAGGAATACGGGCTTATCCTCCTCAAGAGCCAGACAGAGAACGGCGAGGAGCTGCTTGTCACCATCGACGATGAGGACGAGCTGAACGCGGTCTACGAGCAGTTCATGGAACAGCTGCTCGAGGACGAGGAATAACGCCCCGCTGCGACAGTTTTTTCGCTTCGCCCACGGTATACTGAAGCCGCCCTGCGTGGTGCGTGACAGGCTCTTATAAAACCCACATTTCGTCATAAGGGACGCCGGTACGCTCCGGTGGTTTGCAGGCCTCCCGACCGCTTTCTGCGGCCGGACGTTGGAAGCAGTAAAACCGGACAGAGGCGACCCACCTCACCAGAAAGGTGCAGGTTTGACGGGGTCTGCACGGCCAACGCGGGGCGCTTTCGGCTCATACAGGAAAAATCAAGACCACCCGGTTCCCGGGTGGTCTTGATCGTTATTGCCCTGCGCTCTTACAGCAGGTTGAGCTGATAGATGATCTTGGCGATCTGCGCGCGGGTCAGGGACGCGTCAGGCTCGAAGGTGGTCGCGGTCATACCGTTGATGACCTTCGCATCGACGAGCGCCATGACGTAAGCGTCCTTGCAGTCGGTGAAGACGCTCTCGGTCTTGGACTCGGCGAGCTTGTTGAGCTTCGCCGCGATCTGGCAGAACTCGAGGCGGGAGATTGCCTTCGTACCATCGAGGTCGGCGGCGACGAGACCCAGCTCGGCAGCCTTGGCGATGGTGTTCTTGCTCCAGTCGGCGCCGGTGGCGTCCTCAGACTTGAGGTTGCCGTTGCTGACGAGCAGGAGCTTGAGCGCGGCAGCCCATGTCAGGGTGTCGTTGGGTGCGTAGGTCGTGGCGGAGGTGCCGGAGATGATGCCGTCGCTGTAAAGGTCAATGACGTAATCACCGTACCACGAGGAGGTCTTAACGTCGGCAAACGGGTTCATCAGGATGCGGCCCTGCGGCTCGGCATAGCCGGTGACCTTACCGTCCTTGAAGGACTTGATATAGCTGGCAAGAACCATGTAGTCCTCGGAGACATAGTCGAGCACGTTGACCGCGCCGTCGAACATATTGAAGCCATCGCCAAGGTTGCGCAGGGTGTAGTTGTAGCCCGCCATGTTGTACTTGGCGTCGAGCTTGAGCGCCTCGTATTCGCCGGTCTCATTGTTGAGGATCTGAACGTCGGTCACACGGTACTCGCCGGTCGGACTGCCGGTCCAGACGCCCTTTTCGTCCTTCTGGACGGTGGAGGGGATCGCGGTGTTGACCGTGTACTTCACGCCGGAGACCTGCAGGAAGCCGCCGCACTCATTAGGCGCGTCCTTGGCGCCCCACTCCAGCGCGTCGAGCACCTGCTGACCGGTAACGGTGATCAGGCAGGCAACGTTGCCGAAGGTGTGGATATCCTTGCAGGTAAGGTAGGTCACATCTCCCGCGGCGGTGGTCTTATTGCGGATGCCGCCGCCGTTCATCACGGCGAGGTCCACATCCATGCCCATGTCCTCAAAGAGATCATAGAGCGCGTCCGCGCAGAAGTCGCCGACGTTGGTCTCCTGCTTGCGCACGAGACGGGTCTCACCGTCGGCAGCGTAGTTCGTCATCGTGTCGGCAAAGGAGCCGATCTTGACGTTGAGCTTCGTGGTAACCTCGCTGACCCACTTATCCTCGATCGCCTTAACGTCAGCGTCGGGGGTAACGCCGGTCAGGTCCTCGGCCTTGAGGAGCTTGGTGGTGATCTTGCCGTCCTTGGTGATGGTCATCTGACCGAGCGCGGCAAAATAGGAGCCGGTCTGGGTCAGAACGACGGTCTTGCCGTCCTTGTCCTTGACCTCCTTCATCGGGACGGTGCTGTGGGAGTGACCGTCGATGAACGCGCTCAGACCGCTGACGTTCGCGATCACGTCCTCGGAGTTCCAAGGATCGGACGCGGGATCGTCGCCGAGATGTCCGAGGGCGATGACGTAGTCGGCTTCCTTGGCGGCGGCGTCAACAGCCTTCTGCACGGCGGCATAGAGCGCCTTGCCGTCCGTACCGCCGGCGATGCCGTAGATGTACTCGCCCTTTTCATTCTGGAAATAGGCGGGCGTGGACTTGGTGAAGGATTCGGGCGTGGTGATGCCGACGAAGGCGATCTTCATGCCGCCAACCTCGAAGACCTTGTACGCATCGAGGACCAGATCGCCGGCAACGCCGTTCTTTTCATTGTAGAAGTTGCAGGAGACATAGGGAACCGTGCTCTTGGTTATCACCTCGAGCGCGCGGGTCATGCCGTAGTCGAACTCGTGGTTGCCGATGGTCGCCAGATCGTAATCGGCAGTCTCCATCAGCTTGACGATGGTCGCGCCATTGTCCATGGAGCCGTAAGCGGTGCCTTGAATGTGGTCGCCGGCGTCCACCAGCAGGACGTCCTTTAGGCTGTCCTTATACGCCGCGACCGTGGAATACTTGATATCCTTGGTCACATAGGTGTGGACGTCGTTGGTGTAAAGCACCGTAACGTCGCCGGACGTGGTCGCGGTGGCGGTCGCGGCAGGAGCCGCTGCGCCGGTGTCCTCCGCGGCAAGGCTGGTCACGCTCAGGGAAAAGACCATCGCCATTGCGAGCAGGACGGATAAGAATTTGCGCATAGTGTTTTTCCTCCTCATTTTTCATTCGGCTTCCCATGCCGAAAGCCGCCGGCATACGCCGGCAGAGCCTGTCGGGCAAAGTACACCAGAATGGATTATGGATTCATTGTATCGTGCCGCAAATCTTTTCACAAGTCAGCATTATTCTGAATTTTCCGCGTGAAACTTGTCGCTTTTGGACAATTTTTCATTTTTGTCCGCCGCATATGGAATTTTCGGAAAAAGTATGCTATGCTTGGTGTAATTTGGAAGCGTGTTTTTTCGTAAGAGGTGATCATTCATGGATCTCAGAGAGATCGTATTCGCGCAATTCCCTGCGTTTTTCCTGCTGAGCGTGCTGTTCCTGATCGCGCATCTGCGCGTGCGTAAGCGCAGCGCCGTCCGCTCGGTGCTGTGGGTGCTGCTCTTCGGCGCGGCGCTCGCCGTTTCGATCCTGTTCTGCTTCCTCGGCTTACAGGCGAAGTACTGGACGCTCAAGACGCTCTTCGAGCTGAAGTTCTGGAGCTGGCTCGGCATCGGGATCGTGGCGCTCGTGCTCGTGCTGCGGCTCGTGTTCCGGCTGCAAAACAAGCACGCCAAGCACATGGTCGCGCGCGAGCGCACGAAGGCTGAGCGCGAGCGCGAGCAGGCGGTCGCGCAGGCACGCGAGGAGGGTCGTGCCGAGGTGCTTGCCGAGAATGCCGCGCGCGCGGAGCAGGACGCCGCCGCTGACACGCAGGGCGAGCCAGCGAAGCCCGACACTGCTGGCGCAGATGCGAAACCCGACGCGCTGCAGTAAGAGTAAGACCGCACCGCGAAAAACGCCCCGCGAGCGTAGGCTCGCGGGGCTTCGTCTTTTCTTTATATGCTTCGGTCCCGGCGCAGGCTCGTTCGTCAGGCACACAAGGGCGCGCGGCTCAGAGCGCCTTCAGCAGCCCCGTCGCTTCGTTGAATTCGTCGATCAGCTCGTCAAGCTCCTTCGCCTGCGCGTGGACGGCGTCCCACGTCCCCTTTGTGTCGTACCAGAGGGCGTTCAGTTCCTCGACGCCGCGCGCCTGCTGCTCGACCCAGGTGTAGTACTTGAGGTTGTGGATCCGCTTGCGGTCGGCGTAGGTCAGCTCCATGAGCGCGTCGGTCTTGAGAGCGAGCATATGCAGGCTGTGGTCGAGACGCGCCTCCTCCATGCTGTAAGCGCCGTGTTTTTCATTGAGCTCGTCGATGCGGCTGCCGTACATCGCGGCGGAGTCGGTCAGGACGGTGCAGAGCACGTCGTCTCCGGTCAGCTCGTAATATTTCGCCATCTTGATGCAGCAGAGCACGTTGGCGATACCCGAGATCCCGAGCCATGTGAGCCTTTCGATGAGCTCGTCGGAGAGCTTCAGCTCCTCCCTGAGGTACTTTTTGCCCTCACTCGTATTGAACAGGCGCAGCAGGCGCTGGGAATCCTCGTCGTCGATGGCGATCGCCATGTCGGTGTTCTTCACATTGTGGATCCACGGGATATGCTTGTCGCCGATGCCCTCGATGCGGTGGCCGCCGAAGCCGTTATTCAGGATCGTCGGGCACTGGAGCGCTTCGCCCACGCCGAGCTTTAGTCCGGGATAGCGCTCCTTGAGCAGGTCGCCCGCCGACATCGTGCCGGCGGAGCCGGAGGTAAAGCACGCGCCCGCAAGTCGCTGACCGGGCTTCTTCACCGCTTCAAAGAGGCCGGCGAGGGCGTAGCCCGTCACGTTGTAGTGCCAGAGCGGGTTGCCCATCTCCTCGAACTGGTTGAAGATCATCATGCTTGGGTCCTGCCTGAGCTCCCACGTCTTGTCGAATATCTCCTTGACGTTCGACTCGCAGCCCGGCGTCGCGATGACCTGACCGGCGATCCTGCTGAGCCATTCAAAGCGCTCCCTGCTCATCTCCGCGGGGAGAATGGCGACGGAATCTACCGCCAGCAGCTTCGAGTTGAACGCGCCGCCGCGGCAGTAGTTGCCCGTGGAGGGCCAGACGGCGTGGTGGTACGTCGCGTCGAACTGACCGGTGACGAGACGCGGGGCAAGGCAGCCGAACGCCGCGCCGACCTTGTGGCAGCCCGTGGGAAACCACTTGCCCGCCATGGCGAGGATGCGGCAGGGAACGCCCGACAGCTCGGGCGGGATCTCGACATAGTTCGGCACGGTCTGATAAAGACCGCCCGTTTCCTTCGCCTCGTTCTTCCACGTGATACGGAACAGGTTCAGCGGGTTCACGTCCCACAGCCCCACGCCCCCGAGCTTTTCCCGGATCTTTTCGGGAACGGTCTCGGGGTGCTGCATCTGCGCGATGGTCGGGATAATGACGTTGTTCTCCCTTGCCTTTTTGATATTGTGCTGCAAGCCGGTCTTGTTGATGGTCAGGTCGATCTTGCCCATAGCGTCTTTCTCCTCCCGTTATTTGTCAATAAGTGACAAAAAGTAGCATATCTCCATGTCTCCTATGATATCATAACGCCGGAAAATTGCAATCATTTTTCCTTTTTTTATTTGACGTTCTGCGTACTTATGCTATGATGGAGTAACGATAATGCTGCGGCGAGCGTCGCCGCGGCATTACGGAAAACCGAAGGAGAGATCGTCACCATGAGCAAACGGATCGTCATAGCGCTCGGCGGCAACGCGCTGGGCAATACCCCCTATGAGCAGCTCGCGCTCGTCACCGAGACCGCCAAGCCCATCGTCGACCTCATCGCACAGGGCAACGAGGTCATCATCGCCCACGGCAACGGTCCGCAGGTCGGCATGATCAACCTCGGCATGGCTGCCGCCGCCGAGGCGGGCGCCATCAAGTCCGATATGCCCTTCCCCGAGTGCGGCGCGATGAGCCAGGGCTACATCGGCTACCATCTGCAGAACGCCATCGGCAACGAGCTTTCCTCCCGCGGCATAAATAAGGACGTCGCGACCGTCGTGACGCAGGTGCTTGTCGACGAGGCCGACCCCGCCTTCCAACACCCCACCAAGCCCGTCGGCGCGTTCTACGATAAGGAGACCGCTGACCGCATCGCCGCGGAAAAGGGCTATACCATGGTTGAGGACGCGGGCCGCGGCTACCGGCAGGTCGTTCCCTCCCCCAAGCCCATCGACGTCATTGAGAAGAACACCGTCAAGGCGCTCGTCGAAAATGGCACGGTCGTCATCACCGTCGGCGGCGGCGGGATCCCCGTCGTGCGCAGGGACGGCAGGCTCTGCGGCACACCCGCGGTCATCGACAAGGACTTTGCCTCCGCCAAGCTCGCAGAGCTGCTCGACGCGGATATGCTCGTGATCCTGACGGCGGTCGAAAAGGTCGCCGTCAACTTCGGCAAGCCCGACCAGAGGGGGCTCGACACCCTGACGCCGGACGAGGCGCGCCGGTATATCAGCGAGGGGCAGTTCGCCCCCGGCTCCATGCTGCCCAAGGTGCAGGCGGCGCTGTCGTTTGCGGAGAGCAAGCCCGGCCGCGCCGCGCTCATTACGCTGCTTGAGAAGGCAGCCGAGGGCATCGCGGGCAGGACCGGCACCTGCGTGCGGCTATGACCGCCCGTTTCCTTGCAGATAAAGCCCCCGCCGTACGGCGGAGGCTTTTCCGTTTCGCGCGAGGCAGTCGTTCTCTTTTCGACATTTTGCACAAAAATATGCGCCTTTTGTTGTGTTTTTTCCCTTTTTCTTTTTCCGCTTTTGTATTGCCATTTATTCCTTTCTTCGGTATGATGGACACACAAGGTCGTTCGGTCCTGCCGAAAACCGTAAAATTTAAGGAGGATTTCCCGAAATGAAGAAGTTCCTTGCCCTGCTCCTCAGCCTTGCGATGGTCCTTTCCCTCACCGCCTGCGGCGGAAAGAATGACGACAGCAGCAACCAGGATACCGGTACCGATAGCGAACAGACCTCCAGCATAAAGGTCGGTTTCATCTTCCTCCACGACGAAAACTCCACCTACGACCTCAACTTCATCAACGCCGCCAAAGCCGCCTGCGAAAATCTGGGCGTTGAGTACAAGCTGATCACCAACGTCCCCGAGGGGCAGGAGTGCTACGACAAGGCAGCCGAGCTTGCCGACGCGGGCTGCAGCATCATCTTCGCGGACTCCTTCGGTCACGAGGACTACATGATCGAAGCCGCCAGAGAGTTCCCCGACGTTCAATTCTGCCACTCCACCGGCACCAAGGCGCACACCGAGAACCTCCCCAACTATCACAACGCCTTCGCCTCCATCTATGAAGGCCGCTACCTCGCCGGTATCGCCGCCGGTATGAAGCTCAACGAGATGATCGCCGACGGTGAGTTCACCGCGGACAAGGCTAAGATCGGCTACGTCGGCGCGTACACCTATGCCGAGGTCATCTCCGGCTACACCGCGTTCTTCCTCGGCGCGCGCTCCGTCTGCCCCTCCGCCACGATGGAGGTCACCTTCACCGGCAGCTGGTATGACGAGGCCGCCGAAAAGGAAAGCGCTCAGAAGCTCATCAACAACGGCTGCAAGCTCATCAGCCAGCACGCCGACTCCATGGGCGCGCCCACTGCGTGCGAGACTGAAGGCGTCCCCAACGTCTCCTACAACGGCTCCACCGAGTCCGCCTGCCCCAACACCTACATCATTTCCTCCCGCATCGACTGGACGCCCTATTATGAGTATGCCATCTCCGCCTGCATGAACGGCGAGACCATCGCCGCCGACTGGACCGGCACGCTCGCGACCGGCTCCGTCACGCTCACCGACCTGAACGGGAACGTCGCCGCCGAGGGTACGCAGGAAGCCATCGACGCCGTCAAGGCTGAACTGGAAGCCGGCACCCGCCACGTCTTCGACTGCTCCACCTTCACCGTCACCGTGGACGACACCCACAATAACTTCAAGGTCGATTACGTCACGCTCGACGCCGACGGTCACGTCACCTCCTATCTTGCCGACGTTGATTCCGACGCCGCCTACACCGGCGACACCGAGGTCGTCAAGGACGGCTATCTCGCCGAGTCCGCCGAGCGCAGCGCCCCCTACTTCGATCTCCAGATCGACGGCATCACCCTGCTCGACACCAAAATGTAACGTTCAGCTCTGATCGGGCTGCCCAACGGCAGCCCGTTCTTTTCATCGTATTCAATAAATCCGCGGAGGGCGCCCCGCCCTTCCGCGCAAAAGAGGTGACCGCCTTGGGCGCTGCGTGCGCAGTCAAAATGGAGAACATCACCAAGCGGTTCGGCAAGGTCACGGCGAATAACGCCGTGACTCTCGAGCTGCACGAGGGCGAGATCCTGTCCCTGCTGGGTGAAAACGGCAGCGGCAAGACCACGCTGATGAATATGCTCTCCGGCATCTACTTTCCCGACGAAGGGCAGATCTATATCCATGGCGAGCCTGTGACGATCGCTTCCCCGAAGGACGCGTTCGCGCACGGCATCGGCATGGTCCACCAGCACTTCAAGCTCGTCGATATCTTCACCGCGACGGAGAACATCGTCCTCGGTCTCGAGGGCAGGCTCGACCTTGCCGAAGCCGGCAGACGGGTCAGGGAGATCTGCGATAAATACGGCTTCGACATCGACCCCGACCAGAAGATATACGATATGTCCGTCTCGCAGAAGCAGACGGTCGAGATCGTCAAGGTGCTCTACCGCGGGGCGGATATCCTGATTTTGGACGAGCCGACCGCGGTGCTCACCCCGCAGGAGACGGACAGGCTCTTCGCCATCATGCGCAACATGAAGGCGGACGGCAAATCCCTCATCATCATCACCCACAAGCTGCACGAGGTGCTCGACGTGTCCGACCGCGTGGCGGTGCTGCGCAAGGGCGAGTACATCGGCGACGTCGCCACGGAGGAGGCTGACCAGCAGTCCCTGACCGATATGATGGTCGGGCACAGCGTCAGCCTGAACATCGACCGTCCGACCCCGCAGAACGTCGAGCCGCGCCTCGTGATCGATGGGCTGACCGTCTACGACGAGCTTGGCGTCAAGCGGCTGGACAATGTGAGCTTCACCGCCAACGCCGGAGAGGTGCTCGGCATCGCGGGCGTGGCGGGCAGCGGACAGCGCGAGCTGCTTGAGGCGGTCGCGGGACTGTACCCCATCCGTTCCGGCAGCGTCCGCTTCTTCGCACCCGGCGCGGCGGAAGCCAAAGAGCTCGTCGGTCTCGATCCGACGGATATCCGCGAGATCGGCATCTCGATGTCCTTCGTCCCTGAGGACCGGCTGGGCATGGGGCTCGTCGGCTCGATGGGCATGACCGGCAACATGATGCTCCGCTCGTGGCGCAAGGGACGCGGCGTGTTCCTCAACCGGCGGGAGCCGGAGGCGCTTGCCAACCGCATCTGGGAGGAGCTCGGCGTCGTGGCTCCCAGCACCTCCTTCCCCGTGCGCCGTATGTCCGGCGGCAACGTGCAGAAGGTGCTCGTCGGGCGCGAGATCTCCCAGTCTCCCGCCGTGCTGATGACCGCCTACGCCGTCCGCGGGCTTGATATCAACACCTCTTACACCATCTATAACCTGCTGACCGAGCAGAAGACGAAGGGTGTCGCCGTCGTTTACGTCGGCGAGGATCTGGACGTGCTGCTTGAGCTGTGCGACCGGATCGTCGTGCTCTGCGGCGGTCAGGTCACGGGCGTGGTCGACGCCCGCACTGCCGACAAGCGGCAGATCGGCAGGCTGATGACGCTTGCGGGAGGGGAGGGCGACCATGAATAAGAAGCAGTCCCTGTTCCACATCGCCAAGCGCGATGCGCTCCCGTGGTATCTGTCTGCCGCGATCCGCGGCGGCGCGATCGTGCTGGCGCTGCTTGTCTGCGCCGCCGTCACCACGACGCTCACAGGGGAGAATCCTATCAGCGTCTACTCCACCATTCTCTACGGCGCCTTCGGCACTGGGCGCAAAACGTGGGTGACGCTCCACGGCGTCGCCATTCTGCTCGGCATCTCGCTTGCCGTCACGCCCGCGTTCAAGATGCGCTTCTGGAACGTCGGCGCCGAGGGGCAGGTGCTCATCGGCTGCCTTGCCACCGCCGCGTGCATGATCTGCCTCGGCGGGAAGCTGCCCGAGCCGCTGCTGCTCGCCGTCATGCTGCTCGCCGCGGTCGCCGCGGGCGCGCTGTGGGGCTTCCTCCCCGCCTTTTTCAAGGCAAAGTGGAACACGAACGAAACGCTCTTCACCCTGATGATGAACTACATCGCCACTCAGCTCGCCGCCTTCTTCATCATCGTCTGGGAGGTCCCCAAGGGCGCGGGCAAGATCGGCATCATCAACCAGAGCACGGAGGCGGGCTGGCTCCCCATCATCGGCGGGCAGCGCTACCTGCTCCCCATTCTGGTCGTGGCGCTGCTGACGGGGCTGATGTACATCTACCTCAACTACAGCAAGCACGGCTATGAGATCGCCGTCGTCGGCGAGAGCCAGCGCACCGCGAGCTATGCGGGCATCAAGGTGAACCGCGTCATCGTGCGCACGATGGTGCTCTCCGGCGCGCTGTGCGGGCTGATCGGGCTGCTGCTCACCTCCGGCACCGACCATACGCTCACGACCACGATCGTTGACGGGCGCGGCTTCACCGCCGTCATGGTCTCGTGGATGGCGAAGTTTGACCCCATCGTCATGGTCTTCACGAGCCTGCTGCTCGTCGTGCTCGACCGCGGCGCGAGCGAGATCTCCAGCGTGTTCGGTCTGAACCACTCCTTTGCCGATATCCTGACGGGCATCATTCTCTTCTTCATCATCGGCAGCGAGTTCTTTATCACCTACAAGGTCACCCTGCGCAGGGGCGAAAGGAAGGAGGCGTGAGCGATGTTTGATCTTGCGGCGTTTCTCCCCCGTGCGGTCATGCAGGGTATCCCCCTGCTCTACGGCAGCACCGGCGAGATCCTGACGGAGAAATCCGGCAACCTGAATCTCGGTATCCCCGGCGTGATGTATGTCGGCGGCATCTGCGGCGTCATCGGCGCGTTCTTCTACGAGCAGTCCGTCTCCGCCGGCGGAATGAACGCCTTTCTCGCCATCGGTATCCCGCTGCTCTGCTCGCTGCTCGGCTCGCTGCTGATGGGGCTTCTGTACTGCCTGCTCACCGTCACGCTTCGCGCCAACCAGAACGTTACCGGTCTCGCGCTGACGACCTTCGGCGTCGGCATCGGCAACTTCTTCGGCGGCTCGCTCATCAAGCTGACCGACAGCGAGGTCCCCTCCATCGCGCTGAGCGCCACGAGCGCTTATTTCAGCAAGTCGCTCAACGTCGGCGGCTGGTTCGGGCAGGTCTTCCTGTCCTACGGCTTCCTCGCCTATCTTGCGATCGTTATCGCCCTGCTCTCGTCCTACTTTCTCAAGCACACCCGCACGGGGCTGCACCTGCGCGCCGTGGGCGAGAGCGCGGCGACCGCAGACGCGGCAGGCATCAACGTGACGAAATACAAGTACTTCGCCACCTGCATCGGCAGCATGATCGCGGGGCTCGGCGGGCTCTACTATGTGATGGACTACGCCTGCGGCGTCTGGTCGAACAACGCCTTCGGCGACCGCGGCTGGCTCGCCATCGCGCTCGTCATCTTCACCGTCTGGCGGCCGAACGTCAGCGTGCTGGCGTCGATCCTTTTCGGCGGGTTTTACATTCTCCACATCTTCATTCCCACCGGCACCAACCTCGCTATCAAGGAGCTCTACAAGATGCTGCCCTACCTCGTCACGCTGCTCGTCCTGATCGCCGTGTCGCTGCGCAGGCGGCGCGAGGATCAGCCCCCCGCGTCGCTCGGGCTGAGCTACTTCCGCGAGGAACGATAATGCAAAAAAGAGGAAGCGCCCCGTGGGGCGCTTCCTTCTTTTCTATTTTACGCTTACAGATAGCGGTCCATCTTTTGCAGCAGCGTTTCGTAAAGCTCCGAAAGCCCCTGCTTCGTACCGCGCAGAAGCTCCTTCACCTCTGTGCGCGAGCGCTCGTACCGCTGCGCGGCGTCGTTCCGCTCCTCGCGCAGACCAGCAGCCAGCTCCTCCTGCAGCTCACCCACGCCGGCAAACGTCTCCATCAGTCCGCCCTGCGTCTTGAAAAAGGCGTCGCCAAAGCGCTCGTGCCGCGGGTATCCGCCGCTCCGGTAGCGCTCGATGACCTCGCCGTAGCGCTCGTCTGCACGGCGCACCGCCGTCTCCCACGAAACGTACAGCTCGCGCTGGGCGCTCTCCCCCACGGCACGCACCGTCTCCGGCGAGCGGCACAGCTCCGCGAGCTTCGCCGCCATTGACGCGGCGTTTTCCTCGATCAGAAAGCCGTTCCGTCCGTCGCTCACGCCCTCGGCTGCACAGGAGCCGCGGATCATCACCGTTGCCGTGCCGCTCGCCGCGGCTTCGCGCACGACCAGCCCGTTCGTGTCAAAAGTTGACGGAAACAGGAACAGATCCGCGCGGCTGTACCATGCGCGAATGGTCTTGCGCTCGGAGACCGCGCCGGTGAAAAAGCAGCGGTCGGTCAGCCCCAGCTCCGCCGCGCGCTCGCGCATCTCCGCGCCGTCCGCGCCGTCGCCGACAAAGACCATGCGGAAGTCGAGTCCATGCTCACGCAGCGTTTTCAGCGCGTCGAGAATGATCCCCGCGCCCTTGTACCACATCAGCCGCCCGACGAAAAGGAACAGCGGTACGCCGTGCGGCAGGTCGTAGCCCGCCGTCGCCGCCGCGATCGCTTCGTCCGGCGCCCGTCCCAGCGGCATGTCCACGCCGTTTTCCATCACGACGTACTCGCCCTCATAGCCCAGCGAGCGCAGGTTCTCCCCCGCGCCGCGGCTGACGACCCAGACCTCGTCGCAGCTGCGCACGTTCTGCACCAGCGCGCGGACGGCGCTCTCCTGCAGGAGCTTTCCCCGCACGGCGCGCGCGATGTCGATGTCGTACTTTGTGTGATAGGTCAGCACGATCGGCGCGTCCGCAGCTGTGCGCAGCGAGCGCGCCAGCAGGCACGACATGATCGGGCAGTGGACGTGCATCAGGTCGACCCGCGCCCCGCTCAGCGCGCGGGCGACCTCCGGCGAGAACGGGAAGCCCGCCACATAGCCCACGCGCCTGCGCGTGTCGATGCTCGGGTAGCGCAGCACGGGAAAGGGGAACGCCGCGTCGTCCGCACCGGGCACCGCGGGCGTGACCACAACGGCGCGCTCGCCGAGCGCGTCGAGATTCTTCGCATAGTTGACCACCGCGTTCGCCACGCCGTCGATCTCCGGCGGGAAAGAATCGTTCAAAAGGCAGATCGTTTTTTGCTCCATGTACTATCCTCCGATCACTCAGTCGCTCTCCTGTTCCATCAGCCGCCGCATATCCTCCGGCAGCGGGGAAACGAAGTGCAGCGCCTCCCCCGTCACCGGCTGCGTGAACCACAGCTCATACGAGTGCAGCGCGGGACGCCCGATCAGCGCGCGGTCCTCCGTCCCGTAGAGCCAGTCCCCCGCCAGCGGGAAGCCGAGATGCGCCATGTGGACGCGCAGCTGGTGCGTGCGCCCCGTATGCGGCACGAGCCGCAGCAGCGTGAAGCGGCTATTCGCCGCCAGCGTTTCATATTCCGTCAGGCTCGCCAGCCCGTCCCCGCGCACGCAGCGGCGCACGATGGAGCCGTCCGCGCGGCCGATGGGCGCGTCGATCACGCCGCACGGCGGCGTGACCTGACCGACCGCCACGGCGCGGTACTCGCGGCGCAGCGTGTCCGAATGGAGCGCACGGCGCAGCCGGTCGTGTATGTAGCCGCTCTTGGCGGCGATGAGCAGCCCGGAGGTTCCCTTGTCCAGCCGGCTGACGAAGTGCGGCACACTTTGCGCGCCGAGATATGCCGTGAGCGAGGACGCCATGCTCGGCGCGTCCGGCTCGCCGCGCTTAGGGTGCATGGCGACGCCCGCGCGCTTGTCGAGCACGAGCAGATCCTCGTCCTCGTAGCGCACGCAGAGCGGCAGCGCGCCGCCGCACGGCGCTTCCTCCGGCACGGCGCGCTCGGACAGGCGGACACTCACCACGTCGCCCGCGCGGACGACCGCATTGACGTGAACGCTCCTCCCGTTGAGCTGGATCGCATCTTCCCGCCACTTGAGACTTTTGAGCAGCGTGTAGGAGAGCGCCAATTCCCCGCGCAGGATCCCCTTGACCATGCGCCCCTCCCGCTCGGGCGGGACCGTATACGTCAGAACGCGCATCTGCTCACCTCCCCCGCGCCGGCTGTCGTTTGAGCCGATTATAGCCGCTTTTCCGCGTCCGTGTCAAGCGGACACGGCGCGCACAGGTACAGCGCAAAAAAATTTACGGTTTTGACGCAACATTTTTTCCCATTTCCTCCGTTCCGTGCTATAATGAAGCCGCATCAAAACAAATCGCCGCCGGTATCCCGGCGGGAAAGGACCTCTTATGGACAAGGACAACAATTCCCGTGCCCCGCTCACCGCAAGGGGGCTGCTGCTGGTCGTCTGCGGCGGCGTCGCGTTCTACGCGCTGCTGATGCGCTTTGACGATGTGACGACCGCGCTGGGCTGGCTCTTCGGTATCCTCTCGCCGCTGCTGATCGGCTGCGTCATCGCCTTCGTGCTCAACGTGCCGATGCGCGCGATCGAGCGCCACCTGTTCCCCTCCCGCGCAAAGGCGGCGAAGCTCCGCCGTCCGCTCGCACTGGTGCTGACGCTCGCGCTCGTGCTGCTCGTACTGTTCGTCGCCTCGTCGGTCATCGGTCCCGGCGTCGGCGAGGCGGTCTCCTCCATCGCCGCGCAGGCGCCCACCGCCTTTGAGCGGCTCAAGGAGCACATCGAGGACCTGCAGGACTATCTCCCCACGCTTGCCAGCGCGGCGGAGGACTGGAGCATCGACTGGAACACCCTCTCGCAGAAGGCGCTGCAGCTTGCGAAGGTCTGGGGCAAGGGGCTGCTCTCCACCGGCGGCAGCCTTGTCAGCGGCATCGTCAGCGGCGTGACGACCTTCTTCATCGCGCTGGTCTTCGCCATCTATCTCCTGCTGCAAAAGGAAAAGCTCTCCCGTCAGGGGCGCGAGCTGCTCTACGCGCTGCTGCCCGAGGCGGCGGCGGACCGCACGCTCGACCTGCTCCGCCTGACGGAGCACACCTTCTCCAGCTTCCTCTCCGGCCAGTGCCTTGAGGCGGCGATCCTCGGCACGATGTTCGTCGTCGCCATGACGGTCTTCCGCTTCCCCTACGCGCTGCTCGTCGGTGTGCTCGTCGCGCTCACGGCGCTGATCCCCATTGTCGGCGCGTTCATCGGCTGCGCCGTCGGCGCGCTGCTGATCGCCGTCAGCAACCCGATCCAGGCGCTGTGGTTCATCGTGCTCTTTCTTGTTCTCCAGCAGATCGAGGGCAACCTCATCTACCCCCACGTCGTCGGCAGCTCCGTCGGGCTCCCCTCGATCTGGGTGCTGGCGGCGGTCACGGTCGGCGGCAGCCTGTTCGGCATCGTCGGTATGCTCGTTTTTATCCCGCTGTGCTCGGTGCTCTATACGCTCCTGCGCAGTCTCGTCCGCCGCCGCCTTTCCGGCGGCTCCGTCGCAGCCGAAAAATGGCGTGACCCGCCGCAGCGCACCTGAGCGCTCACAGATCAAAAAAACACCGCCCGCGGGCGGTGTTTTTTTCTTCACTTTTCCTTGTAGTAGAGCCGGCAATGGCAGTAGCCCTCGAACTCGGGGTCGGCGATCTGCTCGCGGAACTCCCGGCACATACAGATATTGTCCTCGGTCCGCTGCAAGCGGCAGGGGCATTGCAGTTCGCGCTTCAAAAGCGCCGCGCGCAGGCGCGCGACGACCTCGGCGTCCTCGTTGTATCGGATCCTCATGTCCTGCACCCCTCCAGCATCGCCTGAATGTCCGCCTTGTCGTGCACGCCGACCATGCCGGTGAGCGTATGGCGATCCTGCACGACGGCGAGCGTCGGAATGGAGTCGATGCCGAACATCGAGGCGAGCTTCGGCTGCTCGTCGACGTTGACCTTGCAGAACTTGACCCTGTCCTCCTCCTCGTTGAGCGCGGCGAACACCGGCGCCATCATGCGGCACGGCTGGCACCACTCCGCCCAGAAGTCAATGAGAATGAGTCCCGGATCGTCGAGCACCTCGCTCTGGAAGTTCTCCTCCGTCAGCGTGACGATCTCGGTAAACGTGCGCGTTTCGACATACGGCTCGTGAGCGCCGCAGCCGCCGCAGCCACCGCCGCAGGAGCCGCATCCGCCGCCGCAGGCGGCGCAGGACGCCCCGCCGGTCATCAGCTCAAGGTTCCCCTCGAGAAAACTGTCGACCGCCTCGTCCGCCCTGCCGGAAACGCCGGAGACGAGCAGCAGATGCGCGTCCTCCACGGCGCTGCGCGCGCCCTCTCCGATGCTGCCGCAGATGACGAGCTCGACGCCCTTCGCCTTCAGACCGCGCGCGACCTTCTCGTGGTCGGTATCGTCAAAGACAACGGTCTCCTTCTCGATGGGCTTGATATCCTCGATCGTGTAAATGCAAAACTCCTTGGCGTGGCCAAAGTGCTGCATGACCTCGCCGTTCTCGCAGGGAATGGCAATCTTCATGGTATCTTTTCCTTTCTGCGTGTCGCTTTTTTCGGCGGCGGAGCGCCGCCTCCTTGCTTGTTCCGTAGTGTACCACGCTTTCCCGCGCAGTACAAGGCGAATTTTGTAAACAAACCGCGCCCGCCGGTATTTCGCCCCTGCTTTCCCGCGCTCACCGCTGAAAAAACCGCCACAGCAGTTTGTCCTGCTGTGGCGGTCAACTGTCTATGCGATTGAGGAACGGTCAGTCGTCCTGCTCCCCGTCCTCCGTCAGGTCGGCGGGGTCAAATTCGAGCGTCGCGCCGCAGTTGGGGCACTCCACCTTGCCGTCCTCGAGCACGGAATCGTCGAAGAAGATCTCCTCCTCGCACTCGGGGCAGGTCGTGGCGTAGCACTCCTCCTCGTCGTCCTCGTC
>CAVDWO010000024.1:0-18359 GCA_963612845.1 Alistipes onderdonkii
CATTCTCTACGCATTTGGCGGCGTAGGTCGCGAGGCGGACGCCCTTCTCCGGTCGGTAGCTGGAGACGCCCTTGATCAGCCCGATCGTACCGATGGAGACAAGGTCGTCCTGCTCGTCGGGCTGAGCATAGTATTTCTTCACGATGTGTGCGACGAGACGGAGATTGTGCTCGACGAGCGTGTTGCGCGCCGCGATATCCCCGGCCAGCATCTGTGTGACGCAGCGCTGCTCCTCCTGCGCCGAGAGCGGGCGGGGGAACGAGCCGCCGCTGTCCGCAAGGTGGAGGGAAAGCAGCAGGGAGTGGGCGAGAAGGTACAAAGCGGCAGAGAGCATGGGACGACCTCTTTCCTTGTTTTTCTCATCCTATGGCGGAAAGGGAAGTCCCTATGCAGGGGGACGCTCAGCGAGTCTGTGTGATCGTGCCGCCGCCGAGTACTGTGTCGCCGTCGTAAAGCACGACTGCCTGCCCCGGCGTGACGGCGCGCTGCGGCTCGTCGAAGACGAGACGCACCCGTCCGTTGGAGAGTGTCGTGACGGTCGCCGCCTGTTCGCGCTGATGATAGCGTACACGGGCGCTCACGCGCAGCTCGCGCGGCGGCGCGTCGTAGGAGATCCAGTTGAAATCCTCCGCCGTCAGCTCACAGGAGAAAAGCGCGTCATTTCCGCTCAGCACCACGCGGTTTTCCTGCGCGTCGATGCGCTTGACGTACAGCGGCGCGTCCGCAGCGATGCCGAGCCCCTTGCGCTGCCCGACGGTGTAGTGAACGATGCCCCGGTGCCGCCCAATCACACGACCGCCCTCGTCCACAAAGTCTCCCGCAGGACAGCTATGTCCCGTATAGCGCGCGATAAAGCCCGCGTAGTCGCCGTCCGGCACGAAGCAGATGTCCTGGCTGTCCGGTTTATCCGCATTGTAGAAGCCCTGCTGCTCCGCGATGCGGCGAGTCTCGCTTTTACGCAGACCACCGAGCGGAAAGCGCGTATGTGCGAGCTGTTCCTGCGTGAGCGAGTAGAGCACGTAGCTCTGATCCTTGCTCTCGTCGAGCGCTTTTTTGAGCAGCCATCGCCCGTTTTCAAACGTGATGCGCGCGTAGTGTCCCGTGACGACGGCATCGCAGCCCAGAATGCGGGCGCGCTCATAGAGCCGCTCGAACTTGAGATAGCGGTTGCAGTCGATGCAGGGGTTTGGCGTCGAGCCGCACTCATAGGAGGTGACGAAGCGGTCGATGACCTGCCCCTTGAAGTCGTCCGAGAAGTTGAAGACGTAGTAGGGGATGCCGAGCCGGAAGGCAACGGAGCGCGCGTCCTCCACGTCCTCGAGCGAGCAGCAGGTTCTGCTGCGGCTGACGCCGACGTCCTCGTTGTGAAAGAGCTTCATCGTCGCGCCGATGCACTCGCAGCCCTGCTCTTTCATCAGGAAAGCGGCGACGCTGGAATCAACGCCGCCGCTCATGGCGATCAGTACCTTGTTCATCATACCATGCGGCACGCTTCGCACTCGCCGCAGTCGGGGAACTGCTTGTGGTCGTAGGCGATGCCGTTTCTGTCGTAGTAGTCCTTGATGGCGGACTTAAACGCCTCCTCCGCAAGCACCGAGCAGTGCAGCTTGTAGGTGGGCAGACCGCCCAGAGCATCGACCACGTCCTTGTTTGTGAGCTTGAGCGCTTCATCGATCGTTTTGCCCTTGATCATCTCGGTCGCCATGGAGCTCGACGCGATCGCGCTGCCGCAGCCGAAGGTCTCGAACTTTACGTCGTCGATCCTGCCGCCGTTGATCTTGAGATACATCTTCATGATATCGCCGCACTTGGCGTTGCCGACCTGACCGACACCGTCTGCGTTCTCGATCTCACCGACGTTGCGCGGGTGCATGAAGTGATCCATCACCGTTTCCGTATAGAGAGCCATATGCTGTTCCTCCTTGGTGCGTTTTTATAAAATAAACTGTTTTCTGCCGCTGATGAGGTCTTTCCACATCGGGGACATATCGCGCAGGTACTGCACGACCTCGGGTACGGCGGCGAGAATACGATCCACGTCCTCGTCCGTGTTCCGCTCGCACAGGCTCAGGCGCAGCGAGCCGTGCGCCACGTCATGTACACGACCGATGGCAAGCAGTACATGGCTGGGGTCGAGCGAGCCGGACGTACATGCGCTGCCGGACGACGCGCAGATGCCCTTCGCATCGAGGAGGAGCAGCAGACTCTCGCCCTCGATACCCTCGAAGCAGAAGCTCACGTTGCCGGGCAGACGGTTGATGGGATCGCCGTTGAGCGCGCTGTGCGGGATTTGGGACAAGCCCTTGATCAGCCGGTCGCGCAGAGCGCTGACCTTCTTGGCGTTCTCGTCGATGTGCGCGCAGGCGTCCTCGAGCGCCGCAGCCATGCCCATGATGGCGGGGAGATTCTCCGTGCCGGCGCGCTTACCGCGCTCCTGCGCACCGCCCTCAATGATGTTCGTCAGGAAGATGCCCTGACGCGCATACAGCACGCCAATGCCCTTCGGACCGTGGAACTTGTGCGCGGAGAGCGAGAGCATATCAATGTTCTGCGCTTTCACATCGATGTGCAGATGCCCGGCTGCCTGCACGGCGTCGGTGTGGAACAGCACGCCCTTTTCCCTACAGACCGCGCCGATCTCCGCAATCGGCAGGACGGAGCCGATCTCATTATTGGCGTACATGATGGTGACTAAGCAGGTGTCCTCGCGGATAGCGTCCTTTACCTGCTGCGCCGTCACGGTGCCGATGGGACCGACGGGGAGAAGCTCGACGGCGAAGCCCTCCTTTTCGAGCTTTTTGAGCGTGTGCAGCACGGCGTGATGCTCGAACGCGGTCGAGATGATGTGCTTTTTGCCCTTGCGTTCGCCGAGACGCGCGGCGGAGAGGATGGCCTGGTTGTCCGCCTCGCTGCCGCTGGAGGTGAAGTAGATCTCGCGCGGCGCGGTGTTCAGACACTTGGCGATGCGCTCACGCGCGCTTTGCAGCGCTTCGGCTGCCTGCTGGCCGACGGAGTGCAGGCTCGAGGGGTTGCCGTAGATCGTTTCCATATAAGGCAGCATCGCGTCGATGGCGGTGCGGCTCATCTGCGTGGTGGCGGCATTATCCGCGTAAACTGTGGTCATTGTTATCGCTCCTTTGCATTGGGGGTCAAAACCTATCATTAAAGTATGTTTATATGATACGCGACAAATCATACTTTGTCAATAGGTTTTTGGAAAATCCCATCAAATTGAAAAAATCGGCTTGGCACGGAAAGGCAAAGGGAGCGTGAACGGGTTGCGCGGCGGGGAAAAGTATGGTACAATAAAAATGAAAAGGTATGATCGGCGTTTAGCACTGAAGCACCGAAGAACACAGAGGTCAGACGAATGAAGAAAAACAACAACGACCCGCAGAGGACCCACCGCCGCACCGACCCGAACGTCATGGGTCTTCGCGCGGATGTGGTGGAGCAGAATATTACTGAGACGCTCGAAACGAACTATATGCCCTACGCGATGTCCGTCATCGTCTCACGCGCAATTCCGGAGATCGACGGCTTCAAGCCCTCGCACCGAAAGCTCTTATATACGATGTACAAGATGGGGCTGCTTACGGGCGCGCGTACGAAGAGCGCGAACATCGTCGGACAGACGATGCGCCTCAATCCCCACGGCGATGCCGCGATCTACGATACGATGGTGCGCCTTTCCAAGGGCTACGGAGCGCTGCTGCACCCGTTCGTCGATTCAAAGGGCAACTTCGGCAAGGTCTACTCGCGCGATATGGCGTGGGCTGCCAGCCGCTATACCGAAGCCAAGCTCGCACCCATCTGCGCGGAGCTGTTCAGCGATATCGACTCCGATACCGTCGATTTTGTCGACAACTACGACAATACCATGAAGGAGCCGGCGCTGCTGCCGACGACCTTCCCCAATATCCTCGTTTCCGCAAATCAGGGCATCGCCGTCGGCATGGCGAGCCAGCTGTGCGGCTTTAACTTAGGCGAGGTGTGCGACACGACGATCGCTTTCCTCAAAAATCCCGAGTGCCGCATCAGCGAAACGCTGCTCGCGCCGGACTTTCCGACCGGCGGCGAGGTGCTGTACGATGCGCGCACCCTTGAGGATATCTACAACACCGGCCGCGGCGGAGTGAAGGTGCGCGGGCGCTGGCGCTACGACAAAAAGGAAAATCTCATCGAGATCTACGAAATTCCCTACACGACCACGACCGAAGCCATTATGGACAAGGTCGCCGAACTTATCAAAGCGGGTAAGATACGGGAGATCACCGATATGCGCGACGAGACGGATCTCTCCGGTCTCAAGCTGACGATCGACTTGAAGCGCGGCGCAGATCCCGACAAGCTGATGCAGAAGCTCTTCAAGGCGACGACGCTTCAGGATACGGCGTCGTGCAACTTCAATGTCCTCATCGCGGGTATGCCGCGCGTGATGGGCGTGCGTGAGCTGCTGGAGGAGTGGTGCGCATGGCGGACGGAGAGCGTCAAGCGCCGCGTGTACTTTGTGCTCAAAAAGCGGCAGGACAAGCTGCACCTCCTGAAGGGACTCAAGCGAATCCTGCTCGACATCGACAAGGCGATTAAGATCATTCGTGAGACGGAGAAGGAAGCCGACGTCGTGCCGAATTTGATGATCGGCTTCGGCATCGACCAGACGCAGGCGGAATACGTCGCCGAGATCAAGCTGCGCAACATCAACCGCGAGTATATCTTAAAGCGTTTGGAGGAGACGGAATCTCTCGAGTCGGAGATCGAGGATCTTGAGGATACGCTCGCGCGTCCCTCGCGTATCCGTAAGATTATCATCACCGAGCTTGAAGAGGTGCGCAGGAAGTACGCCGAGCCGCGCCATACCGGTATTGTCTATGATTTTGCCGACGAGCAGGAGAGCGAGGAGAAGCCGGAGGACGACTATCCGGTGACGCTGTTCCTCTCCCGCCACGGTTACTTTAAGAAGATCACGCCGCAGTCGCTGCGTATGTCCGGCGAGCAGAAATTCAAGGAGGACGACGCCCTGCGCGAGAGCGTGGAGACGACGAACGCCGCCGAGCTGATGTTCTTCACCGACCGCGCGCAGGTCTACAAGACGCGCGCGAGCGACTTTGCCGACGGTAAGGCGAGCCAGCTCGGCGACTATCTGCCCGCGAAACTCGGCATGGACGAGGGGGAGAGCGTCGTCGGCATGGTGCTGCCGGGGGATTACGGCGGCTTCCTGCTCTTTTTCTTTGAAAACGGAAAAGCCGCCAAGGTCGAGCTGTCCGCCTATCAGACGACATCAAACCGCCGCCGCTTGACCGGCGCCTACAGCGACAAGAGCCCGCTGCGGGGGCTGCTGTATCTGCGCGAGGATCGGGAGATCGCCGTTTATTCAACGGAGCCGCGCGTATTAGTCGTTTCCACGGCGCTGCTCGGCGTCAAAACGACGCGCACGACGCAGGGCGTCGCGCTGCTGACGCTGAAGAAGAAGTACACGCTCGACCGTGTCTGCTTCCCCGAGCAGACAGGGCTCACCGACCTTGCCCGCTACCGCGGGCGCAGTATCCCCGCCGCGGGCGCGCTGCTGAAGGCGGAGGACAGCGACGATAAGCAGATGTCCCTGATCTGAGACCACATATGAGGGATACTATGAGAGAAGCGAGGAAGAAAAATAATGAGGAAAGAGAGCGTCTATAAGCAGATCAGGCGCTACACGGTCATCACGCTCGCATGCGTGCTCTACGCGCTGTCGTTCGACTGGTTTTACGCGCCCAACGCCTTTACCTGCGGCGGGTTTACCGGCATCGCGCAGATCATTAACTTTTTCGTACCCGCGCTGCCGGTCGGCGTGATGATCATCGTGCTCAACGTGCCGCTGTTCCTGGCGGGACTGAAAAAATTCGGGCTTTCGTTTCTGGTCAAGTCGATCTACACAATGGCGCTCAGCTCCGTTTTGATCGACGTGATCGCCGCGTTGCACGAGTTTGCGCCGATGGACCCGCTGCTCGCGTGTCTCTACGGCGGCGTGACGCTCGGCATCGCCTCGGGACTGCTGTTCCGCGAGGAAGCTACGACCGGCGGCACGGAGCTGGGCGCGTGGATCGTGCGCTCGCACATCGAGCGGCTGTCGATCGGTAACATCTGCTTGGGGATCGACCTGACGATCATTCTGCTCTACGCCGCAGTGTTCCGCAGCCTGAACAACGCTCTCTACGGTGCGCTTGCGCTCTACATCACGACGAAGGTGCTCGACCTCGTCGTTTACGGGCAGAATACCGCCAAGCTTGCCTATATCATCAGCGACAAGTATGAGCAGATTATTCCCGAGCTGCTCGCGCGCGACATGGGTGCGACGCTCCTGCGCGGCAAGGGCTGCTACACCGGCGAGGAACGCCCGTTGCTGCTGTGCGCGGTGCGAAATAAGGAGATGATCTCTGTCAAGCGCTACGTCAAGGAGCTCGATCCCGACGCCTTCTTTATCCTGTGCGACGCCAGCGAGGTGCTCGGCGAGGGCTTCGGGGAGTATGATCCCAAGGGACTGTAAAAACGAACGGGGAGGAACGAAAGTGGACTTTACGCAAGTGAAACGGAATCTTGAGGCGCGCGGCTTCACCGTGAGCAGCTTTGAAACGGCGGCGGAGGCGGCAGCGCATCTGAATATGCAGATCGACGGCGCAACCGTCGCCTTCGGCGGCAGTATGACGCTGCGGGAGCTGGGGCTTTTTGAGAGCCTGTCCGCGCACAATACGGTCTACAGCCATTGGAACGCGCCGGCGGGTATGGACGCTGCCGAGCTGCAAAGAAGAGCGCAGACGAGCGAGCACTATCTGCTCTCAGCCAACGGTCTTGCCGCCACGGGCGAGCTTATCAACATCGACGGGACGGGCAACCGCGTGTCCTCTATGCTGTTCGGGCATAAAAAGGTGTGGTACGTCGTGGGACGCAATAAGCTCGCGCCGGATTATGACACGGCGCTTTGGCGTGCGCGCAACATCGCCGCGCCGAAAAACGCGCAGCGTCTCGGCGTAAAGACGCCCTGCGCGGAGACCGGTGACCGTTGCTATGACTGCAAGAGCCCGCAGCGTATCTGCCGTGGGCTTGTTGTGCTGTGGGAGGCGGTCAAAGGCTGCGAGAGCGAGGTCGTGCTGATCGACGAGGACCTCGGCTATTAAGGAAAACTGCGGGAAGGAAGGTGATGCGCCGTGCGAAGAAAGTTCATATTTCTCCTGCTGGCGCTCTGCCTGACGCTCTCCGGCTGCGGCAACGCCGTGCTTGAGCGCAGCTATTCCTCGTCCGCGCCCTACAGCGAGACCTACTGGGAAAATGAGAATACGGATACGCTGCGCGCTGACAGCTATCAGGATCTTGTCAACGCGCTGCTGCTCCTCCTTGGCGAGCACAGCGAGGAGGGGAGCGTGCGCATTTACGGCGATGAGGACGCCTCTGCCATGGCGGAGCAGGCGTGCCGCGAGGTGCAGGAGGAAACGGCGCTGGGCGCGTACCTGCTCGAGTATATCAGCTACACCGGCGCGCAGGAGCGCGGGTATTATGAGATGGAGGTCCGTCTTGGCTACCGCCGCACGGCGGAGGAGCAGGCGTCCATCATCACCGCCACCAGCGCCGAGGCGCTGCCGGATCTTCTGCGCCTGACGGCGCAGGAGGGTACGGTAAGCAGCATCGCGGTGCGCTTCACCTACCTTACCGCTGACAGGGAGGGGCTGTGCGCCATGGTCAGCGCCGTGCAGGAGGAGACCGAGCACGGCGCGGCGCAGCCGTGGCAGGTGAACTTCTATCCCGCCAGCGGTGACGTCGGCATCGTGGAGGTCGTTCTGCGCGAGCCGTAACAAGAAGAAAAGGAAAAGGGAGCCTTCGGAGGAAGGCTCCCTTTTTGTTGCTGATAAAGACGGAGGAAGAAGCGCGCAACTCACGAGAGGATCACGCGGTCGTTGGAAAATTCGTCTCCGCTTGCCTTGGCAAATTCAGCCATGAGGTCGGGCACGGTCAGTTTTCGTTTGTCCTCACCGGAGATATCGAGGATCACGCGCCCCTCGTGGAGCATGATGAGACGGCTGCCGTACTGAATGGCATCGCGCATATTGTGGGTGATCATCAGCGTGGTAAGGTGCTCTTCGCCGACGACGCGGTTGGTCAGCTCCATGACCTTGGCGGCGGTCTTGGGGTCGAGCGCGGCAGTGTGCTCGTCGAGCAGCAGCAGGTCGGGGCGCTGGATCGTTGCCATCAGCAGCGTCAGCGCCTGACGCTGACCGCCGGAGAGCGTCGAGACCTTGGTCGAGAGGCGGGATTCCAGTCCCAGTCCGAGGCTTGCCAGCAGCGCACGGTAATCCTCGCGCTCCGTTTTCGTCACGCCCCACGAAAGACCGCGATGCCGGCCGCGCCGTGCGGCAAGGGCGAGATTCTCCTCGATCTGCATCGAGGGGGCGGTACCCATCATCGGATCCTGAAACACGCGCCCGATGAACGCTGCGCGCTTGTGCTCGGGCAGATTCGTCACGTCTTTGCCGCCGATGAGAATCCTGCCGGAATCGACGGAAAACGTGCCTGCCGTCGCGTTGAGCATCGTGGACTTGCCCGCGCCGTTGCCGCCGATGACGGTGACGAACTCGCCGTTGCCGATCGTCAGGCTCAGACCGTTGAGCGCGGTCTTGGCATTGATCGTGCCGGGATTAAAGGTCTTGTAAAGCTCTTTGAGTTCAAGCATGGCTGCCGTCTCCTTTCTGCACCGGTGCTTTGCCGCGGAACACTCTGCCCTTCCAGTAGGGAATGGCGAGGAAGAGCGCCACGATCAGCGCGGTGATGAGCTTCAGGTCGTTCGTGTCGAGACCGAGCTGCAGCACGAGCTGCAATACGATGTAGTAGATGATGGCGCCGATGGAAACGGCGAGCAGCCTGAGACCGAAGTTGATGAAAATTTTCCCGAACACGACCTCACCGATGATGACGGCGGCAAGACCGATGACGATCGCGCCGCGCCCCATGTTGATGTCGCTCGAGCCCTGATACTGTGCCAGCAGCGCGCCGGAGAGGGCGACAAGCCCGTTGGAGAGCATCAGCCCCAGCACAATGTTGGAATTGGTGTTGATGCCCTGCGCGCGCGCCATGTGGGGATTCGCGCCGGTAGCGCGGATAGAGCTGCCCTTTTCCGTGCCGAAGAACCAGTAGAGCAGCGCGATGAGCACGGCGGTGAAGACCAGCAGCAGCGGCAGGGGATTCTTCAGGAGCGCCGCGGGCGGCGTGAAGTCGCGGACGTAGCGCTGCGTGAGCAGCAGCGGGTACTTGTCGATGCTGACGGCTTGATTCGCCTTGCCGCCCATGATGCGCAGGTTGATCGAATAGAGCGACAGCTGCGTCAGGATACCGGCGAGAATGGCGGGGATCCCGCAGCGCGTGTGGAAAAGCCCGGTGATAAGCCCTGCGAGCATACCGGCGAGTACCGCGCACAAAAGGGCGAGCCACGGATCAAGACCCGCGCGGATCAGCATGACGCAGGCCGCGCCGCCGGTAGCCAGCGAGCCGTCCACCGTCAGATCCGCCACGTCAAGGATACGGTAGGTGATGTAAACGCCGATTGCCATGATGCCCCAGATGAGGCCCTGCGCCGCCGCACCGGGCAGCGCATTCATCAGCGAAGTCAGAAAATTCATTCGTTCTCTTCTCCTGTCTCAGACTTTGTGGACAGGGGCGGTCGCACCGCCCCTGTCCGCGGGGGATCAGATTTAACCCTCCAGCGCCTCGTAGCCGTCGGGAACGGTGATACCGAGGGCTTCGCAGTTGGCGGTGTTGACCATCTTGGTCACGTTGGGGGCGTATTCGACCGGCATGGTGGAGATGTCAGCTTCGCCGGTCAGGATCTTCGCCGCCATCTGGCCGGTGATGGTACCGAGCTCGTAGTAATCAATGGAGAGGGTGGCGATGCCGCAGCCCTTGCAGATGCCCTGCTCGCCGGCGATCACGGGAACGCCCGCCGGAAGGACGACGTTGGCAATCGCCTCGGTGTTCGAAGCGGCGGTGTTGTCGGTGGGGATAAAGATGACGTCAGAGGCGTCGCAGGCAGCCTGCGTGACGGAGGCAACGTCATTGCTGTCGGTGAAAGCGAAGGCGGTGCAGGTGAGACCCTTGGCTTCAAGAAGCTTGGTCATCTCATCGACCTGGTACTGGCTGTTAGCCTCGGCAGAGCAGTACAGCAGTCCTACGTTCTTGGCGTCGGGGCAAAGCTCGACGAGCATGTCCGCCTGACCGTCCAGCGGGGCGAGGTCAGACGTGCCGGAAATGTTGCGCCCGACCGTGCCGGTCCAGTCGTCCAGTTCCAGCGCGGAAGCATAGTCCGTGACGGAGGTGCCGAGAATGGGAATGTCGCTCGTAGCGGAAGCGGCAGCCTGAAGCGGAGAGGTCGCGTTGGCGAGGATCAGGTCCACGCCGTCGGAGACGAAGCCGTTGACGATGGTGGAGCAGGTGTTGGAATCACCGCTGGCGTTCTTGTTCAGGAATTCCACTTGACCGGGCAGCGCCTCATTCAGCGCGTCGATAAAGCCCTGCGTGGCGGCGTCGAGCGCCTCATGCTGCACGAGCTGGCAGATGCCGACGGTGTAGGTCGTTCCTTCGTCACCGGTCTGGTTTTCATCCTGCGTGTCGGTCGTCTGACCGCCGCAGGCGGTCAGGCTGAGCGCGAGGGCGAGGGAAAGGATCGTGGCTGCAATGCGTCTGGGTTTCATGTTTGTGTCCTCCGTAAAATTGATTTCAGAAAAACAAAACCCGCCGTAAGGACTTGTGGTCCATACGGCGGGTGGTCTGACTGAGGCTTTTGAAAGAAATCAAAGCGTGGCTTCAGCACTTCTCCGGTCGCGGGCATCACAAATCGCTCTTACTTTTTCGGTAAAATAAAAGTAAGAGTAATAATAAAAGCTGACCGCGGAACGGAAAGTCTTCATAGCGCTACGCTTTCTCCTTTCAAAAATGATGTGCGTAATATAACACACAGGGAAACGGCTGTCAATAGTATTTTTATCCAAAAAACGTCCCGCCCCGCGGAGCGGGACAGGGCATATTATCTCTCGGCACCGAAAAGTGCGGCTCCGCCGGCGATTACGGATCGACGTGCGTATGCTCGCAGAGCAGCCGGATCTTTTCCTGCAGGGACTTGAGATCCTCGAAGGCTTCGGGACGGCGGCGCGGGTCGCGCAGCAGGGCGGCGGGGTGGTAGATCGCCATCATGTGGAAGCCGTTTTTCTCAAACCACTGCCCGTGCTCGCGCGTGATCTTAAAGTCCGGCTTGATGATCCGCATGGCGGAGATGCGCCCAAGGCAGACGATGATCTTTGGCCGCAGCAGTGCGACCTGACGGCGGAGATAGCCGATGCAGGCATCCTGCTCCACGCCCAGCGGGTCGCGGTTTTCCGGCGGGCGGCACTTGACGATGTTGGCGATGTAAACATCCTCGCGCGAAAGCCCGATGATCGAGAGCATATCGTCGAGCAGGTGACCGCCCCTGCCGACGAAGGGGACGCCCTGCGCGTCCTCATTCGCACCGGGACCCTCACCGATAAAAAGGACCTCCGCGCTGCGGCTGCCGGTGCCGAAGACGACGTTCGTGCGCGTTTCGCACAGTGAACACTCGCGGCAGTTTTGACAATCGCGCTCCAGCGCCTCCCAAGTATCAGCCATAATATCGCTCTCCTGTCGTTTTCTGTCAGTTTACCATGATCCGGCACGTTTTGCAACGCACGCACGCGCATTTTTCCGCCCGCCGCGGTCATACTGAGGAAAAACGCCGCGGGAGGGAACATGGAATACATCTGGTATGTGCTGTTTTACAGCTTTTTCGGCTATTGCCTTGAAAAGATCTTCGCCGCCGTCACGCGCGCGGAGCACCGCCTGCGGCGCTGCTTCGTTTTCGCGCCGCTGTGTCCGGTCTACGGGCTTGCAATGCTTGCGATCGTGCTGCTCGGCGCGGAGGCGCTGCCCGGCGCGTGGGAACGCTTTCTGCTGGGTGTGCTCGCCGCGACGGCGGTGGAATACGCGATGCACTGGGGATATGAAAAGGCTTTCACCGTGCGCTTCTGGGATTACAGCGCCACGAAATGCGATGTCAACGGGCGGGTGTGCCTGCCGTTTTCGCTTGCGTGGGGGCTGCTGTCGGCGCTTGCGGTGCGCTTCGTGCAGCCGACGCTCGCGCGCCTTGCCGCCGCGCTGCCGGACGAGCTGCTGCCGCCGCTCCTTTTCCTGCTCGCACTTGACGGTATCCTCACCTGCCGCGTACTGCTCCTGACGCGCAGCATCGACGCGCTGACGCCGCGCGCAGCGTTGCAAACGCTGGAGCGGCGGACCGCCTGACGATCTGCCACGTCTGCGCTCACAGATGGCGCTCGATCCAATCCCACACGTCGTTATATACCACCGCGCGGCAGTCCTCATTCAGGATCTCGTGCCGCAGCCCCTTGTAGAGCCGCAGCTCCGTGTCGCGCACACCTGCGCGGCGAAAGCTCTCGAAAGCCTTTCGCACGCCCTTGCCCATGTCGCCGACGGGATCCTTTTCCCCAGAGAGAAAGAGAATGGGCGTCGCGGTGTCCATGGCGTTCACATTTTTCTGCGTGCCGATGAAGCGCAGCCCGCCGAGCATGTCGCGGAACAGTCCGATGCTGACCTTTCCGCCGCAGAGCGGGTCGGCAAGATAGGAGTCCACGTTGTTGTCGCTCACGCTCAGCCAGTCGCAGTTCGTACGGTTGGGTGAAAATGCCCTGTTGTACGCGCCGAAGGCGAGCGCCTCCACGCGCGGGGAGTAGGAGCGGAAGCCGTGGAGCCTGCCCGCAGCCTCTGCCACGGCGGTGCCGCCGGCGAGCAGCAGAGGGCTTTGCTGCCCCGTGCCCACGATGATGGCGGCGTCCACCGTGCCGGGATAGCGGATCAGGTAGGTGCGTGTCAAAAACGAGCCCATCGAGTGCCCCATCAGGAAGTAGGGGAGATCCGGATATTTCTCATTCATGAGGCAGCGCAGGGCGTACATATCGTCTACTGCGTGCTGCCAGCCGTCGCGCTCACCGAAAAAGATCGTCTCCGCGCCCTTCTCCGCGGAAAGCCCGTGACCGAGATGGTCGTTCGCCACCACGACGAAACCGTGCGCGGTCATAAACTCCGCGAACGGCGCGTAGCGCATTCCGTATTCCGCAATGCCGTGCGCGATCTGGAGGACGCCGACGGGCGCAAGCTCCCCAGGCGTCCACTCCGCCGCATGGATACGGGAGGAGCCGTCGGAGGAGGGAAAGTAGAATTCCTTACAATTTGTCATGGCGCAAAAGCCTCCTGCATGATATAATCGCTTAATAGTATAGCACGAAACAGTACGAACGAACAAGGGGGTATCTTCATGCAGCGGTATATTCTGGCGCTCGATCAGGGCACGACCAGCTCGCGAGCGATCCTTTTTGCCCGAGACGGGAGCATCGCGGGACACGCCCAGCAGACCTTTCGACAGTATTATCCCCAGCCCGGCTGGGTGGAGCATGACCCGAACGAGATCTGGGAGAGCCAGCGCGCTGTCGCCGCGCAGGCGCTGCGAGAGAGCGGCTGCGCGCGCACCGTTGCCGCCGTCGGCATCACCAACCAGCGCGAGACGACGATCCTATGGGATAGAGAGACGGGTGAACCGATCGGCAACGCGATCGTCTGGCAGTGCCGCCGCACGGCGGACCTTGCGGACGCGCTGCGGGAAAAGCACGGCGTGAGTGAGCTGGTGGCGGAGAAAACAGGGCTGCACATCGACGCCTACTTTTCCGCGACGAAGATACGCTGGCTGCTCGACCATGTTCCCGGCGCGCGAGAAAAGGCAGAGCGCGGCGGGCTGCTCTTCGGCACGGTGGAGACGTGGCTCATCTGGAAGCTCACGGGCGGAAAGGTACACGTGACGGACTGCTCCAACGCCAGCCGCACGATGCTCTTTAATATCCGCACGCTGCAATGGGACGAAGAATTATGTAAACTTCTCGATGTCCCGATGGCGATCCTGCCGAGACCTGTTTCCAACTCCGAGGTCTACGGCACAGTGGCGGAGGGCATCGAGGGGCTGGAGGAGCTTGCGGGCGTGCCGATCTGCGGCGCGGCGGGCGACCAGCAGGCGGCGCTGTTCGGACAGGGCTGCTTTGCGCGCGGGGAGGCGAAGAACACCTACGGGACGGGCTGCTTCACGCTGATGAATGTCGGGAGCGAGCCGGTACGTTCGCGCGCGGGACTGGTGACGACCGTGGGCTGGAGTATCGGCGGGAAGACGACCTATGCGCTTGAGGGCAGCGTTTTCAACGCTGGCTCGGCGATCCAATGGCTGCGCGACGAGCTGCGGATCATCTCGACCTCGCACGAGTGCGACCTGCTGGCGGAGAGAGTGAGCGATACCGGCGGCGTCTACCTCGTGCCGGCGTTTACGGGGCTCGGCGCGCCGTACTGGGATATGTATGCCCGCGGCTGCGTCGTGGGCATTACGCGCGGCACGACGAGGGCGCATCTTGCCCGCGCGGTGCTCGAGTCCATCGCCTATCAGGTCACCGATCTGATGACCGCTATGCGGCAGGACGCAGGCTGCGAGATATCCGTGCTGCGCGTGGACGGCGGCGCGAGCGTCAGCGACCTGATGATGCAGTTTCAGGCGGATCTGCTGCGTATCCCGGTAGACCGCCCCGCAATGGTCGAGACGACGGCGTTCGGCGCGGCATCGCTTGCGGGGCTTGCCGCAGGCGTCTGGCGGGATACGGACGAGCTGAAGTCGCTCCGCCACAGCGAGCGGGTATTCCTGCCCGTGCGCAAGCAGTACGACTGCGAGGAGGCTTACCGCGGCTGGAAGCGCGCCGTCGGCTGCTCGCAGGGCTGGGTGGAGAAAAAGTGACGAGAGCCGGGCAATGTCACAAAAACTTCATACTTTTTTCGCAAATTGTCTATTGAATTGCGGGGACAAGTCGCATATACTTACCACCATCAAGCCAAAAACCGAAAGGAGAAGAGAATCATGGCATTTTTTGAAGGACTGAGCAAGAAGGTTCAGGACGTTGCTTTCGCGGCAACCGAAAAGGCGCAGCAGGTCGCGTCCGCTGCCGGCGAAAAGGCGAACGCCGTCGCCGACAAGGCAAAGACCGAGTATGAGATGGCGGGTGAGCGCCGCAGCATCGACAAGAACTACCGTGCGATCGGCGAGTGGTATCTCTCCACGCTGACCGGCGAGGCGCCCGAGGCAGTGGCTGACGTTGTCGCTGCGATCCGCGCCTCGCAGGAGAAGATCGCCGCCTACGAGGCTGCCAAGGCTGAAGCCGCCGCAGCCAAGGAGGAGAAGGAGCACATCGTCGAGGTGACGATCGAGAGCGAGCCTGCCGAGGAAGCTCCCGCGGCGGAGACTACCCCCAACGAATGATCTGATCATGCGGCAGCGGCGCAGAGCCTTTTGGCTGCGCCGCTGTTTTTTACAGCTATCTGGTCTGCACATTTTATTCTATTCTGGATATAGCAATAATACCAAACTGTGCTATCATACACGCAGAAAGAACAGAGGGGGCGGAATGATGAGCGATAAGAGATTGCGGACGCTGGTTTTCAGCGCGCTGCTGGCGGCGCTCTGCTGTGCAGCGACGATGGTCGTGCAGATCCCATCACCGGCAAATGGTTATGTAAACCTCGGGGACTGCTTTGTGCTGCTCTCCGGCTGGCTGCTGGGACCGTGGTACGGCGCGGCGGCGGGCGGGATCGGTTCGATGCTGGCGGATCTGTTCCTCGGCTATGCCGCCTACGCGCCCGGTACGCTGGTCATCAAGGGACTCACCGCGTTCACCGCGGCGGCGCTGCTGCACGGCATGGGCGGCGGTAAGGCGGCACGCCTTGTCAGCGGCGCGGCGGGGGAACTCGTCATGGTGGCGGGCTACTTCGGCTATGCCTCGCTGCTGCTTGGCAAAGGGCTTGCGGCGGCTGCAAGTATTCCGGGCAACCTTGTGCAGGGTGCGGCCGGACTTGCGGCAGGACTGGCGCTGGCGGCTATGCTGGAGCGCTCTAAGCCGATGATCGGGCAGACAGGAGAAAAGCTTTGAGAGGAGACGAGAACAATGGCGGGGATCGTGCATGAAGCGGAGGATCGCGCGCTGATCGCGCAGGTCGAGCAGCAGACGGCGCGCGCGGCGCGCGAGCTTGCGGACGCGGCGAAGCTGCACCGCGGGCAGATCGTTGTGGTCGGGTGCAGTACGAGTGAGGTCGTGGGGCATAAGGTGGGGAGTTGGTCGACGCCGGAAGTGGCGGAGGCAATCTTCCGCGGGCTGAACGGCGTTTTCGCGCCGATGGGCATTTATCTTGCCGCCCAGTGCTGCGAGCATCTTAACCGCGCGCTGATCGTGGAGCACGAGGCTGTGCCGAATGCCGAGATCGTCAACGTGCTGCCCCAGCCCAAGGCGGGCAGCTCATTTGCAACGGCGGCGTATCGGGCATTCCGCCAGCCTGTGGCGCTGGAGGAGATCCGTGCCGACGCGGGGCTTGACATCGGCGGCACGCTGATCGGTATGCATCTGAAGAAGGTCGCCGTGCCCGTGCGTTTGGAACAGGATCACATCGGACAAGCCATCGTGCTGGCGGCGCGGACACGCCCCAAATTTATCGGCGGCGAACGCGCGATCTACGACGAGTCGCTCAAGGACGGCTATCCGGTATTCGACTGACGGAATCTCCGCGGAACAGCGGAAGAAAGGGCGCTCTCCCGCAAGGGAGCGCGCCTTTTGTGCTTTTTGACTCCAGCATGAAACCGCTCTTGCGCGGCAGGGGCGGGGCGTGCTATGATAGCTGCAGGAAAATAAAGCAAGGAGGCTTCTTATGACAGTCAACGAAGCGGCAAAGGCTCTGATGGAGCTGCAGGCGAAGATGGCGGCATACAGTCACGCGATGGGGCTGCTTTTTTACGACGGCGCGACCACCGCGCCGCGCGGAACGGCGGCGAACCGCAGTCAGACCATGAGCATTTTGAGCGAGGAGCACTATAAGCTTACGACCGGTGAGGAAACCGTCGCGCTGCTTGAATTCCTCGACGCGCACAAGTCGGAGCTTGACGAAAAGCAGCGGCGCATGGTGTTCTTGCTCATCAAGGACATCCGCAATATGCAGAAGATCCCGATGGACGAGTACGTCGCCTACCAGCAGCTGCTGGTCGAGGCGGACGATGTCTGGCACCGCGCGAAGGAGTCGAGCGACTTTGCCCTCTTCGAGCCGGTATTGGAAAAGATCTTCGAGACGAATCTCCGCTTCGCGCACTACTGTGCGCCGGAAAAGGATCCCTACGACTACTGGCTCGGCGAGTATGAGGACGGTCTGACGATGGCGCAGTGCGACGAGTTCTTCGCGACGCTGCGTGAGCATATCGTGCCGCTGCTGAAGAAGATCAGGGAACAGCCGCAGGTCGATGACGCGATGCTCTGGGGCAGCTTTCCTGAGGCAAAGCAGGCGGAGCTGTCCGAGTATCTGATGCGCACGATGGGGCTGGATCTCGACCATGTCGGTCTTGCCACGACCGAACACCCCTTCACCACCTCGCTTGGCTCGCACTTTGACGAGCGCATCACCACGCATTATTTAGAGGAGAATTTTGCGTCCTCCATGTTCTCTGTCATTCACGAGGGCGGTCATGCTCTCTATGACACGGGCAGCGCAGACGAGCTTGCCTATACGGTGCTCGACGGCGGCGTCTCCATGGGTATCCACGAGAGCCAGAGCCGCTTTTATGAAAATCTGCTTGGTCGTTCCCGCGCCTTTACGGGCTTTGTGTTTCCGAAGCTCTGCGAGCTGTTCCCGGAGCTTCGGAGCCACACGGCGGAGGAGTTTTACCGTGCTGTCAACAAGGTGGAGCCGTCCCTCGTCCGCACCGAGGCGGACGAGGTTACCTACAGTCTGCACGTCATGGTACGCTACGAGCTTGAAAAGCGCGTGATGCACGGCGAGCTCAAGGTGCATGATCTGCCGCGTGAATGGAACAGGCTTTATAGGGAGTACCTCGGCGTTGATGTGCCGGACGATAAGCACGGCGTTTTGCAGGACAGCCACTGGTCGGGCGGCAGCATCGGCTATTTTCCGTCCTATGCGCTCGGCAGCGCCTACGGCGCGCAGCTCCTGCGCAAGATGAAGGAGACGGTCGACGTGGACGAATGTCTCAGGAACGGCGATTTTGCGCCCATTAATGAGTGGAACCGCGAGCATATCTGGCAGTACGGCTGCCTCAAGAAGCCGGGCGAGCTTTTGGAGCAGGCACTCGGCGAAAAGTTCGACCCCACGGTCTACACGCAGTATTTGGAGGAGAAGTACGGCTGGGCTGAAGAGCCCCGCAAGGGCGAATGATTAGAACGACCATTTAATCTCCA
>CAVDWO010000025.1:0-17997 GCA_963612845.1 Alistipes onderdonkii
TCTACTCCCCCAACGACCTTGTCAAGGACGGCAAGCTCGTCAAGAAGGAAAACGGGCGCTATGTCGCCCCCAGCCACGTCAAATCACACAACGCCTGAGCTCCGTACACGCCAAAAGGGCTGTCCTCTCCTTCGGACAGCCCTTTCGGCGAACGATGAGATCAATTTTTAGAGAGAGGAACAGCAACGATGGCAAGAAAGTTTTCGCTGGCATACCTGACCATTCCCGGCACCGGACCCGTCGAGCAGATCCGCATTGCGAGAAGGTGCGGGTACGACAGCGTCAGCCTGCGAACCATTCCCATGCACCTGCCCGGAGAGCCGGAGTTCCTTCTGCATCAGGACGCCGCGCTGTTCCGCGCCGTGCGCTCGGCACTGCGGGAATACGATATGTCCCTGATGGACATTGAGCTGGCGCGCGTGCGTCCCGATCTGGACATTGCGGAATACGAGCCCGCGTTCGAGGCGGCGGCGCGGCTGGGCGCGACCGACGTGCTGGGCAGTGTCTGGACAAGGGATCGGGCATACTATACCCAGCAGGTCGGCGCCGTGGCAGAACTTGCCCACAGATACGGGCTGAGCTACAATGTGGAGCCTCTGCCGTGGGCGGGGATCCGCAATCTTCAGGAGGCGATCACTCTGGTGGACGCGGTAGGGGCGGACAACCTCTATATCATGGCGGATACGCTCCACACCGGACGCGCCGGAGTGACGGCGGAGGAGCTGTCCCGAACGGATCCTAAATACTTCCGCTTTCTCCATCTGTCCGACGGTCCCGCCGGTCCGGACGGCGACCCCGTGTTGGACGACATTCGGGACGAGCTGATGATCCGCACCGCCCGGGAGGGACGGCTATACCCCGGGGAAGGCGTTATGGACATCGCCGGAATGATCGGCGCGCTGCCCAAAGCCCTGCCGGTCTCCATCGAGCTGCCGAACCTGAAGCGGCTGGAGGAGCTCGGCGCGGAGGGGCACGCCCGCCGCTGTCTGGAGTCCGCCAGAGAATATTTTCAAAGGCACGACCTGCTCTGAGTACGGGCAGGCAGAAGCGGGAAAAAAACATTTGAAATTTCCGTTTGCGTCTGTTAAAATAAGCGGGCATAGCAAAGAATCGTGTGGCAGAAATGCGTAAATCCAGATGACCTCTGGATTTACGCATTTCTTATTTTTATGAAAAGAAAGGTGAATCTTATGGACAACGGAAATCAGTTTTTGGGGACGGAGCGCGTCGGAACGCTCATGCGGCGCTACGCCGTCCCCTGTATCATCTCGCTGCTCGTCGGCGCGCTCTATAACATCGTCGATCAGATATTCATTGCCAACGCGAGCTACCTCGGCTCCTACGGCAACGCGGCAAACACGGTCGTTTTTCCGCTGACGGTGGTGGCGCTCGCTATCGCCGTGTTCATCGGCGACGGCTGCTGTGCGTTCGTGAGCATCGCGCTTGGCAGGGGAGAGGCGGAGCAGGTCAGGCGCGGCGTCGGCAACGCCATCGTCCTCTGCGCGGCGAGCAGCCTCGTGCTGACGGCGGTCTACCTCATTTTCAGCGAGCCGATCCTCGCCCTGTTCGGCGGAACGGTCAACGAGGAAACGCACGTGTTCGCAAAAGAGTATTTCTTCTATATCACGCTGGGGATACCGTTCTATATGTTCGGTCAGGCGATGAACCCAGTGATCCGCGCGGATGGAAGTCCAAGGTTCGCCATGGTCGCGACGCTCGCGGGCGCGATCGCCAACGTCATTCTCGACCCCATTTTCATCTTCGTGTTCCGCTGGGGCATGATGGGCGCGGCGGTCGCCACGGTCATCGGGCAGGTGCTCACGGCGGCGCTGTCTATCTGGTACCTGCGGCGCATGAAGGTCGTCGCGCTGGAAAGGAGCAGCTTCCAGCTGGACGGAAGGCTGATACCGAAGTTCCTCGTTCTGGGTCTGACCAGCTTCCTCGCGCAGCTCTCGCTGGTCGTTTCGATGGCAGCGGTGCAGAATATGTGCATGAAGTACGGCGCGATGGATCCGATCTTCGGGCAGCCGGAGTATGCACAAATTCCGCTCGCCGTGCTCGGTATCGTGATGAAGTTCTTCCAGATCGCCATTTCCATTGCCATCGGCATGGCGGCGGGCTGTATCCCCATCGCGGGGTATAACATAGGCGCGGGGAAGAAGGACCGCGCCAAGGCGCTGTTCTCCCGACTGCTGCTCTCGGAGATGATCGTCGGCGCCGTCGCATTGGTGATCGTGGAGGTGTTCCCGCTGCAAATTGCCATGCTGTTCGGCGCGGCGAACGAGAGCGCCTATTACGCGGACTTCACCGTGAAGTGCTTCCGTATTTACCTGTGCCTGATGCCATTGGCAACCTTGAACAAGGGTACCTTTATCTACTTACAGGCTTTGGGCAAGGCGTTTGCGTCCACTGCCGTGTCCATGACGCGCGAGATCATCTTCGGCGTGTCGCTGCCCATTATTCTGCCAATTTTCTTCGGGCTGGACGGCATTTTGTGGTCGTTCCCGGCAGCGGATCTGCTTACCTTTATCATTGCGATTTTCTTCATTCGGCAGACCTACCGCGAGCTTTCCGACACCGGCGCAAACGCCCGCAGCTGAAAAAAGCAAGAAACGGCGGATATCAGATATTACAGCTTCGGTTAGTTGACACTAACCGAAGCTGATGCTATACTTGGGAAAACATGGCGAGACATGAATCGGTTGAGAGCAAGGTTACTATACGAATGAGTTAGGCGTATTTAATCAAATCAGCATCAGAGAAAGCTGAAAGCTATGAGGAAACGCAAGGGGAGGCAGTACTATGAAAGACAAAGAACTGCAATTTGACCGCAGCTGCCACGTGCTTTATTCAAAGCCATGCAAGAAGGAGATACTCGCGAAGATCGCCCTGCACTATCCCGAGGACGAGCGCGGGGCGGTCTGGGAGAAGGTGCAGCGGCAGTACATTGAATATCTCTCCGGCTGGCGCACCGACCTCGGCGGCAGGAAAAATTTCCACAACGGCGTCTGCGGCACCTATGACTGCATCGCGCTGACCGCCTACTACAAGGCCTGCCGCGAGGTCACGGGGCTTGCTGAGATCGAGGAAATGATGGGTGAGATGCTCCTGCCGTCCTTTCGGAAGCTGGGACGCTTCGTGGACTGCAACAAGCCGTTTTGGCGCAGGCTGCTGTACCGTGCGTTTTTGCGCGCGAAAAAGCGCTGCGACCGCTGGCGCGACTATGAGATGAGCCTTGATCCCTACGACAAGGATAAGCCGATCTATTATGAATTCACCGCCTGTCCGATGGCGGAGTTTGCGAAAAGGCACGGTATGACGGAGATCATGCCCGCCCTGTGCAACGGGGACTATGACGCGATGGCGCTGCTCCATGCCCGCCTCGTGCGCACGACCACCTGTGCGAACGGCTGCAAGTGCGATTATACCATCTGCGGCGACCGCGACCCCTATCTCGACGAGCATCCCGAATACCGCGACGATGCGGGCTATCGCAGAAACGACTGAAGGAGGAAGCGTCATGCTGTTCAAGACCATGGGAGACAAAGAGAACCCCGCCGTGCTGTTTTTCCACGCCATGGGAGTGACGGGCGACAGCAGCGCGCCGGTGGCGAAATATTTGCAGGAGCGCTGCTTCTGCATCCTGCCGACCTCGACGGTCTACTGCGCGGGGCAGCGCTACGTCAGCAAGGCCGACGAGGTGCGGCAGGTCGAGAATTTCCTGCGTGGGCAGGGCGTGGAGCACCTTGCTCTGGTCGCCGCGTCCTCCATCGGCGCGGATCTCGCGATGGCATTTCTGACGAGCACGAAGCTGCCCGTGGAGCACGTTTTCTTTGACGGCGGGCAGTTCGCGCAGCTCGGGAAAGCGGCCCGCCGCGCCATGACGCCGCTGCTGTACCTTGCGATAAAGAGCCTGTATTGGTCGAAGGGCGGCACGCTCAAAAAGATCCTCTGGTGCGATGACGAGGGGATCAAACCCTATTTCATCGCCGCCGGCAAGGCGCTGACCTACGGCAACCTCCGCCGTCAGATGGCGGACAGCCTGGAGGATAAGCCCTTCCCGCCGCTGCCCGAGAAGCTGCAAAAGCGCATATATTTTGGGTTCGGCAGCATCGAGGAGCACTATAAATACCGCGATGCCGTCATGGCAGCCTATCCCTGCGGCAATTACCCCGTGTTCGAGGGATCTAACCATATGCAGTACCAGATCCGCGACCCCGAGGGCTTCGCGGCGATGCTGCGCTCGATTATGGAGGAAGACTGCCTGCCGGAGCTGCCGTTTTTGAAGCAGCAAGAGTAAAGCAAGTACATTTTTGAAAAAGGACTTGCAATTCCGCGCGCCGTGTGATATGCTACCAAGGCTTGAAAAGGGCGGTCCTCTGCCGTGCGCGGGCAAATGTGTCCCGAAAGCGCCGGGAAAAGCGGTCATGAACGCCTATAAAACAGGAGGAAAGTATCCATGGATCTCATCAAGGAGCTTGAAGCTCAGCAGCTCAAGAAGGAAATGCCCGTCGTCAACGTCGGCGATACCGTCCGCGTTCACGTCAAGATCAAGGAAGGCTCCCGCGAGCGCATTCAGGTCTTCGAGGGCATCGTCATCGCCAAGAAGCACGGCGGTCTGGAGGAGACCTTCACCGTTCGCCGCGTCGCCTACGGCGTCGGCGTGGAAAAGGTGTTCCCGATCCACTCCCCCCTCATCGAGAAGGTCGAGACCGTGCGCTCCGGCTTTGTCCGCCGCGCCAAGCTGTACTACCTGCGCGACCGCGTCGGCAAGGCAGCCAAGATCCGCGAGAAGCTGTAAGAAAGCACCGGAACAAAAAAGCGTGGCTTGCGCCGCGCTTTTTTTGTTGCCTTTTCCGCAAAGCGTGATAGAATATCTTAGAGTACTGTGCGCATTTCCGCCGCGTTCGGCGGGAGCGCCGCCTTTGGGAGCGTTATACCATGGAAGAATTCGGCAAAAACAACGACAGCATTGAAAAAGAACTCAACATCAGCGAGCCGCCGCAGGAGGAGATCGTGGAAAAGATCCCCGGGCGCGACGTGTACGAGACGATCTCGTCTCTCGTCTCGGCGCTGCTCGCCGTGGTGCTGGTCTTCACATTTCTCGTGCGGCTGATGGGCGTCTCCGGTCCCTCGATGATCCCCACGCTGCAGGACGGCGACCGCCTGCTGGTGGTCAATTCGCTGCTCTGCGGGGACTATCAGACCGGCGACATCGTCATCGCGCGCAAGGAGAGCTTTTCCGAGGAGCCGATCGTCAAGCGCGTCATCGCCACGGCGGGGCAGAGCGTCGATATTGACTTTGACCTCGGCCGCGTCTATGTGGACGGCGTGCTGCTGGAGGAGAATTACATCAACGACCTCACCTACCGCGAGGAGGGAACGACCTTCCCGCTCACCGTGCCGGAGGGCAGCGTCTTCCTGCTCGGCGACAACCGCAACCACTCCAGCGACAGCCGCGACGCCAGCCTCGGCACCGTGGACACGCGCCTGCTCATCGGCAAGGCGGTGTGGCTGCTTTTCCCGGGGAAGGATTACCTGACCGGGCAGCGCGACTTCACCCGCATCGGACTTTTGAAGTGAGGAGGGACACGCCATGCAGCTGGAAAGCCTGAGCTGGTTCCCCGGGCACATGACCAAAACGCGCCGCATGATCTCCGCCGAGCTCTCCAACGTGGACGCTGTGTGCGAGATTCTCGACGCGCGTATCCCCATGAGCAGCCGCAACCCCGACGTGGACGAGCTGACGGCGGGCAAGCCCCGCCTTGTGGTGCTCAACCGCGTCGATCAGGCGGATCCCGCCATGACGAGGAAGTGGGCGGCGTATTTCCGCTCGCTCGGCTATGCCGTCCTTGAGACGGATGCCAAGCAGGGCGGCGGCGTGAAGCAGTTCCCCGCCGCCGTGCGCGCGCTGCTGTGCGGCAAGATCGCCGCCTATGAAGCCAAGGGGCAGGTCGGGCGCGTGCTGCGCGTGATGGTGCTCGGGATACCGAACGTCGGCAAATCGACATTTATCAACAAAGTTTCCGGCCGCAGGAGCGCCAAGGCGGAGGACCGCCCCGGCGTCACGCGCAGCAAGCAGTGGGTGCCGGTGGACAAAACGCTTGAGCTTCTCGACACGCCGGGTATCCTCTGGCCGAAGTTTGAGGACAGCGGCGTCGGGATCCGTCTCGCCTTTACCGGCGCGATCCGCGACGAGGTGGTCGATGTGGAGGAGCTTGCCGTGCGTCTGATGGACTACCTCGGGAAGAACTATCCCGGATCCGTCGAGGAGCGCTACAAGCTCACCGTGGAGGAGGGGGACGACGGCTGCGCGCTGCTGGAAAAGGCGGGGCGCAGGCGCGGCTTTCTCATCTCCGGCGGCGAGGTGGATACCGGGCGTATGAGCCGTATCCTGCTCGACGAGTTCCGCGGCGGCAAGCTCGGGCGCTTCACGCTCGAAGCGCCGCCGGAGGGCGGGGACGCATGAGCGTCGATCTGCATTTTGAGGACGAGGCGCGCGCGCAGGGCTTCGCCATGGTCTGCGGCGCGGACGAGGCGGGCGCGGGTCCGCTGATGGGACCGGTGTACGCCGCTGCCGTTATCCTGCCGGCGGACTGCGCGATCGCCGGACTGGACGATTCGAAAAAGCTGACGGAAAAGCGCCGCGAAGCGCTGTTCCCCGTCATCTGCGAAAAAGCTGTTGCCTATGGCGTCGCGTCTGTCGGCGCGCGGGAGATCGACGCAACGGATATCCTGAGCGCGCGCATGAAGGCGATGCAGCTCGCCATCGACGCGCTGTGCGCCAGGGCGGACTTCGCCCTGATCGACGGCAACCGCGACCGCGGCGCGACCGCCGCGATCACAACGCCGCACCGCACCATCGTCGGCGGGGACGGAAAAAGCTTATCCATCGCTGCGGCGAGCGTGCTGGCGAAGGTCAGCCGCGACCGCTATGTGACCGAGGTGCTCGACCCGCTGTACCCGGAGTATCAGTTCGCCAAGCACAAGGGCTATGGCACGAAGCTGCATTATGCGCTGCTTGACCGGTACGGTCCCAGCCCCGTGCACCGAATGAGTTTTTTGAAAAAATGGGAGGCGAGACGATGAGCACAGCAAAGGACGCGGGCGACCGCGGCGAAGCGCTGGTCGCGGAGTATCTGCGCGCGCAGGGCTACGAGCTGCTCGCCTCGCAGTTCCGCTGCCGCTTCGGCGAGATCGACCTGATCGCCCGCAAGGGCAAAACGCTCTGCTTCGTGGAGGTCAAGCTCCGCAGCGACCTGCGCTTCGGCCTGCCGCGCGATTTCGTCACCGCCGCCAAGCAGCGGCGGCTGCGCACGGCGGCAGCCTATTACCTGACGCGCCACGACCCGGACGCCGCCGCCCGCTTCGACGTGGCGGAGGTCTACGACGACGAGACGCCGCCGCGTATTGAGTATCTGGAGGACGCGTTCCAGTGAAGAACGGAGAAGGGAGGACGCTGTATGGCGCTATACGCGATCGGGGACCTGCACCTGTCGCTCGGTACGGATAAGTCGATGGACGTGTTCGGACCGAAATGGGCGAACTACGTCGAGCGCATCGGCGAGAGCTTCTCCCGCTTGCAGACGGACGATGTGATCGTCCTCGCGGGCGACACCTCGTGGGGCATCTCGCTTGAGGAGGCGCTGCCGGACTTTCGGTTTCTCAACGCGCTGCCGGGCAAGAAGCTCCTGCTCAAGGGCAACCACGACTACTGGTGGGGCACGGCGTCGAAGATGAAGCGCTTCTTCGCGGAGCACGACATCACCACGCTGGATGTCCTCTACAACAACGCCTTCTTCTACGGAGACCACGCCATCTGCGGCACGCGCGGCTGGTTTTACGAGGAGGACGCGGCGGGTACGCACACGGGCAAGATGCTCGCGCGCGAGGCGATGCGGCTGGAGGCGTCGCTCAAGGCGGCGGGGGAGAGCCCCGTTTTCTGCTTCCTGCACTACCCGCCCATCTACCAGGGCTACCGGTGCCCCGAGCTGCTCGCCCTGCTCGACCGCTACGGCGTCGAGCGCTGCTATTACGGGCATCTCCACGGTCCCACGCACCGCCGCGCCTTCGAGGGACGGCGCGGAAAAACGGACTATGCGCTGATCTCGGCGGACTATATCGCTTTCCAGCCGGTGAAAATTTGCGAATAAGACAAAAAAATCCGGGAAAAGGGGTAGCAATTCTCAAAAACGTATGGTAAAATACGACTTTGCAAAAGCATCATTATGATGTTAAACGGAGGAAAAAGAAAACATGACTGTCAAAAATGTTGAAAAGCTGGAAAAGAGCAGAGTCGCGGTGACCGTCGAGGTCGGCGCGGAGGAGTTTGAAGCCGCCGTCGCCAAGGCTTACGCGAAGGCGCGCGGCAAGCTCAGCATTCCCGGCTTCCGCCCCGGCAAGGCGCCCCGCAAGATGATCGAAAAGCTCTACGGTGCGGGCGTGTTCTACAGCGATGCCGTTGATATCGCCCTGCCCGAGGCATATACGCAGGCTGTCGGCTCGAGCGGACTCGATGTGATCGGTTATCCCGAGATCGAGATCGTCGACGACAAGATCGACGAGAGCGGCTTTACTTTCAAGGCGACCGTCGCCGTCTATCCCGAGGTCAAGCTCGGCAAGTACAAGGGTCTGAGCGCCGAGAAGGAAGATGTCAAGGTCAGCGCGGACGACATCAAGGAGCGCCTGAACGAGATGGCGGAGAGCAACTCCCGCCTCGTCACCGTCGCGCGCAAGGCGAAGAAGGGCGATATCGCCGATATCGACTTCGAGGGCTTTGACAACGGCACGGCGTTCGAGGGCGGCAAGGGTCAGAACTACGACCTTGAGCTCGGCTCAGGCAGCTTCGTCCCCGGCTTTGAGGAGCAGATCGTCGGCATGAAGGCGGGCGAGGAAAAGGATATCGACATCACCTTCCCCGAGGATTACCACAAGGATCTTGCCGGCAAGAAGGTCGTCTTCCACGTCAAGGTCAATGAGGTCAAGAACAAGGAGCTGCCCAAGCTCGACGACGACTTTGCCAAGGACGTTTCCGAGTATGACACGCTCAAGGAGCTCAAGGACAGCATCAAGCGCGAGATCACCGGGCAGCGCGAGCAGGCGGCGAAGTACGCCTTTGAGAACGCCCTGCTCGAAAAGGTCGCCGAGGGCATCGAGTGCGACGTGCCCGACGCGCTGATCGACGAGCAGTGCGCCCGCTTCCTCGACGAGTTCAAGCAGCGCCTCCAGTCGCAGGGGATCCCCTACGACCAGTACTGCAAGATGACGAACATGGACGAGAAGAAGTTCATGGAGGAGGGCAAGGAGCCCGCGCTGCGTCAGGTCCGCCTCGACCTCGCCGTGAACGCCATTATCCGCGAGGAGAAGCTCGAGGTCACCGACGAGGAGGTCGAAAAGCAGTACGCCGACCTCGCCGAGAAGTACAGCATGGACATCGACGAGCTCAAGAAGTATCTTGACGCGATGAGCGTCCGCACGCAGCTCCTGCGCGATAAGGTCGTCGAGCTTGTCGTGAGCAGCGCCAAGCCCGCGAAGAAGTCCGCCAAGGCGGGGACTGCCGCCGAGGGCGAGGAAAAGGCGGAGAAGACCGAGAAGGCGGAAAAGAAGCCTGCTGCCAAGAAGACCGCCAAGGCGGCGGACGGGGAAAAGTCCGCCGAGAAGAAGCCTGCCGCCAAAAAGCCCGCCAAGAAAGCGGAAAAGACGGCTGAATAAGCGGCAAACCGGCTATAATAGATAGGAATGACGTTCAACCACAAATGGCTCTCATTTGTGGTTGAACGCATACATACCGCAAATTTGAACAGGGTATGAACAAGGAGGTATCCGCATGAGCTTAGTCCCTTATGTTATCGAACAGACCAACCGCGGCGAGCGGTCTTACGACATTTTCTCCCGCCTGCTGGAGGACCGCATCATCTTCCTCGGCGAGGAGGTCAACGACACGACCGCGAGCCTGATCGTTTCCCAGCTTTTGTTCCTTGAGGCAAAGGATCCCGACAAGGATATCCAACTCTATATCAACTCCCCCGGCGGCAGCGTGACGGCGGGCATGGCGATCTACGATACGATGCAGTATATCAAGTGCGACGTGTCCACCATCTGTGTCGGTCTTGCCGCCAGCATGGGCGCGTTCCTGCTTTCCTCCGGCGCCAAGGGCAAGCGCGTCGCGCTGCCGAACGCCGAGATCATGATCCACCAGCCATCCGCCGGCACGCAGGGCAAGGTCACGGACATGGAGCTTGACGTGGAGCATTTCCTCAAGATCAAGCAGCGCATCAATAAGATCCTTGCCGAGAACACCGGCAAGACGGCGGAGCAGGTCAAGCTCGACTCCGAGCGCGACCACTGGATGAGCGCCGACGAGGCGCAGGAATACGGCCTTGTGGACAAGGTCATTTACAAGAGATAAGGATTTTTTAACGTATGAGTGAAGACAGAAAGAAGGAGCTTCGCTGCTCGTTCTGCGGTAAGAGCGAGCACGAGGTGCACCGCATGATCCAGGGGCAGGGCGTGCGCATCTGCGACGAGTGCGTGCGGCTGTGCGTGGAGGTCCTCGAGGACGGCTACACGCCGCACGAGGGGCTCGAAGCGCCGGACGAGATCCCCACGCCCCGCGAGATCCGCGCGGTGCTCGACCAGTATATCATCGGGCAGGAGGCGGCAAAGGTCGCGCTGTCCGTGTCCGTCTATAACCACTATAAGCGCATCTTCTTCGGCGATGACGACGGGGTCGAGCTGCAAAAGAGCAACATCCTGCTCCTCGGTCCCACAGGCAGCGGCAAGACGCTCTTTGCGCAGACGCTCGCCCGTATCCTGAAGGTGCCGTTCGCCATCGCGGACGCGACCACCCTCACCGAGGCGGGCTACGTTGGCGACGACGTGGAAAACATTCTGCTCCGCCTTTTGCAGGCGGCGGATTACGACGTGGAGCTTGCCGAGCGCGGCATCATCTACGTCGATGAGATCGACAAGATCGCCCGCAAGAGCGAGAATACCTCCATCACGCGCGACGTCTCCGGCGAGGGCGTGCAGCAGGCGCTGCTGAAGATCGTCGAGGGTACGGTCGCAAACGTCCCGCCGCAGGGCGGGCGCAAGCACCCGCATCAGGAATTTATCCAGATCGACACGCATAATATCCTCTTCATCTGCGGCGGCGCGTTCGAGGGGATCGAGAAGATCATCGAGAGCCGTCTCGACCGCAAGTCGATGGGCTTCGGCGCGGAGCTCAAGAGCAAGAGCGACGTGGACGAGAGCAAGATCCTGCGCGAGGTGCAGCCGCACGATATCCTCAAATTTGGCATTATCCCCGAGCTTGTGGGCCGCCTGCCGGTCATCACCGCGCTCGACGCGCTCACGCGCGAGGATCTCGTCAAGATCCTGACCCAGCCGAAAAACGCCCTCGTCAAGCAGTACCAGAAGCTCTTTTCCTACGACGACGCCGAGCTTGCGTTTGAGCCCAAGGCGCTCGAAGCCATCGCCGACAAGGCGATCGAGCGCAGGATCGGCGCGCGCGGACTGCGCGCGGTGATGGAGGGGCTTTTGATGAACGTCATGTACGATCTCCCCTCCGACCGCACGATCGACCGCGTGACCATCACGGCGGGCTGCGTCGAGGGGAAGGAGCCCCCGCAGATATCCCACCGCACCGACGGGGAGGAAGCGGAGCGGGAGAAGCGCCCCGCCGCCCCCGCATCATAAGGAGAACCCATGGAACCAGTGACAAAAAACCTTCCGGTGATCGCCATGCGCGGCATGACTGTTTTTCCGCGCATGAACGCCGGCTTTGAGCTTGAGCGCGCCATCTCCGTGCGCGCGCTCGAGCGCGCGATGGAAAACGGCGAGGAGATCTTCCTCGTCACCCAGCGCGAGATCGGCGTGGAGCAGCCGGAGGAAAAAGACCTGTACGAGATCGGCACGGTCGTCCGCGTGACGCAGATCCTGCGCGCGTCCGAGCGGACGCTGCGCGTCATTGTGGAGGGCGCGTGCCGCGCGCGGCTCAAACGCCTGTGGCAGCGCGAGCCGTACCTGCAGGCGCAGGCGGAGCTGATCGCCGAGCCTGCGCTGCCGCGCCGCGGCAGGCGGACGGAGGCGATGCTGCGCCAGGCGCGCGCAAGCCTCACCGAGTACGCTGAGCTGACGCAGAAGCTGCCCGACGAGGTCTACGCCGCCATTCTTTCATCGGACGAGCCGGGCTATCTTGCCGACTTTATCGCCCAGCAGCTCGACCTACGCTATCAGGACAAGCAGGAGATCCTTGACGAGCTGCGCCCGCTGCCGCGCCTGCGGCGCATGAATGAGATCCTGCGCCGCGAGATCGAAGTCATCGCCATGGAGCAGGACATCGAGAGCAAGGTCCGCTCCCGCGTCGGCAGGATACAGCGCGACTTCGTCCTGCGCGAGCAGATCAAGGTGCTGCAAAACGAGCTGGGCGAGGGCGGCGATGAGGAGCTGGACGACTACCGCGAGAGGATCGCCGCGGCGCGCTTTCCCGAGGAAACGGAGCGCAAGCTCCTGAAAGATGTCGATAAGCTCGCCAAGCAGCCCTTCGGCAGCGCCGAAGCGAGCGTGCTGCGCAACTATCTCGATACCTGTCTGGAACTGCCGTGGGGCGTGGAGACGAAGGAGCGCGCGAGCGTGGACGCCGCGCGCAGGATCCTCGACCGCGACCACTACGGCTTGCAGAAGGTCAAGCAGCGCATCTTGGAATTTATCGCCGTGCGCCAGCTCAACCCCGGCGCCAAGGGGCAGATCCTCTGCCTCGTCGGACCGCCGGGCGTCGGCAAGACGTCGATCGCCCTGTCCGTCGCCAAGGCGATGAACCGCAGGACCGCGCGGCTGTCGCTCGGCGGCGTGCGCGACGAGGCGGATATCCGCGGCCACCGCAAGACCTACGTCGGCGCGATGCCCGGCCGCATCATCGAGGCGATCTCCCGCAGCGGTTCGATGAACCCGCTGCTCGTGCTCGACGAGGTCGATAAGCTGGGCAGCGACGGGCGCGGCGACCCCGCGTCGGCGCTTTTGGAGGTGCTCGACAGCGAGCAGAACTGCGCCTTCCGTGACCACTACCTCGAGATCCCCGTCGATCTGAGCCGCGTCATGTTCATCATGACCGCCAACACCACCGATACCATTCCGCGCCCGCTGCTCGACCGCATGGAGGTCATAGAGCTCCCGAGCTACACGGACGAGGAAAAGCTCCATATCGCCCGTCAGCACCTGCTGCCGAAGGAGCGCAGAGCCAACGGGCTGACGGCTTCGATGCTGCGCGTGGACGACGGCGCGCTGCGCGCGATCATCGCGCGCTATACGAACGAGAGCGGCGTGCGCTCGCTCGAGCGGCAGCTCGCCAAGCTGTGCCGCGGGGCTGCCATGCGTCTCGCCGGCGGCGAAGCGAAGCGCGTCTGTGTGACGGAGGAAGAACTGCCTGCGCTTTTAGGTGCGCCGCGCATCACGCGGGAAAAACTGCCGGAACGCGACCTTGTCGGTGTGGCGAACGGGCTTGCGTGGACGGAGGCGGGCGGCGAACTGCTACCCGTCGAGGTCGGCGTGATGGACGGCAGCGGCAAGCTGGAGCTGACCGGCAACCTTGGCGACGTGATGCAGGAGAGCTGCCGTGCGGCGCTTTCGTACCTGCGTCAGCACGCACGGGAGCTGGGCATCGCGCCGGACTTTTATAAGACGAAGGATATCCATATCCACTTCCCCGAGGGCGCCGTCCCCAAGGACGGACCGAGCGCGGGCATCGCCATCGCGTCGGCGCTGCTCTCCGCGCTGACGGAGCGTCCCCTGCGGCGCGACGTGGCGATGACCGGCGAGATCACGCTGCGCGGTCGCGTGCTGCCGATCGGCGGTTTGCGGGAGAAGACGATGGGCGCGCTCCGCGCCGGCATACATACCGTGCTCCTGCCAAAGGACAACGAAAAGGACCTCGCGGAGATCGACCCGAACGTGCGCGAAAAGCTGCGCTTCGTGCCGGTGGAGACGGCGGACGCCGCCTTCGCGCAGGCGCTCGTGCCGCAGCTGGGCGGCGTAAAGCGCGTGAGCGGGGAGAGCGGCTTCCTGCCCGTGCGGGAGGCGGCCGCGTCCGGTGCGCTGCGCGTGTAAAGACCGGCGGAAAGGGAAAGAGAACCATGGTGATCAACTTCAACAAGGCGGAATTTATCCTTTCGGCGGCGTCGGAGAAGCAGTTCATGCGCGACGGGATGCCTCAGCTCGCGTTCGCAGGACGGTCGAACGTCGGCAAATCGTCCGTCATCAACCGGCTCGTGAACCGCAAGAACTTCGCCCGCGTGGGCGCGTCCCCCGGCAAGACCTCCCAGATCAACTACTTCCGCATCGACGGCAGGCTCTACCTCGTCGATCTGCCGGGCTATGGCTACGCCAAGGTCTCCAAGGCGGAGCGCGACCGCTGGGGGCGGCTCATGGAGAGCTACTTCCGCAGCGAGGGGCTGATCCGTCTCGGCGTGCAGATCGTCGACGCACGGCACAAGCCCACGGCGGACGATGTGACGATGCACGACTACTTCGTGCAGACGGGCTGCCCCGTTGTGATCGTGGCGAACAAGCTCGACAAGCTCAAAGCGCGTGAGGTCGAGCCGAACCTCACCCTGATCCGCGAGACGCTCGCGCTGCGCGAGGACGAGCCGGTGATCCCCTTCTCCGCCGAAAAGGGCACGGGGAGGGAGCAGCTCATCGCTGCCATCGGCGACCGGCTGGGCGGATAACCGAAAAGAGAAGGCTCCGTACGACCGAAAAGGTCATACGGAGCCTTTTGCTGTTCACGGCTTTTCCTTGTCGAAATAATAGTCGCGGAAGTTGTGGTACTGCGCGGCGTAGTAACGCAGCAGGCGGTAGAGACGCGCGGGCGGCAGGTCGCCCCTGCAGAAGAGCGTGTGTGTGCCCTTGAGCCGCCGCAGCTCTGCGGAAAGCTCGGGATTTTTGACGTAGCGGCGCAGGATCCCGTCCGGCACGTTCTGCCACAGGGCGGCGGTGTGGTTATACACGCAGTCCCCGCGCCTGCCGTAAACGATATCGTCCGTCATCAGCTTCATCATGTTCAGCCCCGCGGCGCGGCAGAAGTAGCTGCTGCGCCCGAGGCGCGGGTTGATCTCAAAGAGCACATAGCGCCCCGTGCGGCGGTCGTACTTCATGTCGATATTCGAAAAGCCGACGTAGCCGAGCCTTTCAAGGAACTCCTTCATTCTGCCGTACAGCGCCTGATCGCCGCGCGAGATGATGGCGGCGTAGTTGCCGACGGACTTGGGATCGTAGTATTCGAGCACCGGTTGCCCGAGGCACATCGCGCGCACATGACCGTCCAGATCGGAATAGCTGTTGAGCACGCGCATCGCGTCGTCCCCGCCGGGAATGAACTCCTGCAAAATGAGCTTGCCGCGGTAGTCCGACCGATTCATGTTCCTGACCATTTCGAGGTACTGCGCCTTCGTGTCGAAGAAGAAGACCTTCTTCTGCCCCTCAAAATGGCAGCGCAGATAGTCGAGCGCATTGGAATTCTCGGGCTTGACGACGATGGGGAAGTCGAACGGCAGATGTTCGGCGATGCTCTCGCGCTCCCCGGGCGCAGCCACAACGGTTTTGGGATAGTCCATGCCGTACTGCTCGCAGAGGGCGTAGAAGCTGTCCTTCGTGTCAAACGTTTCGAGCAGTTCCGCGGAGATGAAGCGGTTGGCGATCAGCCCCTCAAAGCGGTCGTAATGGCGGCAGAGCAGCCCCGTATAGTAGTCCGAGCAGGGAATGACGAGCAGCTTTTCATAGTCCTGCGCGCACTGCTTCAGGACCTCCAGCAGCGCGTCGGGGAAAACGTCCTCGCGCTCAAAGTCCGGAATGATGCGGCAGAGGAACAGGTGCGAATGGCGCGTTGGCACGAGCTGCTGCGTACACAGCAGCAGCGGCGCGACGCCGTAAGCCTCCTGAAAGAGCCGCGCCGTGCCGTAGGCGTTCTCGTCGCTGCCGAGAATGATGGGCAGGAAATCCTTCCTCCGCTTCACGCCGCTCAGCCGCTCCGCCGGCGTGGGCTTGACGGGGTGCGCTTTGTCGTATTCGGCAAGGTATTTGAGCGTCAGCTCCACGTCGCTCGGGTAGGGGACAAAGACGCTGCCGCGCTTCATCGTCGTCTCCTCGCCCTTGCCGGTCAGCAGCACGACGCGCGCGTCCCTGCCGTCGAGGATCGCGCGGCGGATACATTCGGCGCGGTCCTCAAGCACGAGGTGCGGGCAGGCGACGTGCTTCTCGATGTCGGCGGCGATCTGCGTGAACGGCTCCTCGCCGGAATCCTCCTCGGTGATAAAGACGAAGTCGCAGTTCTGCCCACTCAGCTCGCCCAGATCCTTTCTGCGCTGGAGCGCGTGGGAGCCGGGGCAGCCGAACACGGAGATCATCTGCCGCCCGGGATACTCGATCTTCGTCGAGCGGTAGAGTGCGTCGAAGCTCATGCGGTTGTGCGCGTAATCGACAATGACAGTGACCTGCCTGTCGCGGCTCTCGTAGATCTGCATACGCCCCGCGGCGCGCGCCCTGCGCAGCCCCGCGCGCACATGCTCCACCGGCACGTCCAGCGCCATGCAGACCGCCATGGCGGCGAGCGCGTTGGAAACGTTGAATAGCCCCGGCATCGTGATGGAAAACTCGCCGTTGTACTTGGGCGAAGCAACGGTGAAGTACAGCCCGTCCCCACGCTTTTCCACGCCGCGGCAGGATACGGTGTCGCTCTCGTGCGAACCGAAGGTGATGAGCTCGCAGCGCTCCTTCGCGTATTCGACGACGCGGTCGGCGTACTTGGCGTCGGTATTGACGCAGCCGAAGCGGCAGGAGTCGAAGATCTTGAGCTTGGAGGAGAAATAATCCTCAAAATCCGGGTGCTCGATGGGGCTGATGTGGTCGCTGCCGATGTTCAGAAATGCGGCAACGTCGAACGTGATGCCGCGCACGCGGCCGTATTTGAGCGCCTGCGACGACGCCTCCATCACAAGATGCGAGATGCCGCTTTCATAGGCGTTCTCAAAGTGCTGGTACAGCTCCAGCACCTCGGGCGTCGTGATGTGCGATTCCTCGGTTCCCTTGCCGTCGTAATTGTCGATGGAGGAGAGGATGGCGCAGGCGGGCTTTCCCTGCGCGCGCAGCCAGTCGTCCAGAATATAGCGCACATAATAGGCGGTGGTGCTCTTGCCCTTCGTGCCCGTGATGCCGACGCTCGTGAGCTTGTCCGTCACATGGTTATAAAAAAGCTGCCCGAGCACAACGAGAGAATAGCGGATATCGCTGACGAGAATACAGGGCGCGTCCACGTTGTGCTTTTTCTCGGCAACATAGGCGACCGCGCCGCGCGAGAGCGCGTCGCGCAGATAGTCCTCCTTGAAATGCGCACCCTTGCAGATGAAAAGCGCGTCCCCGCTCAGCGCGCGCGTATCATAGGTGAGACAGCGGACTTCGTGCGCGGCAAGCTCGCCGCCCACCGTGCTCTCGACCAGAATACCGGCGGAGCGCAGCGTCTCAATATATTCTCTCAGGGTGTGAACGGTATTCATAAGCAGCTCCTTTGTCTCTGCCCTCCGGCAGGATGGAAACAATTTTAAATATTAAATAATAGTATACCACTGCCCCAAAGGACTGACAAGTGAAAAAACGGGAACGCCCTGCGCTGGAAATCATTGCATTTGCAATTTTCCTGCGGGCGCGGTAGGATAAAGCTGCCCCTGATCAGGACATATCCCATATTCGAGGAGGTTTGACGTTATGTTTGATTGCGGCAGCTTTGATTGCAGCAGCCTGTTCGCGCTGCTGTGCCAGCTCTTCGGCGTTTGCGGCGAGTGAGCAAAAGGCAGAAAAACCGGGAAAAATACAGAACGGCGGGGGCTTCGGCTCCCGCTTTTTTCACCCTTTCTGCCGCCGCCTGTACGCCTGCACGGGGAAAATGAAAAATATTTGGAAAAAAGTAGTTGACAAAGGGGGAGGTAGGTGGTAAGATAGCAACTGTTCCGC
>CAVDWO010000026.1:0-390 GCA_963612845.1 Alistipes onderdonkii
CACGTAGAACAGCCCGTGGTTCAGGTTCTGGTTGTAGTTGCCACCCCGGTGCAGACACGGGTTAGACCCGTTATAGTTCCAGTTATCGGGGATGAACGAGAACCGCGAGGGTAGTACCGGCTCCGCTTGCACGAAAGACCCGGAGAAAAACCGCTTCTTACGGCGGTGTTTCACAGTTTAAGTTGAGGGGATCATCGCAGAGGGCGGGGGCTGCGGCCCCCTCCCTCTGCACTCCCTCCCCTCAGGGGAGTTTTTGGAGGCGGCAGCCGATGTCCGCGTTCGCGTTGGACGTACCGTTGTAGCTCACGCAGAACAGCCCGTGGTTCAGGCTCTGGTTGTAGTAGCCACCCCGGCGCAGACACGGGTTAGACCCGTTATAGCCCCAGTGAT
>CAVDWO010000026.1:400-2533 GCA_963612845.1 Alistipes onderdonkii
CGCAGAACAGCCCGCGGTCCAGGTTCTGGTAGCAGCCACCCCGGCACAGACACGGGTAAGACCCGCTATAGCTCCAGCTATCGGGGATGAACGTCGTGTTGCCGCCGCTTGAAGAAGACGGCATAAAGCACGGGAACAGCCCTGTCACGGTCTTTACGCTCAGGGCGCTCGGGTAGCCGCTCGGTGGCTTGCCCGCCAATGTGCCGTTCGCGCTGTCGCTGAAGCTCGCGGGCTTTAGAATGAGGTTCAGCCCGTTCGAGTTGTAGTAGCACCCGTCCACCCAGTCGTAGCAGTTGTCCCAGAGACCCTCGATGTTGCGGTACTGCGTCGCCGCGCCGAAGGTCGTGCGGCTCGTCTTCATCGTTCCGGTGTGGTAGGGCATATCGTCCGTGTAGCCCATGGCCTCCACGGTGCTGTTGTTGCCGCAGCCGTAGCCGATCTTCATCTGGCTGTTCCAGTCGGCGAACTCCACGATGTAGAGCAGCCAGATCGTGAACGCCATGGCGAAGTCGCTCTGCCAGACGGTCGAGCCGAGGTTGTGGATATTCGTCCGCGCCGTGCTGCGTGTGATGCTGACCTTCGGCTTCTGCCCGTTCGCGCTCTTGTAGGCGGTCGCGCCGCAGTGGTAGCGCCCGATATAAACCACGTCACGCTCGCCCGTGCCGTCGCCGCGGTCCATGTGCGCGGGGGAGACGGAGAAGCCGTCCGCTTCCTCGGGGGAGATCTGTACCGTCACGCCGTTGCCGTTCTGCGTCAGCTTGTACCAGAATTTAGGGATCGCGACGAGCGAGCCCGCCTCGCTGTCCTCCGTGACCGTCATGCCGCTCCACGGGTAGATATCGTCGAAGGAGGAGCCGTAGCTGCTCGCCCCGCTGACATACGGCACGGGGTCGGTGAAGCCCGCCGCCGCGTCCGTGCGCGTCAGCGCCGTGCTGCTGGAGCCGTCCCAGCTCACGCCGTAAACCGGCGCGGGCAGCGCGCTGCCGTCCACGGCGCAGACCGCCGATGCCGCGGTGTGGTTCGTCCCCTCCGCAACCGTGACGGTGATCTCCGCCGTGCCCTTGTATGCGCCCGTGACCGTCACGACCTTACCGCTCACGCTGACCGCCGCGGTGCTCGGGTCGCTGCTCGCGGCGCTGACCGCGCCGTCCGATTCGGTCTCCGCGGTGATCTCGCCCGTCGGGCTCGTGGAGGTGAGCGTCAGCGTGTTCGGCGTGAGCGTCACTCTCCCCGCCGCCCTGCCGATGCTCCACACAGCGGTCTTCGCCGTGTCCGTCCCGTCCGCCCAGCAGTAGAGTGACGTGTCGCGGATGGTAAAGGTCGCGTCGTAGCTGCCCGCGTTCGTGCCGGAGGTCTCACCGCCGGGCGTCAGGATCGCGCTGTCGTAGCCGTCCCACTGCGGGCTCTGTGCCGAGCCGTTGTAGGTGAGGCTCCCGCTCTGCGTGGGGACGGAAAGCGCCGTGCGCGTCACGCTGATGTTCTGCGTGACCGTCTTCGTGACGCCGCCCTCCGTGTACCGGATCGTGACGGACGTGTCATCGCCCGTCAGCTTCCGCCGCGGGGAGAAGAGATAGCCCGTGCATTCGAGCGTCTGCCCGTTGGAGTAGGTCGCATTCACCACCATGCCCGCCGTGTCGAATACCTCGCCCACCTTGTAGGCGGTCTTGGTCGGGGGCGTGGTGATGGCGATGGATTGCAACACGGCATGGATTGTCTCGTCGGCAAGGTGCTCCGGCAGCGCGCCGAGCGAGCTGTTGAACTTCGTCTCAGAGCCGGTGTAACCGCCGTCCTGCGCCGCTTGGTAGGCGCTCTTGCCGTCCGCGCCGGTCGCGCCCTGCGGACCGGTGGGACCTTGGATTCCCTGCTCGCCCTGAACGCCCTGCTCGCCCTTCTCGCCCTGCGGTCCGGTTGCGCCCGTGTCGCCCTTTGCGCCTGTGTCGCCCTTCGCTCCGGTCGCGCCGGTGTCTCCCTTCGGGCCGGTCGCGCCGGTGTCTCCTTTTTCGCCTTTCTCGCCTTGAATACCCTGCACGCCCTGTTCGCCCTGCGGACCCTGCGGACCGGTCTCACCTTGAGGACCCATCGCGCCGGTCGCACCGGTGTCGCCTTTCGGACCGGTCTCACCTTGCGGACCGG
>CAVDWO010000026.1:2543-16442 GCA_963612845.1 Alistipes onderdonkii
CCCGTGCTCTCGCCGATGTACGGCGGGTTTGCGACCGCCGCCTCCACGTCGGCAGCGGCGTCGAGCACCTTATCCACCCAGCTCTGCTCCGGCGCATCGCCGCCCGCGCCGCCCGTCATGGAGGCGTAGACGTGCGTTATCCACGTCTGACTTTTAGCGACCTTGCCGCCGACGAAATAGCTCAACTCCGCCTGCCCGTCTCCGGGCTGCTCCACGTCCTCGATGTTGACGACCCACACAAGGTCGCCGCCGTCCGCGTCCACCACGGCGGGGTAGGGCGTGGTATCGTCCGCGCGCTTGACCGCAAGCTGGAACACGCCCTCGCCGTAGAGCGCCGACCAGTCCGTCACGAGACCCGGCCAGACCACGCGCAGCGCCTCGTGCTCTCCCTGACGGCCAAGCACGAGCTTCATAAACTCGCGCACAATGAGCGTTCTCATTCCGTGCTCTCCTCCTTCGCTGTCTTGATTTCCGTCTTCCGTTTCTCCGCAAGCTCGTGCTGCAGGATCGCGTAAGCCTGCCGCAGATCCGCCTGCGCGCTGCTGACCTTCCCCGCCTGCGAGGACGCGATCAGCACCGTGCCGAGCGTCTCATACGCCCGGTCGAGCAGCTGCATTGCCTGTTCCATGTTCATGCCCCTCTCCTCCATGCACTGTTTCGATATACCCACGGAATCCCCCTGCGGTACGTCGTCCCGTTTGAGACCCATAGGATCCCGCGCTGCCATGCGCCGTTCGTGTAGAGCCACACGTATCCGCTCGTATCCTCCGTCCACTGCGCGTAGAGCGTGTAGCCTGTGCCGGGATAGCTCGTGTCCCCGCTCCAGAGCGTGATCGAGCCGCCCGGGGAATAGTACTTCCCGGTGCCCCCCGAATCGAGCGTCCAGCCCGCGAACACGTAGCCGCTCTTGCTTGGCCTGGTGGACGGGATCGTGAACTGCACGTAGCCCGTGGTGTTCTTCTCGCTCTCGTACTGTTTGCTCGGCGCGCCGCTGCCGCCGTTGGCGTTGAAGGACAGCGTCGCGTAGTAGGTCTCCGCCGCGGGCGGCGCGGTCGTGAAGTTGCCGTTCGTCTCGTAGCCCGACGCGCCCCAGCCGCCCGTGACGCGCACCAGAAGCTCCGCGCGCCACGAGTAGTAGGTGTTTGGCGTCAAGCCGGTGATCGTCTTGGAGAAAGTGTTCGACCCCCCGCTCGTCTCGGGTGATTCGATCGTATAGGTGCTGTCTCCGAGGACAACGACGTAGAGCCGTTTGGCGTAGCTGTAGCTCTCGGAGCCGCCTGAGAATCCGCCCTCGAGATAGGCTACGCTCCCGTCCTCGTCGTCGGGTGTGATATCCACCCAAAATCTCGCCATCTCTGCACCTCCCTCAGCTCACCAGCTGAACGTAGAGCTGCCCCGCCACGCCGCTGCCGCTCGGTGTGCTCGTGCCGTAGCCGTAGGACGACGAGAGGCACAGCGCCGCCGAGCCGAGCTGCACGCGGTTGCTCTGGATCGTGAGGTTGCCGCCCGTGCCCGCCGACAGATACACGTTGCCCGCAGAGTTGAGCTGGATGCCGCCGTAGTAGGAGCTGATGGCGATACCGTAGCCGGTCGTCGTGTAGGCGAGCTCGATCGCGCCGATCTGCGTCCTGCTGCTCGCGAGCAGCTGCACCGTCTTGCCGCGCAGCTTCTCTGCCGTGATGCTCGTCTCGTCAATGTAGGTGTCGATCCGGCTGTCGACCTCGCTTTGGCTCAGCCCCGCGTTGTCCAGCACGTAGCTCTTCGTCGCGTAGCTCGCCCCGTCGGCAAGGCTCCCGACGTAGATGCTGCTCGTCTGGATCTGGCTTGCCGTCAGCGTGCCGGTGATGTTCGCCGCCGCGACGTACAGGCTGCCCGTCTCGATGCTGCTGCCCTTGATCCTGGTCGTGCCGCTTGAATCGGTCACGGTCACGCCGTCCAGCGTGACCGACAGCGCCGACACGCGCCCGTCGATCCCCTCGACCTTGAGCAGGATCTCGTCGCTCGTCTTGCTGATGAGCGAGCGCGCCGCCGCCATGTTCCGCTCGATCTGCCGCTGCGTCGCGGATTTGTAGGGGTATTCGTCGTCGAGCTCGTCCGCGTCGGGCGCGGAGATGTCCGGCGCGTAGAGCGCGTCGAGGGTCACGTCCTGCGCGATGAGCGGCACGTACTGCCCGTCCACCGTCACGCCGTCACCCAGCTCCGCCGCAGGGTCGAGCAGCGCCCCGCTGCCCTCGTAGCCCCGGTGCGCGTAGCCGCTCACCTTGGCGAGGATCGCGGCAGCCATCGCCGCCGTGCCGTCCGGCTGCAAGGCCGTCAGCGTGCGCCCTGTGTCCGAGCCGGACACCGCGACCACGTCGCCGTTCTTGTCGAGCAGCTCCACCCTCGTGATCTCCTGCGCCTCGATGCCCGGCGCCCACGCCGCGAGGTTTTTCCCCAGCGCGTGCGCCGCCGCGCCCGCCGCGTTCAGCCCCACCAGCAGAAGCTTCCCCTCGTCGCTGATGATCCAGTTCCCCGCGTTGGCGACGGCGATGCGCGCGAGCACCTCGCGCATCGTCATGTCGCCCTCCTCGTCCGCGGGGTAGGGAACGGGGAAGGCGTCGCTCAGCTGCGTCCGCGCGTCCACCTCCACGCCCATGCGCGCCGCGATATCCGCGACCGCCGTCGCCGCCGGCATGGGCCACGTCTTCTCGTCATAGCTCGCGTCGAGCCACGTCTCCTCCGCCTTGAGCATCGCGTCGTAGCCGCGCACGCGCAGCACGCCCGTCGCGTAGTCGGTCTTGCGCGTGGAGAAAAAGAACTCGCCCTTCTTGATCCACTCGCTCGCCTGCGTGCCGAGCGTCAGGCGCACGTAGGCCTCGATCTTCGCCTGCCGCGGGATCGTCCCCTGCGGGTAGAGGGAGAACTCGATCTGCCGCGCGCAGCAGTTCCCGACGCCGAACGTCGAATAGAGCGCGCCGTCGATGCGCACGGACTGCTGCACGAGCCTGTCCTCGCCATACTCCGTGCCCGCGATCACGAGCTTCGTCTCCGTGCGGTGCGCGCCGTCGGCAAACAGCGTGCCCCACAGCTCGCTTACACTGTGCACCCTCTCACCTCACATTCCCGTGAACGTCAGCTCGACGCCCTCAAGCCACTGCGTCCCGTCCGCCGCCTTGGCGAGGACGGCGAGCGATACGCCGTCGAGCTCCATCGTCTCCGTCGCGTCCTGCCCGGTCTGGAAGCGCCGGTAGGTGATCTCGCGGCTCGCGTCCAGCGCCGCGCAGAGCGCCGCCGCCCGCGCCGCCGTCGGCGCGTTGAGGTAGACGGTCAGCTGCCAGCGGCGGCGCAGCAGGACGCGGTGCGTCACGCCGTCCATCGTCGTCACCTGGCTGCCGTAGACGGGCGTCTGCACCGTCTTGTAGCCGCGCTTGTAGACCATGTCCGAGAAGTCCGCGCTGCCGACCTTAAAGGGATATTCCGTCATGCTCTCCCCGCCCTTTCTCTGCCGATCTGGTATTTCGTCACCGCCTCGCCGACCTTGTTCCGGTCAAGCTCAATCGTCGTGTGCAGCTCCACGACCCGCGCGCCCTCCGTGCCCGATTCGGACACCGCCGCCTGCCCCGCCGTCAGCACGCGCTCGCCGCGGTGCAGCTCGGCAAGGTAGCCGTCGAACGGCACGTAGCTCAGCCCGCCCGCGTAGGACTGCCGCGTCGTGCCGCCGCTCGTCCGCGTGCCCGTCACGCCCTTCGGCGTGACGACCTTATAGGTGTCGAGCAGCGCCTGATAGTCGCTCGACGGGGTGTGCGTGCCGGTGTCGACGGAGATCTTCTTGTTCCCGAGCTCCGTGATCTTGTCGATGACCTTCACGATCCACTCCGCGACCGGCTGGAGCTGCTGGATCATGCTCGTCTTGAACTGCGTAAAGCGCGTCACGAGCGGCTGTAGCGTCTCGCCGAGGTCGGCGAGCGCCCCGTTCAGTTCCTCCTGCGTCTCGTTGTAGTCGATGATGTCCCTGTTCGCGTCGCGCCACGCCTGGGCGAGCTCCGGGAGGTTCTGGCTCGATAGTTGGTCGAGCACGAGCTGCGCCCGTCCGCTCGTGTCATTCGCCGCGGCGAGCTTCTCGTTGAACTCGTCCTCGCTCACGCCCGCCCAGTTGAGCACGTCGGCAAAGACGCCTGTGACCTTGCCAGTCTGGATCGTCTCGTTGACCGCCTCGCTCAGCCCGTCGATGGGGATCGAGTCGCCGTAGGTCGCCCACGCGCCCGTCACCGCGTCAAGCAGCGTCATCAGCTCGCCCTGCTCCAGCCCGATCGCCTGCAGGTTGGCGACGGTCGTCGCCGCCTTCTGCGTGTCGCCGAGCACGCCGTAGAGCCGCTTATAGGCGGCGGTCGTCTGCTCCGTCGTGTAGCCCGCCTGCTGCGAGCTTACCTCCAGCGTGCCCATGATCTGGCGGTATTCCTTCGTCTCCTCCACCACGTCGCTGATCGCGCCGTAGAGCGCCGTCATGCCGCCGACGACCGCGCCACCCGTCAGCAGCCCCTTGAGATCGCCGAGCTGCCCGATGAGATCCCCGAAGCCGCCCCCGCGGTCGATGTCGTCCCCCGCGTCCTTGACCTCTTTGCCGAATTTGTCGATGCTCGTCGCCGCGCCGTCGGCGCTGTCCTCGGCTTCCTTGAGGTATTTGTTCGTGTCGTCCAGCTCGTCGCCGAACCTGTTCAGCGTGGTCTTGGCGTTATTGAGCTGCTGGCGGTAGCGGTCCACCTGCGACGAGTTCTCGCCGTAGGCGCTCTTCGCCTTCTCCAGCATCTTCTCCAGCGCCTTGACTTTCTCCGCCTGCTGCTCGTACTGCTCGCTGAGCACCTTCTGCTTCGCGCGCAGCGCCTCGGCGCTGTTTGCCTGCCCCTTGAACTCGCTGCTCGTGAGCGCCATCTCGCTTTTCAGCGTCTTGAGGTTCGAGTTCACCGCCTTCATCTGGTCGTTGAATTCCTTCTCGCCGAGCAGCGAGATCTCGGTCTGTATCTTCCGAACCGCCACCGTGCCCTCACTCCTTTCCGCGTGCCGCGCTCAGCGCAGCGCACATGTCAAAATACGTCCCCGGGCAGAGCATCAGCGCGTCTGCGGGGCAGAGGTGGAAGAGCCGAGCACAGCCGCAAAGGAACGCAGCGCGGAGAGCGCCCGCTCTCTCGTTTTTTTTTGCGCCCGTTCGCGCTCAAGCAGCACGAGGTCGACCTCCTCGTCCTCGTCCGCGTCCTCCACGCTGCGCGCAAAACCCTGCTCCAGCGCCGCGCGCACGGCGTTCCGCAGCCGCACGCTTTCCGCCGCCATCAGCCCCGTGCGCAGCTCCTCCAGCGTCACGAGCGGCTGCGGCTCGTAGCCCTGCCGCCGTCTCTGCAGCTCGCCCTGCGCCGCCATCAGCGCGGCGAGCCAGCAGCAGTTCTTCCAGCCCTCCGCGCTCGGCTCCAGCGCCTTCGTCGCGCTCAGAATGTCGTCCGTCACGCCGAATCTATCGTACACAGTGAACAGCGCCTCCGCCGTGAAGCTCAGCGCGCAGGTCCTGCCGTTGAAATCGAAATCAATATGCTTCATGTTAAAACCTCCGGCAGGGGCGGCGATCGCTCGCCGTCCCTGCGTGTTGAATGTCAGGTTGTCTGACCGCCGCTCGTACTGAGGGCGGCGAGCTCGTCGATGTACGCCTCCGCGTCGGCGAGCGTGTCGCAGTCCTTGCGCACGCGCCACTCGCCGGCGTTGTCCTTCATGACCTTCAGCGTCACGGCGTTCATCTTGGGGTCGAGCCCCTCCCTGCGCGTGTCCGCCTCCTGCTTCTCGCTGCTCTGCACGGCGGCGACCTTGCGCAGGAAGGTCGGGCGGTAGACAATGGTCTTATCCTTCTTCAGGATAGACTGGATAAAGGCGTAGCCGCCGTTCGGCGCGGCGTCGTCCGCCTTCGAGGTCTCCACGCCCTCCTCATAGCTGTGGCCGAACAGCTTCGCGTTGACCTCAAGATCGCTCAGCGTCGTCTCGGTCTCCATCTGCCCGCTCACGAACAGCTCGATCGGTACCTGCAGCGCGTCGTCGCCGTAGATGTCCGCCGTCGCCGTGTTGACGCTCAGATAGCCCTTGACGGCGCAGCCCATGTCGACCTTCTCCTTGTAGGTCGGGTGCCCGCTCGCGCTCTCGCTCGCGAACGGGAAGAAATAGCTCGACACCATGCCGATCGGTGTCTTAACCGCTTTGTTTCCCATGTTTTCTTCGTTTCCTTTCTTAAAGATTCAACTTCCGCAGGTGTTCGTCCCACGCCCGCGCAACGGCGTTGTGGACGTCCTCCGCCGCCTCCTCGTTGGCGTTCTCCATCCAGTGTGACGCCTTCATGCGCGGCGTGCCGTATTCGAGCAGGAAGCCCAGCTCGCCGTAGGTGATGCCGCCCTTGGAGCCGTGGTGCTTGCTCCGCTTCATCGCGCCGGAGCCCTTGACCTTCTTCTTTCCATGCGGACCGACAAGGACGGTGTCGCCGTACCGCTCCGCGCGCAGCGAGCCCTCCAGCCCGCCTGTCCGGTGGTGGTGCAGCCGCACGTATTCCCGCTGGTGGCGCAGCACCTCGGCCGCCGCGGCGTCCAGCAGCGCGCCGCGCTCCTCCTCGTCCAGCTTCGCCAGCTCCTCAAAGCTGACCTCCAGCTCGTCCGCGCCGTTGAAACTGAACGCCCCCATCACGGCACCTCCAGCTGCACGATCGCGCGCATGGCGGCGTAGTCGTCGTCATAGCTCACGTCCTCCACGCGGTAGGGGAGGTACGCCTCCGTCAGCGCCGCCTTCACGTCGTCCAGCAGCGTGTCGTCCGGCTTCTGCCAGCAGATGTCGAGCTGCACCCGCTGCATCTCCAGCCGCACGGCGTCGTCGCCGGATACGGCGTGCGCGCCGTAGGGGCTCATCACCACAAAGCGCACCGCGCCCGCAGGAGCCGCCCACTCATAGACGGCGCCGCACACCGCCTCAAGCGCCGTCTTCAGCTCGGAGTAGGTCATAGCTTCCCTCCATTCTGCGCAGGCTCAGCGTCGTGACGGGCAGCTCGTCCTCGTCGCGCCCGTGCTGTGCCTGTTCGATGCGGTAGACGTGCCCGTCCTCGGGGATCACATACTGCGTCGCCGTCAGGTCGTCCCCGAACGGCACGCGCACCATGCGGTCGATGCGGCTGCCCGCCTGCACGCTCTCCCAGTAGCGCCCGTGATAGACCTCCTGCTCGGCGTAGAAGTGCGCGCTGTTCACCGTGAGCCGCCCGCCGAGGGGCGAGCCGCCCGTGAGGTCGTAGACGGTCAGATAGCGGTCGTAGATCACGCCCCGTCCTCCGTCTGCGCGGCGCCTGTCGTAGGCGGTCAGATAGCGGTCGTAGGTCATGCCCCGTCCTCCGTCTGTACCGGCGGCGCCACCTTGTGGTCGTTGATCGCCGCGCGCAGCATCGGCGGCATGGGTTCGCTGCCCGCCCGCTTGCGGTAAAGCCACGCCGCGTACATCACGAGCAGGTCCAGATCGTCCCCGTCTGCCGTGTCGATCGTGATGCCGTGCTTGAAGAGCTTGTTCTGCGCCGAGGCGAGCTTGCTTTTCAGCAGGCTCTCCACCGGTCCCGTGACCGTGTAGAGCCCGAGATCCGCCTTGAGCAGCGCCAGCGCGTTATCGTCGATCATCGGATCGCTCCTTTCCGCAGCGCCCCTGTGCCCGAATCGGGCACAGGGGACGCGCCCTTGTTATGCTCAGGCGGACGCCTTCTGCGCCGTCACGACCACGAAGCCGTTCTTCACGGTCACATCCACGTCGGCGGTGACCTCGCCGCGCACGGTGAGCAGCCCCTCGGCGAACTTGTAGCCGTCGTTGACCTCAACGTCAAAGCCGCCCCAGAGCGCCAGCTCCGCGCACTGCGGGTTGCCGTAGAACATGTGCTTGGTGGCGGTCGTTGCGAGCGTCGCGGTGGACAGCGCCGTCAGGTCCTTGCTCAGGCAGTAGCGGCAGGAGAGGCCGTTGTTGTCCTTGATGATGCCCGTGCTCGGGTTCGCCGCGTCGGGCGTGATGGAGTAGACAGGGAGATACTCGTTCTTGCCGCGCACCGCCGCGAAGGCGCGCAGGTCGGCCTTGTTGAGATACAGGCACGCGGAGCCCTCCACGCCCTCGTCGCCGCCATAGGCAAGGATGAGGTTGCTCAGCAGCTTCTCGTCGAAGAGCACGCCGCCCGTGGTCGCGGTCTTCTCGGCGCTGAGCGCGAAGGTGGTGTTCAGCGTGCTGGCGAGGATCGCGTTCGCGGCGATCGCGTTGAGCTTGCGGCGCAGGGCGCGGCGCGCGCTCTCGCTGACCTTCTCCTCGTAGTTCAGCGGGCTCTGCTTGCGGATCTCCTTGCTCACGTAGCCGATCGTGCCGTAGTTCGTCGGCGTCAGCGTCACGGTGTCAAAGGTCGGCTCGCCCTCGGCAGGCGCGCTGCCCTCGGTGATGACGGAGCCGTCCGCCGCGTCGCCGGTCATCAGCGCGACCGTGTAGCCGGTCATGCCCGTGCAGTCCGTGACCTTGAGCATATCCACGAGCGCAGACACGCCGCCGATCGCGTCGTTGATGCCGCCCACGCCGGTAGGACCGACGAAGCCCTTGCTGCCGGTCGTCACGGCGGCGCGCAGCAGGCTGCGGATATCGGTGTAGGTGTGGCGGCCGGACCTCTGGAAGGCCTCCGCCTCGCGCAGTTCCATCTGGTTCATGCTGTTCTCTCCTCTCTGGCGGCTCGCGCTCGCCTGGGCGCTGCCGCGCTCCTCGTTGTGGTTGGTGTTGTTCATGGCTTCGGCCTGCGCGGCCTCCGCCTCGGCAAGCTGCCCGCGCAGCTCTGTGAGTTCGCCCTCCAGGCGGCTGCGCTGCTCGTTTGCCTCGTGCTGTTCGGTCTCCAGCGCGGCGACGGATTCCTCCACGGCGCTGCGCTCCTCGTCGGTGTCCGCCGCCTCGATTGCCTCGGCAAGCTCCGCCTCGCGCTTTTCAAAATCCGCGCCCTTTGCGCGGACGCTCTCCAGCTCGGCTTCCTTGTCGCGGATCTGCTTGGCAAGCAGAATGGTTCTCAGTTTCGACATTTTTCGATCCTCTCTTTCATTTTCGTTTTCCACAGCTCGTTCTCGCGCCTGCGGATGGTGTCGAGGTCGTTCCTCCTTGCCTCCACGGACGTCTCCGCGTAGGCGGGGAAGGTGCATACGCTGACCTCGTAGAGCACGACGTCACGGATCACCCAGCGGCAGGTGCCGTCCGGGTTCTCGATGAACTCCTCGTCTCTGATATCAAAACCGAACGAGCACTGGCTCACGTCACCCCGCTGGACGCGGGCGTAGAGGTTCATGGCGTCGCTGTCCTGCTCGTTGATGTTGATCGTTCCATAAAGACCATGCTCGTCCTCGCGCAGCGAGAGCGTGCCGGCCTTGGTGCGCCCCAGCACCAGCGTCGTGTCGTGGTTGGCGAGCGCCCGCACGTCACCCTCGCCGTACTCTCCGGCAAGGGACTTGGTGAACGCCCCCGGCGCGACCTGCTCCGTCGCCCCGGGCCACAGGGGATAATCCGAGTTGAACACGGAGAAGTAGCCCTCGATTACAGGACCTTCTCCGTCCTTCGCCTCGCGCGTTTGGAACTGCGCGCCGATGCTGCGCACCTGCCGCAGCGTCCGCGCGGCGGCGTCTTTGTCATTCTTCGGCATCTTTCTTGCCCTCCTTCAGCTTTTTCTGGTCGCCGATGCGCTCGGCGGGGATGAAATTCTCCAGGATCACCAGCACGTCCAGCCCGTCCTTCGGCGGCAGGCTCATCCAGTTGCGCACCTCGTTGCCGGTCATCAGCCCGCGGATGTAGAGGTCGCTCCCGATCTCGCTGAGCTCCTTGAGGTCGTAGGCGTAGAGCGAGCGCGCGTTGAACTTGAAGTAGCGCTTGCTGCTCATCAGCAGCTTTTTCGTCAGCTCCTGCTCGATGACCTGCGCCAGCGGCAGCAGCACGGAAGAGACGAACGTGTTGTACTCGTCCTTCTTGTAGTCGCCCACGCCCACCATGAAGCCCGGCACGCCGAAGATAGCGGCGACGTTCTTCTTGTCCAGCTCCACGCCGTCGCGGATCGCGAGGTCGGTGAGGCTCAGCGGCTTCACCTGCGACACGTTCATCAGGTCGGCGGGCAGGATCAGCGGCTCGTTCAGATTCTTGCGCTTGAGGAAACGCTGGACGAACTCCTCGCGCTTTCCCTCGTCGGAGAGGTCGCTGTCCGAGTTGACCGACACGATCACGGGCGGCTTGTACTCGCTTGACATATACGCCTTCTTCGTCGCCGCCGTCTGCGCGATGCTCTCCACGATGTCCGCGAGCTGCACGCGCGTCCCCGCGCCGCGCCATGGGTAGCGCGCGTCCGGGCGCAGGCGGAAGTGCAGCACCTCGTCCGGCTCGAACGCCACGCCCTGCCACACGACCTCGTAGGCGCTCCCGTCCGGCTTCTGCTGGGCGTAAGCCCTCGGCATCGGCCACAGGTCGGCGAGCAGCCCCTCCCGCGTTACCGGCAGCACGTAGGCGTTGCCCTCGGTGAGCATCGTGCTCACGATCCAGCCGATCAGCGTCTGCCGCGTGCCGAGGCTCCACGGCGCCACGTCCACCTTCCGCGCCAGCTCGTCCTTCACGCGCACGTCGCCGTTCTTCGCGTTCTCCATCAGGTGGATGGTCATGGACGAGATCATGTCGCTGATGCGCCACACCGCCGCCGCCACCTCCGGCGCGTCCGATAGGCGCGTGTACCCGGCCGGGCAGACCACGCCGGGCGAGGTCAGCGTCAGCCCTACCAGCGAGCCGGAGCGCTTCTGCGGGCGTTTCAACAGGTTTTCAAAAATCTCCATCAGCTCCCTTGCGAAAAAATAAAAAATGCCCCGTGTCCTCAGAAAGGAGGACACGGGGCATCAGCAGGCCACAGGTCAGTCTGTATTCTGTTTTTCATCGGCGAACCAGCGCGAGGCGTTCGCCCGCTTCTCGGTGTCGATGAGCATGCGGATCGTCCCGAACACCGCCGCGTCAAATACGTCGATGCGCGAGGTCGGATCCACTTTCTCATATTGTACCGCATCGTCGACCTTTTCGCAAGCCCTAATATTTCCGACGCAGTATTCAAACGGCTCCGCCCCGCAGTAGTAGAGGCAGCCGATCTTCGCCTTGTGCTCGATGTAGCGAAAGCCTTCGCTTTTCTGCAAGTACATCTGCGGCTGGTCGACCACCGTGAAGCCCGCCTTCTTCATCGCCGTATAGTACGGCCGCGCGAATTTCCGGTCGTGCCCGACCTTGCGGATACGGAAGCCCTCGCTCTGCCACTTCTTGAACTGCTTTACCGGCTCGCTCGGGTCCATGCTGCTCTCGTTCGGCATGTCGAGCCAGCCGTCGTCCAGCCAGCCGAAGAGCGGGATGTTGTCCCTGTCCGCCTTTTCCGCCGCCGCCGTGCGTGGGAACCATGCGTGCGGCACGATGACGAGCACGTCCTCGCTCGGCGTCCAGTCCCCGCTTGCCGCCTTCGCCGCCGGCACCTCGCCCACGAGCGCCGCCGCCGTCAGGTCGTGCAGCTTCGAGAGGTCCGCCCCGCCGTACCACGCCGCCACCAGCCGCGTCAGCTCACGCTGCGTCCAGCGGTAGTGCGCGTCCGAGCGCCGGAACTCCTCCACGTCAAACCACGCCTTGTAGTTCGATACGAACACGTTCAGCGAGCGCGTCAGGAACTCCTTGCGCATCTGCGGATCGTTCTGCGCCTGCAAAGCCGCCGCCAGCATGTCGTTCGGGCGAATCGTCACGCCCCAGCTCGGGTTTGCCTGCTCCTGCGCGACAGGGCTCAGATAGTCCACCTCGCCCGTCTCACGGTCCGCGTCCGCGCGGGCGATGAGCACGAAGATGCGGTCGGCGTCCTCGCCGGTGATCTGCCCGCGCACGATCTTCGAGCAGTATTCGAGCCGCTGCGCGCAGAAGCCCGTGCCGTCGTCGCCCGCGGTCGTGGTCGCGGCAATGAGCTTGTTGGAGTATGCCTTCGTCGCGTCCTTGAGCCGCCCGTAGGGCACCGCATTCTTGTAGAGCTCCAGCTCGTCGAGATGCACAAGGTTTGCGTTGAAGGCGTCGAAGATGTCCGGCTTGTAGGCGAGCGCGTCGAAGCTGATCTGCCCGTCCCAGATCGCGCCGGAGAAGCTGTGCCCCAGCGAGCTATCGAGCACGCGCAGCCCGTGCACCGCGTCTTCGCGCACGGTCAGCCCCAGCCGGTGGAGGTTGTAGCCGAGGAAGCCGAAGCCCTCCATGTTCTGCTTCGCGCTCCCCGCCACCGTCTTGATCTTCGAGTAGCTCCGGCTGTAAGCGACGCCCAGCATCCACAGCTTCGCCGTCGTGAACGGCGTCTTGCCGTTTTTCCGCGCGAGCATGGAGAACTGCTCCTGATAGCGCCGCAGCTCCGTCCCTGGCTGAAAGAAGCCGCACACGTTGTAGATGTCGAAGAGCTGCCAGGGCTGGAGCAGGAACGGCGTCCCGCGCAGCGGTCGCCCGTCGAGGCTCTCGCCCTGCTGATGGCAGAAGAGCGTCTCAATCCCGCCGATCACGAACTCGGCGAGCTGCGGCCGGAACTCCCACCTTCCGCTCCGCCGGTCGTCAAGATAGCGCCGTGCCGCCGCGCGCAGATCCTCGCAGGCGCGCGCGTCCGCCTCGGTGCGCTCCGCCCACTCGTTCACGGTCCGCTCATGCGTCGCCATCGGTTCGCTCCTTCAAGCGGTCGAGCAGCCCCGCGAGCTGGCGGTTCGCGCTGCCTGCCGGCTCGCTGTCCGCCGCGCCGGTTGCCTCCGGGCGCAGCCTTCGGTATGCCTTCGGCGTCAGCCCCAAGGTCTCCCTGTGGGCGAGGATGTCCTTTCGCTGCTGCTGGATCACGGCATAGAGCCTGTCCGTCGTGTCGGGCGCTTTCCCGTCCTCCGCCGTCGCCTTCCACGCCTTCATCGTGCGGGAGTGCTCCCGCTCAAGGACCGCCAGCATATGGATCTCCGGCTCGAATGCCTCGTCGTAGATACCGAGGTCGCGCATCTGCGCGGCATAGACCTGTTCTTTCGTCATCTCCGCCCTCCGCCGTATTCCGGCAGCGGCATCCACGCCACGGGCGGGAAGATACCGAGCTTCCGGTCTACCATCTCCACGCCGTAGCGCAGCCACGCGCCGCCCTGGCTCATGTACGCCTCGCCGATGAACGCGCCGTCGGTCATGATCACGCGCTCGCCCGGCTCGGGCAGCGCCTTTCGCGCGCTGTACCAGCCCGCGCCGTCCGGCACGGCGGTCTTCCGCGCCGCCGTCAGGCGCTCGCGCTCCCGCGCGCTCCGCACGCCGCGCCGGATATCCCGCTTGCGCCGCGCCGCCACGGTGCTGTTCCACCCGCAGCGCGAGCAGTCGCCGCACGCGCTCCTGCCGAGCAGACACCTTCCGCCCGCTTCCGTTCTCTCGCCCATGTCCTTTACCGTCCTCCCGTGCCCGATTCGGGCACAATCCCGCGCGGCTGCCGGCGCTCCTGCGCATTCCCCGCCCCTCGCAAGCCGAGGGCACGGGGCAGGAGAGTGTTCAATGCCGCCCACCAAAGGGCAGGGAACACGCAGGAGCCTCCCGCCGTTTTTACTTTCGCTGCGTTTCCGCAGCGGGGCGCACCGTCCACGCTGCACTTCCGCAGCGGGCGCACCGCCTCCGCGCGCTCCCTGCGTGCTTCGCGTCCGCGTCCCGCGCAGTCTCTCTATCGGGCGCATATGCGCGCAGGCTCAGCTTGCGCGCCGCCGTTCCGGCTCTTTTTTTCGCGCCCTCTCCGTTTTCCTCCCGGAATTTTTCCTCGGGAAAAATTTCTCCCGCGTGTGCTCGTAGTCCCCCGCCCAGCTGCAGAGCCCCCACGGCGCGCGTCAAAAC
>CAVDWO010000027.1:0-15164 GCA_963612845.1 Alistipes onderdonkii
GCCCTGAAGGACGCGATCAAGGCCGCTATGGGCGACGCCGAGGAAGTCCGTGCCGGTGCGTACAAAATCACGTGGAAAGCCGTCACAAGCGCCCGCATTGACACAGGCGCGCTGCGCAAGGCTCTGCCGGACGTTGCGGCAGCGTTCACCAAAGAAAGCACCGTGCGCCGCTTCTGCGTGGCGTAGGACGCGCCGAGAGCACACGGCGGGTTTCTTACCCGCGCCACCTCCCGCCGACGCGCTGCGAACGCCTCGGCGGGGCTATGCAAGGCTCCCAATGACGAACAAGGCCCGAGGGCTACCTCAAAGATTGTTAAAAACGTGGCAATCTTGGCCGATGCACGGGCGCAGATACGCGCCCCGCGCGGCGGTCTTTCCCGCCCTCCGACGTGCCGATTTTTCCCGCCGCCGACCGCGTAGGGGAAAAAATAGGGGAAAAACGTCCCGCCCAATGGCGCAAAAAGTCTTGCAACCTTTGAGATTGCAAGACTTTTTCCTTGGAGGTGACACCCGGATTTGAACCGGGGAATGAGGGTTTTGCAGACCCTTGCCTTACCACTTGGCTATGTCACCGTATGGAAAAAGGAGCAAAACGCTTGCTCCTTTTTCTTTTTTGGAGCGGGCGACGAGGCTCGAACTCGCTACCTCCACCTTGGCAAGGTGGCGCTCTACCAGATGAGCTACGCCCGCAAATGGTGCCTCAGGCCAGAGTCGAACTGGCGACACGCGGATTTTCAGTCCGCTGCTCTACCAACTGAGCTACCGAGGCGTATCAAGCCGCTGTTGCAGCCTGATAATGGCGACCAGGAAGGGACTCGAACCCTCGACCTCCGGCGTGACAGGCCGGCGTTCTAACCAGCTGAACTACCTGGCCGAATTCTGGTGGGAACAACAGGGCTCGAACCTGTGACCCCCTGCTTGTAAGGCAGGTGCTCTCCCAGCTGAGCTATGCTCCCCACTCAAACCGCTCGGCGAACGGCAAGGGTTATTATACTAAACGAGGCTTGCCGTGTCAACCTTATTTTTTCAAAAATCCGGATTTTTTTGTGCGCTGCCGCGCTTCACTTCCGCTTTTTCTTGAGCGAGGCGATCATTGCCAGCAGATCGTCCCTTGTAAAGTGCTGCACCTTGTCACAGAAGCGGCAGGTCAGCTCTGCGCCGCCCTGCTCGGCGACGATATCCTCCAGCTCCTTCACGCCCAGCGACAGCAGCGCGCGCTCCGTGCGCTCGCGCGAGCAGTAGCAGCGGTATTCGATCGGCTCGTCGGAGAGAATCTCCATCTCGAAGTCGGAAAGCACCGTCCTGAGCAGCGCGGCGGGATCGTCGTTCTCCTTCAAAAAATTCGTCACGCTCGGCGCGGCGTAAATGCCGCCCTCGACCTTGGCGATGACGTCCTCCCCCGCTCCCGGCAGGAGCTGAACGAGGTAACCGCCCGAAGCGAGCACACTGCGGTCGCGGTCAACGAGCACGCCGAGGCCGCAGGCAGAGGGGATCTGCTCGGATTCGACGTAATACGCCGCGACGTCCTCGGCGATCTCGCCGCCGAGCAGGTCGATCGTGCCGACATAGGGTTCCTTCATGTTCAGGTCCTTGATGACCGTCAGCGTGCCGCTGTGTCCCACGGCGGCGCCGACATCGAGCTTGCCGTCCCCGCGCAGGGCAAGCTCGACCGCAGGCTCCTGCACGTAGCCGCGCACGTTGCCCGCCGCGTCCGACACGGTGAGGATCGTCCCGAGCGGACCGTCTCCCTTGATTTGCAGCGTCACGCTCGCGCCGTTTCCCTTGAGGGCGTTGCCCATCATCGAGCAGGCGGAGAGTGTACGCCCCAGCGCCGCCGTCGCCACCGGCGAGGTGTGATGGATCTGCCGTGCGCGCTCGGTAATGCCGCGCGTGCAGACGGCGGCGGCGTTCACCATGCCATCCTTCGATATGGCACGGACGATGCGGTCATGATATCCTCCCATAAGGCACTCTCACTTTCTGATACAGCTGAAATAAATGCGCCCGTCGCGCGCGTCCGCGCGGCGCAGCTTCAGCTCGCCGTGCGTCCGGACGGCGGTAAAGCCCGCCTCCCCGAGCCACGCGGTCAACTCCGCGACGGTGTAGGCGCGCTGATGATGCTCCTCAAAGCTGCGCTCCCACGCGCCGTCCGGCTGCAAGCGGAACAGATCGACCTCGTAGTCGAGCATTCGGGCGTTTTTGCGGTACCGCGTGCGCCAGAGGCAAAAGATATCCTCCCGCTCGTCGAGCAGCACCGCGCCGTCGAGCGCTTCCAGCTTGGAAACGGCGTGTACGTCGAACACCAGCGCGCCGCCGGGCGCGATGGCATCGTAAAGGCGGGCAAAGGTCTGCTGCACGTCGCGCGGACGTGTCAGGTAATTGATGCTGTCAAGGCAGCAGACCGCGGCATCCGCCGGCTCTATCAGCCGCAGCCGCGGCATCGACTGGAGCAGCAGCAACGGCGGAGGATCGAGCGCAGCGAGCTTGCGCTGCGCCTGCGCGAGCATCTCCGGCGAGTTGTCCACGCCGACGACGCGATAGCCGCGGCGGGCAAATATCTCCGCCATCGTCCCCGTGCCGCAGGCAAGATCGAGCAGCGTATGCACCGGTCGCTTCGCGCGCAGAAAGAGCCTCTCGACAAAGTCCGCGCGCTTTTCATATCCCACGTCTCCGGTCAGTTCGTCATATGCCGCGGCGAGGGCTTCATAGCTTTCCATCCTGCCGTTGTCTCCTCCCTGCCCATCTTCGGTTCCGTAAGGGCGCTTACCGATCCTTGGCGTCGAGCTTGGCGAGCATATCGATCGCCATGGTGTAGCTCTCAAAGCCGTGACCGCGGATCTGCGCGATGCACGCCGGCGAGGTCACGGACAGGTGACGGAACTCCTCACGCTTTTGAATGTCGGACATATGCACCTCCACGGCGGGGATGCTGACCGCCTTGAGCGCGTCGCGGATCGCATAGCTGTAATGCGCGTAGGCACCGGGATTGATAACGATACCGTCGAAGGTCGCGTCCGCCTCCTGAATGGCGTCGATGATCGCGCCCTCGTGGTTGGACTGGAAGCACTCCACCGCCACGCCGCGGCTCTGAGCGTGGGAATAGATGTGCGCGCAGAGGTCGGCGTAGTCCTCCCTGCCGTAAATGTCCGGCTCGCGTTTGCCGAGCATATTCATGTTCGCTCCGTTGATGACCAGAATCTTCATGGCGTCTCCTCTTATTTCTCCTGCGCCTGATGCGCACGGTATTCAAGACTTTTTTGATAGTAAAGCTCCGCGTTGGCGACGAGCGACTCCTTTTCCTTCTCCGTCAGCTCGCGCACGACCTTTGCCGGCGCGCCGACGATGAGCGAGCCGTCCGGCGCGTTCATCTTGCCGGTGACCAGCGCGCCCGCGCCGATCAGGCAGTCGCTGCCGATCACGGCTCCGTCGAGCACCGTCGCGCCCATGCCGACGATCACGCGGTCGCCGATCGTCGCGCCGTGGACGATGGCGCTGTGACCGACGGAGACGTCGTCGCCCATCGTGACCCTGTTGTGGATCAGGGCAAGGTCCTGAATGTTGCAGCGCCTGCCGATACGCACGCTCTGCATCTCGCCGCGGCACACGCTGTTATACCAGAAAGCCGTGCCCTCGCCCGCGACAACGTCGCCGATGACCTGCGCGCCCTCCATGATGAGCACCTTGTCGCTGCTCTCATGGCGTCTGAAATCCATGCTCATTGCGTCTTTCTCCTTTTCAAGGGCGCTTGGCGCGCCCGGCGTTTCTTTACAGGGCAAAGCTGCCGTTCACGAACACGGGTATCTCCCGTCCGTCCCCCGTCGTGCCGGTGATGGAAAGGTCGGCGGTGCCGACCATGAAATCGACGTGGGTGGCGGAATCGTTCAGCCCCGCCGCTTTCAGCTCCTCGCGGCTCATCGACTCGCCGCCCTCCACACATTCGGGATACGCCTCGCCGAAGGCGAGGTGGCAGGAGGCGTTCTCGTCGAAAAGCGTGTTGTAGTAGAGCAGCCCCTGATTGGAAATGGGGCTGTCGAACGGCACGAGCGCGACCTCGCCGAAATACGACGCGCCCTCGTCCTCGCTGACGGCGGCGCGCAGGATATCCTCTCCCCGCCCGGCGTGCAGCCCGACGATCTTCCCCTCCCTGACGGTGAAGCGGAAATCCTCGATGATGTTGCCGTTGTGGACGAGCGGGCGTGAGGCGCAGACCACGCCGTCGATGCCGTTTCGCAGCGGAGCGGTGAATACCTCCTCGGTCGGCATATTGGCGACGAACGGGAAGCCCGCGCGGCAGACGCTGCTCCCGCCGGACCAAAGGTGCGTCTCCGGCAGGCGGATCGTCAGATCCGTGCCGAGGGAGTTCTTATAGCGGAGCGAAGTAAAGTGCAGCTCGTTGAGCCTTTCGACACGGCGCTTGAGCAGCGCGATATGCTCGCGCCAGCGCGCAGCCGCGTCGCCCTTGCCGCTGACGCGGACAGTCTCGAAGATCGCGTTCCAGAGCCTATTCATCGCTTCCTCTTCGGGGCAGCCGGGGAAAACCTTCTTCGCCCAGCTCGGAATGGGGATCGACGCCACGCACCATGGGCAGGCGTTGGACATCACAGCGTCCACATAGGGACGGATCGCCGTCTCGCTGCGGCTCGCGCGCGTCAGCCTGTCGGGATCGACGCCGCGCAGCGCCTCGGGATCGCGCGCGGAAATATTAAGGAACGCCGCGCCTTCGGCGGCAAAGCCGTTGAGCATATCCGCCTGCCAGCGCGGGAAAACGTCGAACACGGAACCGTCCGCGCGCAGATAGCGCTCGCGGTCCATATAGTCGTCCGTCCAGCGCATCACGACCTCACGGCAGCCCGCGTCATAGGCGGCGGAGACGCACAGGCGCGCAAACGGCGCGCAGTCCACCGGGCAGGCGATCACGACCGTCTGTCCGCGCTGAACGTTCAGCCCCACCTCGATGAGCAGTCTTGCGTATTCTTTGATTTTTTCTTCCATATCGTCCTCCGAAAAAAGCGGCGGAGCGGCTGCGCGCAGCTGCTCCGCGCAGAACACGGCGATCGTGCGGTATGCCCATCATACCACAGCGGGCACGGGTTGAAAACGCTTTTTTGCAAAATTTTCAAATTCCCAGCAGAAGCGAGGCAAAGCGGAAATAAATGATCAGCGAGACCGCATCCACGATCGTGGAGATGAACGGCGACGCCATCACCGCGGGGTCGAGCCCGACGCGCTCGGCAAGAATCGGCAGCGCGCAGCCGACGAGTTTGGCGAAGCACACGACGAACACCAGCGTCAGGCATACGACGAGCGCGACCGTCGGCGTCACGGCGGCGTTATGCAGCAGCGCGCGGTCAACGAGCAGCATCTTGACAAAGTTCGCCCCGCCGAGACACGCGCCGCACAGCAGCGCCACACGCAGCTCCTTCCACACGACGCGCCCGATATCGCGGAAGTTCACCTCGTCGAGTGAAAGCGCGCGGATCACAGCGACACTCGCCTGCGTACCGCTGTTGCCGCCCGTGCCGGTGATCATGGGGATAAAGGCGTTGAGCACAAGACACGCCGCCAGCGCCGTTTCATAGTGATTCAGGATCATGCCCGTAAAGGTTGCCGACAGCATCAGCACCATCAGCCACGGGATACGCGCCTTCCACGTTTCCAGCACGCCGGTTTTGAGATACGGCTTGTCCGATGGCAGCATAGCCGCCATCTTTTCAAAGTCCTCGGTGGCTTCCGCTTCCATGACGTCGATCGCGTCGTCGACCGTGATGATGCCGACCAGCCGGTTCTCCTGATCGACCACGGGCAGGGCGATGAAATCGTACTTCGAGAACGTCTGCGCGACGTCCTCCTTATCCTCAAGCGTCGTGACGGAGATCACGTTGGGGTCCATCACGTCGCCGACGGTGTCATCGTCATCCGCCAGCAGCAGCGTGCGGATGGAGACGATGCCGAGCAGATGCCGCTGCTCGTCGGTGACATAGCAGACGTTGATCGTCTCCATGTCCTCTCCCTGGCGGCGGATCCGCTTGAATGCGTCCGCCATCGTCATCGTGCGCTTGAGGTCGAGCAGCTCCGTCGTCATCATCGCGCCGGCGCTGTCCTCCGGATATTTCAGTATTTCGTTGATGCTCTTGCGCGTGTCGGGATCAGCGTGCTTCAGGATACGCTTGACGACGTTCGCGGGCATCTCCTCCACGATATCGACCGCATCGTCGAGATACAGCTCGTCGAGCACTTCTTTGAGTTCGGTGTTGGAAAAGCCGCGGATCAGCATCTCCTGCGCGTCCGGCTCCAGCTCGACGAACACCTCCGCCGCCGGCTCCTTTGGGAGAAGGCGGAACAGCAGCGGAATACTCTCAGCGTCCAGATCCTCAAAAAGGGAGGCGATATCCGCCGGCTCCAGATCGGTCAGCAGTTCTCTCAGTGCGCCGTATTGCTTTCGCCGCAGCAGCTCCTTTATCCCCTCCAGCAGTTCGTCGCGCATCTCTTCAAAATCGACCATTACCGTCTCCTCCTTTCCAAGTATCCTGCCAAAAGCAAAAGCCCCCATATCCTGCCTCCGGCGGCATGGCTATGGGAGCGACAACATGAAAAACCGCGCACCGCGCAGCCTTTCCACCGTTCAAGCTTTAGCATCACGAGGCGGTGAAACTGCATTAGACGGCACCTTGTTTTCGATGCAACCTGTTCAAACCCTCTCATAGTGTCTCCACTACTCCGCGGCAGCAGTCCGTATCCTTGTGGTAGCCTTACCTACCGGACGATATATTGACTTGTCTCTATTATATTATGCACATTTTCCCGTCCTGTCAAGCCCTTTGACACACTGACCGCGCAAGATAGATTTCTCGCCGGAGTGCGGCAAAAAAGGAACAGCATGACACTTTCGTATCATGCTGTTCCCTCTAAAGAAAAACACTCTCTATCGGCAGCCGCCTAATGCGCAGCTTTCTCTGCTGTTCCGCTATTCCGCAAAGCGCGGCACGAGCACGCCCGCGGGCACGTCCTTCGTCAGCGTGAAGCTGTTCCCGCTGAGGCGGTGCACCTGCGCGCCATCGTAAAGCGCCAGAAATTCCTCCGCCGTACCGATCTCGGCATAGCCGTGCACGCCGAAGCGGTAGTGCATCGGCACGATGACGCGCGGCGCGACGGCGTCCGCCACCGCTTTCGCCGTCTTCACGTCGATGGTATAGTGCCCGCCGACGGGCAGCAGCAGCGCGTCGCACCCGCTGAGCGCTGCGAGCTGCTCCGCGCTCAGCTCATGGCCGAGGTCGCCGCAGTGGACGACCGACAATCCCTCGGCGCGCAGGATACGGATCGTGTTCCGCCCGCGCTTTGCGCCGCACACCTCATCGTGGAAGGTATCCAGCGCTTCCATCGCAAAGGGGCTTTCTGACCGGTCACGCCCCGAAAGTGCTACGCCCTCCGTAAAGTTGTGGTCGCGGTGGTCATGGGAGCAGAGAACCTCGTCCGCGGCAGCGTGCAGAGGCGGATAGGTGTCCATGCAGTAGGGGTCGAGCACGACGCGGTAGCCGCCGCTCTCGATCAGAAAGCAGGAATGTCCCAGCCATGTAATGTTCATTGTGATTCCTCCGTTTTTTCCACGGGCGCGGGCGCGTCCGCTTTTTTCTTCTTTTTCAACCTTATCAGTCCTTTTCCGCGGCACACGCGGGTGATGAGCTTCACCGCCGCAAACGCTGCGAGCGCAAAGGCCAGCACGCCGAGCCAACTGTACGCCAGCCACAGCGCAAGATCCTCCACCGCCTGCCCGGCGGCGCTCAGCCCATCGGCAAAGGCGTTGCCGAGCTTATCGCCGAAGGTCTTGGGCGCGTCCTCCGTGCCGGAGAGCTTATAGACCTCGCTCAGTTCGAGCGCGACGGTCGCGTAATCCACCAGCGCGTCATAATGGCGCACCGTGCCGGAAAGCTCCTCGATCTCGTACTCCGTCTCGGAAATGGCGGACTCGATGGTGATGATATCCTCCATGCTCTCGGCTTTCTTGAGCAGCTCCTGTAACCGGTCAAGCTTGATCTGCGCGGTCTCAAGGCGTGACTGCGTATCGTAATACTGCTCGCTGATATCCTGCGCCGTATCGCTCTGCCACGTCACATGGCAAAGCGTGCCGACCTGCGCGCAGAAGCCCTCAAACTGCCCGGCGGGAACACGCACGGTGTAGCTCGCGTGGCGGTAACCGCTCGCGTAGTTTGAGAAGTTCTTCTGCTCGAAGTAGCCGCCCGTGCGCTCCACGAGCGCGGCGATATCCTCCGCCGCCCGCTCGAACTCCAGCGTTTGCAGCTCGATATTTGCGCTGTAGATCATCTTGACGCCGCGCTCAGCAAGGCTCTTATCCGTGCCGGAGCTCGTCTCCGCATCCCAGCCGTTCGTCATCGACATATCGTCGGCAGCTTCGTTGTACGACTCCGCCGTGCCGTCGCTCACCGACTTTGCGCCGCACGCGGCAAGAGAGAGCGAGAGCATCAGCGCGAGTAAAAGGGCAAAAAATCGTTTCATCTTCTTCCACCTCATCTTATTTTTGGGTTTCCAAAGGTTTGGACGCTCGTTCCGCGGAAAAAGTTCCCCAAAAATGCCGTTTTTCTCACTCCAGCTCGTCGAGCGTCATGGAAAAGCTCTCCATGCAGTGCTCCATGAAGTAGTCCAGCTCTGGCAGGTGCATCTCGTCGAGCGCACGGCGCGTCTGCTCCGCGGCTTTTTTGAACTCCATGTTCCCCGCCTTGAGCTCCTCGACGCACTTGATATAGGCGGACAGCTTATCCGCCGCCTTGACGAGCGCTTTCACCGTCCCGTCCTCGGGCTTGATGACCGGCTCATAGTCCGCGCGCAGCGCGTCCGGCAGCATGGACAGCAGCTTGTCCCCCGCCACGGTCTCGACCTTGCTGTAGGCGTCGCGTATCTCGGGATTATAATACTTGATGGGCGTCGGCATATCGCCGGTCAGGATCTCTGTCGCGTCGTGGTAGAGCGCGGCGACCGCCACGGCGTTCGCGTCCGTCGGGATACCATACACACGCGCGCGGATCAGCGCGAGCGCGTGTGAGAGCACCGCGACCATGTGGCTGTGCTCCTGAATATTCTCCTCCTCGGTGTTGCGCATGAGCGCCCAGCGCTTCACGCAGCGCATACGCGAGATATAGGCGTAAAAATGGTTTGCCATGGCTCAGTCCTCCAATTCTCCGAAAAGCCCGCCGCCGCGCACCTCGGTGACCCGCACGCGCCGCACCTGATTGTGCAGCCCCTCCCGCGCAGCGCTCACTTCCATATAATTCGGCGCGTGACCCACAGCGCCGTCCTTGCGGTCGCGCTCAAAGAGCACGGGGAAGGTCTTTCCCACGCAGCGCGCAAGATATGCTTCATGCATCTGCTTGGCGATGGCGGAGGCGCGCGCGGCGCGCTCCTCGCGCACGGGCATATCGACCTGCTTCATCTCCGCCGCCTTCGTGCCGGGACGGATCGAATAGGGAAAAACGTGCATATCGGCAAAGCCGACGCGCGCGATGAAGCCGAGCGTCTGCGCGAACTCCTCCTCCGTCTCCTCGGGAAAGCCCGTGATTAGATCGGTCGTGATGGCGGGGTTGTCAAAATATTCGCGCAGCAGGTCGCAGGATCTCATGTAGCGCGCCGTGTCGTACCTGCGGTTCATGCGCTTCAGGGTCGCGTCGCAGCCCGACTGCATCGAGAGGTGAAAGTGCGGGCAGAGGTATTCAAGCTTCGACGCCCGCTTGCAGAACTCCTCCGTGATGGTGCGCGGCTCGAGTGAGCCGAGACGGATGCGCATATCGCCGCCCTCACGCGCGAGCAGCTCCAACAGGTCGATGAGCGAGGTGCCGTTGCCAAAATCCGAGCCGTAGGACGAAATTTCGATGCCCGTGACCACGATCTCGCGGTAGCCCTCCTCCCGCAGCGCGCGCACCTGCCTTGCCGCTTCATCCATCGGCAGCGAGCGCACGCGCCCGCGCGCATAGGGGATCAGGCAGTAGGTACAGAAGTTCACGCACCCGTCCTCGACCTTGAGCATCGCGCGGGTGCGGTTCGCCATACCGCCCGCGGGCAGCACCTCGAAATCGCACCGCTCCCAGACGTCGTCGATGTTGACGATGGGCGTTTTGTCCCTCGCGGCGCGCTCTAAGAGATCGGCGAACCTCGCGCGGTCGTTCGTGCCGGCGATCACATCGAGCCCGAGCTTTTTGACGTCCTCTGGGTGCGTCTGCGCGTAGCAGCCGCAGGCGGCGATGACCGCGCCGGGGCTGCGTCGCTGCGCCTGACGGAGCATCTGACGCGACTTCTTATCGCTCACCGCCGTGACCGAGCAGGTGTTGACAACGTAGGCGTCCGCCGTCTCTTCAAATTCCACCAGCTCGTGTCCCCGGCGCAGAAGCTCCTGCTCGAGCGCCTGCGTTTCATATTGATTCACCTTGCACCCGAGGGTGCAGATCGCAACTTTCATTCGATTTCTGTTCCTTTACAGAGGTTTCGGCGGCAAGGCGATGCGCCGCCCTTGCTTTTTCTGTCTTATATTGTATAATCATTTGAGCCGTCTGACAAGTCCAAAGAAAGGATTTTTCCCGATATGATCTATCTTGACCACGCAGCGACCACACCCGTACCCGCCGAGGTGGCGCGCGCCGTTTACGATACGCTGACCGAGGGCTGGGGCAATCCCAGCTCGCAGTACCCCATCGGCGCGCGGGCAAGGGAGCGCGTCGATGCCGCGCGCGGGACGATCGCCGCCGCGCTCGGCTGCAAGGCGGAGCAATTTATCTTCACCTCCTGCGGGTCGGAGAGCGACAACTGGGCGATCCGCCTTGCCCTGCACCAGAACCGCCGCGCCGGCAGGCACGTCATCACCACCGCCGTGGAGCACAGCGCGGTCTTGGAGGCCTGTAAGGCGCTTGAGCAGGAGGGCTGCTCCGTCACATACTTAAAGCCCGACAAAAACGGCGATATCACCGTCTCTCAGGTCGAAGCTGCGCTGCGCGAGGACACCGCGCTCATCACGATGATGCTCGTGAACAACGAGACGGGCTGCATCTTTCCCGTCTCCGGGGTCGCACAGCTTCTGAAAACGAAAAAGTCCCGCGCGCTGCTGCACACCGACGCGGTGCAGGCGTTTTTGAAAATTCCGTTCCGCGCCGACACGCTGGGCGCCGACCTCGTCTCCGTCAGCGCGCACAAGCTCGGCGCGCCCAAGGGCATCGGCGGGCTGTACTTGGGCGAGCGCGTGCGCGCGCCGCAGCCGCTGATCTACGGCGGCGGGCAGGAGCGGGGGCTCCGCTCCGGTACGGAAGCCACGGGGCAGATCGCGGGCTTCGCCAAGGCGGTCGAGCTGCGTGTCGATCGTCTCGATGAAAAGCTCGCGCACATGGCGCGCATCAAAGCCTACGCCGAGAAAAGGCTGCTCGCGCTCGACGGCGTCGTCCGCATCGGCGGCGGAACAGCGCCGCATATCCTCTCGATCTCGCTCGTCGGCTATCCGTCGGCAAACGTCGTCACGGAGCTCGGCTCGCAGGGCATCTGCATCTCGGCAGGCTCGGCGTGCCACCGCGGACAGCTGAGCCACGTCTACCGCGCGCTCGGTCTTGACAAGAAGACCGCCGCGGGCGTGCTGCGCGTCAGCTTCGGTCCCGAGACGACGGAGGCGGACATTGACGCGCTCGCCGACGCGCTGAAAGCGCACCGTGACACGCGCTTCCCGATGCTGTGACCGCATAACAAAAAAGGGGCGGGAAAGGGTCGCTGCCCTTCCCCTCCCTTTTTCTGTTTATTACCGTGAATCCGCCGAAGCGGTGCGGCGCAGCTCGCGCATCACCGGCAGGAACACGCACACCGACGCCGCCGTGAAGAAGGCGATACCGACCATGCGGTTCACGCTGATCGTCTCCCGGTAGACCGCCACCGCCAGCAGCGTTGCAAGAATGGGCTTGACGAGGTAGACGAACGACGCCTCGGTCGCCGAGGTATACTCCGTGATCTTCGCCGTGAGCAAAAAACCGAAGCCCGCGCAGAAAATGCCCACATAGCACAGCAGCAGCGCCGAGCGGAGCGTGAAGCCCGTGAAGAACGGCACATCCGCGAAAATATCCAGCCCCAACCGGCAGTAGAGCGCGCCGACCGCAGGGAGCCTGCCCAAAAGCAACAGCACCAGAAGCTCCGCCCCGCCGAGCAGCATATTGAACACCGTGATGACCATTCCTCCCAGCCGCGGCAGGCGCAGCTTGCAGAGCGTGCCGTACATGGCGAAGAGGATCGTGGCGAGCAGGATCTCCGTAAAGCCCCGCAGACTGACCTCGAGCCGCGCGGGATTGAGGATAAAGAGAATGCCGATCACCTCCAGCGCGATCGCCGCGAGGTGGTTTTTCTTCAGCGGCTCGTGCAGGAGCAGATGCGCCGCAGCCGCGGCGAATACGGGATTGCCGGAGTAGATGATCGACGTAGCCGACGCGTCCATGTGCAGCACCGCCATTTGCAGCAGCGACATATGCAGCGTCACCGTCAGGAAACCGAGCAGCGCGAAATAGCGCCAGTCGCCGCCGTTGAGCCGCAGCCCGCGCCGCTTTATCTCACGCAGGGCAAAGGGCAGCAGCACCGCCGCCGCGATCAGCACGCGCTCGACCGTGATCTGCATGGGCGCGAACGCGCCGCCGAGCGCCTTGAGCGCCACCTCAGTGGTGGAATAGATCATCGCCGCCAGCAAGATCAGGAAATATCCCCGTTTCCGGTCCATATCTGCCCCTCCGCGTTCCCGCACAAAGATACCGCTTCTTCAAAGCGTCCTGTCATTCTACCCCATTCGCACCCGCTTTTCAAGCCCTTCCCGCGGGCGGCGCTTCTTTTTATTTGTAAGATATCACAAAAACGTCCGCTTTCGGAACGTTTTCTTGGAGAAAATCCCAACTTGCTTTTTCTGCTGCTTTCAGGTATCCTATCCCAGAAAGAAATCGACAGGAGGACACGCGCCATGAAGCTCTGCACCGCGCCGAAAAAGAAAGCTCCCTCTGTCGGTGTTTCTGCTTTTATTGATATCGTTTCTTTTGACCGGTAAATTTTTACCGGTCATCTTTTTTGCCCGCACGGGGCGCAAAGCCGTTTATTCAAGTAAGAATAAAAAATAAAAGAAAGAGGGAACAATCACATGAAGAAAGAACTCGGACAGGAAGCCATCTACGACGCCCGCACGCTCGGCACGCCGCGTATGCTCGTCCTCGGCCTGCAGCATATGTTCGCCATGTTCGGCGCAACGGTGCTCGTCCCCATCCTCGTGCAGAGCTACGGTCTGCCGCTCTCCATTCAGACCACGCTGCTGTTCGCCGGTCTCGGCACGCTGCTGTTCCATGTATGCACCAAGTTCAAGGTCCCTGCGTTCCTCGGCTCCTCGTTTGCCTTCCTCGGCGGCTTCTCCACCGTGGCAACGCTGCCCGCCTATGAAGGGCTCGAAGCCGAGACGAAGCTCGCCTACGCCCTCGGCGGCGTGGTGATCGCAGGTCTTCTCTACCTCGTGCTGGCGCTGCTCTTCAAGCTCCTCGGCGCGAAGACGGTCATGCGCTACTTCCCGCCCATCGTCACCGGCCCGATGATCATTATGATCGGTCTGAACCTCGCCGGCACCGCCATCACCAACGCGCAGACCTGCTGGTGGCTCGCCCTCGTCGCTATGGCCATCATCATCGTCGCCAACATCTGGGGCAAGGGCATGGTCAAGATCATCCCCATCCTGCTCGGCGTCGTCGGCTCCTACATTGTCGCTCTCATCGCCGGTCAGGTCGACTTCTCCGGTGTGAGTGAAGCGAACCTCGTCGGTCTCCAGCAGTTCGTCATCGCCAAGTTCGACGTCTCCGCCATCCTGGTCATGGCGCCCATCGCCATCGCCGCCATGATGGAGCACATCGGCGATATCTGCGCCATCTCCTCCACCACCAACCGCAACTTCATCGAGGACCCCGGTCTGCACCGCACGCTCGTCGGTGACGGTCTTGCCACCGCGGTCGCCGGTATGTTCGGCGGTCCCGCCAACACCACCTACGGCGAGAACACCGGCGTGCTCGCGCTCTCCAAGGTCTACGACCCCCGCGTGATCCGGCTCGCCGCCGTCTACGCCATCATTCTGAGCTTCTCCCCCAAGTTTGACGCGCTTGTCAACTCGATCCCCTCCGCCATCGTCGGCGGCGTCAGCTTTATCCTCTACGGTATGATCTCCGCGGTCGGCGTGCGCAACATCGTGGAAAACCGCGTTGACCTCACTAAGTCCCGCAACCTCATCATCGCGGCGGTCATGTTCGTCAGCGGTCTCGGCTTCAGCTCGGTCGGCGGTCTGACCTTCACGGTCGGCGGTGCCGCCATCACACTCAGCGGTCTTGCGATCGCGGCGCTGTGCGGCGTTATCCTCAACGCGATCCTGCCCGGCAACGACTATGTGTTCGGCATCAACGTCGTCGGCGACGCCTCTGCCGACCTCGGCAGCTATTGATTAACACCCCCGCAAGGAAAAAGGGAAGCGGCGATATCGCCGCTTCCCTTTTTTGCGTCCCTGTGCTATACTGGGCAAAACCGCTCGGGAGGCTTTTTGATGACGAACTATACGCTGATCCGCTCGCGGCGGCGCACGATGGCTTTGCAGTTGGATCGCGAGGGGGACGCCGTCGTCCGCGCGCCCTACGGCGTGAAGGAGGAAACGATCGACCGCTTCGTCGCGTCCCACGAGGACTGGCTTGCGCGTGCAAGGGCAAAGCAGACCGCCCGCCGCGCCGCGCACCCCGAGCCGACGGCGGAGGAGCGCGCCGCGCTCATCGCGCGCGCCAGAGAAGTTCTTCCTGAGCGCACCGCCTGCTGGGGCGAGGTCATGGGACTCACGCCCTCCGGCGTGAAGATCACCTCCGCGCGCACGCGCTTCGGCTCGTGCAGCGCCAAGGGCGTCGTGTGCTTTTCGTGGCGGCTGATGCAGTACCCGCCCGAGGCAATCGACTATGTCGTCGTACACGAACTGGCGCACCTCCGCCGCCGCGACCACTCCCCCGCTTTCTACGCGCTCGTCGAGCGCTATATGCCCGATTGGAGGGCGCGCATGAAGCTGCTGAAGGAATAAGAAAAGAGACGCGGGGGGGCGTCTCTTTTTCTATCTTGTTTCCATGAGCCGCCGCAGCGGAGGCAGCAGC
>CAVDWO010000028.1:0-14742 GCA_963612845.1 Alistipes onderdonkii
GCAGAACACCTACCACAACTGGGAACAGGACTGAATCCATTGAAAATACTGACTTTTTTCAGTACCGAGGCATCGCAGCTGTGACATACCCGCGCTCTCTTGGGGCGTACACGGCAGCTTCTGTTGTGACAAGCTGTCCGGCATAATATAAAGGAGATCCACATGAGCAACCGCACTAACAACAACACGCAGAATATCGTCGGGCTCGGTCTGTTCACGGCGATCATCGTCGTGCTGCAGCTTCTCGGCAGCTTTGTCAAGTTTGGACCCTTCTCCATTTCGCTCGTGCTTGTACCCATCGTGGTCGGCGCCGCGCTCTATGGCGGGGCCTCCGGCTTTTGGCTGGGTCTCACGTTCGGGACCGCCGTGATCATCAGCGGCGATGCGTCCGCCTTTTTGAGCGTCAACGCGCTGGGCACGCTGCTGACGGTGTTCCTCAAGGGCGCGCTGGCAGGACTTGCGGCGGGGCTTGTCTACAAGGCGTTCGAGCGCCGGGGGCGCACGCTTGCCGTGGTCGCCTCTGCCATCGTATGTCCCATCGTCAACACGGGCGTTTTCCTCATTGGCTGCAAGCTGTTTTTTATGGAGACGCTCATGGGCTGGGCGGAGGCGATGGGCTTTGCCGACGTCGGCAGCTATATCATTTACGGCATGATCGGCGGAAACTTCCTCTTTGAACTGCTGTTCAACGTGGTGCTCAGCCCCGTGATCGTGCGGCTGATCCGCATCGGCAGGAAAGAGGTCGAGTGACCGCGGCAAACCTAAAAAGATGAAAAGAGAGGGACGGCGCGTCACGCCGTCCCTCTCATATTTTGCGCAAGCAAGACTGTAAGCCGGGTTCTGTATTTGACAGTCATCTATCTTGCCGCACCGTTGCCGGTGCGGTCCAGCCACCCCGGGAGCGGCCGGGCAAGCCATTGCTCCCATACCGGTGTTGCTCCGGATAGAGTTTACAGCGTCGGACACTTTCGAGCCGACGGGTGCGCTCTTACCGCACCTTTCCACCTTTTCCTATGGCTCTTTGCCGTAGGTAGTCTATTTCTGTTGCACTTTTCCTCAGATCGCTCTGGGCGGGCGTTACCCGTTATCCTTGCCCTGCGGAGCCCGGACTTTCCTCACAGCGGAGCTTTCGCTCCTGCCGCGCGACTGTCTGTCTTACTTGCGGGACTTATTTTAGCCGATGGGCGGCGTCTTGTCAAGCGGCGGAAAATCCGTTGCTATTTTTTCCCGTTTGCGCTATACTAATAGGCAACAGGATATCTTGAGCCGAAAGGATACGAGGGCTATGACGATACAGGAATATCTCGCCTCCCTGCGGGGGAAGACCGCCGCGGTGCTGGGGATCGGCGTGAGCAACACACCGCTGATCGAGCTGCTGTGCCGCAGCGGCGTTCATGTGACCGCCTGCGACAAAAAGAGCAGGGCGGAGCTTGGCGAACGCGCGGAGCAGCTCGAAGCGCTCGGCGCGCAGCTCCGCCTCGGCGAAGGCTACCTCGATGCTCTGCGCGCGGACGTTATCTTTCGCACGCCGGGGCTGCGGCCGGACGTTCCGGCGCTGCTCAAGGCAAAAGCGCACGGCAGCGTCGTCACCTCGGAGATGGAGGTGTTCTTCGAGGTCTGCCCCTGCCCGATTATCGGTGTGACGGGCAGTGACGGCAAGACTACCACGACGAGCATCATCGCCGAGATGCTGCGCGCGGCGGGGAGGACCGTGTATCTTGGCGGCAACATCGGTCGTCCGCTGCTGTGCGACGCGGAGAAAATGACGGAGAACGACCTCGCCGTGGTGGAGCTTTCGTCGTTCCAGCTGCTTGATATGAAGCGCTCGCCGCACATCGCGGTGATGACGAACCTCGCGCCGAACCATCTGGACGTGCACCGTGATATGGCGGAGTATATCGCGGCGAAGGAGAATATTTTCCTCTACCAGCGCGAAGACGATATCGCCATCTTCAACGCGGACAACGAGATCACGCGCGCGCTTTCGGAGAAGGCGCGCGCGCGGGTGCGGCGCTTCAGCCGCCGCGGGGAGGTCGCGGACGGTGCGTTCCTGCGCGGCGGCGCCATCGTTGTGCGGCATGACGGGCAGGAGCACGAGGTCATGCGCCGCGCCGATATCCGCCTGCCGGGGCTGCACAACGTCGAAAATTATCTCGCCGCCGTCACCGCGCTCGACGGTCTGGTGCCTTACGAGATCATGCGCGGGACCGCGTGCTCATTCGCGGGTGTAGAGCATCGGATCGAGCTTGTGCGCACGCGCCGCGGCGTCCGCTGGTACAACGATTCCATCGCGTCGAGCCCGACGCGCACGATCGCCGGACTCAGCGCTTTTGATGAAAAGGTCATTCTGATCGCCGGCGGATATGACAAGCATATTCCCTTTACCCCTCTTGCGCCGGAAGTGATCGCGCACGTCAAGCTGCTGCTCCTCTGCGGTGCGACGGCGGACGCCATCGAAGAAGCCGTGCGCGCCTGTCCTGACTATCACGGCAGCCCCGAGATCGTGCGCTGCGGGAGCCTGGAGCAGTGCGTGCAGGTCGCCGATGCGCGCGCGCGGAGCGGCGACGTCGTGACGCTTTCGCCCGCCTGCGCGGCATTCGACCAGTTTGCGGATTTCATGGCGCGAGGCAGGGCGTTCAAGCAGCTCGTGAACGCGCTTCCGGAATAGGGAAAAGCTGTAGCGGCATAGGCTTCCCCGGAACGGGGGGAGGCAGATGCCGAGACGAAAATACCGCCGGCTGTCCGGCAGGCAGCGCGCGGCGCTCGCCGGAGCGGTCCTGCTCGCGGCGCTGCTGGCGCTCACGGTCGTCGCCATGACGCACCTGAAGCCCGTACTGACCTCGCTCGCCACGGCGCGCGTGTCGAACACAGTGAACGGCATCGTGACCGCCGCCGTGAACGAAACGGTCTATGGCGGCGGCGTGGACTATGACCAGCTCATTTCCTTTGAAAAGGACAACGAGGGGCGGATCACGGCGGTCAAGAGCAACATGGCGGAATTCAACCGCCTGCAGGCGGCTATCGTCGATTCGGTGCTCGGCAAGCTCTCGGAGCTCTCGACGCGGGAGCTGTCCGTGCCGGTCGGCACGCTGCTCGGCTCGCCGTTCCTGGCTGGACGCGGACCGCTGCTCCGCGTGCGGATGCAGTCGGTCGGCTCGTCGCGCGCGCATTTTGAAAACGCCTTCACCTCCGCGGGCATCAACCAGACCAAGCACCAGATCTACCTCGTGGTGGACGTTTCCGTCAGTATCCTGCTGCCGGGCTTTTCCACGACGACGAAGGTCAGCAACACCTACGCCGTCGCCGAGACGGTCATCGTCGGCTCAGTGCCGGAGAATTACACCTTCTTCAGCAACAACGAGGATATGGCGCAGAACGCGGAAGACTATATCATGAACAACGGATAATGCCCCTGCCGCAGGCAGGAGAATGGGGAGAGACATGGAAACGATGGACAGCAGACGCGCCAGGATCGACGAGATCGTGACGCAGCTCAACGCCGCCTCCGACGCTTATTACGGCGGGCAGGAGGAGCAGATGACGAACTACGAGTGGGACGCCCTGTTCGACGAGCTGGGCGTGCTCGAGAAGGAGAGCGGCTACGTCCGCCCCGACAGTCCCACGCAGGTGACGAGCCATTCGGGGAACGAGATGGAAGGCGAGGGGGAAAAGGAGGCGCACGAGTACCCCGCGCTCTCGCTCGCCAAGACGAAAAAGGTCGAGGAATTGCAGGACTGGGCGGGCGAGCATGATATCTGGCTGTCGTGGAAGCTCGACGGCTCCACGCTCGTCGCGACCTACGACGGCGGCGCGCTCACGCGCGTTTTGACGCGCGGCAACGGCGCGGTCGGCACGAACATCACCTATCTTGCTGCCGCCATCTGCGGTATTCCCGCGAAAATACCCGACAGGGGACACCTCGTCGTGCGCGGCGAGGCGACGATCTCTTACGCGGACTTCGAGGCGGTCAACGACACGCTCGAGGACGCGGACGACCGCTATGCCAATCCCCGCAACCTCGCCGCCGGAACGCTGGCGCTCGACAGGACGAATCTCGACAAGGTCAGGGAGCGCCGCGTGACCTTCACCGCCTTCACGCTCGTACACACGGACGAGGAGATCCTCTCGTGGGGCGCGCGCATGGACTATCTCGACGCGCTCGGCTTCCTGACCGTGGAGCGCGAGCGCACCGACGCGGAGCACCTGCCGGACGCTGTCGCGCGCTGGACGAAAAAGGTCGATTCCGGCGAGATGGGAACGCCCGTGGACGGGCTTGTCATCACCTACGACGACACAGCATACGCCGCTACCGGCAGCGTGACGGGGCATCATGCCACGCGTGCGGGGCTTGCGTTCAAGTGGGCGGACACGTCGGCGGACACCACGCTCGACCATATTGAGTGGTCCTGCGCGGCTTCGACCATTACGCCGGTTGCGGTCTTCGCGCCCGTGCAGCTTGAGGGTACGACCGTCACGCGCGCGAGCCTCTGCAACGTCAGCGAGCTGGAGCGCCTCGGCATCGGGGAGAACGGGAAGACGGTGCTGCGCATCATCAAGGCGAACAAGATCATTCCCAAGTGCATCGCCGTCGTGAGCGCGGAGGGGCGCTTCACCGTGCCGGAGCGCTGCCCCGTCTGCGGCGCGGCGGCTGAGGTGCGCGTCAGCCCGCTCAGCGGCGTGAAAACGCTGCGCTGCACCGACGCAAAATGCCCCGCCAAGCATCTCAAGCGCTTCGTCCGCTTCGCGAGCAAGGGCGGCATGGACATCGACGGGCTCTCCGTACAGACGCTGCACGAGTTTGTCAACCGCGGCTACCTGCGCGACTTTGCGGATATCTACCGCCTGCGCGACCATGCGGAGGAGATCGTCGCGCTGGACGGCTTCGGCGAGAAGTCCTGCGCCAACCTGATGGCGGCGATCGAAAAAAGCCGCGAGGCGGACCCCGTCCGGCTGATCTTCGCGCTCTGTATCCCCAACATCGGCGCGGACGCGGGCAAGAAGCTCATCGCCGCGCTCGGTACAAAGGGCTTTCTGGCGCGCGTCGGGAACGGGGAGGGCTTCGAGGACGTGGACGGCATCGGCGCGGAGCGCTCCGGCGCGCTGCAAGGCTGGTTCGCCGAAAGTGAGAACAGGGCGCTGTTCGACCGCCTGCTGGGGGAGCTGCACCTTGCGGACGTTCCGCCGAAGACGCAGGACGGTGGCTCCTGCGCGGGTCTGAGCTTCGTCATCACAGGTGACGTGCACGTCTTCAAGAACCGCGACGCTTTCAAGGCATATGTCGAGCGGCAGGGCGGCTCGGTCACGGGGAGCGTTTCGGGCAAGACGGCATACCTCGTCAGCAACGACGCGGACGCCTCGTCCGCCAAGGCGCGTAAAGCAAAAGAGCTTGCCATTCCTACCCTGACGGAGGAGGATTTTATCGCCCGCTTCGGTGGACCGGAGGGCGTGTTGGAGACGGAGACGCAGCTCACGCTGCCGCTCTAAGGGCGGCGCATACGAAAGAGAATAAGCGAGGGGAAGGCTTCCTGCGGCAGCGCGGGAAGCCTTTTTTACGCGCAAGACGGGTCCGCGGTCACGAAACGGCTGCCCCCGGTATAGAATGGAACAGCAAAGACCGAGAGAGGAGGGGAGCGAGATGTATTTTGGCCCGCCGCCGCGTCAGCCGGGTCCGCCCTACGGTTCCGGACCGTGGCGCTGCGTGGGACTGTGCGCGCTTGCGCTCGGACTCGGTATTTTCATCGCGGCGGTCTTTCCCGTGGGCGTGCTGATGTTCCTTGTCGCGTTTCTTCTCATCTTCTGCGGGATCGGCTGTTTGCGCAGATTTTAGGAGGTATTGCCATGAAGATCATTGTCTGGAAGTCCCCGAAGCTGCTCAGCGCGCTGCTGCGGCGCGCGTTCGGCGTGAAAGAGGAAGCATAATGCGCGTCCTATCGGCATAGAGTGAAGCAACTACTCAGCCGAAGGAGAGGACTGCAATGGAACTGGAACTGAAAAAGGAGCGTTTTGCCTGTTACCGCGCGCTGCCTCCGCTCACCGACACCCACGAGGAAACGTCGGAGACGATCGTGCCGGACTACCTGCCGGATATCGCCCGCGTCGTGGACGCGAGCGGGTGTCTTTTCCTGCGCGGCAGCGAGATCACGGACGGGCGCGTCAGCGTGTCGGGAACGATCCGAATGACGCTGCTGTATATGGCGGAGGACGCGCAGGGGCTCAAGGCGTTCGAGTATTCGCTCCCGCTTGACTGCACGCTGGAGGGACGCCTGAGCGAGACGGTCACGGAAAGCTGCCTTGAGGGACATATCTGCGCGAGCGACGTAAAGGTGCTCAACCCGCGCAAGTTTTTCACGCGCGTGAGCGTCGAGCTGTCGCTCACGCCTTACGCGCCGTACACGCTGACGGTGTGCAGCGGGGTGGAGGAGCAGGAGCGCTATCAGATCGAGACGCTGTGCGAGCGGCGGGAGATCACCGCGCTGCGCGCGGTCAAGGAGAAGGATTTCACCGTTTCCGACGAGCTTCCGCTCTCCGGCGCGAAAGAGCCGATCCGTGAGCTGCTCCGCACGAGGTGTGCGCTGCGCGTGACCGATTGCAAGGTGCTCGGCAGCAAGCTGGTGCTGAAGGGGCTTGCGGAGCTGGAGACGCTCTACCTTGACGCTTCCGGCGGTATCGCGCAGATGAGCGGCGAGCTGCCGTTTTCACAGGTCATGGACGGTCTTGCGCTGGACGAGGGCGAGGTGACGGCGCGCGCCGTGCTGCGTCTGACCGGCGTGGAGCTTCGCGTCGGCAGCGAGAGCGAGCCGGACAATGACCGCCTGCTCTCGGCGCGCCTGTCCGTCAGCGCGTTCGCCATGCTGCGCGAGCAGCGCAGCATCTGCTGCGTCGCAGACCTTTACAGCACGACCTGCGACCTGAACGCCAAGACGGAAAACACGGAGCTTTGCGGCGATCCGGTGCTGCTCCAGCGCGAGCAGTCCGTACGCGAAAGGATCGAGACCGGCACAGAGGTGCGGAGCGTACTCTCGACCGAGGTGCGCTTCTGCGGCACGGGGATCAGCGGCAGCGGGAGCGGCGCCGAGCTGCACACGGCGGCGAATCTGCGGGTGCTGTATCTTGATGAAAACGGCGCGCCGATGCTCAGCGAGCGGCGGGTCGAGGTGCTGCTCAAGACCGACCTTCCGGACACGGGACGCGCCGCCGTGCGCGACGTCAGCGCGGGGGACATCGCCATTTCGCTCGGTGCGGACGGCGTGGAGCTGCGCTTTCCCGTGATCTTTACCGTTGCCGTCGCCGACGCGCCGTGCTATCCCTGCCTGCTGTCGCTTCAGGCGGAAAAGCGCACGGACAAGGGGGAGGACGCGCCCTCGCTCGTGCTGCGCGCGATGAAGCAGGGGGAGCGGCTGTGGGATATCGCCAAGCAATACCGCACGACGGTCGATGATATCCTTGCGGCAAACGAGCTGGCGGAGGAGACCGCCGCGGTGATCGGGCGGCTGCTGCTGATCCCGCGCAAGCGCTGAGAAACGGAGGAGAAGATGAGCATGAATACCGAGATCTATCAGGACATCGCCACCCGCACGTCGGGGGATATCTACATCGGCGTCGTCGGTCCCGTGCGCGCGGGGAAATCGACCTTTATCAAGCGCTTTATGGAAACGCAGGTCCTGCCGAACATCGACAACGTCTATCGCCGCGAGCGCGCCAAAGACGAGCTGCCGCAGAGCGGCAGCGGACGCATGGTGATGACGGCGGAGCCGAAATTCGTACCCGAGGAGGCAGTCGACATCGCGCTGGACGAAAGCGGGAGCTGCTCGGTGCGGCTGATCGACTGCGTGGGCTACATGATCCCCGGCGCGACGGGGCAGACGGACGGCGACGCGCCCCGCATGGTCACGACGCCATGGCTTGACCACGAGGTGCCGATGAGCGAGGCGGCGGAGCTGGGCACGTCGCGCGTGATCCGCGAGCACTCGACCATCGGCATCGTTGTCACGACCGACGGCAGCATCACCGATATCCCGCGCGAGGACTATGTGGAGGCAGAGGGGCGCGTGATCCGCGAGCTTCAGGAGATCGGCAAGCCGTTCCTCGTCCTGCTCAACGCGCAGGAGCCGGAATCCGAACGGGTACAGTCGCTGGCAAGGGAAATTGCTTCACGGTATAACGTTACCTGCCTGCCCGTGAACTGCCTGCTGCTCGATGACGCGGCGGTCGGGAATATCCTGCGCGCGATCCTCTACGAGTTCCCGCTGTGTGAGCTGGATCTGTTCATTCCGCCATGGGTGGAGGCACTGCCCTGCACACACCCGATCAAATGCGGGCTGTATCAGGCGATACGCGCGGGTGCGGAGCACCTGCACTGCATCAGAGAGGTGCAGGGCGCCATTGAGACAATGGGCGCCTACGAGGGCATCAGCGCGGCGAGGACGACCTCGCTCCGGCTCGGCTCCGGTATTGCCGAGGCGGAACTGCAGCTCCCGCGCGCGCTGTTTTATCAGACGCTCAGTGAGCAGTCCGGCTTCACGGTCGCAGACGACGGCGACCTGATGAGCCTGCTGACGGAGCTTGCCTCGGTCAAGGCGGAGTACGACAAGGTTGCGCAGGCGGTCCACGACGCGCGAGAGAACGGCTACGGCGTCGTCGTGCCGACGGTCGATGAGCTGAATCTCGAGGAGCCGGAGATCATGAAGCAGGGGGGACGTTACGGCGTCCGGCTCAAGGCGAGCGCACCGAGCCTGCACATTATCCGCGCCGATATCGAGACCACGGTCTCGCCCATCGTCGGCAACGAAAAGCAGAGCGAGGACATGGTCAATTACTTATTGCAGGAGTTCGAGGGCGATACGACGAAAATCTGGCAGTCCAACATCTTCGGCCGCAGCTTCCACGAGATCGTGGGCGAGGACCTGCAGGCGAAGCTCAAGCATATGCCGGACGACGCGCGCGTCAAGCTGCGCCAGACGCTCGAGCGCATCATCAACGAGGGCAGCGGCGGTCTGATCTGCATTATTCTATGAAAACCGCGATAAGTCTGTTCGGCTGAAAGCGGGTACTGGAATTGAAGTTCCTCCTATGGTGGCGCATCAGATGCGGAATGTATCAGATGCCGAAGTGGAGTTCATAGTCGTTTCTATGCCAAAATCGCACGGTGACCGCGAGCTTGTGTAAGAAGCAAATTTCAGTTTGACAAAACAACATATCCCACGCCCATGAAAGTCCATCGCTCCAGCCGCCGCGGACGGCGAACGGAACGATGTGGAATAAGGCAGAAAAAGGAACCGATTCTTCTGAATCGGTTCCTTTTTACTGTAAAAATCTTACTTCGCCAGCACCTTTTTGAGCTTTGCGAAGCGGGGGAGGGAATCCTCCCTCGGCAGCTTTGGCTCACCCTGAATGAGCGGCAGAACGTAGTCGATCATCTCCCGCTTGACGCCGTTGTGCGCGTCGTTGATCCACGCAAGCGGGATCTTCTTCTCGAAGTTTGCGACCGCGGTCAGCGGTAGCAGCTTCGTCTTGCAGACATAGTGACCGTCCACGATCTCGCGCTCGAAGGCGACCATCTTGTCCGTGATGCCGGCGGCGGCGTTCTCCACCGCGGCGCGCCCCGCCATGACAGCCTCCTCGATATCAGTCTCGCTCGCCAGATGCGCGGCGCAGCGCTGAAGCAGCGACAGCTCGATACCGCGCACCTTCGCGCCGGTCTTTTCCTTCACGATGCTGGCGAGCAGCGCGGCAAGACCGCCAAGCTGCGCGTGACCGAAGCCGTCCGTCGCGCTGGTCTTGGCTTCGGAAACGAAGCTGCCGTCGGCATAGTGGATGCCCTCGGACACCGCGACCATGCAGCTCCCGGTCTCCTGATAGACGCGCTCGACGTCGGCAAGGAACGTATCCATGTCAAAATCCGTCTCGGGCAGGTAGATGAGGTCGGGACCCGCGCCGTACTCCGCTGCGAGCGCGGCGGCGGCGGTCAGCCAGCCGGCATGACGACCCATGATCTCAATAATGCAGATCATGCCCGTGTCGTAAACGTGCGCGTCCTGATAGACCTCCATCAGGCTCGTGGCGATGTACTTCGCGGCGCTGGCATAGCCGGGGCAGTGGTCGGTGCCGTAGAGGTCGTTGTCGATCGTCTTGGGCACGCCCATGACGCGGCACTCATAGCCGACCTTCTGCATATACTTGCTGATCTTATTGCAGGTGTCCATCGAGTCGTTGCCGCCGTTGTAAAAGAAATAGCGGACGTTATGCTTTTGAAACACCTCGAGGATGCGCTTGTAGTCCGTGTCGTCCTCGTCGGGATCCTTCATCTTGTAGCGGCAGGAGCCGAGCGCGGAGGAGGGGGTGTACTTGAGCAGCTCCAACTCGCGCGCATCCTCCTTGCTCATGTCGAACAGCCTGTCGGCGAGTACGCCCTTGATGCCGTGCTCCGCACCGTAGACGGCGGTGATGCAGTCGGAATCGAGCGCCGTGCGGATCACGCCGTAAGCGCTCGCGTTGATGACGGCGGTCGGACCGCCGGACTGACCGATGATGCACGCGCCCTTCAGTTCTCGCATTACACCGCCTCCTTATGCCTTGCCGGCGCAGCCGAGCACGTCAACGAGCTTGTGGCGCACCAGTTCCTTGATGTTTGCGCGGGCGGGCTTGAGGTACTCGCGCGGGTCGAATTTGTCGGGGTGCTCATCGAGGAAGGCGCGCACGGTGCCGGTCATGGCAAGGCGCAGGTCGGAGTCGATGTTGATCTTGCAGACGGAGAGCTTCGCTGCCTCGCGGAGCTGCTCCTCGGGCACGCCGATGGCGTTGGGCATCCTGCCGCCGTGCTCGTTGATCATCCTGACGTACTCCTGCGGGACGGAGGACGAGCCGTGCAGCACGATGGGGAAGCCGGGCAGGCGCTTGGAGACCTCCTTGAGCACGTCGAAGCGCAGCGGGGGCGGCACGAGAATACCCTGCTCGTTGACGGTACACTGCTCGGGCTTGAACTTATACGCGCCGTGGCTCGTACCGATGGCGATGGCAAGGGAGTCGCAGCCGGTCTTGGAGACGAATTCCTCAACCTCCTCGGGGCGGGTGTAGGACGCCTCATGCGCGGCGACCTTGACCTCGTCCTCAATGCCGGCAAGGGTGCCGAGCTCCGCCTCAACGACCACGCCGTGATCGTGTGCGTATTCGACGACCTTCTTCGTGATCTCGATATTCTCGGCAAAGGGCTTGGAGGAGGCGTCGATCATGACGGAGGTAAAGCCGCCGTCGATACAGCTCTTGCAGGTCTCGAAATCCGGACCGTGGTCGAGGTGCAGCACGATGGGGATATCGGGGCAGCACGCGACCGCCGCTTCGACGAGCTTGACGAGGTAGGTGTGGTTCGCATAGGCGCGCGCACCCTTGCTGACCTGAAGGATCACGGGAGCGTGCTCCTCCTGACAGGCTTCGGTGATGCCCTGCACGATCTCCATGTTGTTGACGTTGAACGCGCCGATGGCGTACCCACCGTCATACGCCTTCTTGAACATTTCGGCAGAGGTTACGAGCGGCATACTATCATCTCTCCTTTGATTTAAGTTATTTCAAACGATTGGTACGTTTGGTACTATCTGCATTTTACCACGAAACAGGGAAAATGCAAGAGGAAAAAGCGAAGACATCTCAAAAAAGAGACAAAGGGCTGCTTTGTCTCTTTTTTTATCCTCAAATTGTTCCCTTGACCGCCTCGGCGATCTGATCGGCAGTCAGACCATACTCGCGCAGCACGTCCGCCGCCTTGCCGGACTGACCGAAACGGTCGTTCACGCCGATCTTGCGGAACTTGCAGGCGACCCTGCCCATCAGCACGTCAGCCACGGCGTCGCCCAGACCGCCGATAACGCTGTGCTCCTCGACGGTGACGACCGCGCCGCATTTTTCGGCGTACTTCGCCACGCACTCCGCGTCGATGGGCTTGACGGTGTGGACGTTGATCACGGCGGCGTCGATACCATCCGCGGCGAGCAGCTCCGCCGCCAGCAGGGCTTCATTGACCATGAGCCCCGTCGCAAAGACGGCGACGTCCTTGCCCTCGCGCAGGGTGTTGGCTTTGCCGATGACGAAGGGCTTGACCATGTCGCCCTCGAAAACAGGGGTGGCGAGACGCGCAAGGCGCATATAGACGGGACCGTCGAAGTCGGCGATCGCCATGGTAGCAGCCTTGGCTTCGTTCGCGTCAGCGGGACAGATGACCGTCATGCCGGGAATGGCGCGCATGAGCGCGAGATCCTCGATGCACTGGTGGCTGCCGCCGTCCTCGCCGACGCTCAAGCCCGCGTGCGTTGCGCAGATCTTGACGTTGAAGTGCGGGTAGGCGACGGAGTTCCTGATCTGCTCGTAAGCGCGCCCTGCGGCAAACATCGCAAAGGACGAGCAGTAGGGAATAAGCCCCATCGTGGACATACCGGCTGCGATATCCACCATATCGGCTTCGGCAATGCCGCAGTTGTAGAATTTTTCGGGGTGCGCCTTAGCGACCTTGCAGGTCTGCGTGGCGTTGGCGAGGTCGGCGTCGAGCACGACGACCTTATCGTTCTTTTCGACCAGCTCGATCAGGGCTTCGCCGTAAGCCTGACGGGTCGCAATTTTATCAGCCATGTTCTTAGTCCTCCAATTCCTTCAGTGCCTGCGCGCGCTGCTCGGCGTTGGGTGCCTTGCCGTGCCAGCCGACCTGATTTTCCATGAACGAAACGCCCTTGCCCTTGACCGTGTGCGCGAGGATCGCCTTGGGCTTGCCAGGCATCGTGGGCTTGGAGAGCGCGGCTTCGATGGCGTCCAGATCGTGACCGTCCGGCAGCTCGATCAGGTCGAAGCCGAAGGCACGGAGCTTTGCGGGCAGGTCGCCGAGGCTCATGACCTCGTCGTTCAGCCCGTCGATCTGCATACCGTTGTTGTCAATGATGACGGTCAGATTGTCGAGCTTATAGTGCGCGGCTGCCATATAAGCCTCCCAGATCTGCCCCTCCTGGCTTTCGCCGTCGCCGACGAGGACGAATACCTTCGTATCCTTGCCGAGGTGCTTGGCGCCGAGCGCCATGCCCGCGGCGATGGAAACGCCCTGACCGAGCGAGCCCGTGGAGGCGTCCACGCCGGGGACCTTCTTCGCGTCGGGGTGCCCCTGCAGAATGGAGTGGAGCTGGCGGAAATTCGCATACTCATCGCGGGAGATAAAGCCCATCGCGGCAAGCACCGCATAGTAGCAGGGGGCGGCGTGTCCCTTGGAGAGCACGAAGCGGTCGCGGTCGGGATCGTGCGGGTTCTGCGGGTCAACGCGCATATGGTTGAAGAAGACGCTGGTCATCAGCTCCACGGCGGAAAGCGAGCCGCCGGGGTGACCGCTGCCGGCGTTGGCGGTCATCGTGATGATGTCGCGCCGCACCTGCCGGCAGATGGGGGAAAGCTCTTGTGTGTTCATGGGGGACCTCCTTGATCGGGCGATTTATCGACGACCCAGTATATCCGATAATCGGGGGAAAGTCAATTTATTCCGTGCCTTTTTTCTTTTTTACGCGTGACAAGGGATTTGCCTTTGCAGCGACGCGCAGCGCGTCGTTGTCGATGTGTGTGTAGATCTCGGTCGTGTTCAGATGCTCGTGACCGAGCACCTCCTGCACGGCTTTCACATCCACGCCGTTTTGCAGCATCAGCGTCGCCGCCGTGTGGCGCAGCTTGTGGGACGAGTACTCCGCGGCGTCGAGCCCCGCGGCGCTCAGGCGTTTTTTCACGAGCGCATGGACGCTCGAGCGGCTGATGCGCTCGTTGCGGGACGAGAGGAACAGTGCGTTCCGATCGCGCCCGGAGATCGGACGGCGCACGGCGAGATACGCGTTCAGCGCGTCCTTGCAGGCGTCGTTCAGGTAGACGATGCGCACCTTATTGCCCTTGCCGAGCACGCGCAGCGCATCGTCCTGAATGTCCTGCAGGTCAAGCCCGCAAAGCTCGGAGATACGCAGTCCGCAGTTCAGAAAAAGCGTCAGGATACAGTAGTCACGCTCGCTGTTCTGCCCGTCGACGGACTGTAGGAGCCGCATACTTTCATCAAGCGTCAGATACTTCGGCAGCGATTTTTTGATCTTGGGGGAGTCGAGGTCCTTACAGGGATTTGTGTCCAAAAGATGCGCTTTATTGGTCAAATAATTGTAAAAAGACCGGATCGTCGCGATCTTTCGCGCTCTGGACGCGGCATTCAGCCCGTAATCAGACATCTCGCTGTTCTGATGCTGCACACGGTCGCGGCTCAGATAGGTCATGTAGGCATAGATGTCTGTCAACGTTACTTTTTTCACAAAGCCAAGATCTACGTCCATGATGGAAATCTCGCTGAGGGGGAGGTCGCGCAGCGACGGATCGCGCGACTGCTTCAGGTAGCGGAAAAAATTCCGCAGGTCGAGAAAGTATTCATCGACCGTTTTCTGCGAGTGCGCCTTGATCGTCTCGTGATAAGAGAGAAAGTCGCGCAGGATCGGCGGCGATTCCAAGCGATAGTCGTTCATATAAGCACCGAGTTGCCGCGCGGCCTTTTTGACCGCGGCGGCGAAGACCTTTCCTTTATTTGTACTTGTTTTGCGCGGAGCAGCAGCTATCTCAACATTGAACAAGAATATCAATTTTGTTCAGTTCGTCCTTAACAATGGGGAAGCGATAGCTTCCTAATTATTTTGGATATGGAATTGAACAAAATAAAAATTTTGTTCAATTCAGGGGAGGGGAAAATAGAAAATC
>CAVDWO010000029.1:0-14466 GCA_963612845.1 Alistipes onderdonkii
TCCCAAACCAGGCGCGATACCAACTTCGCTATACCCGGATATTCAATTTCTGCCATTATACCACGGCGGGGGAGAAAATCAATCGCTTTTTGCCCGCTTTACATTGCGGCGGTCACGCCTGTATCACGGGCGCGCTTTACCCTTGAGCGCGTACCGCCTTCATGGCTTCGTGCTCGCGCTTCAGCTCCTCGTGCAGCCGCAGCGAGCTCCACGCGGCGTTCTCCTTCGTGACGACGGCTTTGAGCGCGATGCGCACACGGCTGCGCCGCAGCGTGTCGAGAAGCCGGTCGAGCTGCGCCTCCGACAGCCCGTCCAGCACCAGCATCTCGTCGGAAAAGCCGCCCTCGACTGGCGCGGTAGCAGGGGAGAAGCCCTCACGAGCGCACAGAAGACCGACCGGCTGGGCAAATTCCTCCGGCGCGACGACGCGGGCGCGCACGCCGAACTTGACGAACGCGAAGCGCAGCGCCCGCAGCTTCGCCTGATCCGAGAGATTATACAGCAGCGCCAGCGCCATACCGCGACCTCCTTACGCTTCCGCCTTCCGCGCCATGAGCGCGGGATCGACGCAGAAATAGGTGAACTCGCCCGTGGCGAGCAGCAGCCCTCCCTCCCCGAGAATATCCACGTCCACAAGGCAGGTGGACCTGCCGCGGTGACGGACGCGCGCGTCCGCGCGCACGATGCCGTGCGTCTGGTTGCGGAGGAAGTGCATACTGCTCGTCTGCGTCACATAAAAGCGCCCGTCGGTATGCGCGGCATAGCCCGTGGCATTGTCCGCCATCGTGTAGATGGCGCTGCCGTGTACGACGCCGTAGGGATTCTTGCTCTCCGGGCGGATCTCGAGCCGGAACACGGCGTGATCCGGCTCGACGCTCTCTGGCTCGATGTGATTGTAGAAGGAAAAAGCGTTTTTCCTGTTCAGCTCCTCAGCCTGACGGCTGGCGGTAGTTTCATTCATGCGGGGGACTCCTTCCCGATCGGCGTTTCTGTCATTCTACCACACAAGCTGCGCCGCGGCAAGCCCTATCCGTGCAGCAGGTGCGAAAAACGACCGAGCGTGGCGGCGATCTTGATGTTCTGCGGGCAGACGCTCTCGCAGCTGCGGCAGGAGCGGCACGCGGAGGGACGCTTACCGGCGTCGAGCGCGGCGACGGCGGCGCTCTCGTCCTCGCCGCACGCCTGACGGTTATAGAGCGCCAGCAGCGCGGGGATATCCAGCCCCTGCGGGCATTTGGCGGCGCAGTAGCGGCAGGCGGTGCAGGGGACAGCGGTGCGCCGCGCCAGCTCCTGTGCGGCGTCGAGCAGCACCTCGCGCTCCTGCGGGGAGAGGGGGCGCTGCGTGGAAAGCGTGGCGATGTTATCCTTGAGCTGCTCGAAGTTCGACATACCGGAGAGGATCATGCCCACGCCGTCCACCCCCTGCAGGAAGCGGAACGCCCACGCGGGGACGCTCTCGTCGGGACGCAGCGCGCGGAGCTTCGCGTCCAGCTCCTCGCCGAGCGTGGCGAGCCGCCCGCCGCGCACCGGCTCCATCACCCAGATGGGAACTCCGCGCCGGCGCAGCAGCGCGGCCTTGTCCGCCGCGCGCTGGAATGTCCAGTCCATGTAGTTGAGCTGGATCTGGCAGAACTCCGCCTCGGGGAAGGCGTCCAGAAAGCGCTCGACGGTCGCAAGGCTCCCGTGCGTGGAAAAGCCGAGATGGCGGATGCGTCCGGCAGCCTTCTGCGCGCGCAGAAAGTCGAACAGTCCGTACTGCGGGTCGAGATAGCCGTCGATATCGCTGTCGTTGACGTTGTGGCAGAGGTAGAAGTCAAAATAATCCACCCGGCAGCGCTCAAGCTGCGCGGTGAAGATCTCCTCCTTTTTGGCGAGATTCTCCGCGCTGTAACCGGGGAATTTGCTGGCAAGGAAGAAGCTCTCGCGCGGGTATTTGCTCAGGATGCGCCCCATCAGCGGCTCGGACTGCCCCTTGTGGTACGCCCACGCGGTGTCGTAATAGTTCACGCCGTGCTCCATCGCGTAGCGCACGATGGCGTCCGCCTGCGCTTCATCGACCTTCCCGTCGTCCCCGTCGAGCGTGGGGAAGCGCATACAGCCCAGTCCGAGCGCCGAGAGTGCAAGACCGTGGAAATCGTTATAGATCATTGTTAGTTCCCCCCATTCACAGGCTTTTCCGCGCAAGCTCGCAGATCGCGTCGTAGGTCTGCTGGCTGAGGTCGTGCTCGATCCTGCAGGCGTCCTCCTCGGCGGTCTTTTCGTCCACGCCGAGGGCGACGAAAAACTTCGTCAGCGTATGGTGCCGGTCGAGCATCTTTGCGGCGATCGCCATGCCGCGCTCGGTCAGGGTGATGAGACCGTCGCGGTCCATCTCAATGTAGCCGTTCTCGCGCAGACGCTTGGTCGCGTAGGTCACGCTCGGCTTGGTCACACCCAGATGCTCCGCCACGTCGACAGAGCGGATATAGCCGTGCTTTTCCCGCATCATCAGCATGGACTCCAGATAGTCCTCGGAGGCCTTTTGGATCTTCATAGGCATTTTCACCAACTCCAAAGGTAGGATATTTTATAGATTAACATACTCTAACCAAAAACGCAAGCATCAAAAAAATATACGGATAACCTCTTGACAAAATAGGTTAGAGGGATTAAACTTACGGCGAAGATTAGATGAAACTAACCGAAGCGCGCCCTCGGGCGCGAACGGGGAAGCGGAGGGATAGCAATGATGCCGCTTACACTGGCGGATACCGGGGAGGAAAACCTGATCTTGAAGGTCGGCGGGAGCCCCGAGGTCAAAAAACATCTGGAGGATCTCGGCTTTGTCGCGGGCGGAACGGTGAGCGTGGTGTCCTCGCTCGGCGGCAACGTCATCGTCAAGGTCAAGGAAGCGCGCGTCGCCATCAGCGAAGAAATGGCGCGAAAGATCATGATTTGAGTAATTTTTCAAATAAAAGGAGAGAGAGTATGAAAACACTGCGTGAAGTCAGCATCGGCGAGACGGTCAAGGTCGTCAAGCTCCACGGCGAGGGTCCCGTCAAGCGCCGCATCATGGACATGGGCATCACCAAGGGCGTTGAGGTCTACGTCCGCAAGGTCGCGCCGCTGGGCGATCCGATGGAGGTCACCGTGCGCGGCTACGAGCTTTCGCTGCGCAAGGCGGACACGGAAATGATCGAAGTTGAATAATTTATTTCTACATAGGTTAAGGATACTTAACCGAAAGGAGCAGTAAAGAAAGATGGAAAAGCAGATCAAAATTGCCCTCGCGGGCAACCCCAACTGCGGCAAGACGACGCTTTTTAACGCGCTGACGGGCTCCAACCAGTTCGTCGGCAACTGGCCCGGCGTCACCGTGGAGAAGAAGGAAGGACGCCTGAAGAAGCATGAGGACGTCGTCATCATGGATCTTCCCGGCATTTACTCCCTGTCCCCCTACACGCTGGAGGAGGTCGTCGCCCGTAATTATCTCATCACAGAGCGTCCCGACGCGATCCTGAACATCATCGACGGCACGAATCTTGAGCGCAACCTGTACCTCACCACCCAGCTCACCGAGCTGGGGATCCCCGTGGTCATCGCCATCAACATGATGGATGTGGTCCGCAAGAACGGCGACGAGATCAACGTCGGCGAGCTTTCCCGCGAACTGGGCTGTGAGATCGTCGAGATCTCCGCCCTCAAGGGCGATGGCGTCATGGACGCGGCGGAGGCAGCCGTCCGCGCGGCGAGCGGCGCGAAGACTGTTCCCATGCACACCTTCTCCGGCCCCGTCGAGCACGCCATCGCGCACATCGAGGAGGCGGCGGTGCATACTCTTCCCGAGGAGCAGCAGCGCTGGTACGCCATCAAGATCTTCGAGCGCGACGACAAGGTGCTCGCGCAGCTCAGCATCCCCACCGACACGATGGAGCACATTGAGCGCGACATCAAGGCGGCCGAGACCGAGCTGGACGACGATGCCGAGAGCATCATCACCAACGAGCGCTATGTCTATATCGCGCAGCTGCTCAAGGGCTGCTATAAAAAGAAGAACAAGGGCGCGCTGTCCGCCTCCGATAAGATCGACAAGGTCGTCACCAACCGCTGGCTGGGTCTACCCATCTTCGCGCTCGTCATGTTCCTGGTCTACTACATCGCCATGGTCACCGTCGGCTCCGCCGCGACCGACTGGGCAAACGACGGCCTGTTCGGCGACGGCTTCCACCTCTTTGGCATCGACGGCGGCTACGCCGAGATCTCCGAGGAGTACACCGCCGCGACCGAAGCGGCGAGCGGCTACTTTGAGCTGGATACCGAGGCTGAGGGCTTCGACCCCGAGGCGGCTGTCGCAGACATGATGGCGGTCCAGCCTGCCGAGGACTCCGTCGTGATCGGCGTTGAGGACGAGGAAACGCTCGCCGTCAACGATATGACCGTCTATTATTCCGAGATCCCCGAGGACGCCGACGAGGAGTCCACCGTTTCCATGACCTACGTAGATGCCGTCAGCTACTTTAAGGAAAACGGCTTCGACGAGCCTGACCCCGCCGATTACGGCGTGTGGGTCCCCGGCGTGCCTGTGCTCATCGGCAATGCGCTCGAAGCCGCCGGTACGGCGGAGTGGCTCAACGGTTTGATCCTCGACGGTATCGTCGCCGGCGTCGGCGCGGTGCTCGGCTTCGTGCCGCAGATGCTCGTGCTGTTCCTGCTGCTTGCCTTCCTCGAAGCCTGCGGCTATATGGCGCGTATCGCCTTTGTGCTCGACCGTATCTTCCGCCGCTTCGGGCTGTCCGGTAAGTCCTTTATCCCCATGCTCATCGGCATGGGCTGCGGCGTTCCGGGCATCATGGCGTCCCGCACCATCGAAAACGAGCGTGACCGCCGCATGACGATCATGACCACCACGTTCATTCCCTGCGGCGCGAAGGTGCCGTTCATCGGCATGATCGCGGGCGCGCTGTTCGGCGGCAGCGCCATCGTCTCCACCTCCGCCTACTTCATCGGCATGGCAGCCATCATCATCTCCGGCATCATGCTCAAGAAGACCAAGATGTTCTCCGGTGAGCCCGCCCCCTTCGTCATGGAGCTGCCCGCCTACCACTGGCCGACCCTCGGCAACGTGCTCCGCTCCATGTGGGAGCGCGGCTGGAGCTTTATCAAGAAGGCAGGCACCATTATCCTGCTGTCCACCATCTTCGTGTGGTTCACCACCTACTTCGGCTGGGTGGACGGCACATTCCAGATGCTCACAGAGGAGCAGATCGACAACTCCATTCTCGCCAAGATCGGCAGCCTGATCGCGTGGATCTTCATTCCGCTCGGCTGGGGCAGTTGGGAAGCGGCTGTCGCCTCCATCACCGGTCTTGTTGCCAAGGAGAATATCGTCGGTACGATGGGCATTCTCTACGGCGGCGGCGACCTGAACACTTACCAGAACATCGCGGCTGCCTTCACCGGCGTCACCGCGTATTCCTTCCTCGTGTTCAACCTGCTGTGCGCTCCGTGCTTCGCCGCCATCGGCGCGATCAAGCGCGAGATGAACAACCGCAAGTGGACGTGGTTTGCCATCGGCTATCAGTGCGGCTTTGCCTACGCCATCGCCCTGATGATCAACCAGTTCGGCGGCGCCTTCACCGGCAGCCTGAACATCATCGGGCTGATCGCCGCTGTCGCCGTGCTCGCGGGCATGATCTATATGCTCTGCAAGCCCTATCGGGAGGCAACTAAGCTGAGCGCGAAATTCTGACCCTCATTCGCTGTTTTCTTGCAAAGGAGTGATCTTTCATGCTGAATTGGGTTACCGCAAACCTTTCGACGATCCTCGTCTCTGCCGTTTTACTTGCCATAGTGAGCCTCATCTCTCTTTATCTGATCCGGCAGAAGAAAGCGGGAAAGAGCTCCTGCGGCGGCAACTGCGCGCATTGTGCCATGCACGGCGGCTGCCATAATACGCCGCAAAAATAAAGCGGGGAGAGACGCGGTACCGCAGCCGCGTCTCTTCTCCCATTCTTCGCACCGCGGAAAGGAAGGAAGATCTGTCATGTATGAAACCACTGTAGCGGTCGGCGGCATGATGTGCGGGATGTGCGAGGCGCACGTCAACGATGCCGTCCGCAAGGCGTTCCCCGTCAAAAAGGTCGCCTCATCCCACACAAAGGGGGAGACGGTGATCCTCAGCGAGCAGCCGCTCGACGAGCAGAAGCTCCGCGCCATCATCACGGAAACGGGCTATGACGTGCTCTCCGTGAGCGCGAAGCTGTATGAAAAGCGCGGACTGTTCGGCTTCTTGAAAAAGTGAACGCAAAAGGGCGCAGCTCCGTTCGGAGCCGCGCCCTTTTTCTTCCGCCGCAGCGGACCGCGCCCCTTGCTTTTTGCCCGCCGGTATGCTATCATTTTGCCCGAAAATACCGGCGCGGGAGGGAAGAGATGAAAACTGCCATCGTGACGGACGGGAAATACCGTTCCTCCATCGCGGCGGTGCGCGCGCTGCATCGCGCGGGCTACCGCGTGGTCGTGACGCAGACGCGAGCGGACGTGAAGAACGCGCCCGCGGTGTCGGTCTCAAAGTCCTGCGGCGAGTTCCGCTGGATCGACGGGGCGTGTGCGGACGCGGATTACGCTGAAAAGCTGCTGAGCGTGCTGAAAGAATACGAGCATCCGGTGCTGTTCTGCGTCGGCGCGGTGACGCTCAACACCGTCGCTGCCCGTCGGGAGGAATTTGCCGCGCTGGCGGACTTTCTCATCGCGCCGAAGGAGACGCTCGACGCGCTCAACGACAAGGAGACCGTGCACCGGCGAGCTCTCGCGCTCGGTCTGCCCGTGCCGCGCGAGTATGACGGCGCGCCGGAGAACTATCCCGTCGTCGTCAAGCCGCACTGCGGGGAGAAGCTCGGGCTCAAGGCTGCCGAGCGCTACGCCGTGGCGAACGACAGGACGGAGTTCGATGCCGTGATGGAGAAGCTGCGGCGCTACGACCCGTGTCCCATCGTGCAGCAGAAGGTCACGGGCGCGGGCGCGGGCGTGAGCCTGCTGCTCGGACGCGGGAGCGAGCTGCTCGGCGCGCTCTGCCACCGCCGTGTGCGCGAGTATCCCATCTCGGGCGGACCCTCGACCTGCTGCGTCAGCTTTTACGACGGGAAGATGATCGCGCAGGCTTACGAGCTGCTCAAGTCCTTTCACTTTACAGGGCTTGCTATGGTTGAGTTTAAGGGTGACTGCATCTTGGAGGTCAACCCCCGCGTGTGGGGCAGCTTCCCGATGACGGAGGCGGCGCAAAGCCCCATCGTCGCGCATTATGCGCGCGCCGCACAGGGCGAGAACATCACCTATACGGCGAAGGATTACCGGACCGGCGTGAAGATGCGCTTCCTGCTCAACGACACGCTCGCCGCACTGAGCTATCTGAAGGCGGGCCGCGTCAAGGAGGGGCTGCGTGGTCTCGGAGATTTCTTCACCGCGAAGGAGGCACTGAGCGCGAAAGGCGACGGCAGGGTGCTGCGCGCATACCTCAGAAAAAGCCTTTTCGAGCGCTGAGAAAGGGGAGAAGAGCATGGAGCTGCGGCTCGATCTGCACATTCATTCCGAGCGGTCGTTCGACGGCTGCATGAGCCTGAGCGAGATCGTTGCCCTCGCGCGTGAGCGCGGGCTGGATGGTGTTGCCGTCTGCGACCACGACCGAGTATTGGAGGAAGTTCCGGAATACGACGATTTTCTCATCGTTCCCGCGACCGAGGTCTCGACAGGGCGCGGACACCTGCTGGGGCTTTTTGTGACGTGCCCTGTTGAAACGAAGGATTTTGACGCGGCGGTGGACGCGATCCATGCACAGGGCGCTCTCGCGGTCGTCGCGCACCCCTTTGAGCACAGCACGGACGCCCGTCGGCTCGACGATGTGATGGACCGGCTCGACGGCGTGGAGGTTTGGAACAGCCGCGCCGACCGCAAGAACAAAAACGCCAACGCCATGGCGCGCGCGTTAGCGCAGAAATGGAACAAGCCCGTCACCGCCGGCAGTGACGCGCATATGCCAGAGGAGGTCGGCGGCGGCGTGACGGTGCTGGAGGCGGACGAGCTGTCGCTTCCCGCCGTCAGGGCGGCGCTGCTGCGGGGTGCGAAGCGGATCGAGGGCAGGCGCGGCAGCGCAATGTGCGCCGCAAGGAGCCAGAGGATCAAACGAAGGAAAACAAACGCAGGTGTAAAAAGCGCAGTAAAGGGGATCCTGTTTACAGCGAAGTGTGCCCTGCAGGACAGATTCAACGGGGAGGATGCATGGTATGTCTATGATCGTTAAGCTCGGCAAGAAGGGGAAGAGGATCGTCAAAAAGCTCCTCACGCCCGCGGAGAAGCACTACGTCGGCTACACGCGCCGCATCGAGCGCGTGAAGACGGACAAGCGTATCTGCGCCATGACCTTTGACGACGGTCCGATGGGGCTGCCCGCCGCGCCTGACCGCTTCGGGGGCAGACCGCTGACCGACGTGCTGCTCGACACGCTCGCGCAGTACGGCGCGCACGGCAGCTTCGACGTCATCGGCGACACGAGCGAGAACTATCCCGACGAGGCGGGCAAGCTCGGCAGCGCGGCGTGGGGCGGCGTCAAATTCGACCACTATCCCGATATCTACTGCGACGACAAGGGCGGCGCCGTGCATAACGACCGCCTGATCCGCCGTATGCTCGACGAGGGGCACCAGATCACAAACCACGGCTACCGCCACATCATCTTCGGAAAGAAGCCGTTCGTTTACGGCGCGCGCGAGTATCTGCCGGACTTCGACGCGGCGGTCGCTGACCTCACGCGGCTCGACACGCTGATGCGCGAGCGCTACGGCTACACGCTCACGCTTGCGCGCCCGCCGCACTACGTCGATAAGATGGCGGGCGGTTTCACAAGCTACGACGTTTACGACCGCATGGACTATCAGTACATGGCGGCGTCGTTTGACGGCGCGGGCTGGCTGCCCTCAACGCACGAGAATCCCGAGGCGGCGCTTCAGGCGGAGGTCGACGCGATGGTCGAGCCGATGCGCAAGGCGCTCGAAAAGGACCCGGACTTCTTCTGCGGGCAGATCATCTTCCAGAAGGACGGCTACAACATGGCCAAGCGAACGCCGGTGGCATTCGCGCTGGGCAGGCAGCTCGCGCTCTTGCAGCAGTACGGCTACCGCGTCGTCAGCGTGGGCGAGCTGATGGAGGAGAGCCCGTTCGCAGACGTCGGACGCGGCGATCCGCTCTTTGAGAAGCTCGCCGCACTCGCGGAGACGCGTGCGATCGTCTTTACGGACAACAAGCTGCGGCTTGACGATAAGATGACCGTCGGCGAGCTTGCGATGCTGCTCGCGCCGCGGGACGAGGCTGTCTCCCGCCGCATTGCGCTGCTGCGCAGAAACGGTAAGGCGGGACCCTACGACGGCGCGCTGTCCTACTGCCGCGAAAAGGGGCTGCTCGACGCGAACGCCAAGGCAGACGACACGGTCGCAAAGCTGCCGGAGTCAATGTTTGGCAAGGTGAACAGCTTTACACGCCGGAGCGTCTACGCGGCGTATAAAACGGAAGAATAAAAGTGCTGAGATATCTCCGCCCTCCGGCGGAGGTATTTTTCGCGTCCCGACCACATAGGCTATGGCAAAGAAATTTCGGGAGGCGAGCGCTATGGTACGGGGAAGACGGCTGCGCGGGACGAAACGCGGGGGAAAGCGCGCGGCGGCGGAACGGCCGCCGCTCCTGATCGCGCAGATCGCCGTCTGCGGGGCGCTGTTTGTCGCGCTCGTGGGGCTTAAGCTCGCCATGCCCGGCAACCTCAGCGAGCTGCGCGGCACGCTGGGGCAATGGCTCGTGCGTGACGCGGACTTCGTTTCCGCCTTCTCCGCCGTGGGACGCGCCGCGTCCGGCGAGCAGGACTGGGGCGATTCCCTCTCGGAGGCGTGTCTCGCGGTATTCGGCGGCGGAGGGGAGTCGCAGGAGGTCTCCGGCGGGCTGATCGGTGTCACGGTAGCGGAGCAGGACGCCGATGGGCTGCTGCCGCAGCGCGAGCTGCCCGCGCTCGCAGTGGGCGAGCAGCGGGTCCTCGGCTTTTCCTATGCCTGCCCGCTCGCGGGCGAGGTGACCTCGTCGTTCGGCTGGCGTGACGATCCGAACGGCGCGGGCGAGAGCTTCCACTATGGGCTCGACATCGCGGGCGAGGAGGGGGCAGCCGTCTCCTGCTTTGCCGACGGAACGGTCGGCGCGGTGGGGGAGAGCACGCTGCTGGGTACCTACGTCACGGTCAACCACGACGGCGGTTTTTCCACGCTCTACGCCCATTGCAGCGCCGTTACCGTGGGCGCGGGGCAGAGCGTCAAAAAGGGCGACACGATCGCCAGGGTCGGTGCGACCGGCAACGCCACGGGACCGCACCTGCACTTTGAGGTGCATGACGGCGGGGAGTATCTGAACCCCGTTTACTATGTTGTTTCCTGAGCGCGGGCTGCGCGTTTCGTGGAGCTTCTGGCTGCTGGTGCTTGCCGCCGCCATCGTAAGCCCGATGACGCTGCTCGTCTCGCTCCTGCTTGCCGCCGCGCTGCACGAGTGCGGGCATCTTCTCGCGCTGCGGGCGTTCCGCGTACCCGTCGAGGGGCTGCGGCTCACGGCGCTCGGCGCGGTGCTCTATGCGCGCGGCACGCGGCGGCTGTCCTACGGGCGTGAGCTGATCGTCACGCTCGCGGGACCCGCGGCGAACGTCCTCTGCGGCTTTTTGACGGCGCTGCTCGCGCTGCATCTCGCGTGGGTAGACGGCTTCGTGCTCGCGGGCGCGCACCTTGTGCTGGCGGCGTTCAATCTGCTGCCTGTTCCGCCGCTCGACGGCTCGCGCGCTCTCTACCTCGTCACGGCGCGGCTGTTCGGTCCGATGGTCGGCGACGCGGTCACGGCGGTCGTCGGCGCGCTGTGTGCGCTCGCGCTCACGCTTGCGGGGCTGTATCTCGGCGCTGCGACGGGCGGCGGCTGGTTTTTCCTGCTGGCGGCGCTGCCGCTGCTCGTAGGGGCGCTGCCGCAACTGAGACTTGCGAAAAACGCGATCAGAGTGTAAAATAGCCGAAAGCGGGCGCAACGCCCGGCTTCGGCTATTTTTTTACGTTTGAGGGAGAATTTCCGTGGATAAGAGATTGGAACGTATCCTGCCGCGCGTGCAGAAGCCCGCGCGCTACGTCGGCGGGGAATATAACGCAATCATCAAGGACAAGCGCGCGGTCGATACGCGCATCGCCTTCTGCTTTCCCGATACCTACGAGATCGGTATGTCGAACCTCGGTATGCGGATCCTCTACGGGGTGATGAACGGCATCGAGGGCGTGTGGTGCGAGCGCTGCTTCGCCCCGTGGGGCGACATGGAGCAGGAGATGCGCCGGGCGGGGATCCCGCTCTACGCGCTCGAATCCTTTGACCCCATCGGATGGTTTGACATCATCGCCTTTTCCGTCGGCTACGAGATGGCGTTCCCCGCCATTTTGAATATGCTCGACCTTGCGGGCGTCCCGCTGCACTCGTCCGAGCGCACGGAGCTTACGCCGCTCGTCATCGCGGGCGGCACGGCGATGTATAACTGCGAGCCGATCGCAGACTTCCTCGATCTCGCCATCATCGGCGAGGGGGAGGAGGTGAATATCGAGCTGATCGAGCTGCACCGCAGGGCGCGTCGCGAGGGCTGGAGCAAGCACGAGTTTCTCGTGCGCGCCGCGCAGATCCCCGGAATCTACGTGCCGAGCCTCTACGACGTTGCCTATCACGGTGACGGCACGGTGAAGTCCATCACGCCGCGCGACGGCGCGCCGAAGGTCGTCTTAAAGCGCGTCATGCGGAACATGGACGAGGCGTATTACCCGACAAAGACCATCGTTCCCTCGACCGAGATCGTGCAGGACCGCCCCGCGCTCGAACTGTTCCGCGGCTGTATCCGCGGCTGCCGCTTCTGTCAGGCGGGCTACGTCTACCGCCCCGTGCGCTGCCGCTCGGAAAAGCTGCTGGCGCGGTACGCGAAGGAGGTCATCGAGGATTCCGGCTATCAGGATCTCACGCTCTCCTCGCTCTCGACCTCCGACTATCCGCAGCTCGTTGAGCTGTGCGACGATCTTGAGGACTTCTGCGCGCAGCGCCACCTGAACCTGTCGCTCCCGTCCCTGCGGGCGGACAATTTCTCCATGGCGCTGATGGAGCGGCTGCAAAAGGGAAGGAAGACGGGGCTTACCTTCGCGCCCGAGGCAGGCACACAGCGCCTGCGCGACGCGATCAACAAGAATCTTACCGAGGAGGACCTGCTCGCCTCCTGCCGCCGCGCGTTCGCCGGCGGCTACAGCGCGGTCAAGCTCTACTTCATGCTCGGGCTCCCGACCGAGACGGACGAGGACGTGCTCGGCATCGCGGACGTGGCGGCGAACGTCATGCACGCATGGCGCGAGAGCACGGTCAACAAGGCGCGCGGCGTGCGCATCACGGTATCGACCTCGTGGTTCGTACCGAAGCCCCACACGGCGTTCCAGTGGGAGCCGCAGATCTCCATCGAGGAATACGAGCGCCGCGTGAAGCTGCTGCGCGAGCGCATCAACACCAGATCCGTGACTTACAACTGGCACCCCTCGCCTACGAGCTTTATGGAGGCGGTCATCTCCTGCGGCGACCGCCGGCTCGGCAGGGTCATCGAGACCGCATGGCGCAAGGGCGAGACGCTCAGCGCGTGGGAGGATTACTTCCGTCTCGACCGCTGGCTGGCGGCGTTTGAGGAGTGCGGGCTCGATCCGCATTTTTACGCCAACCGCCGCCGCAGCGAGGACGAGCTTCTGCCGTGGAGCATGATCTCCACCGGCGTTTCTCCGGCGTATTTCAAGCGCGAGCGGGCGCGCGCCTACGAGGGCGTCACCACGCCAGACTGCCGCACGCATTGCAATGCCTGCGGCGCGAACTGCCTTGTGGGAGGGAAATGCGATGTCTAAGCTGCGGCTCATTTTCATCAAGGAGGATCAGGCGTCCTATATTTCGCATCTCGACGTGATGCGTACCTTCCAGCGCGTTTTTCCGCGTGCGGGGCTGTCGCTGCGCCATTCCAACGGCTTCCACCCGCACCCCCTTCTCTCCATCGTGCTGCCGCTCCCGGTGGGACAGTCGAGCGAGTGCGAGCTGCTCGACTTTGAAACGCTGGAAGACAGCGACGGCGCGGGCGTCGCTGAGAAGCTGAATCCCGGTCTGCCCGCGGGGCTGCGCGTGCGCGAGTGCTACGCGGCGGTCCGCCCCGCGCGGCAGATGGCGCTTTTGCGCGCCGCAGTCGAGCTGGACTACGACAACGGTGTGCCTGAGGGGGCGGCGGAGCGCGTGCGCGCACTTTTCGCGCAGGAGGAGATCCTTGTCGAAAAGCGCACCAAGCACAAGGGCGTGACCGAGCTGAATATCGCCCCGCTGCTCCGCTCGCTCACGCTGACGGAGGAGGAAGGTCTGCTGCGCATCGACGCGGTCGCCGCCGCACAGGATCCGGGACTCAACCCCGCGCTGCTCGGCGCGGCGGTCGCGCGGCATCTGCCGGAGCTTGCGCCGGACTTTACCCGTGTGCGCCGGATGGAGGTCTACGACGCGGAGGGGAACATTTTCCGCTGAGACCACGAGACTTCTGCGCTGAGGTCGCGGGCGAGCCGCCCCGCACCCTGCTCTGTGCGCGGGGCGCAAAAATACAATGCCGGCAAATTGAAAACAGGAGAAAGCGGACGCGCGCCTATGGCGTGCGTCCGCTTTTTAAGGACAAAACATTGGACGCAGTTCATTCGGAAGGCTTTCCTTCCCTGTCCCGGGTCAATAGGGGATCTTCATGTTTTTTGGACTCTTTGCCGTACCGGCATCATCGCCCTCCGTTTTCACGACGTCGCTCATTCGGTAGATCAGCGGCATGAAATAAGAGTCCAGCCGAGCCAGCAGATTATAAAAAACATAGGTCCTTCTGCGGATCGTTTCACATTGCAGCGAAGCGGTGTCGAGCTGTGTTGCAATCTGCACAGCCTCGGCACGATTGGTACAGGCTTTTTCCAGTTCTTTTTTCGCCGCTTTTCCGGCGACAAGCCCCATGACCAACAGCGCGGGACCTGCCACAAGACTGCCAAGAACAACTGTTCCGCCCGCCATGCCAAGGCCGCCTGCGGCAAGGGAACCGCCGCCAAAGAACGCCAATGTGGCGTTTGTCGCCGCCGCGCCGCTCAGCGCAGAGATCGCCGTGCCTGTCGAAGCGAAAGCAAGCGCCTGCGCGGCGCCGTATGCGCCGAAAGCCGCCAGCGCGCCGCCAGCCGTTCCGGCAATCGCTCCGCCCGCGACAGATCCCGCAAAGTTTGCCATTGCCCGCAGCTCAACGAACTCATGCTCATCTATGTGGAGCCGGTTCAATTCGTTAAGCCCCTCCGTCTCTTTGAAATCTACGTTTTTGATCTGCGTGAACACGTTCAGAAAGTCGGAGATGGTTCCGTTCAGGACGGACAC
>CAVDWO010000030.1:0-14018 GCA_963612845.1 Alistipes onderdonkii
ATGAAAACAACGCGTGGAGAAACAAGAATACCGCCACCGCCGGTCTGTCCGCCCGCGCTCTGGACGGCTGGTTCCAGGTCACTTTCCCCGGCAGCTTCGGCTGTGTGCTCGATAACGCCTCCTGCACCTCCGACAGCTTTGTCCAGACCTGGGAAAAGCGCAAGGAAGCCTCCCTGTTCCTGCTGCGTTACGCCGCTGAGAATGAGCTCGTCGCCCCCATCGACCGCAGCATGGACATCGGCGAGTACAAGAGCGTCGTCGATACCGAGAATCAGCAATACGATTACTATGACATCAAGGAAGACCTTGCCGCGCTGGCAGAGAAATACGCTGCGCTCGTTACCGCCGGTAAGGTGGAATTTACCTCCATCGGGAAGTCCGAACTGGGGCGTGATATCCCCGCCGTCATCATCGGCAACCGCAGCAGCGGGAACAAACTCTACGTTATGGGCAACGAACACGCGCGCGAGGACATCAACGCCCGTCTCGTTGTCAAGCAGATCGAACTGTATCTGGAAATGCTTGCGAACCATTCCGATATGCTCTGGCAGTGGGACTATAAGAATGGCGGCGTAGATCTGGCGAACGTCACCTGGGGCAAGATCTTCGAGGATAGCTGCATCGCGCTGGTCCCCACCGCCAATCCCGACGGTCTTCAGTTGATCTATGACGGCGAGAAGTCTCTCTATTACGAGGACTGCACCGCCGTGACCGACGCGGAGAAAAAAGCCATCTGGGCGAATGTGGTGGCGCTGTCAGTCGAGAAGTACAAAAACCTCAAGGCTGAGGAAGGCTACATCGGCAGTGAGATCACCGACACCGATACGCTGAATCAGCAGGTCTTCCAGACCGAGGACGGCGATTCCTACAATTACACCCTGTGGAAGAGCAACATCAGGGGCATTGATATCTTCTACAACTGCTATGACTGGAACCAGTACAATCTGGGCGAAGAAAGCAGCTTGACCACCCTGAGCAGCTTCCTGAGTTATTGGAAGGCTCGCGCCGGAGCTGGAAAGGAGATCGACTACTACTCTCCCTCCTCCGAAACCTCCTACGGCACGTTCGGTATGACGGCGGCAGAAACAAAAGCTAGCGCCAACTTCATCATTGACGAAGGCTTCAACATGGCCATCACCTACCACAACCGTGGTCCCGTCCTGAAGTGGGATTACCGCCTTGCAAGCTACTATCCCAATGGCGGCAGCGTTGACGGCGCTGCCTGGAGCAGCACCATCAAGGAGATCTGCACCGAGATCGCCAAGCCCTCCGGCTATTCCGTCTCCACCAGCGGCTCTACCCCCGCCGGTTTCGTCGCATGGTTCCAGACCTCTCATGTAAACGGCTTTTCCGTTAATGTTGAGACTGGCTACGGCACCTATAACGGCGTGTTCGATGCATCTCCCTTGCGTGTTGCGCAGTTCAGCGACATCTGGGACGGGAACAAATACGGTCCTGTGATCGCACTGACTTACTGCGCCTATAATGATGATGAAACGGTCATTCCCGAAGTGTCGGAATATCAGATCGACAGCGAGACTTACTGGAAAAATTACTGGCCCAACTTCACAGTGCAGTACGGCTGGTCGGGCGATGCCCCCGACGGTCTCGCGGCTCCTGTCGACAGTACCTCCTATTCCTACGAGCAATACCTCACCGGCAGCCACCTGACTACCTCCTATCCGTCCGGCTATCAGTGTGCCGGCGTCAAGGACGGCGTCGCCGGTATCTGGTCCTTCAACGGCTGGGAGTTCAACGGCTGGATCCGCGGCAAGGCTGTCATGGATTACGTTGGTTCTTGGAGTTTTGAAGCCTCGGCTCCGTCTCCCACTCCCGATCCCACGCCCATCACACCCGTGACGCCCGACACCACCAAGACCGAGACAGTAACCAACCGCGACGGCTCGACCACCAAGACGGAGACGAAGTCCGATGGCACAATCGTTGAGACCACGACCTCTACGGACGGCACCAAGACGGTCGTCGAGAGCAAGACCACGACCGATTCCAAGGGTACCAAGACCGAAACCGTGACCGAGACCGTGACCGCCAAGGACGGCAGCAAGGTCGAAATCAAGACCGAGGTCAAGACCGCTAAGGACGGCACGACCACCAGCACCGAGGTCGCCAAGATCACCGATTCGACCGGCTCCACCGGTACCACCAAGACCGAGACCAACGCGGCTGGCGAGACCACCGTGAAGGCGGAGGCAACGGTCAGCACCAAGGCGGTCGAGGAAGCCCAAAAGGAGAATAAGGCAGTCACCGTCCCCGTCGAGGTCAAGGCAACGACCGATACCAAGAGCGCGCCCGTCGTGAGCGTCAGCGTTCCCAAGAGCGCAGGCGAGGTCAAGGTCGAGGTGCCTGTGACTAACACCAGCTCCGGCACGGTCGCCGTGCTCGTCCACGCGGACGGCACCGAGGAGATCGTCAAGACCTGCACCAACGGCGAGAACGGCGTCGTCCTGAGCGTCTCGGGCGACGTGACCGTGAAGATCGTCGATAACTCCAAGACCTTCGCGGACACCACGAGCCACTGGAGCAAGGACGAGGTTAACTTCGTCGCCTCCCGTGAGATCTTCAACGGCGTCGGCAACAACGACTTCGGCGTGAGCGCCCCGATGACCCGCGGCATGGTCAACACCGTGCTGGCGCGTCTGTCCGGTGAAAACACCGAGGGCGGCGCGAACTGGTACGACAAGGGCAACGAGTGGGCGATTGCCAACGGCGTGTCCGACGGTACGAATCCGACCGGCAACGTGACGCGCGAGCAGCTTGCGACTATGCTCTACCGCTACGCGGGATCCCCCGCCGTGACCGGCACGCTGAGCTTCACCGACGCGGGCAGCGTGAGCGACTACGCGCAGACCGCGCTGCTGTGGGCGAGTCAGATCGGCATCATCGGCGGCATGGGCGACGGCTCTGTGGCTCCCACCGCGGGTGCCGAGCGCGCGCAGGTCGCAGCCATGCTGGCGAGGTATATCAAGCTCGTCGGCTGAGATCAGATCCACAAATCATGTCGCATAGCCGAACCCCCGCGTGAGTTTTGATATGCTCCCTCTATGAGAATCGGTAAAAACAAGCTGCCGATCATAGAGGGAGCATTATCATGTCGCAAATTAATCGTTCACGCAAAAATAATAGTGTTTTTATAAAAATATGAACGTTGCCATCGACCTGCGGGTCAATATATTATAGAGGAGAAAATAAGACAGCGAATCTACCGCCGGTTAAAGCCTCTTGAGCGTACGCCGCTCAAGTGATCACAGGAGGTCTATCATGCAGGTCATTCTGACATTTGACGTAGGCACCACAGCCATGAAATGCTGCGCCTTTGACCGCGATCTTCGTCTTCTGGACAACGTGACCACCGAGTATACGCTGAACACGCCCGCAGAACATATCGTGGAGGTGGATCCCTCCGTTTACTGGCGGGGGCTGTGCGCCAGCACTGCGGCTCTGTTTTCCGGCAGGCTGGATCCCTCGGACGTTGCCGCCGTCGGCATCACCACCCAGGGCGAAACGACCGTCGTTTTGGACGAGGCAGGCTCGCCCATCATGCCCGCCATCGTCTGGCTGGACGACCGCGCAGCCGCCGAAGCCGAACAGCTTACCGCTCTCATAGGCAGCGACCGGCTTTACCGTTCTACCGGTCTCCCCTCCCTTAACGGCGCTGTTCCTCTTGCAAAGCTGAAGTGGATCATGGATCGTCCCGCGCTGAAAAAACGCGCCCACAAGATCCTGTTGCTGGAGGACTATCTCATCTATAAACTCACCGGCAGATTCGTTACCGAGCATTCCCTGATCTGCTCCACCGGCTATTACGATATCATGACGAGGCGCTACCACGACGATTTTCTGCGTTTTGCCAATGCCGACGTCCGGCTGCTGCCGGAGGTCCTTCCCTGTGGCTGCGTTGCCGGCGGCATTACCGAAAAGGCTTCCGGCGAGACAGGACTCCCCTCCTGTACGCCCGTCGTCTGTACCGCCATGGATCAGACCGCCAGCGCCATCGGCGCGGGCAACGTCACTCCCGGCACTGTGTCCGAGACCACCGGCACGTGTCTGACTGTGGCAGCCACTACGAAAGCGCCGGACTTTGACAGCAAGGTTCCCCTGCAATATTACACGCATTATGACGATAGCTATCTGGCGCTGGCTTATAACCCCACCGCCGCCATCGTTATGAAATGGTTCAAGGATCAGTTCATCACCGACTCCGACGGATTCCGATCGTCCGGTCTGAATCCTTATACGTACATGAGCCAGCTGGCGGCGCCGATCCCTCCCGGCTCCGACGGGCTCTTTCTCATTCCCCACTTTGCCGGGAAAAATATCCCTCAGGAGTGCCCTGATATGCGCGGCTGCTTCATGGGTCTTGGACTGGGCACTACCAAAGGGCACTTTGTCCGTGCCATCATGGAGGGCGTCGCCTATATGCTGCGGGAGGATCTGGACGTTTTCCGTACCGCAGGCATCTCCGTTTCCCAGATCCGCTCGCTGGGCGGCGGCTCCAGGGATAAGCTGTGGTGCGCCATCAAGGCCAGCGTCACCGGCTGCGAGCTGTTGACCTGCGACAACGAGGAGTCCACCTCTCTGGGCGCCGGCATACTGACCGCGCAGGCCATCGGCTGGGGCAGCGTTCCCGCTCTGTGCGCCAAAGCGGTGACGCTGAAAGCGTCCTACACGCCCGGCAGCGCCGAGAAAGCCGCCTACGAGAGCCTGTATCGAGACTATCTGCGGCTGGACGCCATGGCCGTCGGATTCTACAGCAAAACGCCGTCCGCTTTTGCGGGGATCGACGCAAAACAATAACCGATATATTGATATGAGGTGACACAACATGAATGACATCGCCAAGCGCCGTCTGCAAGAGACGTTCGCCATCGAAGCCGAATGTCTCGTCCACGCCGCGGAGTACATCGACGAGGAGAGCTTTGCCAAGGCCGTCACGCTGTTGGCAGGCGCCGTCCGCATCGGAGCCTCCGGCTGCGGACACTCCGGCATCGCCTGCCGGCATTTCGCCCATCTGATGTGCTGCATCGAACGCCCCGCCCGCTTTATTTCTCCCGCCGAAGCTGTCCATGGCGCCACCGGGTACCTTCAGAAGGGCGACGTGATGCTGTTCGCTTCCCGGGGCGGCAAGACTGCGGAGCTCCTTCCCATTCTGGATATCTGCAAGGCCAAGAAGGTGAAGGTCATCACCATCACCGAGAATACGGAGTCCCCGCTGGCGATGGGTGCCGACGTCGTGCTGCGTCAATATGTCAACCGCGAAACGGACAAGTACAACTCTCAGGGGACCACCAGCACCACCTCCATGTGCGTGATCTTCCACGCGCTGCAATCCGCTCTCATTGAGGAAACCGATTATCGCAACGAGCAGTTCGCCCTGATCCACCCTGGCGGCGCGGTGGGCGAACGCCTGAACCGGCACTGATCTCAGCGTTCTCCATGCTTGCGAGCCCCGCCCGATTAGCCGTGTCTCGCGCCCTTGCACAAACGCAGCGCTCCCAGTTCCACCGGTCGTGGAACTGGGAGCGCTGCGTATCATCATCAATTAGAGGGAAACTGTTTCGCAAAGGTCGGGAGCGTACACGGGAAACTCTCCGCATTTCTTCAGCGCCCGCCCCATCATGGGCCATACGCCGTCAGGGTCAAGCCCCTTCGCTGGCGTATGTACCGCCATCACAGCCTTCGGTGCAAATCGTGCGATCGTCTGTCTGCCGATCCCGCTAATCACATAGGGATAGGGTACGATAAGCGCGTCCGGCCGCAGGCGCGAGATCCCGTCTTTCCAGCACAGGGGCGCTGCGTCTCCCACAAAGAATATCCGTTTGGAGCCTTCGATCAAATAACTGACGTGGGGATATTGGCTCCACTCCGCGCCCAGATGTCGGCTCGGTATGGGCGTTACCCTGACGCCGCCTACGGCTATACTCCCCTGCTCCACCGATATTCCCGGCAGCTGCTCCGACACGCCCGCCGTCCCCAATATGGGACGGCGGGTCTTTTTGTAAAACCGGGCGGCAAACCCCTGTTCAAAATGGTCGGGATGGCTATGGGTATAAGCCAGCATATCCGGTGGACGGCGTTCCAGTTCCTCAATAACCGTCGGAGGCGGCGCAAGGTAAGGACTAAGTTCCCGGCACACGCCGTCCAGCAGAAGGAGGACGCCGTCTAACGCCACCAGTACACCGGCGTTGGAGACTCGTTGGATCTCCACGGCGTTCAGACGCCCAGCTTCGCCCGGCGCATCTGCTCCGTCTCCGTGCAGCCCTTCTTGGGAACGTATCCGGGCAGGGGCGCCAGCTTCTCGTGGATAGCGTCAAGGATCCAGTCGGCCTGCGGGAAGAAATAGGGATCAAATTCAAAGGGAGGCGTGATCCAGTTGCGTGCTCCGACAACAACGGGAGGCGCGTCAAGATCATCAAAGCACAGTTCGGTGATGTTCTGCGCCACGTCCTTCAGGAACGAGCCGCGGGCGCAGGCGTCGGAGATCAGCACCACCTTGCCCGTTTTCTTCACGGACTCCACGATCTTGCTGTAATCCAGAGGAACCAGAGAGTGAATATTTATGATCTCGGCTTCCATGCCATACTGCTCGCTGAGCGTCTTGGCCGCGTCTACGGCGCGGTACAGGGCAGCGCCCACGGTGATGATGGTAACGTCCTTGCCCCGGCGAACCGTGTTGGTATCCCCGATGTTGATCTCATAGCGCTCATCGGGAACGCCGCCCTCGTGGAACTGCTCGCCCACGTCATACAGGCGCTGGCTCTCGAAGAATACCACGGGGTCGGTGCCCTTCAGCGCGGCTTCCATCAACCCCTTGGCCTCCCATGGGGTGGCAGGGAAGCAGACCTTTAGACCGGGGATATGCGCGCACAGGGCGGTCCAGTCCTGAGAGTGCTGCGCGCCGTACTTGGAACCCACAGACACGCGCAGCACCAGCGGCATCTTCAGGATGCCTGCGGACATGGCCTGCCACTTGGACATCTGGTTGAAGATCTCATCACCGGCGCAGCCGATGAAGTCTGCGTACATCAGCTCCACCAGAACCCGACCGCCGGAGAGCGCGTACCCGACGGCGGTGCCGACGATAGCACCCTCCGCCAGTGGAGAATTAAACAGGCGGCTGTGCGGCAGCGCGTCCATCATGCCGCGATAGACGGCAAATGCGCCGCCCCAGTCGCGGCAGTCCTCGCCGTAGGCGATCATGGTGGGATCCTCATAGAAGCGGTCGTAAATGACCTCGGACAGGGCGTCGCGCAGATTGAACAGCTTCATCTTGGACACCGGCTTGCCATCGGCGCCGATGGGACTGCGGCTCTTGCTCTTGAGCTTCCTGTAGCCCTCGGCGTCTTCCTTGGGGCACAGCATCTCAGGCTCGCGGTCGTCAAACTTCTCCACCTTCTCGTTGGAGAACATCAGGCGCTCCACCACGGCGGGATCCTTGTCAAAATCGCAGTAGGGGCTGAACGCGGGATCGGCGGCAGCCTTGCAGATCATCGTCATGCGCGCAGACGTCTCAGCCAGAACGGCGTCTACGTCAGCCTGCGTCATAACGCCCGCCTCAACGAGACTGGCAGGATAGGTGATAAGGGGATCCACCTTTTTCCACGCCTCCACCTCTTCTTTGGTGCGGTAGGCATTCTGATCGGACACGGAGTGACCGGAGAAGCGATAGGTGATGGTCTCCAGCATCACGGGCCCCTGCCCATTGCGCAGCAACGCCAGCTTGCGCTCCATGACGTCGATAACGGCCAGAGGATTGAAGCCGTCCACGGTCTCGGCGTGGAACTGGGTGGGACTGATGCCGGACGCGATGCGGGACATACAGCCCTGACCCATGGTTTCGCCGCGGGTCTGGTCGCCCATACCGTAGGAGTTGTTGAAGATATTATACAGAATGGGCATGCCTTCCTTGTGGCTCTCCCACAGGGTCTTATACTGATCCATGGCGGCAAAGTTCATAGCCTCCCACACGGGGCCGCGCGCCATAGCGGCGTCGCCGACGTTGCACACCACGATGCCTTTCTTGTTGTTGACCTTCTTATACAGGGCCGCACCGGTGGAAATGGTGCCGCTGCCGCCCACGATGGCGTTGTTCGGATAGATGCCAAAGGGCAGGAAGAAGGCGTGCATGGAGCCACCCATGCCCATATGGAAGCCGGTCTCACGCGCAAAGATCTCGCTGAGCGTGCCGTACAGGATAAAGCGGATAGCCAGTTCCTTCACGTCCTCGGTCTTTCCCAGCTTCTCGGTGGCTCGGAGGCATTTGCCCCCCAAGAAGTTCTCCATGACGGTCATCAACTGCTCGTCGCTCATCTTGTTAATGGTGGACAGCGCCTTGGCAAGGATCTCGGAGTGGGAACGGTGGGAGCCGAAAGCAAAGTCATTCTCGTCGAGAAGATATGCCTGACCGACGCAGGCGGACTCCTGACCGGCGGAAAGGTGCGCGGGACCCGGATAGGTATGGTTGACGCCATTGTAGCTGCCCTGCGTCTTGATGAGGTTAAGCATGGTCTCAAACTCACGCAGGATGGTCATGTCGCGGAAAATTCGGATCAGGTCTTCTTTCGTATATCTTCCGGCAGCCAGCTCCTCGGCCACAGTCCTGTTATAAGCGTTGACGGGGATCTCGTTGAACGTCACCTTGCCGGGGGCTCTCACCTCGGCAGGATCCACAAACAGACTCTTAGGCATGCTTTCATTCCTCCTTATCAAATCTGAAACAGCGCTTCACGGATAACCTCACCCACGGTGGGATGGGGAAACACCAGCTTCTGCAGGCGGGTGGGAGACAACTCGGTATCCACCATCATCGTAGCGGTCATGATGATCTCGGACGCATAACTGCCCACCATATGGCAGCCGACCAGACGCTTGCGGTCTGTATCCACGACCAGCTTGATGAAGCCCTTGCCATTCTCGTTTTCGGCAACGTAGCGACCCGCATAGGCCATGGGGACCTTGACTTCCCTGACGCTCATGCCCTGCGCCTTGGCGGCATCGGCGCTGAGGCCCACGCTCGCCACTTCGGGATCGGAGTACAAAACGGAGGGAATGGCATTGTAGCGCATCGCATCGGAACGGCCCAGCATATGATTGACAGCCACTTCTGCCTCTCGATAGGCGGTGTGGGCAAACATATGTTTTCCGTTGCAGTCGCCCACAGCATAAACGCCGGATACGTTTGTACACAGGTGACGGTCTGTCACGATAGCAGCACGATCCATCTCCAGTCCCAGCTTCTCCAGCCCCTGAACACGGGATACGGGACGACGGCCCGCAGCCATCAGCACCTTGTCGCATTTGACCTCTTTCCTCTCACCGTTCTCCTCGTAGAACACGGAGCCGATGCCGATCTCCAGCACACGGCAGGAGGTCTTGAAGATCATTCCCTGCTTGGAATAGGTATCCATCAATATCTTACAAATCTCGGGATCGGTGGCGCCGGCGATCTTGGGCATCATCTCCACGATGGTGACCTTCACACCCACGCTGGCATAGTAGCAGGCCATCTCCAGACCGATGACACCGCCGCCGATGACCACCAGTTCTCTGGGCAGCGTCTTGTCGCTGAGTATCTCACGGTTCGTCTGGACAAAGCCGGAGGCCAGCCCCTCCTTTGCGCCGGGAACGGGCAGGACGACAGCCTCGGAGCCGGTGGCGATGACCATGCGCTTGCCCACATAGGTCTCACCATTTGCGGTGACGGCAAATCCGTCGCCGGTGCGGCCCTCAATGACAGCCTCGGCATTTACCACGGTGACATGGTTTGCTTTCATGGCAGCGGCGACGCCGCTCACCAGTGTGGCACGGACCTTCTCCTTGCGGTCGATGACCTTATCATGGCAGAAGGTGACCTCGCCAGCGGTAACGCCGAACGCCTCGCTCTCTGTGGCATGGCGGTACAGCTTTGCGGAATTCAGCAGAGTTTTTGTTGGAATGCAGCCCTCGTTCAGGCAGGTGCCGCCCAGAGCGCGCTGCTCGATGAGCGCCACCTTCATCCCGCCCTGTGCCGCGCGTTCGGCGCAGAGATAGCCGCCGGGACCTCCGCCGATAACAACCAGATCGAACAAATCCATAACGTGTTCCTCCTCTTATTTCGCCAGCAGTGTGGTGAAGTTTTCCAGATCGCGGCACAGCCCCTGCATCATGCGGGACGCGGGCGCGCCGTCAACGGCGCGGTGGTCGTAAGTCAGGCTCAGCGTCATGGCAGGATACATCTGAATACTGCCGTCGGCAGCCTTGCGGGGACGATCCACAGTGGTGCATACGCCGATGATACCAGTCTGAGGCGGATTGATGACGGGGGTAAAGGACTCTACGCCGAAAGAACCCAAATTGGACACGGTAAAGGACGCGCCGGAAAGCTTGTCAGGGCTGATGGCTCCTGTGCGGCAGGCTGCCGCCAGTTCCTTCACCTCGCGGGAGATCTCCAGCAGGCTCTTTTCGTCCGCGTGGAAGATGGTGGGCACCATCAGTCCGCGGGGCGTGTCTACGGCGACGCCCAGATTCACGTGCTTGAACAAGCGGATATTGTTATCGTCAAGCATATGGGCATTGAGATCGGGGCAGCTGAGCACAGTGCGGGACACGGCATACAAGATGATATCGCCCAGGGTAATGCCGGCCAGATCGCCGCCGGAGACTTTCAGGAGCTTGCGGTAGTTCAGGATAGCGGTGGCATCAAAGCTGAAATTGTGAGTCAACTGCGCCATATTGGTCAGGGAAGACTTCATGGACTTGCTGATGGCGCGCCGGATACCGCTGAACTTTACATCTTCGCACTCGGAAACCTCCACGGCAGCAGGCGCCGGCGCAGCGGCGACAGACGCAGATGCTGCCGCGGGTGCAGGTTCTTCTCCGGCAGGAGACCCTTCCTCCATCAGGCGGCGAATGTCGCGCTCGATAATGCGACCGTTAGGGCCGCTGCCGGCAGCCAGCGCAGCATTTACGCCGGCGGTCTCCGCCAGCTTTCTGGCACGCGGCGAAGCCGGTGCGTCGGCAGAAGGAGCAGCGGAATGCGGCGTCAGCTCTGCGGGCGTTGATGCAGGTGCAGCCACGGGTGCAGCGGCTGGTGCATCTGCCGCAGAAACTCCGTTGGGGCGCAGAGACGCCGTATCGTCGCCAGCCTTGCCGATAGCGCAGACGTTGGTAAGGCAGGGCACCTCATCGCCCTCGCCGTAGAAGATCTCCAGCAGCTCGCCCTCGGCGGTGGATTCGCACTCAAAGCTGGCTTTGTCCGTTTCATAGGTAAACAGCACGTCGCCCAGCTTCACGCTGTCCCCCACCTTCTTCTCCCATGTGCCGATGATACAGCTTTCCACGGTGATGCCCGCCTTGGGCATAATAACTGCATTTGCCATTGTAGTTCCCCCTTACTTTGTCTGACCGCAGGTCAGTATGTTATCTTTTGTTAATTATAACATTTCATAACATAATGTCAAGCATTTCCCTCAAAAAAGACCGGCGTCATTTTGCAGACGCCGGTCTTTTTTCATTCCTGTCACATTTGGTTTTTCGTTCACCCCTCTAAAAGGGTCACGCCGGCAGCTGCCGCCTCCCTGACGAAGCTGTCGGGCATCGGTCTGTCGGAGATCACATAGTCCACGTCCTCCACAGCGGCGAAGGTATAGGGCATCAATCGGCTGAATTTTGCCCCGTCACAGAGAATCACACTTGTACGGGCTTTCCGAATGGTCAACCGTTTGACCAGCATATCTCCCTCCGTGCCGCAGGTAAATCCCACCTCGGCAGAGCAGCCGGATACGCCGATAAAGGCAATATCAATATTGATCTTATCCAGCATTTCCAGTGTGTTCTGACCGGACACCGCCAGATTTTTCCGATTGAGCGTCCCGCAGCACATGGTCACAACAGGATTGCTGAGAGAACACAGCTCTACGGCAATGTTGGGACCTGTTGTGAAAATGTTGAGATTCATATCCGGCAGACGCCGCGCCAGCATCAGATTGGTGGTGCTGGCGTCAAGAAAAACCGAACTGTACGGCTTGATGAGAGAGACCGCCTTCCGGGCGATGGCACTTTTCCCGCGATTATTCTCCTGCATGCGCTCATCGAAAGCTATATCCCCCGCATGACGCACAGCCTTGGCGCCGCCCCGGACCTTGATGATCACGCCCTGCTGCTCCAACGCGTCCAGATCACGGTGGATCGTCATGAAAGAAACCTCCGGGCACAACGCCTGCAACTCCTTGGAGGTCGCCACATTATGCTGTTCAATATATGTTAGGATCTTCTCCTGTCGAATCGTGTTCATAGCAGCTCCGTTTACATGATGTTATGTTCCTTAATAAAAGTAACATTATATAACAGGAAAGTCAAGCCTTCTTTTTCTGATCAGCTTTTTTCGCGCTCGATTTTGGAGGGCAGGCGTCATCTTCCCGTGACATAAGCAAACAGCGGAGGTGCTGCAAAAAGAAAGCACAGCACAAACGTTCAAATGAACGTTTGTGCTGTGCTTTTCATCGGGACTTCAATAGTATGCGGGAATCACTCCCACTCCAGATTTCTGCCCTCCGCATCAAAAACATGACAAACTCCGCCACGAATCGAAAGCGCAACGCTCATTCCGTTCGTAAACGCCGCTCTGCGCTCACCGGCAGAGTCCACCGCGGGCACGATCGCAATAACGTCCTTATTGTTCACCGTCAAATGCAGGTGGCTCTCGCTGCCCATCATCTCCTGCACATCGACCGTTGCATTGATCGCGTTCTGAGCATTGTCGCTCAAGGTAATATGGTTCGGGCGAACGCCAAGCGTAATGTCCTGCTCGCACACGTTTCTTTCGGACAGTCTCTGCTGCTTGTCGTCCGAGAGTTCAACCTTCATTGTCCCAACGGAAACAAAGTAGCGTCCGTTTTCTCTGGTCAGCCTTGCATCAAAAAAGTTCATCTGGGGCGTGCCGATAAAACCGGCTACAAACAGATTAACGGGATGGTCGAACACCTCCTGCGGCGTACCGACCTGCTGGATAAATCCGTCTTTCATAATTACGATGCGGTCTCCCAGCGTCATTGCCTCTGTTTGATCGTGGGTAACATAAACAAACGTGGTATCAATTTTCTTTCGGAGCAGGATAATCTCAGCCCGCATCTGATTGCGCAGCTTCGCATCAAGGTTGGAAAGCGGCTCGTCCATCAGCAGGACCTTCGGCTCACGCACAATAGCGCGGCCGATCGCCACACGCTGGCGCTGACCGCCGGAAAGAGCCTTCGGCTTCCGGTTAAGGTATTCCGTGATCCCCAGCGTTGCGGCGGCCTCGCGGACCTTCGCGTCAATGTCCTCTTTCGGCATCTTGCGCAGCTTCAGGGGGAACGCCATGTTTTCATATACGGTCATGTGCGGATACAGCGCATAGCTTTGGAAGACCATGGCAATATCGCGGTCCTTCGGCGCAATATCATTTACGATCTTATCGTCAATATACATCTCGCCATCGCTGATCTCCTCCAGCCCCGCGATCATACGCAGAGTGGTGGACTTACCGCAGCCGGAGGGACCGACCAGAACCACGAATTCTTTATCGGCAATCTCCAGACTGAATTGCTGGACCGCAACGACGCCCTCCTCCGTAATTTGGAGGTTTGCCTTTTCTCCCGCAGATTCATCTATTTTTCCTTTTTTGTTCTTTTTCTTTTCGCCGGAAACGTAGGGATAAACTTTCTTGATGTTCTTAAAAGTTACACTTGCCATCCTGTTCTCCTGATGTACCGATCTCCACCGGAGCACCTCGCTGCCTGCAATTCATTGACAGCATTACAACAGGTCTCCACACTGTTGCACCGCGGAGTATGCGGATATTCTCCTTTCTTCATGCACTTCACAGGCCTAAGATGCGGAGAGGCGCTGTGAGGCTCAATATTAGTCGGGGGTGCTGGCTTTCGACTTATCACCTTGTCTGCTGCAAATCGAAGCGCTCGTCATAAGCTGCTTCTTCCTCGGTAAACTTACGCAGGGTATCGACCACCTCGCCGTTATTCCACTCG
>CAVDWO010000031.1:0-13842 GCA_963612845.1 Alistipes onderdonkii
GGCGCGGACGGCAACGCGATCGCCGGCGCGGTGCAGATCATGGCGGTCTACCCCATGGGCGTGACGCAGTGCACCAATCCCGAAGCGTTCGCCGGCGGGCGCGACGAGGAGAGCGACGCGGCGCTGCGCGAGCGCGTGCTGGACAGCTTCAAGCGCCTGCCGAACGGCGCAAACGCGGCGTTCTACGAGCTGGAGGCGATGAACTTTCCGGACGTCGCGGCGGCGAAGGCGGTCGGACGCGCGCGGGGGATCGGCACGGTGGACGTATATATCTCCACGCAGGCGGGCACGCCCGGTGAAGCGCTGCTGGAGGCGGTCGCCGCGGCGCTGGAGAAAAAGCGCGAGATCGCGGTGGACGTGCAGGTCAAGACCCCGGTGAAAAAGACGGTGAACGTCACGGCGGAGCTTTTGCCGGAGCAGGGCTGGAGCTTTCAGGAGATCAAGGACGGCGCAGAGGCGGCGCTGCGCGCCTATTTCACCGGCGAGCGGCTGGGCGAGAGCGTCTATACGGCGAAGCTGGCGTCGCTCCTCTACGGCGTCGAGGGCGTGGCGAACTGCCACCTGCTGGCGCCGACGGCGGACCTGACCGTGGCGGCGACGGAGCTGCCGGTGCTCGGCACGGTGACGCTGACGGAGCTTGGGGAGAGTGAGGACGCATGACGGGCTATTACGACTATCTTTGCGCGCTGCTGGAGCCGCTGCGGGTGTACCGCACGGAGCGCGGAACGCTGAGCGGCAGCGAGCTGTACGCGGCGGGCGAAGCGCTGGACGGCGCGCGCGACGCGATGGAGCGCGCCGAGCGCGAGGGGCTCCTGCCCACGGCGGAGGAGGACGGGCTCTCGCGCCGGGAGAAGCTCTTTGCCCGCTGCCCGGTCAGCGTATCCACCGCGCTGCGGCGCGAAGCGGTCGCCGCGCTCCTGCGCATCAATTCCGACTGCTTCACGCTGGACGCGATCAACGCGACGCTCAGCGGCTGCGGCATCAAGGCGCTGGCGGAGGAGACGCAGAAGCAGGGCACGGTCAAGGTGTGGTTCCCGAACACGGTGGGCGTTCCGGAGGAATTCACACAGGTGAAGGACATTATCCTCGACATCATTCCCTGCCACCTGCTGACGGAATTTTACTTCCGCTATCTGACGTGGAAGGAGTGCGAGGCGCAGGGCTTTACGTGGCGGAGCGTGGAGAGCGCGCAGCACACATGGGAGAGCTTTGAAAAGGCGGTGCCTACGGAATGACGGAGCAGACAGCGAACGGGCGCGGCGCGAGCGTGAAGCTCGCCGAGACCGAGCAGCGCGTCCGCGAGAACTCGCGCCGCATAGAGCGGCTGGAACGCCGGCAGGAGGATCTGGATAAACTGGTAACGGCGGTGGAGGTGCTCGCCCAGCGCGAGATGAGCGTGGAGAAGGACGTGCGGGAGATCCGCGCGGACGTAAAGACCATCACGCAGAAGGGCGCGCGGCGCTGGGACGCGATGATCGACCGCGTGCTGTACGTGCTCATCGGCGCGGCGATCTCGCTGGCGATGGCGGGAGGGGGCGCGCTGTGAGCGGGGAGAGGAAGCTCCGGCGCGGCATGGACTTCTCCAAGCGCCTGCTGCTGCTGGAGAGCGCGATCGTGCTCTACACGACCTACGAGGGCTTCGCGCTGGCGCGTCTGGCGGTGGCGTCGGATTTCGCCGGCACGCTGCCGTGGATCGCCACGATGGTCACGGCGGCGTGGGGCGCCTATGGGACGAGCGCGGCGTGCTATTACGGAAAGGCGAAAGCCGAAAATACCGCCGGCGGCGTGACCTATGAAGCGGCGCGCCGCGGGCAGGACTGCGAGGGGTGAGACAATGGAGCTGCTGAAAAAGAGACTTGCCAATCTGCTGAGCGTAAAGAGCCTTGTGACGATCTGCCTGACGGTGAGCTTCTGCGTGCTGACGGTACAGTCCAAGGTGACGCAGGAGTTCAACACGGTGTACCTCATGGTGATCGCGTTCTACTTCGGCACGCAGAACGGCAAGGCGCAGGAGGAGACGTAAATGCGCCACAGCAGGGAGATCGGCGACCTGCGCGCGGACGTCGCGGCGAACTGCCGGGCGCTGCTCGCGCTGGCGGAGGCGCAGGGGCTCCGCGTGCTCGTGACGGAGACCGTGCGCGACAGCGAATACCAGAAAATGCTCGCGGAAAAGGGCTACGCGGCAAAGGGGGCGGTCACGCCGTCGTTCCACGGGGAAAATGCAGGATTGGCGTTCGACATTTGCAAAAACGAGCGCGGGCACGAGTACGACGATCCGGCGTTTTTCGACCAAATGGGCGCGCTGGGAAAGCGCGTGGGCTTCTCGTGGGGAGGGGACTGGCGGAGCTTCCCCGACCGCCCGCATTTTCAGTGGGACGCGCGCGGCGCGTATACGTCCGCCATGGTGCGCGCGGGGCGCTATCCGCCGCCCATGCCGCCGTATGAGGAGGAAGAGATGACGCAGGAACAGTTCAACGCGATGCTGGAAAACTATCTCGCCGCGCTGGCGCAGCAGCCGCCCGCCGCATGGAGCGCGGAGGCGCGTGCGTGGGCGGAGCAGGCGGGGCTGATCGCGGGAGACGAGCGCGGGAACAAGCAGTACCGCAGCTTTCTCACGCGGGAGCAGTTCGCCGTGCTGATGCAGCGCTTCGCGCAGCTGCAAGGCGCGGACAAATAGGAGAGGTTCCGCAGCGAAGGAGCCGGGGGCAGCCGCCCCCGGCTCCTTTTTGCACGCGCATAATGCAGGAAATCTTGCAAAAATCCCTCCGCCCGCTCCGCCCCGCCCGTTAGGATATCACGGAAGCGACAAAAAACGCTCCAAAAATTTGTTCAGTTTTTTTGCCGTATTCCGCGCGATTTTCATTGATTTCAGGAAAGAGTTCCACTATAATCTACAATGAAGCCTGTATGAGCATCTTTTTTCACTTTTTGACGGAAACCATGCAAAGACTGCTCTTTGGCGATACATCGTTCATCAAAATTCAGGGAGGGTTTTATCTTGAATAAGGTCATGTCACTGCACGATGCCGTTGCGAAGTACGTCGAAAATGGCGACACGCTCGCCACCGGCGGCTTCACCACCAACCGCAAGCCGTATGCCGCGGTCGCGGAGATCCTGCGTCAGGGCAAGAAGGACTTTATCGTCTATGCCGGTCCCGGCGGCGGCGAGGTCGATATGCTCATCGGCGAGGGCCGCGTGGCGGCGTACATCAACTGCTACACCGCAAACTCCGGCTATACCAACGTTTCCCGCCGCTTCCGCGCCTTCATCGAGCAGGGCAAGCTCACCTACGAGGATTATTCTCAGGACGTGCTCATGCTCATGCTCCACGCCTCGTCCCTCGGGCTTCCGTTCCTGCCCGTGCGCCTGATGCAGGGCAGCGGCCTGATGAAGTTCTGGGGCATCAGCGAGGAAAAGCGCAGGACCATGCCCAAGCTTGAGGACCTCAAGTGCGCCGAGATCGAAAATCCCCTCGTCCCCGGGCAGAAGGTCGTCGCCGTCCCCGTCCCGAAGATCGACACCGCGCTGATCCACGTCCAGCAGGCGTCGCCGGACGGCACCTGCGTCATCATCGGCGATGAGTTCCACGATATCGACATTGCCGTCGCCGCGCGCAAGACCATCGTCACCTGCGAGGAGATCGTCTCCGACGAGTATATCCGCCGCGACCCGACCAAGACCAAGATCTTCGGCGAGTGCGTGCAGGCGGTCGTCAAGGCGCCCTACGGCGCATGGCCCAGCCAGTGCTACGATTACTACGATGACGACGACGCCGCCCTGAAGGAATACGACAAGGCGTCGAAGTATCAGGACAAGGCGGACGCTGTCGAGCAGCTCGCCAAGGCCGCCGCCAAGGCGCTCAAGGGGCTGGAGAAGGCTCCCGCGGACGAGAAGCTCATCGCCGCCGCCGAAACGGCCGCCAAGGCTGCCAAGGCTGCCGCCAGCGGCGAGCTGATCCCCGAAACGTTCGAGGACTACCTCGAAAAGTGGGTGTATAGCTGCGCCGATCAGGAGGCGCTGCTCGACAAGCTCGGCGGCAGCCGCCTGATGCGTCTGAAGAACGAGCCGCACCTCGGCTATTCCACGACACACTAAGTTGGGAGGGGAAAAGAAAATGTCTGACTATACGAAATATACCAAGCAGGAAATGCAGGCGTATGCCATCGCAAAGAACATCAAGGAAAACCAGATCGTCATCGTCGGCACGGGGCTCCCGCTGATCGGCGCGTCCCTCGCCAAGCGCGCGGTCTGCCCCAGCTGCCACCCCATCGTCGAGTCCGGGCTGATGGACTGCGACCCCGTTGAGGTCCCCCGCTCCGTGGGCGATAACCGCTTCATGGCGCACTGCGCCGTCCAGTGGCCCAATATCCGCTTCGTCGGCTTCGAGGCGAACGAGTGGCTCCACGATGAGGACCGCATGATCGCCTTCATCGGCGGCGCGCAGATCGACCCCTACGGCAACGTCAACTCCACCTGCATCTTCGGCAAGGGCGATTACCTCCGGCCCGCCACCCGCTTCACCGGCTCCGGCGGCGCCAACGGCATCGCCACCTACTGCAACACCATCATCATGATGCAGCACCAGAAGCGCCGCTTCATGGACCATGTCGACTATATCACCTCCTGCGGCTGGATGGACGGCCCCGGCGGGCGTGAGCGCGCGGGCCTCCCCGGCAACCGCGGCCCCCAGATGGTCGTCACCGACCTCGGCATCATGAAGTTCGACGAGCAGACCAAGCGTATGTACCTCGCCTACTACTATCCGTTCTCCAGCCCCGAGATGGTGCAGGAGAATACCGGCTTCGAGATCGACGTTTCCCGCGCCGAGCTGATGGAGGGCCCCGATCCCGAGATTATCCGCCTGATCCGCGAGGAGATCGACCCCGGCCAGGCGTTCATCAAGGTCCCCAAGGAAAAATAATTTTGTTATTTTAATTAAGAAGGAGATACTACTATGAGCGAATATTCCATGCCCTCCTATTTCCAGACCATGCCGGTGATCGGCAAGGAGCTCGGCGCCTTCCATGAGGATAACGCCGCCGAGATCCAGCAGGTAGAGCAGGAGATCCACGAGATCCGCGAGGCGGCGCTCGAAGCCGGCCGCAGCACCGAGTCGCTGAACGAATCCGGCCAGTGGACGGCGATGCAGCGCATCATGGAGCTTGTTGACGAAGGCACCTGGTGCCCGCTCAACAGCCTCTACAATCCCGAGGATAACAAGAACGGCTCCGTCGGCATCGTCAAGGGCCTCGGCCGCATCAACGGCAAGTGGGCGGTCATCATCGCCAGCGACAATAAGAAGCTCGCCGGCGCATGGGTCCCCGGTCAGGCGGACAGCCTGCTGCGCGGCAGCGACACGGCAAAGCGCCTGCGTATCCCCCTCGTCTACGTCCTCAACTGCTCCGGCGTCAAGCTCGACGAGCAGGAGAAGGTCTATCCCAACCGCCGCGGCGGCGGCACCCCGTTCTACCGCAACAGCGAGCTCAACCAGATGGGCGTCCCCGTCATCGTCGGCATCTACGGCACCAACCCCGCCGGCGGCGGCTACCACTCCATCTCCCCGACCATTCTCATCGCGCATGAGGACGCGAACATGGCGGTCGGCGGCGCGGGCATCGTCGGCGGCATGAACCCCAAGGGCTATGTTGACAAGGAAGCCGCCGAGGCGCTGATCGAGGCGCAGAAGAACCTCAAGAGCGATATCCCCGGCACCGTCGCCATTCACTACGGCGAGACCGGCTTCTTCCGCGAGGTCTACGCCGACGAGGAGGGCGTCCTCTCCGGTATCCGCAAGTATATCGATATGCTCCCCGCCTACGATCCCGAGTTCTTCCGTGTGGACGATCCCAAGGAGCCCCTGTTCGACTCCAACGACCTCTACAGCATCGTCCCCTTCAACCAGAAGCGCTCCTACGATATGGTCGAGGTCATGGCTCGCCTGTTCGACGGGTCCGAGTTCATGGAGTATAAGCACGGCTACGGCCCCGAGATGATCACCGGCCTCGCCAAGGTCGATGGTCTGCTCGTCGGCGTCGTCGCCAACTATCAGGGTATGCTGATGAACTACCCCGAGTATAAGATGGCGGCATACGGCCAGGCGATGGGCGTCGGCGGCAAGCTGTACCGTCAGGGCCTCATCAAGATGAACGAGTTCGTCACCCTCTGCGCGCGCGACCGTATCCCCATGCTCTGGCTCCAGGATACCACCGGCATCGACGTCGGCAACGACGCTGAGCGCGCCGAGCTTCTCGGCCTCGGGCAGAGCCTGATCTACTCGATCCAGTCCAGCAAGCTGCCGATGATGGAGATCACCCTCCGCAAGGGCACCGCCGCCGCGCACTACGTCCTCGGCGGCCCGCAGGGCAACGATAACAACGCCTTCTCCATCGGCACCGCCACGACCGAGATCTACGTCATGCACGGCGAGACCGCCGCTGCCGCGATGTACGCCCGCCGCCTCGTCAAGGAGGAGAAGGCCGGCGAGGATCTCCAGCCCACCATCGACAAGATGAACGAGCTGATCCAGGACTATGCCCACAAGTCCAGCCCGAAGATGTGCGCCAAGCTCGGCCTGACCGACGAGATCGTCGATATGAACGATATGCGCCCCTATATCCAGGCGTTCGCCAATGCCTGCTACCAGAATCCCGAGAGCATCTGCCCCTTCCATCAGATGCTCCTGCCGCGCGTGATCCGCGATTACGACGCGCTCAACGCTTAACGAACCGGCCCCGCGCGCGGCGTGAGCCGCGTGCGGGCGCTGCGAGGCTTTAACTATGAGTATTTATACCATGGGCATCGACGTCGGCTCCACCGCGTCGAAATGTGTGATCCTGAAGGACGGGCAGGATATCGTCTCCAAGTCCCTCGTCGCCGTCGGCACCGGCACCTCCGGCCCCTCCCGCGCGATCTCTCAGGTGCTGGAGGGCGCAAGCATGACGCGCGAGCAGATGGACTTCGTCCTCGCCACGGGCTACGGGCGCAACAGTCTCGACGGGCTCGCCGATATGCAGATGAGCGAGCTGTCCTGCCACGCCAAGGGCGCCGCCTTCCTGTTCCCGAACGTCCGCACGGTCATTGATATCGGCGGGCAGGACGTGAAGGTCATCGAGATCGAGAACGGCCAGATGCGCAACTTCGTCATGAACGACAAGTGCGCCGCCGGCACGGGACGGTTCCTCGACGTGATGGCGCGCGTGCTCGAAGTGAAGGTCGAGGATCTCGGCGACCTCGGCGATAGGTCCACCAGGGAGGTCGGCATCAGCTCGACCTGCACGGTCTTTGCCGAGAGCGAGGTCATCTCCCAGCTCGCCATGGGGACCGACAAGTGCGATATCATCAACGGTATCCACAAGTCCGTCGCCGGCCGCGTCAGCGGGCTCTGCCACCGCATCGGCGTGCGGGACGATGTCGTGATGACCGGCGGCGTCGCGCAGAACCACGGCATCGTCAAGGCGCTGCGCGAGCAGCTCGGGCACGAGATCCATACCACCCCCCTCACCCAGTATAACGGCGCGCTCGGCGCGGCTCTGTTCGCGTACCAGAAGGCGCTGAAAAATCAGCAGTAACAACAAAACCCATATTTTTTCGATAAGCAATCAGGAGGAATCAAAAATGGCGAAACAAGTCAGTCCCGGCGTGCTTGCCCTGCGCAAGGTCGTCGATGACGTCTATGCCGACGCCCGCGAAGCGAAAAAGCAGGGGAAGCTGGTCGGCTGGTCCAGCTCCAAGTTCCCCTGCGAGCTCGCAGAGGCCTTTGACCTCAACGTAATGTATCCGGAGAATCAGGCGGCGGGCATCGCCGCCCAGCGCGACGGCGAGATCATGTGTCAGGCGGCCGAGGATCTCGGCTTCGACAATGATATCTGCGGCTACGCCCGCATCTCTTTGGCTTACGCCGCCGGCAAGCGCGCCAGCCGCAAGTTCGACCCCGAGACGCTCGAGTTCATCATCGACCCCGCCAGCGGCAAGCCCCTCAAGGACGAGAACGGCAGCGTCGTCATCGACCCCGCCACCGGCAAGCCGAAGAAGGACCCCAAGACCCAGACCCCCTACACCGTGCTCGACGATATCCACGAGATCGAAGCGCTCCCCGAGACCACCGAGAAGGAGATCGCCTACAAGAACTTCCGCCGCGAGGCGATCAAGCCCTACAAGCAGATGCGTATCCCCCAGCCCGATTTCGTGCTCTGCTGCAACAACATCTGCAACTGCATGACCAAGTGGTACGAGAATATCGCCCGTATGTGCAATATCCCCCTCATCATGGTCGATATCCCCTACAATAACACCGTCGAGGTCAGCGACTCTGCCGTCAAGTACGTCCGCGCCCAGTTCGACAGCGCGATCCACCAGCTCGAGCAGCTCACCGGCAAAAAGTTCGACGAGAAGAAGTTCGAGCTTGCCTGCAAGCACGCCAACCGCACCGCGCAGAACTGGCTCAAGGTCTGCGACTTCCTGCAATATAAGCCCGCCCCGATGAGCGGCTTCGACCTCTTCAACCACATGGCGGACGTCGTCACCGCCCGCGGCAAGGAAGCCGCGGCTGACGCGTTCGAGCTTCTCGCGCAGGACCTGCAAAAGAATATCGAGGAAGGCACCTCCACGCTCCCCTTCCCCGAGAAGTACCGCGTCATGTTCGAGGGGATCCCCTGCTGGCCCAAGCTCCCCAACCTCTTCAAGCCCCTCAAGGAGAACGGCATCAACGTCACCGCCGTCGTGTACGCGCCCGCCTTCGGCTTCGTCTATAACAATATGGACGAAATGGCGCGCGCCTACTACAAGGCGCCGAACTCCGTCTGCATCGAGCAGGGCGTCGCCTGGCGCGAGGGTATCTGCCGCGACAATAAGGTCGACGGCGTCCTCGTCCACTATAACCGCTCCTGCAAGCCCTGGTCCGGCTACATGGCTGAGATGCAGCGCCGCTTCACCGCGGACCTCGGCGTGCCCTGCGCCGGCTTCGACGGCGACCAGGCTGACCCGCGCAACTTCAACGAAGCGCAGTACGCCACCCGCGTGCAGGGTCTGGTCGAGGCGATGGAAGCCAACGAGAAGAATTAAGGAGGCGCGAAAAAATGAGTATCGAAGCTATCGTGAAGGAATTTTCCGCCGTCGCCGCCAACCCCAAGGCACAGCTCAAGGCATATAAGGACGCGGGGAAGAAGTGCATCGGCGTGATGCCGTACTACGCGCCCGAGGAGCTGGTCTGCGCCGCCGGCATGGTGCCGTTCGGTATGTGGGGCAGCAACAGTAAGACCGAGCAGCGCGCCAAGGAATACTGCGCCACCTTCTACTGCACCATCGCCCAGCTCGACCTCGAAATGCTGCTCGACGGTACGATGGACCTGCTGGACGGCGTCATCACCCCCACCATCTGCGACACGCTGCGCCCCATGAGCCAGAATATCCGCGTCGCCATGGGCGAGAAGCTGCCCTGCATCTTCCTCGCCCACCCGCAGAACCGCTTTGCCGACTGGGGCAAGCAGTTCTGCCTCGACCAGTATAACGATGTCAAGGCAGGGCTTGAGAAGATCGCCGGCCACGAGATCGGCAGCGACGCTATCGCCGCCGCCATCAAGGTCTACAATAAGTCCCGCGCCGCCCGCCGCGAATTCGTCAGGCTCGCAAGCGAGCATTGCGACGTCATCGACCCCATCATGCGCTCCGCCGTCCTCAAGGCGGCGTGGTTCATGGACAAGGCGGCGTACACCGAGAAGCTGACCGCCCTCAACGCCGAGCTCAAGGCGCTCCCCGCCGCCAAGTGGAACGGCGTCAAGGTCGTCACCTCCGGCATCATCTGCGACAATCCCGCCCTCCTCAAGATCTTCAAGGACAATCACGTCGCCATCGCGGCGGACGATGTCGCCCACGAGTCCCGTGCCTTCCGCACCGACGCGAGCGAGACCGGCGACCCGATGATGGCGCTCGTCGAGCAGTTCACCAACACCGATTACGATGTCCTGCTCTACGATCCGCAGTCCAGCAGGAACCGCCGCGGCGAGTTTGTTGCGAATCTCGTCAAGGAGTCCGGCGCGCAGGGCCTGGTGCTGTTCATGCAGCAGTTCTGCGACCCCGAGGAGATGGAGTTCCCCTACCTCAAGAAGGCGCTCGACGCTGCCGGTATCCCCTTCATCAAGCTCGGCGTCGACCAGCAGATGCGCGACTTCGGCCAGGCTGCCACCGCGATCCAGGCGTTTGCCGACGTGCTCGCCATGCAGTAATAACGCCGGGCGGCTGTTCCCCTCTCCGGCAGTCTCGCCGCGGGGGAGCGGAAAGGCGTTAAGACTGCGCAAAAAAAGCACTCGCATGATTGCTTTTTGCCGTCATGCTTTGCTATAATCTTCAGTTGAAAGGTAAAAGGAAAGAAATGGAATACGGCTCCCTGTTTGTTACCCTCATGGGTATCGGCACGGTCTTTTTCGGGCTGATCTGCATCATTCTGCTCGTCATGCTGATGGGCACGGTGCTCAAGACCGGCACGGCAAAGCCCGCCGCCGCCGCAGCCGCCCCTGCTCCCGCCCCGGCTGCCAAGCCGCAGGCGATGCAGCCGGAGGTCGTGGCAGCGATCACCGCCGCCCTCTCTGAGGAGGTCGGCACGTCCCAGCACAGCATGAACATCGTCAGCATCAAAAAAATTTAATTTTAGGAGAGAAAAACAATGATCAAGCAGTACAATGTCACCGTCAACGGCACCACCTATGAAGTCAGCGTCGAGTCCGCCGCCGGCGGCCGCATGGCGTCCGCCCCCGTCGCCCGCGCTGCCGCCCCCGCCCCCCGCGCCGCCGCTCCCGCGCCCGCTGCCGCTCCGGCTCCCGCAGCCGCTCCCGCCCCCGCCGGCGCCAACACCGTCTCCTGCCCCATGCCCGGCACCATTCTCGACGTTAAGGTCGCTGCCGGTCAGGCGGTCAAGGAGGGCGACCTCCTCTTCATTCTCGAAGCCATGAAGATGGAAAACGAGATCTTCGCCCCCTGCGCTGGCACCATTTCCTCCGTCGCAGTTGCCAAGGGCGCTGCTGTCAACCCCGGCGACGTTCTGTGCGTCATCGGCTGAAACAGCCTTCCCGCTCAATAAACTGTGAAAGGAAAAAGACATAAATGTTTGCTGAAGCAATTCTGAACTTCCTGGAGCAGACCGGCTTCTACCTCTTCAGTCAGGACGGGAATATCCTGTGCCTCATCATGATCCTGATCTCCTTCGTCCTGATGTACCTCGCCATCGTGAAGGGCTTTGAACCGCTGCTTCTCCTGCCGATCGCATTCGGTATGCTGTGTACCAACCTCCCCGGCGCGGATATGTTCCACGAGATCCTCTTCGCGGGAGGGCACGTCCATTGGGACCTCTTCGGCGGCAACCCCATCACGCAGGAATTCCTGACGGAGATGGCGGCCGGCGGCGTGTCTGAGGCTGTCCTCGCTCCCTGGGCTGTGGGCGACGTTGTCACCATCGGCCTGCTCGACGTGCTGTACCTCGGCGTCAAGCTCGGCGTGTACCCGTGCCTGATCTTCATGGGCGTCGGCTCCATGACCGACTTTGGCCCCCTGATCGCCAACCCCAAGTCCCTGCTGCTCGGCGCCGCCGCCCAGCTCGGTATCTTCATGACCTACGTCGGCACCCAGTGGATGGGCTTCACCTGCCAGGAATCCTCCTCCATCGGTATCATCGGCGGCGCTGACGGACCGACGGCGATCTTCGTCACCACCCGTCTCGCCCCGCACCTGCTCGGCCCCATCGCCGTCGCGGCTTACTCCTATATGGCGCTGGTTCCGGTCATTCAGCCCCCGATCATGAAGGCTCTCACCACCAAGGAGGAGCGCCGGATCGTCATGAAGCCGCTGCGTCAGGTCTCGCAGAAGGAGAAGATCGTCTTCCCCATCGTGATCACCGTGTTCGTCGCGCTTCTGGTCCCCTCCGCCGCCTCCCTGATCGCCTGCCTCATGCTCGGCAACCTGTTCAAGGAGTCCGGCTGTGTTGAGCGTCTGACCAAGACCGCCGGCAACGAGCTGATGAATATCGTCACGATCTTCCTCGGCTTCACCGTCGGCGCAACGGCTACCGCCACCACCTTCCTCTCCTGGCAGACCATCAAGATCATGATCATGGGCGTCGTCGCGTTCGGCGGCGGCACCGCGGGCGGCGTCCTGCTCGCCAAGCTCATGAACCTGTTCCTGAAGGAAAAGATCAACCCGCTGATCGGCTCCGCCGGCGTCTCCGCCGTCCCCATGGCGGCGCGCGTCTCTCAGGTCGTCGGCCAGAAGGAGAATCCCGCCAACTTCCTGCTCATGCACGCCATGGGTCCGAACGTTGCCGGTGTTATCGGCTCCGCGATCGCCGCGGGCGTCCTGATGGCGCTCTTCGGCTGATCCCCTGCCGCAAAACGAAAAAAAGCACCTGCCCACCCCGGGCAGGTGCTTTTACCTTTAGAAAGAGTTAAGAAAATTCACCGCAGAAACGCAAGGAAGCCGTGGCAGACTGTCCTCGATCCGCAAGGAATATCCCAACGATCGGAGGAGCTTATATGCACACGGTAGAGACCATCAACGCGGCGATCATGCTGCTGTTTTTCCTTTGCTATTCCTATCAGTTCTTCTACGTCGCCGTCGCGCTGCTGCACCGCCGCCGCGCCGCCGCCCCCGCGCCGGCGTACCGTCCGGCGCACCGTCTGGCGGTCCTGATCGCCGCCCGCAACGAGCAGGCGGTCCTCGGCGAGCTGCTGGACAGCCTGCGCGCGCAGACCTACCCCGCCGACCTGACCGATATCTACGTCTGCGCCGACAACTGCACGGACGGCACGGCGGCGCTCGCCCGCGCCCGCGGGGCGACCGTTTTCGAGCGCACGGACGCCGCGCGCGTCGGCAAGGGCTACGCGCTCAACTACCTCCTCCACCGCATCAAGGCGGCGGGCGCGCGGTACGACGCCTACGTCGTCCTGGACGCGGACAACGTCCTCGACCGCGGCTTCCTCCGCGCGCTCGACCGCGTCCACACCGGCGGCTACGAGATCGTCACCTGCTACCGCAACTCCAAGAACTACGGCGATAACTGGATCTCCGCGGGCTACGCGCTCTGGTTCCTGCGCGAGGCGTGCTACCTCAACGCTCCGCGCATGGCGCTGCACAGCAGCTGCGCCGTCTCGGGGACGGGCTTCCTCTTTTCCGACGCGGTCCTGCGCGGCTGCGGCGGCTGGAACTTCTTCCTCCTGACCGAGGACATCGAGTTCACGATCGACAACGTGACCCGCGGCGTGAAGGTCGGCTACGCGGGCGACGCCGTGCTCTACGACGAGCAGCCCACGAGCCTGCGCCAGTCGTGGCGCCAGCGCCTGCGCTGGTCGAAGGGCTACCTTCAGGTATTCCGCCGCTACGGCGGCGCGCTGCTTTCCGGCATTTTCCGCGGCAGCTTCTCCTGCTACGATATGGCAATGAACATCATGCCCGCCGCCGTGCTGACCGGCGCGAGCGTCGTGGTCAACCTCGGCGCGGCGGTCACGGGCTTCCTCTCCGGCGGCTCGATGGCGGCGCTGGGACAGTCCGTGCTGCAAACGCTGCTGAGCCTTTACCTGACGCTCTTTATCCTCGGCGCGGTCACCACGGCGACGGAATGGCGGAGTATCCACTGCCCGGGGCGAAAAAAGCTCCTCTATGTGTTCACGTTCCCGCTGTTCATGCTCACCTACATACCGATCTGCATCGAATCCCTCTTCGTGAAGGTGGAGTGGCGCCCGATCCGCCACGAGCGGTCGATGACGCTGGAGCAGATCCGCGGCGGCGCGCTGCGCACCCCGCAATAAGCAAAAAGCAGGAGGGGACGGCAAAAAGCCGTCCCCTCCTGCTTGTGAAAAGAG
>CAVDWO010000032.1:0-6349 GCA_963612845.1 Alistipes onderdonkii
CCGCATGAAGCTCGAATTCCTCGTCCCCGCGCGCGGCCTGTTCGGCTACCGCAACGAATTTCTGACCGATACCAAGGGCGAGGGCATCATGGCGAGCGTTTTCGACTCCTACGCCCCCTATAAGGGCGAGCTTGCCCGCCGCAGCACCGGCTCCCTCGTCGCGTCCGAGGGCGGCACCTCCATCACCTACGGGCTGTTCAACGCGCAGGAGCGCGGCGTGCTGTTCATCGGCGCGGGCGTCGACGTGTACGAGGGCATGGTCGTCGGCCAGTCCCCCAAGCTGGAGGATATCACCGTCAACGTCTGCAAGAAGAAGCAGCTCACCAATATGCGCGCCTCCGGCTCGGACGATGCCCTGCGCCTCGTCCCGCCCAAGCAGATGAGCCTGGAGCAGAACCTTGAGTTCCTTGCCGACGATGAGCTGCTCGAGGTCACGCCCAAGAATCTCCGTATCCGCAAGACCATTCTCAATAAGGAGCTTCGCATGAAGGCCACCCACGGCAGCAAGAAGGTCCTGCAACAGTAAAGCAAAAGCGGCGGTCGCCTGACCGCCGCTTTTTTTATTCCTTCTCCGGCTCCGGGTCGCCCGCGAGCGAATCGAGATACAGGTACAGCCCCATCAGCTCGCGGAAGCCCGCGAGCACCTCGTCTCTCAGCTCCGGCGTGAACAGCACGCCCTCGGGATTGTCCTCGTACCCCACGGCGATGTTCTTCGCGTTGTACCACGGGTTCAGCAGCTTCCCCGCGTCGCCCTTGGACCGCTTGAACTGCTCAAGCGACGGCGTAAAGCGCGACTTATCCAGCCGCCGCACGAGCTTCTCCAGCGTCTTGGGATCCGTCTCGATGCGCCGCCGCAGCCGCGCCATCGTGGCAGGCGCTGCGTCCCAGTACCCGCAGCCGTAGCTGAAATAGTTCGGCGCCAGCTCGAAATACAGCGCCGGCACGCCCTCGAAGCGCTCGTGCGGGCGCTCGATCGTGAACCACAGGTGGTCCTTGTACGGTCCCCTGCCGAACAGCCGCCGCGCGTCGCGGTAGATGCGGCAGACGTGCAGCCTGAGCGGCTGCTCCGGATACTCCGCCGCGAGCGCGTCGAACACCTCGCCGCCCAGCGCGCGCATCGGGCGGTCTATCAGCGCGAGGTACTTCTCCTTTCGCGGCAGGAACCACTCGCGGCTGTTGTTGAACCGTATCCCCCAGAGGAACTCGACCGCCTCCGGCGTAAACCCCTCAAACATCTTCCCTTCCGCCTCCTTTTCCCGCAGTATACCACGCCCTCCCGCCAAATGACAAGAGGGACCCTCTTAAAAGAAGGTCCCTCCTGCCCAAAGAGGAGCACCGCCCCCGCAAGCGGGGACGTAAGAGAAAAGCGTTATCTCACCGGGTGATCGACCCCGTACATATGCGCGATCAGGTCAAGGATCTTGTTCGAGTAGCCGATCTCGTTGTCGTACCAGCTCACGACCTTCACGAACGTGTCCGTCAGCGCAATGCCCGCCTTGGCGTCGAAGATGGACGTGCGCGGGTCGCCGAGGAAGTCGGACGAGACGACCTGCTCGTCCGTGTAGCCGAGGATGCCCTTCAGCTCGCCCTCGCTCGCCTTCTTCATCGCCGCGCAGATCTCGTCGTAGCTCGCGCTCCTTTCGAGGTTGACCGTCAGATCGACCACCGAAACGTCCAGCGTCGGCACGCGCATCGACATACCGGTCAGCCTCCCGCTCAGCGCGGGGATCACCTTGCCGACCGCCTTCGCCGCGCCCGTGGAGGAGGGAATGATGTTCCCCGTCGCCGCGCGGCCGCCGCGCCAGTCCTTCAGGGACGGCCCGTCCACGGTCTTCTGCGTGGCGGTGACGGAGTGCACCGTCGTCATCAGCCCGTCCCTGATGCCGAAGCTGTCGTTCAGCACCTTGGCGATGGGCGCAAGGCAGTTGGTCGTGCACGAGGCGTTGGACACGAACTGCATATCGCTCGTATAGCTGTCCAGGTTCACCCCGCAGACGAACATCGGCGTGTCGTCCTTCGACGGCGCGGACATCACGACCTTCTTCGCCCCCGCGTCGATGTGCGCCTGCGCCCTCTCCTTCGTCAGGAACAGCCCCGTCGATTCGACGATGTACTCCGCCCCGATCTTCCCCCACGGCAGGTCCGCGGGGTTTCGCTCGGCAAACACGGGGATCTCCCGCCCGTTGACCACGATGGCGTGGTCGTTGCTCTTCACGTCGGCGCCGAACCGGCCGTGCATGGTATCATATTTCAGCATATAGGCAAGGTAGTCCGCGGGACAGAGGTCGTTGATGCCCACGATCTCGATCTCCGGGTGCGCGAGACTCACGCGAAAGACCATGCGCCCGATCCGCCCAAAGCCGTTGATGCCCACCTTGATGCTCATACTACTTCTTCCTTTCAGTTGTGGAATATATCAAATGTATGGTATGTTTAACATTATAGCGCATCACCGAAAATTTGCAAGCCCTTTTTCGGAATTTTTCCTTTTTTTCACAAATTCCTTGCTTTTTCCCCAAAACTTTGTTACCCTTTCCTTGTACCCTGTCATTTCTTTCCTTGCAAGCTTTTCCGCCCCGCGCAAAAGCTATGCACAGGCTCACACAAAAAAAGGAGGTCCCCATGCAGGAACATCGTGAAGAAGATCTGAAGCTGCTCGCCGGCGTCCTGCCGAACGTCTCGCTCCAGCTGCGCAACTCAATGACGAATCTCAGCTCGGCGTTCGGTCAGCTCCTCCCGCCCGAGGAGCGCGAGGCCGACCCCGAGGCGGACCATCTCGCCGCCATCGTCTACCACAACTATTACCAGATGTACCGTCTGCTCAGCAACCTGAACGAGGTGAGCCGCCTGCCCGACGGCTGGCACTTCGAGCTTTACGACGACGACGTGGTCGGGCTCTGCCGCCGCATCTACCGCGAGTCGGAGTTCCTCTTCGAGCAGCGCGGCGTCACGCTGGAGTTCCTCTCCGACCGCGACGGGCGCGTCATCTCCATGGACGTGGACGCTCTGCGCCGCCTGGTGCTCAACCTGCTCTCCAACGCGCTCAAGTTCACCCCCAAGGGCGGCACCGTCCGTATCCATCTCCGGACCGAGGGCAGCTTCGTCAAGCTCTCCGTCAGCGACACCGGCTGCGGCATCAGCGCCGACCGGCTCGACCACCTCTTCGACCGTTTTCTGGATACCGACCGTATCGACCCGCCCCCGCACGGGCTGGGTCTGGGGCTCGCGATCTGCCGCGGCATCGCGCGCGGGCACGGCGGCACCATCGTGGTGCAGTCCGAGGTCGGCAAGGGCTCAACGTTCACCGTCTCCCTCCCCTCCGTCCACACCGGGCGCGTGCGCACGGCTGAGCGCCGCTTCGACTATACCGGCGGCTTCAACCCCACGCTCATCGAGCTGTCCGACGCACTGGGGACCGACGCTTTCACCGCCAAGCTCATGGACTGACCCCGTCCCCTCCGCCATGAGCAAAAAGGTTCTCATCGCCATGAGCGGCGGCGTGGATTCCTCCGCCGCCGCGCTTTTGCTGCGCGCGCAGGGGTACGACTGCTCCGGCGCGACGCTCACCCTCTGCGGCGGCGAATCGGACGGCGCGCGCGCCGTCTGCGCCTCGCTCGGGATCCCCTTCCTCGCGTTCGACGAGCGCGCCGCCTTCGCGCGCGAGGTCATGGACCGCTTCGTGTCGGAATACTGCGCCGGGCGCACCCCCAACCCCTGTATCGACTGTAACCGCTGCCTGAAGTTCGGCGCGTTCTTCGACCGCGCGCTCGCCCTCGGCTTCGACTATATCGCCACCGGGCACTATGCCCGCGTGGACTATGACGCCTCCCGCGGCGTCTACCGCCTCCTGCGCGGCGCCAGCCCCGCCAAGGACCAGAGCTACGTCCTCTACCAGCTCTCGCAGCGCCGCCTCTCGCACCTGCTGCTGCCCGTCGGCGGCTATGAAAAGCCCGCGCTCCGCGAAATAGCCGCGCAGGCGGGGCTCGCCAACGCGCACCAGGCGGACTCGCAGGACATCTGCTTCATTCCCGATGGCGACTACGTCCGCTTCCTGCGCGAATACGGCGGCGTGACGCTCCGCCCCGGCGACTTTGTGGACGCTTCCGGCAGCGTGCTCGGGCGGCACCGCGGGCTCGTGTGCTACACGGCGGGCCAGCGCAAGGGGCTCGGCGTCAGCGCCGGCCGCCCCCTCTACGTCCTCTCCAAGAACGCCGAAGACAATACCGTCCTCCTCGGCGATAACGAGGCTCTGTTCTCCTCCGCGCTCCTCGCCTCGCGCGTCAACTGGATCGCCGGCGCGATCCCAAGCGGCGCGGTGCGCTGCACCGCCAAAACGCGCTACTCGCAAAAGGAGTGCGCCGCCGTCGTCACCCCGCTGCCGGACGGCGGCGCGCACGTCGCGCTGCTCACGCCGCAGCGCGCCGTCACGGCGGGGCAGGCGGTCGTCTTTTACGACGGGGACGAGGTCCTCGGCGGCGGCACGATCGAGCGCGCGCTGTGACCGCCCCAAACCCGCAAAAAAGGCTCCCCCGCCGGGGGAGCCTTTTTCCGTCTCAACGCTCGCTGACGTACCGCTCGTCGCCGAAGATCATGTCGTCCACGTCCCCGCGGCGGACCTCCTTTTCTTTCTCCTTCATCGTATCCTTCCCTTCCGACTTTTCTTAACCCTGCCAGTATATGCGCGCGGGCGCGAAAAGTTGTACGAAAAATGACGCCCCGCGCAAAAATTATCCCCCACGGGGGCTTGTGCGCGGCGGGCGCGTCCTATATACTGTCCCCATCGGAAGAAAAAAGGAGGGCGCGCGGTGGATACGGAGCTTGTGCGGACCTTTTTCGACGCCTGCGCCCCCTCTTGGGACGCGGGGCTTGTCCGCAGCGACCGCGTCATCGGCGCGATCCTCGACGGCGCGCGCGTGCGCGCGGGCTGCTCGGTGCTCGACGTTGCCTGCGGCACGGGCGTCCTCTTTCCCGACTATCTCGCGCGCGGCGTGCGCGACCTCACCGCCATCGACCTCTCCCCCGCCATGGCGGCGCTCGCCCGCAGGCGCGCGGAGGGCACGCCCATCGCCGTCCTCTGCGGCGACGCGGAGAGCTACCCCTTCGCCCGCCGTTTCGACTGCGTGGTCGTCTACAACGCCTTCCCCCACTTTCCCGACAGCGCCCGCGCGCTCGCCTCGCTGGGCAGGCTCGTCCTCCCCGGCGGCACGCTGACCGTCGCCCACGGCATGAGCCGCGCGCAGCTCCTGCGCCACCATTCCGGCAGGGCGGACGCCGTCTCCGTCGAGCTGCCGGAGCTGCCCGCCCTCGCAGCGCTCCTGCCGCCGGACTTCACGCCCGCCGTGCAGCGCTCCGATGAGGAGATGTACCAGCTCACCGCCGTCAAGGCGCGCTGAAGCGCCCATAAAAGGAGGCTCACCCCCATGTCCCTTTCCCGCAAGACCTACCTGCGCCGCCTCACCTGCTCCGCCGCCTGCCTGGCGCTCTGCCTCGTCCTGCCCTTCGTCACCGGGCAGGTCCCGCAGCTCGGCAGTATGCTCTGCCCCATGCACCTGCCCGTGCTGCTCGCGGGCTTCCTCTGCGGACCCGTCTGGGCAGGCGCGGTCGGGCTTGTCGCGCCGCTCCTGCGCCACGTTCTGTTCACTATGCCGCCGTTCCCGACCGCCCTCGCCATGAGCGCCGAGCTGCTCGCCTACGGCGCCTTCACCGGCGTTTTCTACCGCCTGCTGCCGAAGAAGCGGAGCAATATCTACCTCTCCCTCGTCCTCGCCATGCTGCTCGGGCGCGCGGTCTGGGGGCTCGCCATGGTCGTCATTCTGCGGGCGAGCGGCGGCGCGTTCACCTGGGCGGCGTTCGCCGCGGGCGCGTTCACCAAGGCGCTGCCCGGCATCGCCGTGCAGCTCGTCCTGATCCCGCTGCTCGTCATGGCGCTCGAAAACGCGAAGCTCATCGAACGCTGACGCTTTCCCGCAAAAAAAGCACCCGCGCGGTCACAAACCGCGCGGGTATTTTCTTTTCCTCCGCGCCGCGGAGGGTGCATGAAAAAGTTGTACGTTTTTGCACGCGAAACGGCAACGAAGCGCGAAACGGTCAGCCGGAGCTGCCGAATTTCCCCTCGATAAAGTGCCGGTAACCGGGACTCTCCGCCGCGTTTTCGTACTCCTGCCGCATGATTTCGCGTATTTGCCCGCGCCACGCGCAGCCTGTCTGTGAATAGCGCAAAATGCGCAGCAGACCCGCCTGTTCCGCCCGGATAACGGCTTCGTAAGCGTCGGGCACGAACTCGCACGAGACGACCCGCACCGCCCGCTCCGACGCATAGGCGAACGGCACGTCCGGCAGGGGCGCGGCG
>CAVDWO010000032.1:6709-13699 GCA_963612845.1 Alistipes onderdonkii
TCCGTTCGACGTTATTCGCCCTTCGGCGCGGCGTTTTCCCCGCCGCTCCTGCGCCTGCCTCTGCCGCCGCGGTGCGTGCGGCTGCGCGGCTTATCGCCGCTTGCGGCGCGCTCCGGCTTTGCGGCGGCGTCCTTCTCGGGACGCGGGGCGCGCTCGGCGCGGCTGCGGTTCCTGCCGCCGCGGTGTCCCCGTCCGCCCCGGCGGGAGCGGGCGGAGCGCTTTTCCTCCCCCTCGCCCGCGGCGTCCTCCGGCGGCGTCCAGCGCTCGGCGGGGGCGATCGGCTCCGCGCCGCCGAAGAAGCTGACGTTCAGCTGCGGCTCCTCCTCGTCCGGCTCGCGGTAACGCTCGGGCAGCTCATCGGGCAGCTCGATGCCGTCGCGCGAGCCCTTGCCGCTGCGCAGCACGCGGAGCTCACAGACGCGGTAGCGCTTGGGCGCGTCGGTCTGCCCGTCGAGCCGGACGCTCACCTGCTCGCGCAGCAGATCGACGCTGCTGACGTTGCCGAAGCCGTCCGGCGTGGCGACGAAGGATTCCGGACGGGGACAGCGGCGCGCCGCGTCCTCGTAGGCGTGCTGCTCGTACTTCAAACAGCACATCAGGCGCCCGCAGGCGCCGGAGATCTTGGTGGGGTTGAGGCTGAGGCTCTGCGTTTTCGCCATCTTGATGGAGACGGGCACGAAATCGTCCAGAAACTGGGCGCAGCAGAACGGACGCCCGCAGACGCCGAGCCCGCCGAGCATCTTCGCCTCGTCGCGCACGCCGATCTGGCGCAGCTCGATGCGCGCGCGGAACACGCCCGCAAGGTCGCGCACGAGCTCGCGGAAGTCCACGCGCCCGTCGGAGGTGAAGAAGAAGAGGATCTTGCTGCCGTCGAAATTGCTCTCCACGCGCACGAGCTTCATATCCAGCCCATGCCCGGCGATCTTCCTCTGGCAGATGCCGAAGGCTTCCTTCTCGCGGGTCTTGTTGTACTCAAAGGTGCGGCGGTCGTTCTCCGTCGCCACGCGCACGAGCGGGCGCAGCGGCTGGACGACGGAACCGTCCTCCACCTCGTGGTTGCCGGAGACGCACTGGGCGTACTCCGCGCCCTGCGCGGTCTCGACGATGACGAACGAGTTCGGCTCGACCGTCACGCCGCGCGGGTCAAAATAGTATTCCTTACAGCCGCCCCGAAAGCGGACACCGATCACTTCAGTCAAAGGATCTCCTCCAATTCAGCGGCGAAGCCACCGAGCGTGGTGCCGACGCCGACGTTATAACCGCAGTCGCTGCGGTAGGTTTGCAGCAGTTCTATTGTGCCGAGCAGCTCCGCCTTTGTCAAGCGGGAGGCGAGCAGGCGCGCCGCGGCGTCCTCCTCCGGGTGCGGCGGGACGCCGTAGACCGACAGCAGCGCCGAGGCGAGCAGCAGGCGCGTTTGCTCGAAGAGCGAGGCGAGATCGCCGCGCGAGGGCTTTTCGTTCTCCAGCCGCGTGAGGAACGCCGTGCGCGAGGCGCGCGAGCCCCCGGCGATCAAGCGCGCAAGCTCCAGCGCGCGGTCGTCGGGCGGGGCGCTGCCCTCCCCGGCGGGGGGGAGCTTGACCTCCACGCAGCGGGAGCGGATCGTTTGCAGGAGCGCGGCGGGATTCTCCGCGCAGAAGATAAAGGCGGCGTAGGGCGGTCCCTCCTCCACGAGCTTTAAGAGGACGTTCTGGTCCTTCTCCGTCAGCGCGGCGCAGTCCTCGAAGATATAGACCTTGCGCGCGCCCTCGTTCGGGCGAATGAAGGCGTCGGCGCGCATGGCGCGCACCGTGTCGATCGAGAGCTCCTTATGCTCCGCGTCGCGGACAAACGTAACGTCGGGGTGGATATCCTGCATCACCTTGCGGCAGGCGGGGCAGGAAAGGCAGGGTCTGTCCGCCGCCGGACACTCCATCGCGGCGGCGGCGTAGCGCGCGGCGGCGGCGCGGTCCCCGCTGCCGCTGAAGATGAGCGCGTGGGACAGCGCGCCGCGCTTTGCCGCGGCGCGCAGGCGCGCGGCGGTATCGGTTTTTGCAAAAACGGTCAGCTCCATCGGTGCTCCCCTTGAAAACGCTTGGATACGGATACGGTACCAGTATAGCGCAAACGGCGGCGAAGTGCAAGAAAATATGCGGCGGAGGGGCAAAAAGCGCGGGGTTCCGACGCCGGACGGCAAAAAAGTTGGAAATGTGACAAAGAATTTGCAAAGTTTTTATTGAAAGTCTGGGATTTTTTGTCTATACTATTAGGGCTTGATAATATATTGACGCAGCGATACATTTTTTACGGAGGAAAACCTATGAGCAAAAAGTATGTTTACCTGTTCTCTGAGGGCAACGCGACGATGCGCGAGCTGCTGGGCGGCAAGGGCGCGAACCTCGCCGAGATGACCAACATCGGTCTGCCCGTCCCGCAGGGCTTCACGATCACGACCGAGGCCTGCACCAGATATTATGAGGACGGACGCAGGATCAACGACGAGATCATGGCGGAGATCATGCAGTACGTCGCCAAGATGGAGGAGGAGAACGGCAAGAAGTTCGGCGATCTGAAGAACCCGCTGCTCGTCTCCGTCCGCTCCGGCGCGCGCGCCTCCATGCCGGGCATGATGGACACGATCCTCAACCTCGGTCTGAACGACGACGTGGTCGCCGCGATGATCGCGGGCAACCCCGACCCGGGCTTCGAGCGCTTCGTTTACGACTCCTACCGCCGCTTTATCCAGATGTTCTCCGACGTGGTGATGGAGGTCGGCAAGAAGTACTTTGAGCAGCTCATCGACGCGATGAAGGAAAAGCGCGGCGTGAAGCTCGACATCGAGCTGACCGCCGCCGACCTCAAGGAGCTTGCCGAGCAGTTCAAGGCGGAATACAAGCAGCAGATCGGCGAGGACTTCCCCTCCGACCCGAAGGTGCAGCTCTACGAGGCGATCCGCGCCGTGTTCCGCTCCTGGGACAACCCGCGCGCGAACGTCTACCGCCGCGACAACGACATTCCCTATTCCTGGGGCACGGCGGTCAACGTCATGCCGATGGTGTTCGGCAACCTGAACGACAACTCCGGCACGGGCGTCGCCTTCACGCGCGATCCCGCCACCGGCGAGAAGAAGCTGATGGGCGAGTTCCTGACGAACGCGCAGGGCGAGGACGTGGTCGCCGGCGTGCGCACGCCGATGCCCATCTCCCAGATGGAGGAGAAGTTCCCGCAGGCCTACGCCGACTTCATCAAGGTCTGCGCGCTGCTGGAGGAGCACTACCGCGATATGCAGGACATGGAGTTCACCGTGGAGAACGGCAAGCTCTATATGCTCCAGTGCCGCAGCGGCAAGCGCACCGCGCAGGCGGCGCTGAAGATCGCCTGCGACCTCGTGGACGAGGGCATGATCGACGAGAAGAAGGCCGTTTCGATGATCGAGCCGCGCTATCTCGACACGCTGCTCCACCCGCAGTTCGACGCCGCCGTGCTCAAGACGGCGCCCGCCATCGGCAAGGCGCTGCCCGCCTCCCCCGGCGCAGCCTGCGGCAAGATCGTTTTCTCCGCCGAGGACGCCAAGGAATGGCAGGAGCGCGGCGAGAAGGTCGTGCTCGTGCGTCTGGAGACCTCTCCGGAGGACATCGAGGGCATGAAGGCGTCGCAGGGTATCCTGACCGTGCGCGGCGGCATGACCTCCCACGCGGCGGTCGTGGCGCGCGGCATGGGCAAGTGCTGCGTCTCCGGCTGCGGCGAGATCAAGATGGACGAGGAGAACAAGAAGTTCGAGCTGGCGGGCAAGACCTTCCACGAGGGCGACTTCATCTCCATCGACGGCTCCACCGGCAAGATCTACGACGGCATTATCCCGACGGTGGACGCGACCATCGGCGGCGAGTTCGGCCGCGTGATGGCGTGGGCGGACAAGTACCGCCGCCTGGGCGTTCGCACGAACGCCGACAACCCGCACGACACCGCGCAGGCGGTGAAGTTCGGCGCGGAGGGCATCGGTCTCTGCCGCACCGAGCATATGTTCTTTGAGGCGGACCGCATCCCCGCGATCCGCGAGATGATCTGCTCCGACACCCTTGAGCAGCGCGAGAAGGCGCTCGCCAAGCTTGAGCCGATGCAGCAGGGCGACTTTGAGGCGATGTATATCGCGCTGGAGGGCCGTCCGATGACCGTCCGCTTCCTCGATCCCCCGCTGCACGAGTTCGTCCCCACCGAGGAGCACGACATCGAGCTGCTCGCCAAGGACATGGGCAAGAGCGTCGCCGAGATCAAGAGCATCATCGCCTCCCTGCACGAGTTCAACCCGATGATGGGCCACCGCGGCTGCCGTCTGGCGGTCACGTTCCCGGAGATCGCCGCGATGCAGACCCGCGCGGTCATCAAGGCGGCGCTGAACGTCAACGCCGCGCACCCCGAGTGGAACATCGTGCCTGAGATCATGATCCCGCTGGTCGGCGAGGTCAAGGAGCTCAAGTACGTCAAGGACGTGGTCGTCGAGGTCGCCGACAAGCTGATCGCCGAGGCGGGCAGCAGCATGAAGTACAAGGTCGGCACGATGATCGAGATCCCGCGCGCCGCGCTGACGGCGGACGAGATCGCCAAGGAGGCCGATTTCTTCTCCTTCGGCACGAACGACCTGACGCAGATGACCTTCGGCTTCAGCCGCGACGACGCCGGCAAGTTCCTCGGCGCGTACTACGACAAGAAGATCTACGAGAGCGATCCGTTCGCCCGCCTCGACCAGGTAGGCGTCGGCAAGCTGGTCGCCATGGCTGCCAAGATGGGCCGCGAGAGCAACCCGCACATCCACCTCGGCATCTGCGGCGAGCACGGCGGCGATCCCACGTCCGTCGAGTTCTGCCACAGGACGGGGCTGGACTATGTTTCGTGCAGCCCGTTCCGCGTTCCTATCGCCCGCCTTGCCGCCGCGCAGGCTGCGATCAAGGAAATGGGGAAATAAGAAACTCGTTGCCATAAGGGCGCAAATCGCATAGCAGAAAAGCTCCCGGTTATCAAAACCGGGAGCTTTTCTGCTATCCAATATTGATTTTCCAACAGCATTTCTCAGTGGTTGCTGCTTGCCCCTTTCATTGTTTACAACTGCTTCTGCCGCAGCAGAATGGTGGCACACACCCTATCCGTGATAATTCCACGATCTCTCTGCGGATAGTATTGCAGCAGCGGTTCCAGCCTCGCAAAGATATCTTCGCTCGATAGCTTGGGAAAATATAGCTGCTTACCGTACAGTGCCCGGACAGCTCCCGCCTGCCGGTTAAATGTCGTACCGAACGGGCGGGCACGCTGTGCCGCGATCAGGGCTTTCGGTTCAATATCCATGGGAGCTGTCCGCGTATTGGAAAGCAGCCCCGCGCCGTTATCAAAGATGGGACAGTAATCGTATTTACCAACACACTCCAAAACCGCGATATTGTTCAAATGGCGGTCATCGTTCAGAAACAGCGCATCCACCTCAAACAACAGCGTCAGATACTGGGGGAACAACTTCAGCCCCGTCAACTCTGCCGTAGCCTCGGCTAAATAGGCAATGCGCTTCTTATCGCTGGATCGCCTTGCCAGAAGATCTCGGAGGGACACCTCACCTTCACGCTTGTAGAGGTGACTCAACGTGATGATGGATTGTCCCGGCAGCAGGAAGTTTTCGCTGCTGCATCCCGTCCGTTCGACGCCGTGTACCGTTATCCGTTCCATTTGGTAGCGGGTAAAGCGGAACGGGTAGTCCTTCTCACAGTTGCTGAATTCCAGCAGCCGGGAGATCAGCGTCTCCGCCAAAGCCTCATACCCAAACTGATCCAGCTTGTACCAGCGATTTCCCTCCATCCACTTTTCCTGATTGCCCTTGGAGGAGGTTTCGGCAATTCTCTCGTTTGTCACAAAATGTATGCTCATTCCGTCACCTCAATCCACTGCTGATCCTCTGCCATGCGGCCCTGCGTGCGTTTGACGATCTCCCACGGGTCGTATTCATCTAATCCCAAGGCGTCCAGATATTCACGAATGCCCTCCCGCTGCTGCGGGATACACCGTTCCTCCAGGAAAGCCGTCAAATCAGCCCATGTAGGGAGTCGGTTCTTTCCGAAGGCTGTTTTTACCAGCTGCTTGGTACGATTCTCCGCGCAGAGGCTATGATCCGTAAAATCTGCCACGATTATCGTGCAAAGCGTATCAGCATTCCAGAATTTGATGGTTTTCAAACTGTGGGATTGCGCTTTCTTTTCGCTGATGAATTCCTCCATGGTAATGACTTTTGTGATCACGATTTTATCCTGGTCAAAGGTCAGTTCTATCTCGCGATTTTCATCGGTGATCCCCATGACCTGAAGCCAGCGGGACGGCAGCGTTACCTTGTGCGTTTTCGCGCCAGCACCTGCCGTTCCCCCAGCCGCACTGCTGTTGATCCGCGCCAATCGTCTTTCCATGTCATCACCTCGTCTCGATTTGAAATATATCATATTCGGTACGAATGGTCAATGTTTTCGCAAAAAGATTATGTTAGAAAAAAATTGGGCAATACTGCACAAGGCAGTGTTGCCTGAAATTATTTTGCATTTCGAATCTTTTTCACATTGGCGTTCATCAGATGCCGCCCGAGATTGCGGTAGACGAAGGCCTTGAGGCGCGACATTTCCTGCCCGTGCTCTATCAGCAACACGTCTGGGCTGTCGTACACGCCGAAGTCCTGATTGATGCCTTCGCTCTGAATATAGGTGTTGTTGCGGTTAAAGTCAATCGTCGGGTGTCGGAAATCGCGCACTGCCACGCCGTAGCCGCAGAACGCGCCGGTGCAGTCTGGATTTGCCGCTTGCAGGCTTTCAAGATACGCTTTGTCGAGAATAAACGCCTCCAGCTCGTACCAAACGCCGTCCAGATAGACCTCCACCCAGCTGTGGAGCACATTTTTTGGCGCAAGGGCGTACACGAGCCCCGTCATTGCGCCCTTTTGCAGCCTTTTGTCGATGGTGAAGCCGTGGACGCGGCAGGGAATGCCGCAGC
>CAVDWO010000033.1:0-13385 GCA_963612845.1 Alistipes onderdonkii
ATGCCCTGCCGCAGGCGCCGCAGCAGTTCAAGCAGCTGCTCATGACCTCCGGCTTCGACCGGTACTTCCAGATCGCACCGTGCTTCCGCGATGAGGACGCGCGCGGCGACCGCAGCCCCGGCGAATTCTACCAGCTCGATATGGAGATGGCGTTCGCCTCTCAGGAGGATGTTTTTGCCATCTGCGAGGATGTGCTGCCGCCGATCTTCGCCAAGTTCGGCATCTACGACATTGCCTCGAAGCCGCCCTTCCGCCGCATCGCCTACAACGATGCGCTGGAGACCTACGGCTCCGACAAGCCGGATCTGCGCATCGACCTGACTGCGACGAACGTTTCCTCCCTCTTTGCGGGCAGCGGCTTTGAGCCGCTCGCTGACAAGACCGTCAAAGCCGTCGCCGTCTCGAACTGCAAGCTCACGCGCAAGCAGATCGAAAAGCTGCTGACCGACTGTGAGGTCCAGTCCGGCGGCAAGGGCTACTGGTTCAAGGTAGACGAAGCCGGCGAGCTTGCCGGCGGCATCGCAAAGTTTGTTGATAAGACCGCCGCCGCGAAGCTCCTGCCGCTCGCGCCCGACACGCTCGTGCTCGTCGCAGGCGGAGAGCTTGCCACCAAGTCGTCCGGCGTGATGATCAAGACCTTCGGTCCCGCGTGCGAGGGGCACATGGATAAGGAACGCTACGAGTTCTGCTGGATCGTCGACTTCCCGATGTACGAGATCGGCGACGAGAGCGGTGAGCTTGAGTTCTGCCACAACCCGTTCTCCATGCCCGCCGGCGGGCTGGACGTGCTGCTCAAGGCCGAGCGCGGTGAGATCGACCCGCTCACCATCACCGCCGACCAGTACGACCTCGTCTGCAACGGCGTGGAGCTTTCCTCTGGCGCGGTCCGTAACCACGACCCCGAGATCATGATCAAGGCGTTCGAGCTCGTCCGTCTCGGCGAAGCAGACGTCAAGTCCAAGTTTCCCGCAATGTATAACGCTTTCTGTTACGGTGCGCCCCCGCATGCCGGTATCGCCCCGGGCGTTGACCGTATGGTCATGCTGCTGGCGGGCGAGGATTCAATCCGCGAGATCATCCCCTTCCCCATGAACAAAAACGCGCAGGACATCATGATGGGCGCCCCCAGCGAAGTCACACAGAAGCAGCTCGACGAGCTGCACATCGCTGTTACCGCCCACGAGGACGAATAAGATACGCTTATCCGCAGGGCGCGGCTCTCCGCAAAGAGAGCCGCGCCCTTTCGCAAAAATTTTGCCTTGACAAACTACTACAGTTGTAGTATATATTGGTCAACGACATTTGTAGTAAATGTGTCACTCAAATTCGGTCACAGGAGAACAACCGCCATGGAGGAACAGAAAAGACTGCCGGACGCCGAGCTTGCCGTGATGCAGGCGGTGTGGAACACAGGCGGTGAGGTCGCGCGCAGCGGTATCGAAGGCGCGCTCGCATCCCACGGCTGGAGCGCCAATACGCTCAACACCTACCTGACGCGCCTTTGCGAAAAGGGCTTTCTCGCAAGCCGCCGCGAAGGGCGGAATAATTTATACACGCCGCTCGTCTCAAAGAACAGCTATCTTGAGCACGAGAGCCGCAGTGTGCTCAAGCGGCTCTACGGCGGCAGTCTCGGCAGCTTTGTCGCGGCACTCAACGCCGAGCAGCCCCTCGCGCAGAGCGAGATCGACGAGCTGCGGAGATTTCTCGACGATATGGAACGGTAAAGGAGGGCAGCATGGAACAGTTTCTGCTGAATTTGGGGAAGACCTCGTTTCTGGGCGTGCTGATGATCGCGGCGATACTCGCCGCCAAGCCGCTGTGGAAGGAGCGCTACCGCGCGAAAGCACGCTGCTGGCTGTGGCTGGCACTGGCGGTGTTTCTGCTGCTGCCCGTCGATCTCTCCACGGAGGACGCGCCCGTGCAGGTCACACCGCCGAAGGATTACACGGTCTTCGTCGGCACGGACAAAACGACCGTCATAGCCACGGACTCGCTTTTCGGCGATATAGCGGAGAGGCACGGGCAGACGCCCGTGCAGATGCGCGACACGGTCAATAAGCAGCTCTCGGCAGATACCGGTCGCAATCCATCGCGCTATATCCCCGTGACGGCGGCGATCTTCTGGCTCTGGGCGGCGGGTGCGGCGGCATTCCTTGTCCGGCAGGGCGTGGTGTACGCCCGCTTCCGCCGCACGGTGCGCCGCTGGCGCAGAGAGGTGACGCGGGAGGATTATACCGCCTTGCTGGATTCCACCGCACAGGAGCTGAACGTGACCGCGCCGCGAATGCTGATCTGTGAGGCGGTGACGACGCCAGCGGTCACAGGCGTACTCCGTCCGACGCTGTTGCTGCCGCACGAGAATTACGACCTCGGGATGCTGCGCTTTATCCTGCGCCATGAGCTGTGCCACCTGAAGCGGCGCGATATGCTCCTGAAGCTCGTGCTGCTCGCCGCCAACGCCATGCACTGGTTCAATCCCATGGTCTACCTGATGCTGCGGCAAGCCGACGAGGACATCGAGCTTGCCTGCGACAGCGCGGCGACCGACGGTCTGACACGCGGCGAGCGCGCGGACTACGGTCGCGTGCTGCTGTCCGCGGCGCAGGCGGCAAACCGCACCGTACCCGCGACGACCTGCTTCGGCGGAACGATCGAGCGGCTCAAACACCGCATCGAAAACGTGCTGGGCGCGCAGAAAAAGCGCGGGCTATGGCTCGTCGCGCTCGTACTGGCGGCAACACTCGCAGCGGGCTGCGCCGTCGGCTGGGGCAGCAAGGACACAGAGGCCTCTCTGTTCGACGGCTCGCGCTACAACGCAGTATTCGTAGCGGGGGACGCATCGCTCTCCGCCGGGGCAAGCTACGACCCAAATCCGCAATTCCTCCAACTGGTACGCACGGACGGCGCGAACCAAGTTTCGATCACCCGCTCCAACGGTGCAAGCGTCTTTCCCGCAATGGAGCCGGTCACGCTGACGGAGGAAAACTTTGACGGCACATGGCTTCCCGACTTAGTCGCACTGCGCGGCGACAATAAAGCCGCATGGCGCTACAAATCGCTGGACGACATTGACGATCAGGATGCCGAGGCGGCTCCAAACCTTGGCTTCCTGCTCGAGCAGAAGGACGGCTCGCTGTATCTGTGCTTTGGCTATCGCCTTAAAGACGGCGCGGAGCGCATCCGCTGGATCTACCGGCTGGAAAAAGAGGACGACACGCTCTATTCTTCGATGGAAGACTACGCCGCGTCTGTTATCGACGCGCTCAAGCAGTCGGACGGCTACACCTACTACATTGTCGGCGAGGATGGTCTGCCGGTCGAGGTCACGGAGGCCGCCGCCGACGTGCGCGTGGCCGGGCTGGAGAAGCTCGGCGACTGCATGAACCTCGCGCCCGACGGCGTGCTGGAGCTGTGGTATTTTAGCTATGAGGTCAAGCCCGAGGACAAGGCGGGCGCTCTGCCCGACCGCTTTTTCTGGGTCGGCGGCAACAGAATCAGCGATGACGGCTACATATCCGACGGCTTTTATTACTATCTCACCATGCTGCGCACGGACGACGATCCGAGCGTCTATAAACTGCTCGACAGCCAAAGGGCGAAAGACGGGCTGTGGTACAACGGCTGCGGCTACGAAAACAGCGCCGCGTATCTGCACGACTTCTACGTTGATTATGCGGGGCTTGACCTGCCGCGGATGGTCATTCCCGACCTGTTGGGCGGCACGGTGGCGGACGGCTATGGCTATGAGGACCGCGTGGAGGCGCAGTTCACCACCGGCGACGGTTGGTATCTCTACGTTCAGACCGTGGCGTGGATGAAAACAGATGGCGAGGACAGCTGGTATTCGCTCTACTACACAGGCAGTGCGCTGCGCGTGGACAAAAGCATGGACAGCGTGGAAATGATGGAGCAGTTTTACCGCGACGGCGGCTTTACGCTCGAACAGTACCGCGAGGGCGCGGCGCTCAGCGGCCCGTGGCGCCGCTTCGACACGGACAGCGGCACGCAGTTTGAAATGTATCTTGTGCCGAATACCGAGGGAGGGGGCTGCTATAACATCTCAACCTACTGGACGCCGACTGACGACGACTCGGTGAACGAGTGGGGCTACAGCAGGAAAAAGCAGATCGAAAAAGAAGCGGTCGTGCTGCGCGCGATGGCGCAGAGCTTCACGGTCGCGCCGGAGCTGAAAAACCATTATGAGCCGTCTTTTGATGAAGATATAGCGCTGGCGTCGAACGGCGGCGCGGCTTGGCTATACCTCATTGAGAACGGTAAGCATATCGGCGGCTTCGACGCCACTCTTGCGTGGAACACCCCCGCGCTTGACTTCTACGACTATGTGCCATGCGATGCGCCAGAGGAAACCAGCAGCAAAATCACACTCTTACTCTCGAACAACGACAGCTCGCACCTTGAGTTCTACAAGGGAACGAACGTCGTCGGCTACTTCGTCGGCGGAGAAAACGAGGGCAGCTATTACATGGCGGACGGTGATTTCAGCATCGTCAATGGCGACGGGCGCACGCTCTACGACGTGATGCGCACATGGTACGACGAGGCGGAGTTTGCCACGCTGCGCGATGAGGTCGAGGAAGCGCCGATCCCAAATCGCGGGCAGTCGTGGGAGGAGGCTGCAAAGGAGTATCTCGACGCCTACGAGGGCGTACATCTCAAGGTGCGCAGTGGCAGCCAGTATAAGTTCACATGGGTGAAAAACCTCGTTGAGCCGGCGGACGATATGATGGAGTTGAAGCGCAAGCGCGGCGAGCTGGAGGAAAACGAATACTACTTTTACGCCACGACCGAGTTCGTGGCGGAAAGCGAACTGGCGCTGGGATATGCGATGGCTGGCAACACCGGCGGATGCGACGATCCCGACGCGCCGGAGGGCGCATACGAATACTTCCGCTGCTGCACCATTCGTCTGGAGGAGGACGGCTGGCACGGCACGGTATGGGGCACGGGCTGGTAAAGGCGCAAAAAAGGAAAGCAGCAGCCGCTGCTTTCCTTTTTTCATCGTATATCGTGGCGGATCACAGGAACTTCTGCATCCCGTCGGTCGCCAGCGCAGGGTCGCCGGAGACAGAGATCGTGAACTTCACGCCGGAGGTGGAGCTGAAGTGCTCCAGCTCGTTGAGGAAATTCTCCGCCTCCTGATTACATTCGCCGTGGACGAGCTTGAACAGATTGTCGATAAAAATGTGGGAAATATCGTAATTGCCGGCATACAGTCCGCAGAGGAAGCCTCGCAGCGCCTCGTAAGAATCGATCCTGTATTCGTCGGCAGAGATCAGACGAACATGATAATGGATATCGAAGGTCATGGCGGTCTTTGCCTCGATGCATACGACGCTACCCGCGTCCTCCCGCGCCGTGGCGTTGATCATTTCGATCAGCTTCTTGGTCTTGCCGGTGCCCTTTTCACCCATGATGAGCCTGACCATATAAGATCACTCCTTTCAAACGCTTCCCGCTCCGGGCGGGAGCTTATCCTGCTTTCAGCATAGCATAAACCGCGCGCTTTTGCAATGCCGAAAGAAAAGTTTCAAGTTTATTCAAAAACCGATGTTCTGTCCCAGCCGCGCGCGCAGCTTCTCCCCCAGCCCCTCATAGCCGGGTTTCCCGAGCAAAGCGAACATATTTTTCTTGTACGTCTCCACGCCCGGCTGGTCAAACGGATTGACGCCCAGCAGGTATCCGCTCAGCCCGCAGGCATACTCGAAGAAGTAGATGAGCTGCCCCAGCGTGTGCGCATCGTTCCGTCCGGCGTTGATGACGATGTTCGGCACACCGCCCTCAACGTGGGCGAGCAGCACCCCGTCCATCGCCTGACGGTTGAGGAAATCCAGCGTCTCCCCTGCGAGGAAGTTCAGCCCGTCGCCGTCCGTCTTATCAAAAGGAACGGTCAGCTGCCGCTCACCCGGGGCAAAGCGGACGACCGTCTCAATCAGCGAGCGCTCACCCTGCTGAATGTACTGCCCCAGAGAGTGAAGATCGGCGGTAAACTCGACGCTGGCGGGGAAAAGCCCCTTCCCCTCCTTGCCTTCGCTCTCGCCGTAGAGCTGCTTCCACCACTCCGCCATAAAGCGGAACGACGGTTCGTAGCACGCCAGCAGTTCGATCTTTCTGCCGCCGCGGTACAGCTCGTGGCGAATGGCAGCGTACTGCCACGCCGGATCGTCGTAACCGCTGCGTGTGCAGAGCATCATCATCTCCCGCGCACCGTCCAGCAAGGCATCGGTATCGACACCCGCCACCGCGACCGGCAGCAGCCCGACGGCGGTCAGCACACTGTAGCGCCCGCCGATATCGTCCGGCACGGTAAAGGTTTCGTAACCCTCCCGGTCGGCAAGCGCCCTGAGCGCGCCGCGATGCGCGTCCGTCGTAGCGTAAATGCGCTTCGCCGCTCCCTCCCTGCCGTACTTCCGTTCCAGCTTCTCGCGAAAAAAGCGGAACGCGACGGCGGGCTCGGTCGTCGTACCGGATTTTGAGATCACGTTGACGGAAAAGTCCCGCTCGCCGACCAACTCCAGCACCTCGCCCAGCGCGTCGGCGGAAAGCCCGTTGCCGACAAAATAGATGTTCGGCGTGCTCTTTTCCTTCAGGTTATAGTTCGGCGAACACAAGCATTCGATCACGCCGCGCGCGCCGAGATAGCTGCCGCCGATACCGATGACAACGAGCGCTTCGGAGTCGCTCTGTATCCGCTTCGCCGCGGCAAGGATCCGCGCGTACTCCGCGCGGTCATAGTCGCGCGGCAGCGCGACCCAGCCAATAAAACCGGAGCCCTTTCCCCCGCCGTTTTGCAGCCAGTCCGCGGCGCGCCGCAGCCGCGGGCGCAGCGCCTCCTGATAGGGCAGCGGCAAAAACGGCTCGGTGTGCGAAACGTCGACGGATAGCATAAAGATCCCCCCTGCAACAAATCTGCTTTTCCCGCATTGTAGCACGTCCGGCGCAAAAGAACAAGCGAAATGCCGCGCCGCGCGCCAAAAGTTTCTCTTCCCGCCGCACGCGGACGCTTGCGCGTCCGCTCGATCTGTGGTATCGTAACGGCAGGAATTGCAAGGAGGAGCGGAACGATGGCGGAGTATACGCAGGAGCACGGACACGTTCATTCTCACGAACACACGCGCGCGGTGGTGAACCGCCTTTCCCGCGCGATCGGACACCTCGAGGCTGTCCGGCGCATGGCAGAGGAGGGACGCGACTGCTCTGAGCTGCTCGTGCAGCTCGCGGCGGTGCGCTCGGCACTGAATGCCACGAGCCGCATTATCCTCAAGGATCACATCGAGCACTGCATCGTGGACGCAGTGGAGCACGGCGATCAGGAGACGCTCGACGAGCTGAACCGCGCCATCGACCGTATCCTCCCCTGACCTGCCCTCAGCAAAAAGCAGCCGGCGGAATACCGCCGGCTGCTTTTCTTGTCACGAATAATATTTGACCAGAAGATCGACGACCGCGCCGTAGCTCTGCGTGCCGAGCTCGTCGCCGTAGGAGCGGATCATCTTGTCGTTAAGCGACTGGGTGACGGTCGCGGTCAACCCCTTATAGTGCGCCCAATACGCACTGTTGGCGCGCAGATCCGCAAGCACCGTATCCGGCAGCGTGTCTCTCACCGCTTGCCACGTCTCGGGGTCGGCACGGTAGAGGGCATTGGAAAGATGGATATATCCGAGCAGCCAGCCCGCATAGTTATAATTTGCGTCATCACAGCACGTGCAGGCGAGAACGGCGAGGAAGTTGCACTGCTGCTCCGACGCGATGCCGCGCTGATGCGCAAGCTCGTGCGCGCAGGTGGATGCCAGCAGCACCGCAGGCGCGTCCATGTTCACGTTCGACTCACCCGTAAACGGGAAATAGAAGCCCGTAAAGTTCATCGCGCTCATCACCTTAGAGAAGAACACCCCTTTCGGCCGCTGATCCGGCATATCGAGGAGAGGGAACTCGTCGTACAGGCAATCGTACACCGTGTCGGCATAGTCGAGGATCTCATCGCGGTCGGCGGTGAAAAGACCTGCTTCGTCGCGCGCGACCCGCTGCGACGCAAGCGCCAGACCGTTGGCAAAGTACCGCGTGACGCGAACAAGGTCCTCATACGCAACCGGCTCGGGCGTAAGGTCGGTCATGTCGCAGAAATCGTCGGCGTAGTAGTTTGCTCCCCAGAGGACGCAGAACGCGGCGTAGACCGTAAGGCACAGATCGAGCGCAAAGAGTGTGCAGCGACAGACCGCGCGCCCTTTGTGCCGCGAGCGGACGAGATAGCGCACCATCAGCGCGAGCAGTACGACCGCCACGACCGCGGCGAGTACATACAAAAGCTCCGCCACCGAAAACGGCAGCGCCGCGCACGCACGTCCGAACGCCTGCTCAAGCGGCAGCGTCACACCGTAGACCCAGACGTTCATCGCCGCGCGGTTTTCCCGCAGCAGGAGGAAAAGCGCAAGGACTGCGCCGCAGGCAAGGAGCCAGCGGTGCAGTCCCTTGTTTTCACGGTAAAAGGAAAGCAGCCGCATCGTTACCTCTCCTCCGCGTCCGGCGGTTCGGTGGAGACGGTCTTCTCCGCGTCAGGCAGCGCGCCCTTTCGGGCAAGACTGCGGTCCGCCAGCCAGTTCACCGCCGAACTGATACAGGCAAACACCGGTACGCCGAGGAACATTCCCAGCACGCCGCCGAAGCCGCCGCCGACCACGATGGCAACGATGACCCAGAAGCTCGAAATGCCCGTGGACTTCCCGAGGATCTTCGGTCCCAGAATGTTGCCGTCAAACTGCTGCAGGGCAATGATGAAGATGACAAAATACAGGCACTGCTTCGGGTCCACGAGCAGGATAAGAAACGCGCTCGGGATCGCGCCGAGAAAAGGACCGAAAACGGGGATAACATTTGTCACGCCCACAAAGACGGAGATGATCGGCGTATACGGGAAACGGAAGAGCGAGCAGAAGAGGAAGCACAAAATCCCGATGATGATCGAGTCAATGATCTTCCCGCGCACAAAGCCGCTGAAAATGCGGTCCGCCTCCGCCACGGCGCGCAGTGTGCGCCGATAGTGCGCCTCGGGCAGCGCGGCATAAAGCAGCTTTTTCGACTGTACGGCAAAGCGCTCCTTGCACGCGAGCAGATACACCGAGATCATCATGCCAATCAGCAGATCCTTGAGGAAGACCAGCACGCTCCAGATCCCACCCGTTACCGCGATGAGGGCGACCTGTGCCTGCGGAATAACCGTATTATACACCCAGTTGACCAGCTCGTTATAGTAATCGCGCACCGTCGCCAGCACCTGGTCGGAAAAAACGGGGTTGTCCTCCATGAGCTTGACCACCCAGCTGTAGATCGTCCGGTAATAGGATTCAAGGTTGGAAAACAGCAGACGGAAGCTGTCCACCAGCTCCGGGATCAGAATGCTAAACATCAGGTAGAGCAGCGCGAGCACGACCACCCAGGTGATCAGGATACTGACCCCCCGCAACAGCGAAGGCTTCAGCTTCGGCGCTGCGCGGCGCACGATACCGTCAAAAAAATCGACGAGCGGCGCAAGAAGATAGGCGAACACCAGTCCGAACAGCACCGGCGAGAGCACTCGCATGAGCTTATCGAAGAAATCCAGCAGCACACGGCTCTGGAAGAAGGTATCGTAGAAGATCAGGACCACACAGGCGGAGATCACCAATGTCAGTCCGAGGCGGAGACAGGCTTTTCGTTTCATCATTACCCCCTATTCTGAGCGAAAGGCTGAATATTGTCCGTTAAGAATAGCTTACTATTTTTCGCTGGGAATTGCAACCGCCCGTTTTCTGTGTTATGATGATTTTGATGTTCGGGACGGCTGAGCAAGGAGGATATTCATGGATCAGAAGCTGCTTTTCATCGTCAATCCGCGCGCGGGCAAAAGCAAATCCGCCGCGCCGCTGTTTGAGGCGATCTCCATTTACTCTGAGGCGGGATACCTTGTTTCCGTGCGGCAGACGCGCCGCCGTGGGGATGCGACGGCGTTCGCCGAAACGCTCGGCGAGGACTTTGACCTCGTCGTCTGCCACGGCGGAGACGGCACGCTCAACGAAACGATCAACGGCATCATGCATATTCCTCGTGAAAAGCGCCCTGCCGTAAGCTATCTGCCCGGCGGCAGCACGAATGATTTTGCCGCAAGCCTCAACATCTCCTCCGACCTTGCCGCGGCGGCACAGTCCGCCATGCGCCGCCAGCCGCGCGAACTGGATATCGGCGTTTTCGGCGACCGAAACTTCGTCTATGTCGCCTCGTTCGGCGCGTTCACCCGCACGACCTACACCGTGCCGCAGGACATCAAAAACGTATTCGGTCACTTCGCGTACTTTCTGGAAGGCGTGAAGGATCTCGACACGCTTTGCCCCTACCGTATGCGCATCACGGCGGACGGCGAGGTGTTCGACGGAGAGTACCTATTCGGCGCGGTCAGCAACTCCACGTCCATCGCCGGGCTGATGAAGCTCTCCCCCCAGACCGTCGCCTTCGACGACGGGTGGTTTGAGCTGCTGCTCGTCCCCGTACCGCGCACACCGGCAGCCATGCAGGCGCTGATCCGCGCGCTCATCAACCAAGACTATCAGAACTCCGAAGGGCTGATCTTCCGTCAGGTCAAGCACGTCACGGCGGAGACGGAGGACAACATTCCCTGGACGCTCGACGGCGAGTACGACCCCGGCGCGCCGCGGGTCGAGATCGGCATCGAGGAAAACGGCATCACAATGCTGCTGTAAAAAGCCGGAGCTTATCTGTCTTTTTGCGATACAGCGCCGGCGATTACCGCGCCAAGGACGATACCGAAAAGGAACGCAGCAAAAAGTCCGCCGTGACTTGATCAAAATCACGGCGGACTTTTTGGTGGCACATAAAGCGGGGCAGGCGAACGCCCTGCTGTAATCCGGCGTCAATTTCATGGAGGGTGATGGTGCGGTCATCACCGGAATAGTTGAACGTCAGCACGACCTTATCATCATAGACAAACACCGAATTAACGAAAGTCTTAATGAGCCGCTTCTGACACTCGATATCGGAGTAATCCATCTCGGCAAACCTGTGCAGGAAATAAAGAATATGCTCTTTTTTCAAGCCCATGTCCTCTTTCAGCTTTGCGGCGGCCAAAGCGTTCTGAAGCTCCTGCCGCCGGACGTCCAACTCATCCATGCGCTTTTTGGTCGCTTCATTAAAGATACCGGCTTCCATCGCCTTGATGAGATTGGCGGTAGAGCTCTCTACCTCATTCAGCGCATTGCGGAGCGATGCCGTATAGGAAGTTTCCGTATTCTGCGACAGATAATACTGCCACGTGCTTTCGGCAATAAACTCCAGCAGCTCCTTATCCTGGACAAGCGCGATCACATATTCCAGCACAAGGCTTTCGATCCATACCTGACGAACCGGCTTTTTATCGCACAGCTTCTTTCTCTGCTGTGTGCAGCAATAGTAGTGATGCCGTGTACCGGTCTTGCTCGTACCGCTGACGCCGACCATCATTTGCCCGCACTTGCCGCAGAACAGCTTTTCAGTCAGCAGATATTCGGCTTTGGAGTTCTTATGGGCCGCTGCTTTCTGGTTATATCTCAGCAGCTCCTGCACCTTGTAAAAGGTTTCTTTCTCCACGATGGGAGGAATGGCACCTTCAATTCTAATTTCATCCTTATAGGTGTAGATGCCAATGTACTTCTCGTTCTTCAGCATCGTCCGCAGGCTGTTGTTGGTAAAGGGCCGGCCCCGCAGAGTACGAAGCCCGTTCGCGTTCAGCGTGCGAATGATCTGCGTGATCGTTTGGCCCTTGGAATATAGGTCGAATACCTTTTTCACCGTAGGAGCAGTCTCCGGGTCAATGACAAATTTCTTATCTTCGCCGGTCTTATATCCCAACGGCCGGTTTCCGCCGGTGCTTTGAGCCTTGGCGGCGCTGGCCCGCTGGCCGCGCCGGATATTTTGAGAGAGCTGCTCGGAGTAATAAGCCGCCATTCCCTCAATGACCGCCTCCAGAATAATACCCTCCGGCGTGTCGGGGATCGCTTCAGCAATGTAATGGATCTTAACGCCGTTCTTTTTGAGATGGTACTTATTGAGCGCTATCTCTTCCTTGTTGCGCCCGATGCGGTCGGTTTTCCAGACGATCAGCGCATCGAAGCTGTGCCTTGCGGCATCCGCAAGCATACGCTGAAACTGCTCTCTGTTGTCATTCTTTCCCGTCTGCGCTCTGTCGCAGTATTCGTGAAGGATGGTAAGGCCGTGCGCCTCAGCGTATTTCCGCGCCTCCGCGAGCTGTCCCTCAATGGATTGCTCGCCCTGCCGGTGACTGGAATAGCGGGCGTACACGACTGCATTCATTCCCATATCCGCTCCTTTGCCATCGGCGGCAGACCGACAGCCAGACGGACGATCTCCCGGCTTTTCTCATCGGCCCTGTCATAAGCCTTTGCCACCTCGCGGGCTTCCATGGATATCTCAGACGCTTTATACGTCTCGTTGCCCGTCCATACCTCCAACGGCACATCCAATGTCCTTGAGAGCTGTAAAGCGATAGGGAGCGGAGCCTCCTTCATCCTCCGGAAGATAATGGTCCGCACCTGCCGATCCGTCAGACCGGTGATACGAACGATATCCGGGATCAGCAGCCCCATCTCCATTGTAACATCAATGAATATCTTATAAAAAGGCTTTTCGCTTTGCGTACATACCGTTTCAAAGGCTGTTTCCTGCACGCTTTCCCCCATCAGATAATCCACAGATACACCAAGCGACTTGGAATACTTCTCCGCCAAAGAAATTTTTGGAATGCGCTGCCCGCTTTCATACCGGCTGAGCACCTGCTTGGAGGTCCCGATCCGCGCCGCGAACTCGTCCTGCGTTTCGCCAAGCTCCTTGCGGATCTGCCGTAGGCGCGCTCCAAAGCTGGTCGGGGGTAATTCAACGTCCTCATATCCGGGGTATAGCTGCTTGATCTTCTCCATTTCCGCATCCATAGCCGTGCCTCCTTTTGGTATCGTTATGCCCATTAAAGCATATAAAATCACCGTTGTCAATTTATTTTGTCGAAAGCGCAGAATATATTGTCAAACGGTTGACTAACAGAACATGGTCAGATATACTGTGATCATCAGCAATCAACCAATAGCTTTCTTTTCGCTCAGTTGGTAACCGTTCGGTTGATTGCCAGAGAGTGGTGATAACCTAAGACCGTCATTCGGATCATTCCAAAAGCAATTCCCAAAGTCGAGCAAAAATTGCTGTGCGCCACATTTTTAGAAGCTGTCTTTCGGTTTTATGACAAAGCCGAGAATACTGCGGCTTTTGAAAGGTGGCGCATGGAGGAAGGAGGTATTACGCATGGACAGGAAAACAGCGAATAGGCTGCGGCA
>CAVDWO010000034.1:0-13294 GCA_963612845.1 Alistipes onderdonkii
CACGATGTCAAACCCGCCGTTTTCAAAGGTGTTCTTGCCGTAGCTCCACGTCACGCCGTCGCCCGCGAAATTCACGACGTTGACGGTGGCAATGTCGGTGAGGTTTTCGGTGTCTGCCTTGCCGTCAGTCACGGTCAGACTGCCGCTTTTCACCAGCATGACGGTGTACGGGCCTTTGTCCTTGTCAAGCCCCTGCATTTCGATGGTGGTCCCGCTACCGGACAGCTTGAACGTGCCATCTGTACTATATGTACTGTTGGTTAGCGTCTTGTCCGTCACCGGCTTCAGGTCCTTGTCCAGCACGACGTAGGTTCCTTCGGCGGTGCAGCGGGCAATGCTGAGGTCGATGGTGTTACCCGTGCCTTTCGTCGCCGTGACCTCAGGGCTGACGGAGAGGTAGATGGCCTTCTCGTGCGATGTGCCTGTCCTGTGCTGTAACAGGCCGCAAGTGGCTTCGTCGCCGCCGCAGTAGAGGATCTCCGCGTCCGTCGCCTTGTCGGAGACGAAATAGGTGGTGTCCGCAGCCGTGGCGGTGTAGGAGCCGCCATTGATTCCGCCGCCCTGCGCGACCTTGGTAGCCACGCCGATCATCTCGGCATACACGCCCAGCTTGGCACCTTTGGTCAAGGCGCTGCACAGCTTCACATAGACGTTGCTGTTTTCGCTTCCGCTGTTGTTGTTCTTCAGATAAATATTTCTCTGGTCGCCGCTCGTGCCGCTGACATAGTTGTCATAGACGTAGGCGGTATCGCCAAACTGCACGTCGCACTGGCTTGCCTCACCGCGCATATACACGGCGGCACCTCCGTAGCCAATGGTGTTGCCGGTGACCTTGCCGTTCGTCATCCACAAGTGGGGATTGCCGTACATTCCGGCGCACATGATGGCGTTGTAGGGTCCGTCAGTGGAGGTGTCGTCCGTCTGGAGACTGTTGCCCGTGACCGTGCCGCCGGTCATATTGACCGTGCCGCCGCTGCCGCAGAGTACCACGGCGGCGGGGTTGTACGGACTGCCGCCCTCGATCGTGCAGTTCGTGATCAATGCGCCATTTAAGATGTTGATCCTTGCGCCGGAGTTATAGGCATACAGCACCGCCTGCCCGCCAAATGCAGACCCATCCCAATTACCTCGGCAAGCACTGCCATAGTTGAAGTTCTGTATCGTTACGCCGCTGCCGATGGTGGCAGCGCCATTGCTGACATACACCGCCCCGCAGTACCTATTATCTGCTACGTCTTTTTTGTCGTTGCAAGTTTGTCCTGAGCCATCAAGAATAATATCGGTAAAGGTGACGCTCCCATTTGACACAAAGAATAGAGCTGTTTTCACATTAAGCCCACAGGATGAGCTTATTGTTTTTTTCTCGCCGCTTGATGTTATCGTTACGTCCTTAGCTATATTGAAATTCACAGCGGATACTCCACTCGCGTAGTTTCCGCTAATCTCCAAATCGGTCAGCAGATAAATCGTGCCGCCGTCTGCGACCGCAGAATACGCCTTGCTGATGGTGGCGTAGGGGCTGGTATCTGAGCCGTCGCCGGTGCTGTCGTTGCCGGTGCTGCTGACATAGACGGCGGAGGTATCCGCCGCGAACGCCGCCGTGGGCATCAGCGTCAGGCAGAGCGCCAGCGCCAGCAGCAGGCTGAGCAGACGCCTTCCCTTCCTCATTTTCCCGTTCATACAAATTCCTCCTTTATTTCTGCCGCGGGCAAAGACAATCCTTGCAGGGTACCCTGCAAGGGACGCGGGGTTACCCCGCGTCCGATCCGCCCATGCCGGCAAATTTTTTAATTACATGAGTGTAACATATTCCCGCGCCGATTGCAAGCGCACCTTGCGTAAACGGATAAGGAAATTTTGTGTGCCGCCGGGCGGACCGTTATTTCGTGCGTGAGCGGTCGATAACCTTGCGCGAACGGCAGGTTTTTGCCGGGTTCTGTTGCCATTTTTTAATACCTCCTGATTTCGATTTATGCTAAAAATGCGTCCCACGGTGGGACACATTTTCAACCGGTGTCATGCCGCGCGGCGGCAGAATAATAAGGGCCCATCGTCACCGGCGCATGGTAAAGCGCCGTGAGAAGATAAGCCCTTATGTTCCGTATCTGCGTTGTCGTTTGCCGCATCCCCTCGATGACGTAGCCGATATGCTCCCCCTCCAACCGCCGGTATCGCTCCTTGACCGCGCCGGACGGGAGAACGTCGCCGCCGATCCGCATGGTCGCGGCGGTGCTGCAAAGCGTGTCCACGATCAGCTCCAGCAGGCAGTCAACGTCGTCATACGGGTATCGCCTTTGCAGGTCGGCAAAGCCGATCTGTTCCATGACCTCTTTTCTGCACTCGTATCGTTCCCTCTCCATTTCCCGCGGAGGGATGGATGGATCAGGATAACTAAACTCAGGTTTATTTCTATTAGGATAACTTGTATCGGATTTTTCGAGGTCTGCACCTCGGCTTTTCAGAGGTCTTGACATCGGTTTTTCCGAGGTCTGGAAGTCGGAAAAATCGAGGTCTGCATCTCGGTCGGGATCGGCGGCGGGCGGCGCTTCTTCCGGCAGCTCGCGCGACGTAAAGCGGCGGACGTATATTTTGGTCGGCTTGCCCTGTCCCTGCTTGATGCGCTCGATCAGGCCGACGCCCTTTTTCGTGTCCAGCTCGGCAAGGAGCTTCAATGCCTTGTCGTACCCGCAGCCGATGTCCGTTTTGATCTCGTCCGCGGTGTAGTAGATGTAAACGCGCCCGTCCTCGTCATGCCAGCCGTTCCTTGCGGATAAGCTCATGCGGTCGAGCAGGATGCCGTACAGCAGCTTCGCGTCGGTGGAGAGCACCTTGAAGCGCGGGTTCGTGAGCAGCAGGCGGGGGATGCGGAAGTAACTGAACTGCTCGGCTTCATCGCCGTAAAAATAGTCTGAAATAATGGGTTCACGCAGCATGATATTACCTCCTGCGGGCATGAAAAAAGCACGATTTGAAAACCGTGTCAAATCGTGCTTCTTTCTGTCTGTTTGATTTTGTCAGTCGAGGTCGTTTCTTCGGTAACTGCCTCTATTTTCTTTGTTTTTGGTCTTGGTTTTTACCGGTAGTTCCCGGACGGGAAGCCCCTTCTATGTACGGACAAGTCAGGAGATCGAGACCACGAACTGCCAGACCGGCACGGCGAGAAAATAGCCGAGCAGGGCGGAGGAAAGATTGGCGGCGGCGGCATACGCGGCGGCGCGCGGCTTGCTCTGCCCCTTGAGCAGTCCGCGGCCGGCGTAGAGATACAGCTCAACGAGCAGAACGACCAGCTCCGCGGGAATGAGAAAGAAGAAGTAATTCCAGAAGCTTGCGCCGTTGCCTATCGTGAGCAGCGAGGACGCGAGCGCGAGCAGCCCCTGCGTGACAAGGTTGACGAACAGGAACGCCCGCCAGTTCCGCTTCCACGAATACCCGAACAGGAGCAGCAGCACGCCCTCAATCACGAGCGTCGGCACGAGCGTGGCGAGGAATTGCAGCACATAGCCGACAAAGACCGGCGGGGTGGTGACGGTCGTTTCCTCCGCCTCCGCCGTGCCGTCCGCCCAGTCGACCGTCGCGGAGCATTGCAGCACCTTGCGCTCAAGCGTATCGGAGATCCAGACCTTGCCGGACTCGGTGGCGATGATGATGCGGTAGACGCTCGGCACGCCGTGGTAGCCAAACCTATGCAGCGGATCGCCGAGCGCGTCGGTGCTCTCGGCGTAGAGATCGCCATACATCGGCGCGCCGAACGAGCCCTCGGCGGTGCAGGCGTGCCAGCCCTCGGGTACGGAAGCGCGCAGGAGCGCCAAAAGCTCCTGATCGAGCGCGGCGGCTTCCTCGTCGGAATAGCTCCACTCGATGCCGTCGTAGCCGTCGGCGGCGTCCCATTCGCCCTCGGCGAGCAGGTCGAGGTAGTACGGCTCCTGCGGCGCGTTCTTCACGCGCACGGTGAGCTGGGGCTTGGGCCCCGAGTCGGCAAAGGCGAGCGTCGTGAGCGCGAAAGACGCGAGGAGCGCGCACAAAAGCGCGCGGAGAGGGGTCCTTTTCATATTGCTGCCCTCCTGTGAACCTGATACTGCCATAGTAGCATGAATATGGAAAAAAGTATATTAAATTTTGCCGATTTTTGGGAAGATCGCACCTGAAATGCGTTCCGCCGGAAAAAGAGCGGCGGAAAAATCAAAGCAGAGATTGCAAAGCGCGCGGAAACGTGGTTTAATAGACAGGAGAGACTGCTCATCCATCACCCTTTGAGCAAGGAGAGGAAGTTATGGGAAAATATTTTGGGACCGACGGCTTCCGCGGGGAAGCCGGTGTTAAGCTGACCGCCGACCACGCCTATCAGGTCGGGCGTTTTCTGGGCTGGTATTACAATATGCTCCGCGCGCGCGGCGGCGAGAGCGAGCCTGCCCGCGTCGTTATCGGCAAGGACACGCGCCGCAGCTCCTATATGTTCGAGTACAGCCTGGTTGCGGGGCTGACCGCCTCCGGCGCGGACGCCTATCTGCTCCACGTCACCACCACGCCGTCCGTGGCGTATATCGCCCGCGTGGACGGCTTCGACTGCGGCATTATGATCTCCGCCAGCCATAACCCGTACTATGACAACGGCATCAAGCTCATCGACCGTCACGGCGAGAAGATGCCGGAGGAAACGCTGCTGCTGGTCGAGGATTACATCGACGGAAAGCTCCGTGTCTTTGACGAGAACTGGGCGGAGCTGCCCTTCGCGCGACGCGAACGCATCGGCCGCACCGTGGACTATGTGGCGGGGCGCAACCGCTACATGGGCTATCTCATCAGCCTCGGCGTTTACTCCTTCAAGGGGTTGAAGGTCGGGCTGGACTGCGCCAACGGCAGCTCGTGGAACATCGCCAAGAGCGTGTTCGACGCGCTGGGCGCGGAGACCTGCGTCATCAACGCGCAGCCGAACGGCACCAACATCAACGAAGACGCCGGCTCCACCCACATCGAGGGTTTGCAGAAGCTGGTGGTTGAAAAGGGGCTGGACGTCGGCTTCGCCTACGACGGCGACGCCGACCGCTGCCTGTGCGTGGACGAGAAGGGGAACGTCGTCACGGGCGACCATATCCTCTATATCTACGGCCGCTATATGAAAGAGCGCGGCAAGCTGTTGACGAACACGGTCGTCACCACCGTGATGTCCAACTTCGGACTTTACAAGGCGCTGGACGAGCAGGGCATCGGCTATGCCAAGACCGCCGTGGGCGATAAGTACGTTTACGAATACATGGCAAAGAACGGCTGCCGCATCGGCGGCGAGCAGAGCGGGCACATCATCTTCAGCAAGTACGCGAGCACCGGCGACGGTATTCTGACCAGCCTGAAGCTGATGGAGGTCATGCTCGCCAAGAAGCTGCCCATGAGCAAGCTCGCCGAGCCGCTGAAGATCTATCCGCAGGTGCTGGAGAACGTCCGCGTGAGCGACAAGCGCGCCGCGCAGGACGACGAAGCGGTGCAGGCGGCGGTCAAGGAGGTCGCGGAGGCGCTGGGCGACACAGGACGGATCCTGGTGCGCGAGTCCGGCACCGAGCCGCTCGTGCGCGTGATGGTGGAGGCACCGGACCACGACACCTGCCGGAAATATGTGCAGCAGGTGGTCGGGGCGATTCGGAGCCGGGGCTATGCGCTCTGAAAAGGAAAAAGCCCGCTTTTCGGCAAAATGCTCGAAAAGCGGGCTTCTTTTATTCTTTCAGCGACCGGCGATCTCGTTGAGCTTTTCCGCCACGGCGCCGTAGCCGGAGTAAAAGCTGCACAGCAGCGGGGTCTTGACGTCCTTCAGCTCGGGCAGCAGGGCGCGCATGGACACCTGCGCCATCACGATCGCGTCATAGCCCATCTTGTCCAGCTTTCTGATGCTCTCCATAAGGATGCGGTTGTGCTCCTCGGGATGACCCGCCTGGAGCGCGTCCCACGCGGGATTCTGGAGATACTGCGTACACTCCATCTTTTTCCCCTGCTCCGCGCCCACCTTTTCGATGAGCCGCTGGCTGGGACCGAGCGTTGTCTCCACCGTGGCGATGAGGGCGATCTTCGTGCCGAGCGAGACCGCCTCCTTTGCCATCGGCAGGTCGATCTTCATCACGGGGATACTGACCGCCTTGGCGTAGATATCCGCCACCTCGCCCACGGTGGAGCAGGAGTTGACGATCAGGTCGGCACCGGAGATCTCGGCAGCCTTGGCGTACAGCGTCATTCGGTCGATGACCGCCTGCGTGGGACCGCCGTTTGCGCGGACGTCCGGCAGCAGCGTGCTGTCGGTGATGAACTCCACCCGCACGCCGGGCACTCTTTCCTTCAAGAAGGCGACGGTGTCCTCGCGCTTGGCGAAGCTGGTCTGAAGAATACAAACATGAGGAGCTGACATGGCTATCTTCCTTTCTCACTGAATGTGGATCAAAATTTACAGGGTCGCGTTTTTCAGGAACCGGCAGGCTTCCGCCGCTTCCGCGGCAAAGCTCCCGCGGTTTTGCGGAAAGCCCTCCATGCTGATGCCGCCTTGGTAGCCGACGGCTTTCAGCGCGTCAAAATAGGCTTGATAGCAGGAGTCCTCCGCCATGGAGGCGGGGAAGCCCCGCCCGGCGAAGCGGGCAAAGTGGCTGTGTACCAGATAGTCCGCCCCGAACGCAAGCAGACTGTCCGCCGTGTCCCGCTCCGCCCTCATGTGGTAATAGTCCTGAAGGCAGCGGACGCTGCGGCGGTCTGCGGCTTTGGCGAGCGCCACCGCGTCCGCAAAGGTGTTGATCATGTTGGTCTCCCGGCGGTTGTTCGGCTCCAGAGCGATCACGATGCCCTGCCGCTCCGCCTCGTCCCCAATCTCCCGGCACCACTCTGCCAGCTGCTCGAAGGCTTTGTCGCGGGGGAAGCCCTCCGGACACGCCTTCGCCCACGGGCTGCCGAGCACCGCGTACCGCGCGCCCAGAGCGCCAGCGCGCGCCAGCGCCTTTTGATAGAACGCCCTCACGCGGCTTTTGTCCACTGACTCTCCCACCAGCCTGATGTCCGCGGCGAAGAAGCTGTTGCAGGCGTACACGGGTAGACCGACCTCCCGCAGATAGGCGCGCATTTCGTCAAACGCCGCGCCGCTCTGCTCCGCGATCTGTCCGAGGGGCAGCTCAAGGTAATCATACCCGGCGGCTTTGATCTCCGGCGCGTACCGCGCCCCGACGTCGCCGTCCTCCCGAGGAAGCATATTGACACAGCAGCCGATCAGCATAAAGATCTCTCCTATCCGTCAGATATCCCGCCCGGCGCCGCTCACTTGCGCGCGACCAGCGCCTTGGCCTTCGCCACGATGGAGCCTACGTCCATACCGTGGTCGTGGTAGATAAGCTCGGGGTCGCCGGACTCGCCAAAGCGGTCCTGAATCCCCACCAGCTCCATCGGGACGGGGTGATTTTGGACGACGACCTCCGCCACGGCGCTGCCCAGACCGCCGAAAACGGTGTGATCCTCGATCGTCATGATGGCGCCCGTCTCCGCGGCGGCCTTGAGGACGGCGCCGCTGTCCAGCGGCTTGATGGTCGCCATATCCAGCACGCGGACGTTGATGCCGTGCTCTTTCAGGATAGAGGCGGCATCGACCGCTTTCTTCAGCAGGATACCGGAGACGATCATAGTCATGTCGAAGCCGTAGTCCACCACGGTGTTTGCCTTGCCCCACTCGAAGTGATAGGTCTCGGGATCGTACAGGTCCGCCACGGGGTTGCGGTGCAGGCGGACGTACAGCGGACCTTCAAAGTCAACGGCGGCGTGCGCCAGCGCCTTGGCAGCCACGGCGTCGGCAGGCTGGACGACCGTCATATTCGGGAAGGCGCGCATGATCGCCACATCCTCGATGGCGGCGTGGGTCGCGCCGTCGCCTCCCACCTGAAGCCCGGCGTGCGTGCCGATGATGGTGACGTTCAGCTTGGGGTAGCAGACGAAGGTACGTACCTGCTCGCAGGCGCGCATGGAGGCGAACACCGCGAAGGTGGCAAGGAACACCTTGTTCCCGCAGGCGGCAAGGCCGGCGGAGGCGCCCACCAGATTCTGCTCGGCAATGCCGAAGGAAAACTCCCGCTCGGGGAAATATTTGCCGAACTTCTCAAGACCGCAGGTCTTGGTGTCGGCGTTGCAGACCACGAAGCTCTCGTTGGTCTTTGCGATCTCGATCAGCTCGCTGCCGAATGCCATGCGCGTTGCCAATGTTTTCGCCATTATATCACACCGCCTTCCTGAATGTCACGGATCGCTTTTACCATTTCCTCATCGTCGGGCGCGCTCCCGTGCCACTTGGACTCGTCCTCCATGAAGGACACGCCCTTGCCCTTGACGGTGCGCATCAGAATGACGGCGGGGGCGCGCATCGTCTTCGCCGTGTGCAGGGCGACGAGCACGTCTCTCATGTTGTGACCGTCACATTCCACCACGTTCCAGCCGAAGGCGCGCCATTTGTCACCCAGAGGCTCCACGGTCATGATGTCGTTGACCCAGCCGTTGATCTGGACGCCGTTGCAGTCCACGATCGCCACCAGATTTTTCAGCCCGTGGTGATGCGCAGCCATGGCGGCTTCCCAGACCATGCCCTCCTGAATCTCACCGTCGCCCAGCAGCACATAGGTCATGTAGTCCTGATGATGCAGCTTTGCGGACAGTGCCATGCCTACGCCCACGGACAGACCGTTTCCCAGAGAGCCGGCGGTCATATCCACGCCGGGGGTCTTGTTCATGTCGGGGTGCCCCTGAAGAATGGAGTGATACCGGCGCAGGGTCTTGAGATGCTCGGGGTCGAAGTAGCCCCGGCGGGCAAGACAGGCGTACAGAACGGGGCAGGAATGTCCCTTGGAGAGAATGAAGCGGTCCCGGTCCTGCCATCTGGGATTTTGGGGATCAATGTTCATCACATGGAAGTAAAGCGCCGTGACCATCTCCACCGCGGAGAGGGAGCCGCCCGGATGTCCGGCTCCCGCGGCGTGGATCATGGAGATGATGTCCTCGCGGATCTGCACGGTCTGTTCTTCCAGCCGCTTCACGTCTTTATCGGTAAAATAGAAGTGATTCACCATGCTCATTCCTTTCTTTTTTGCTTGGTTTCCGACTATGTCTATACCATACGCCCGCCCCGCGCGGCTGTCCAATTCCAGTTGCTGACGGGAGGTATCACAAAAAATGATAGCAAATCGGTCAACCTTCTTGACAGGAGGGCGGGCGCGTGCGATAATTGCTCCGACAAAATCTGTGGACGGAGGGGACGCCTGTGGATCTATATACCATGCGTTATGTATTGGCAGTGGCGGAGCATGAAAACTTTTCCCTCGCCGCGCAGGACTGCCACGTAGGGCAGCCCGCCCTGTCCCAGCAGATCTCCAAGCTGGAGAAGGAGCTGGGCGTGACGCTTTTTTCCCGCAGCTCCAAGGGTGCGGCGTTGACGGAGGCGGGGCGGGAGTTCGTCCACCGCGCAAGAGAGATCCTCCAGCGCTCCGAAGCGCTGGAGAGCGAGATGTCCCTTTACGCCGGTCTGCGCCGCGGCACGCTGAACCTCGGCATCATCACGAGCCTTCAGTGCATCAACTTCGGCGGGCTGCTCTCCGCTTTCTGCGGCAGCTATCCGGATATCTCGGTGAATATCGTGCAGGGCGGCACGCTCAATCTGGTGCAGCAGCTCGTGGAGCGGAAGATCGACGCGGCGTTCCTGAACCGCCCGCCCTCCGGACTGCCCGCCAGCCTGGAATTCGTCAAGCTGGGGGAGGACACCTACCATCTGGCGGTGCCCGACGATCACCCGCTTGCCAAACGGCAGCAGGTTAGCCTTTCGGAGCTGCGGGACGAACGCTTCATCTTCCATCAAACGGGGCAGGTGGCGGCGGAGCTGTGCCTGCAAGCCTGCCGCGAGGCGGGCTTTGAGCCCAACATCGTCTGCCGCTCCGGCAGCCCGACCACGGGTATGTATATGGTGCAGGGCGGACTGGGCGTGGCGCTGCTCCCCTCGGAGGAGTTCCGTTCCCACTTGCTGGACGGCATCGTGGAGCTGTCCCTGCGGGAGAGGATCGTCAAGGAGGTCGGCGCGGCATGGCGGCAGGACGCGGCGTCCCCGCTGGTGGAGGCTGCGGTCAGATTCGCAAAGGAATGGACGGATTACGCATAATAAAAGCAGAGCACTCCCCAGAGCATTGCTCCGGGGAGTGCTTTCTATTCAGAGCGGCGACGGCTGGTTGTGCATGGTCTCCATCACCTGATACCGGTCCATTTGCAGGCGCTTGACCTGAGCGAGCGCCTGCTCGATGGGGATCTCCGTCAAGCGCCCGTCCGCCATGGCGATGATGCAGTTCCCGCATCCGTCCGCCATGGCGTTCACAGCGGCGAAGCCCATGCGCGTGGCGATCTCGCGGTCACGGGCGCTGGGCGAGCCGCCGCGCTGGATATGCCCCAGAACGGTAACGCGGGGGTCGATGCCCAGTTCGCCGCGGATACGCTTGCCGATCTCATAGGCGCTGCCCGCGCCCTCCGCCACGACGATCATAAAGTGGGTGTTCTTTGCCATACAGGATTCCCGAATACGCTCCGCCACGTCCCGCTGAAAATCAAACTCTCGCTCGGGGATCAGGACAGCCGTCGCCCCCACCGCGATGCCGACATACAGGGCGAGGAAGCCCGCGCGCCGTCCCATGACCTCCACCAGCGAGCAGCGCTCATGGGACTGCATGGTATCCCGCAGCTTGTCAATGCAGGTGACAGCGGTATTGCAGGCGGTGTCGAAGCCGATGGTATACTCCGAGCAGCCCACGTCGTTGTCGATGGTGGCGGGAATGCCGGCAACGGTCACGCCGAGCCGCGACAGCTCCAGCGCGCCGCGGAAGGTCCCATCGCCGCCGATGGCGGCGATCCCGTCCAAGCCAAGCCGCCTGCAGGTTTCCAAAGCCTTTTGCCGACCCTCCGGCGTCATGAATTCCGCGCTGCGGGCGGTGTACAGGATCGTGCCGCCCCTGTCTAAAATATGCCCCACGCTGTTGCTGTCCATGGGGAAGCAGTCGCCCTTGATCAGCCCGTCCCAGCCGCGGCGAATGCCGACGCATTCGATCCCACGGTTGACCGCCGTCCGGACGACGGCGCGGACGGCGGCGTTCATTCCGGGGGCGTCGCCGCCGCTTGTGAGAATACCGATCCGCTTGATCGTGTTCATCGTGATCTCTCCTTTGCTCATTATTTTCGGGCAAGACGTCCGGCTGCGTCCGCGATGTGTTCGGCGGACAGACCGAATATGCGCAGCAGCTCGGCGCCGGGACCCGAGAAGCCGAACTCGTCGTTGACGCCGATGCGGCAGATGGGGGTGGGGCATTTTTCCCCGAGGAGGGAAGCCACCGCTTCTCCCAGCCCGCCCACAACGGAATGTTCCTCGCAGGTGACTACCCCGCCGCAGTCCCGCGCAGCATCCAGCACCAGCTGCTCATCCAGCGGCTTGATGGACGCCATATTGATGACGCGGGCGTGGATCCCCTGCGCCTTTAGCATCTCCCACGCTGTCAGCGCCTCGGCGGTCATCAGCCCGGTCGCGATGATGGCGACGTCGGTCCCGTCCCGCAGGATCTCGCCCCTGCCGATCCGGAAGGAATAGTCCTCCCCATGAATGACCGGGACGGGGAGCCTGCCGAAGCGGAGATAGACCGGCCCAGCGTGGGCATACGCCGCGCGGACGGCAGCGCGGGCTTCCACGTCGTCGGCGGGACACAGCACCACCATGCCGGGGATCGCGCGCATGAGGGCAAAGTCCTCGCAGCACTGGTGGGAGGCGCCGTCCTCGCCTACGGACAGCCCACCGTGCGTAGCGCCGATCTTCACGTTCAGGCGGGGGTAGGCGATGGAGTTCCGTATCTGCTCGTAAGCCCGCCCCGCGGCAAACATGGCAAAGCTGGAGACGAAGGGGACGAGCCCCATGGCAGCGGCGCCGGCGGCGGCGCACATCATATCCGCCTCCGCGATGCCGCAGTCGATGTGCCGGGCGGGAAATTCCTTTTTGAACATAGCGGTCTTGGTGGCGGCGGACAGGTCGGCGTCGAACACTATCAGATCCTCGTGCTCACGGCCCAGCTGGATCAGCGCCGCACCGTAGCTGTCGCGTGTGGCGATCCTTTTCGTCGTATCCATGTTACGCTCCCTCCAGTTCCGTCAGGCGTGCCGTCAGTTCCGCCATGGCACACGCATATTCCTCGTCGTTCGGCGCTTTGCCGTGCCAGCCCACCGCGTCCTCCATGAAGGAAACGCCCTTCCCCTTGACGGTGGACATGACGATGGCGAACGGCTTTCCCTTTGTCTGTCTTGCCCTTGCGAAAGCCGTCTCCATCTGATCGAAGTCATGCCCGTCGATCTCCGCCGTCTCAAAGCCGAAGGCGCGCAGCTTCTCGGGAATGGGGGAGACGCTCATGACCTCCTCCACAGGACCGTCGATCTGGAGACGGTTGTTATCGATGATGACGCACAGATCGTCCAGCTTATAATGGTGGGCGAACATAAACGCCTCCCAGGGCTGTCCCTCCTGAAGCTCGCCGTCCCCCAGCAGGGCATAGACCCTGACGGGATTGCCCGTAAGCTTGGCTGTCAGCGCCATGCCGCAGGCGGCGGAGATCCCCTGCCCGAGAGAGCCCGTGGACATATCCACGCCGGGGGTGGTGTTCATGTTGGGGTGCCCCTGAAGACGGCTGCCGACGTGCCGCAGGGTGAGAAGCTCCTCCTGCGGAAAGAATCCACGGAGCGCCAGCGCGGCGTAGAGTCCGGGAGCGGTGTGTCCCTTGGACAGGACGAAGCGGTCCCGCCCCGCCCAATGGGGATCGTCCGGCTTCACGTTCAGCTCTCTGAAATACAGATAGGTGAACAGGTCTGCGGCGGACAGGCTGCCGCCGGGATGTCCGGAACGTGCGGCGTGGGTAGCCGTTAGAATGTTCATGCGTACCCGGCAGGCGGTGACCGCAAGCGATTTTCTCTGAGCTTCTGTCATAGGAGCGCCTTCTTTCCTTTGATTTGCCCCTACCGTACCGCCGGCAGCTCGAATTGTCCAATTCATTTCGATGAAGTCTGCATTAGAAAAATGCATAGCGGTACGGGCAATGCTATCATTTTTTCTGATAGCAGACTTCACGAATGTGACTTTGACTTTTCCACGCGGCGGGGATAAGGTGAACGCAGCGATAGGAAACGCAATGCAAAATGCCGATCCTGTAATTTTTATAAACAGAGGGAAAAGACTATGAGTAAAAAGCTTGTTTCCGACCTGATGGTCAATTATCTCGAGCGCCGCGGC
>CAVDWO010000035.1:0-13057 GCA_963612845.1 Alistipes onderdonkii
GATCTACTGCAAGCTGCATAACAACTCCGACCTTGACTTCTCTTTCCTCGGCGCGGCACAGCCACCGAGGGACGTTTTGCCCGCCCCGCGCATAGGCTGGCAGGGAAGAAAAGACGGGGGGAGGGGCGATATGGCGTATTCAGACCGCGAGCTGCTCGCAAGGCTGATCGAGTGCGAGGCGGGCGGCGAGGGAGAGAACGGAATGAAGGCGGTGGCAAGCGTCGTGATGAACCGCGTGCACGCCGCGGGCGGGGAGTACGCCCGTGTCGGGCAGGGCAGCATCCGGAATATCATCTTTCAGGAGGGGCAGTTCGTCTGCGCGAGCGAGACGGAGAACGGCAGCTACAATCCGCAGAACATTTACAATATGCGCCCGACGGACGTCCACTATGAGATCGCCGACTGGGCGATCGCGGGCAACCGGCTGGCAGGACTGGGGGAAGCGCTGTGGTTCTTCAACCCCTTTTCCAGCGTGTGCCGCGAGAATTTCCCCTCGTCCGTGGGCGTTTTCACGCTGCGGGTCGGCGACCACTGCTTTTACGACCCCACCGCGGCATATTACGAAACCTGAGAGGAAAAACAGCAAGTTCGGGAAAGGGAGAGGGTTATGATCCAGCTGGGGAAAAGCAGACCGTGCCTGTACGAGCAGATGACTGCCGTGCCTGCGATGGCGGACGCACAGCAGAGCGGCAGCGCCAACGACAGCGCTGCCAGCCGCAGCTACGAGCAGATGATCGGCGCGTCCTCCGGCGCGGGGAGCGCATCGCTCCTGCCGCAGGAGCAGGGGCAGTTCCAGCCGACGCCGGATAAGATCGAGGAGGTGCAGACCGTCGACCAGATGGTCTACAATTCGTGGAAGGGAATGCTGGCGCGCAATATCGGACGCGAGGTGATCGTGAGCTTTCTGGTCGGTTCGCAGAACACGGTGATCGCGGCGGGGACGCTGCGCGAGGTGGGAAACGACTACATTACGATCTTTCACTCCGACCGCAGCGCCTACATCACGGCGGATCTCTATTCGATCCGCTTCGTGGAGTTCCCGCAGGGCGGGCAGGTGACGGCGCTGGGCTGAGCGCGGAAAAGAAGCAGGTGGGGCGTCCCGCGGGACATCCCACCTGTCTGCATTTTTGTCATTTCCTGCGCCCGCGGTAGCCGCCGTGCGCACTTCCGGTGCGTCGGCGCCGTCCGTAGCGGCGCCGACGGGAGAAGACGGTGACGTACACCACCAGCGCGGCGATCAGCAGCACGAGCGCCAGCAGCGTGAGCTTTACCCACGTCTGGGAGAAGAAGTCGAGCACGTCACGCTGTGCCGTGAGGAACCACGAAGCCGACACGTCGCTGAGCGCGAGCAGCTCCGTCTCGCCGTAAACCGTGCCGTTGTAGGAGAGCGTCAGTGTGCCGAGCACGTCGCCTGCGGCGATGGGCGCGTCCACCGTTTCATTCGTCAGTGCGACGGTGCGCTCGAGCATTTCGGGCTCCACGTTATCCGGCAGCAGGCAGGAAAGGTTCTCGGCGGCGTGGGCGACGACATAATTCGTCTCGCTTGAGAGCGCGACGGGTACCTCCTGGATCGGCTCGTCGGAGGAGAGAATATCCCGCCGGACGAAGTTATTGAAGCCCCAGTCGAAAAGGCGCGTCGTCTCAGAAAAGCTGCGCGTCTGGATCGTCACGCCGTCCTCGAGCGTTACGCGCTCCGCACCGAGCACCACGCTGATGAGGTGGCGGCTGCCGCGCAGCGCCGACGAGACGAGACAGTAGCCCGCCTCGGGCGTCGAGCCGGTCTTGATGCCCTGCGCGTCGCTGTAGACATAGCCGCGGGCGCGCCAGTTGGAGATGAGATAGTTGGTCGTGTGCAGCTCGCGGGGCTTGTCGGTCAGGTTGGTGGCGGGGACGGTATAGCTCTTGGAGTTGCAGATCTCCATGAACTTCTCGTGCTTGAGCGCTTCGCAGGTGATGAGATAGAGATCCCACGCGGTCGTGTAATGCTGCGGATCGTGCAGGCCGGAGGCATTGACAAAATGCGTGTGCTCGCAGCCAAGCTCCGATGCACGCGTGTTCATGCGGACGATGAAATCCGCCACCGTGCCGTCGATCGCCTCGGCAAGAATGTTGCACGCCTCGTTCGCGGAGACGACGAGCATACAGTAGAGCAGCTGCTCGACCGTCAGCGTTTCGCCGGCTTTGATGTTGGCTGTGCTGCCGTCGCTGGAAAGTCCGGCCATGGCGGTCTCGCTCGCAGTGATCTCGTCGGAGAGGGAGAGCCTGCCCTCGTCGATCGCCTCGAACACCAGCAGCGCGACCATGATCTTCGTCAGGGACGCGGGATAGTTCTCCTGATGGGCGTTCTTCTCGTAAAGCACCTCGCCCGTGTCGGCTTCAATGAGCAGCGCGGCGCGCGCGTCGATGTCGATATCCTCGTAGGCGCGGGCGTTCAAGACCCCCAGCAGCGGGACAAGCAGGACAAAAGATAAAAAAAGTGACAAAAGACGGCGTTTTTTCATAGAAATATACCTCGCTGTGTGTTACAATAAAAAGAAAGATCGACGGGCGGACGCGCGATCCGCCCCATTTCGACACCAGTATAGCAAAAAAGACGGGAGAGCGCAACTGTGGAACGACAGGAAAAAAAGAACAAGCTCTGCGGCGTTTATTTCGCACTTGCCGCGCTGACGATCATCTTCGCCGCTTCGCTTACTTTCCTGTATGGGACGGCTTACGAGGGAACGGCGCACAGCGGCTGCACTGTGAGCGTGCAGAGCGAGACGGACGAGCCCACCGCGCCGACGCGCGTGCCCGTCAACGTCAACACCGCCTCGCTTGAGGAGCTGGACACGCTCCCGGGCATCGGTCCCGTGCTGGCGCAGGCAATCATCGACTACCGCACCGAGTACGGCGCGTTCATGTCGGCGGAGGACATGCTGGGCGTCAAGGGTATCGGAGAAAAGAAGCTCGAGGGATTCCGCGCGCAGATCATATTCACGGAGGAGACGGACGATGAAGATACTGGTCGTTGACGACGAGCAGCTGCTTGTCAAGGGCGTAAAATTCAATCTGGAGAACGAGGGCTACACGGTCGAGACCGCTTACGACGGTGCTGCCGCAGTCGAACTGGCAAGGACCGGCGGGTTCGACCTCATCATTCTCGACCTGATGATGCCGCAAGTGGACGGACTGACCGCCTGCATGAAAATCCGTGAATTTTCCAACGTGCCCGTTATCATGCTCACCGCGCGCGGCGAAGACGCCGATAAGATCATCGGGCTTGAGTCCGGCGCGGACGATTATATCACAAAGCCCTTTAATATCCTCGAGCTCAAGGCGCGGATCCGCGCGCTGCTGCGCCGCGCGAACGCCGCGGCACAGCAGGAGGGGGCGCAGCACGGCGCACTGCTGAGCGCCGGAGGCATCACGCTCGATCCCGAGCAGCGTGTGGCGCTGCGCGGCGGCGAGGTCGTCGAGCTGACCGCCAAGGAGTACGACCTCATGGAGCTGCTGGTGAAAAACCCGCGGCGCGTCTACTCCCGCGAGAATCTGATGGATCTCGTCTGGGGCTATACCTACGCCGGAGATTACCGCACGGTGGACGTGCATATCCGCCGTCTGCGCGAAAAGCTGGAGGAAAATCCCGCCGCGCCGCAGTATATCCTGACCAAGTGGGGCGTGGGCTACTATCTCAAGGGCTGAACGAAAGAAGAAAGAACGGGAAAGGAGGGGCGGCGCGATGCGAAAGAAGGGCGTGAGCCTGCAAAGTAAATTCAGCTTCAGCTATATCGCCATCATTCTCGGCGTGCTGCTCCTGCTTAACACCTATCCGCTCGTCGAGTCGGAAAACCTGACCTTCCGCTCCAAGCAAAGCTCGCTGCAAAGCAGCGTTTCGGTCATGGTGACGGCGCTGGCGGGGCTGGAGGAGCTGAACGAGGAGAATGTCGCCGGCGCGATGACGCTCGTGGAGGAGACGGGGATCTCCCGTGTGCTCGTTACCGACGCGTCGGGCCGCGTGCTCTACGATACGCGCGAGACCGACGGGGCAATCGGCCGCTGCGCGCTCTATACCGAGGTCGTGCAGGCGCTGCGCGGCGAGGTGGTCTTCTATTCCGAATTTTCGGAGAATGCCTTCAAAAGCCGCGCGGCTTCGCCCGTCGTTTACCACAGCCAGACCATCGGCGCGGTCTACGCCTACGAATACGATACCGAGCAGGCGGAGCTGCTGCTGTCGCTCCAGCGGAACCTGCTGACCATTTCGGCGGTCGTCACGGTCTTTGCCGTCGGGCTGAGCCTGCTGCTCTCCCGCGTGTTGACGAGGCGCTTCGGCGTGCTGACCGACGCGATCCGGCAGATGCGCGAGGGCTCGTACAGCCACCGCGCCGAGGTCGGCGGACGCGACGAGATCCGAGAGCTTGCCGAGGAGTTCAACTCCATGGCGGACCGCTTGCAGACGACGGAGGATGCCCGCCGCCGCTTCGTCTCCGACGCGAGCCACGAGCTGAAAACGCCGCTGGCGGGCATCAGGCTCCTGTCCGACTCCATTTTGCAGACCGAGGATATGGACGCGCGTACCGTGCGCGAGTTCGTCGGCGACATCGAGCAGGAATCCGAGCGGCTCGCGCGCATCACGGAAAATCTCCTGCGCCTGACGCGGCTGGACAGCGGCGCGCTGCCCGAGGCGGAGCTGGTCGATATTGCGCCGGTGATCGGGCGCGTGGTGCGGCTGCTGCGCCTCGTGGCGGAGGAAAAGCAGGTGGAGCTTTCCTATGAGATCCGCCGCGAGGGGCGCACGCTCATCGGCGAGGACGAGCTGCACGAGATCGTCTATAACCTGACGGAAAATGCCATCAAGTACAACCGCCCCGGCGGATTCGTGCGCATCGCGCTCGCGGGGGACGAGGAGAACTGCCTGCTCACCGTCAGCGACAACGGCATCGGGATCCCGGAGGAGGATATGCCGCGCATTTTCGACCGCTTCTACCGCGTGGATAAGATGCGCTCGCGTGCCGCGGGCGGCACGGGGCTGGGGCTGTCCATCGTCGCCGATACGGTGCGCCGCCGCGGCGGGAGCATTGAGGTGAGAGCGCGCGGAGGCGGGGGAACGGTATTCGCAGTGTGCCTGCCGCGCTGCGGAGAGGGAGGAGAGGAATGAAACGGAGATATCTTCTTCTTTTATCGGCGCTGGCGGCGCTGCTGGCGCTTTGCTCCTGTGCGGAACACGCGCAGGAGGCGGACGAGAGCGGCTATGAGCTGTATTTCCTTGCCGAGCCGGGCGTTTCCGGCGGCGACGCCATCGCCGCGCGGAGTGAGCGCTACGTGCCGGACGAGACGATGGAGGTCGAGGAATGTGCCCGTGCGCTCGTCGAGCAGCTGCTCAGCGACCCGCAGGAGACCTCGCTCCGCTCGCCCGTCCCGGAGGGGACGACGCTGCAATCGCTGACGATCGCGGGGCGCCGCGCGCAGCTCGATTTCAGCGCGCAGTACGGCAGGCTCTCGGGCATCGACCTCTCGCTCGCCGACTACTGCGTAACGCTGACGCTGACGCAGCTTCCGGGCGTCAACGCCGTGAGCATCACGGCGAACGGGCGGGAGCTGCCCTATCGCAAAACGCAGGTACTGCTGGCGGCGGATACGCTGCTGTCGAGCCGCGAGAGCGGTCTGCGTCCGATCACGGTGCAGCTCTACTTCCTTGACACGCAGACCGGCGCGCTGCGCGCCGAGCAGCAGACGCTGGCGCTCTACGAGGGGCAGACGCGCGTGAGCGCTCTGCTGGAGGCGCTCGCGCAGGGACCGGAGGACGATACGCTCAGCGCGCTGCTGCCGGAGGACTTCTCCGTGCTCTCCTCGCGCATTGAGGACGGCGTGTGCTACCTGAATCTGCCGAAGGACGCGGCGCTCCCGCAGAATGGGACGCGGCGGGAGCTTCTGCTCGATTCGCTCGTGCGCTCGCTGTGCTCGCTCAGCGGCGTGGAACGGGTGCAGTTCATGGTCGAGGGCGAGAACGCGCCCGATCTCAACACCATCGTCTACGGCGAGCCGGAGGCGCAGGAGCCGTAACGAACGAAAGACCGTTTCCCTGCGGGGAAGCGGTCTTTTTGCCGAAAGGGGCAAGTCTCTTAAAAAAATTATAAGCGCGCGGCTGGCGCGCAACTTTTTTGCGAACGCGCCGTCTAAGTGTTATGCGGAACGAAAAAAGCCCCGCATAGACGGCGGTGTGCGCGGCGGATCTCCGCCGCGCCGCCCGAAAAATCGTTCGAGATAAAGGAGATAACCGAAATGAAGAATTGGAAGAAAGCAAGCATCGGTGCGCTGTGTGTCCTCAGCCTGCTTGCCGGCTGCGCCGGTGGGAGCAAGGACGACACGGCGGAAAACAGCGGACAGAATAGTGAGGACAGCACGGCGGAGTTTTCGCTCGACAGGGTGCGCGAGGTCAACGCTCCGCTGGCGCTGCTCGAAAAACACGATACCGTGACCGTGAGCATACAGGGCACCGACGGCGACGGCAACGAGACTTACACCGCCAAGCTGCAGTACACGCGCGATGCGGACGGAAAGCTCGTGTGCTGGTCGCACTATCAGTACACCGAAAACAGCGGCGCGGGGCAGGACGAGATGTGGGGTCAGGCGAACGGCGCGGTGTATGCTGCGCGCATGGCGAGCAGCGGCGATGCGAGCCTGAACTGCTATCCGAGCGGCGAGTATGAGAGCTACATTCAGGCGATGCTTCCCTCTGCCAGCGCTGGGAACGGCGATGAGGAGACCCTCGACGAGCAGAGCGTGCAGGACGGGGCGATCGTGAGCTCGACCACCACGACCTATACCGGCGTGGAGGGGTACTTCTCCACCACCCTCTACTACACCGACCCCGCGACGGACGAACTGCTGGCGATGTCCGTGACCGACTACAGCACGGACGAGAACGGAGAGAAGTCCGCGCTCGGCACCACGCTCTATAACTGGAGCTACGACGAGACCTACGCGCCCGAGCACGAGGTGCTGGGCGAGGTCCTGCTCCCGACCGGCGCGGCGGACGCCTGCGATCTGACGTTTATCTGCGCCCCCGGCGCGGCGAACGAGGAAACGCAGGAAATTTCCGTCAAGCGCGGTACTTACATTACGTTTGTCAACAGCACGGGCTGCCTGCTCTATGCGGACAAGGAGCTGACGCAGATGCTCGACGACACGCAGAGCATCGACACCAGCGGAGAGAGCATGACGGTCTACGTCGTGCCGATGGAGGGCTGAGAACTGTTTGCAAAAGGCGGCGGGAGAGCGTCCCGCCGTCTTTTCCGCGTTCCGTGAAACTTTTTTCGATTTATTTCGTCTACTCAGTTGTCCGGCTTCGCACACGTCGGATTTAAGCAAATCTTAACCGATTTGTAACCAAATTGTAGCCGAACGGTTGCTGTTTGTAACGACTTGTTCATAGAAATGATATATACTCAGACCCGAGCGTTAAAATAAGGAGAATTCTGTGATGGAAACCAACCAGACGCCTGTCATTTCGGTGCGCAAGCTCCGAAAGGTCTACATGATGGGACAGGAGCACGTCGTTGCGCTGCACAACATCAATCTGGATATCGCGCGCGGCGAGGTCTGCTGCATTTTCGGCACGTCGGGCAGCGGAAAGTCAACGCTGCTCAACCAGCTGGCGGGGCTTGAAAAGCCGACGCGCGGCATCGTGCGCATCGGCGGGGTGCCGATCTCGCAGCTCAACGAGAACCAGCTCGCCGCCTTTCGGCAGAAGCACATCGGCTTTGTCTTCCAGTCCTACAATCTGCTGCCGGAGCTGACGGCGGCGGAGAACGTCGCCCTGCCGCTGATGTTCAAGGGCGTCGATCCTGCGGTGCGCATGGTCGAGGCGAAGAAAATGCTCTGCCGCGTGGGACTGAAGGAGCGCATGGACCACTTCCCCAACCAGATGTCCGGCGGGCAGCAGCAGCGCGTGGGTATCGCCCGCGCGTTTGTCACGCACCCGGAGGTCGTCTTTGCCGACGAGCCGACAGGGAACCTCGACTCAAAGACCACCAAAGAGGTTATGCACATGATCCGCAGCTTTGCCAAGCGTTTCCATCAGACCATCGTGCTCGTCTCCCATGATCCGGAGATGACCGAGTATGCCGACCGCATCGTCACGCTGATCGACGGCGCGATCGTCAGCGACGTAAAAAATCAGGTCAAGGCGGAGATCGACGCCGCACCCTACATCGAATAACGGAGGAAATCAACTATGAAACGCATTTCAAGATCCCTGCTCTCGCTCTGCCTTGCCCTGCTGCTGTGCGCGGCGGCGGTGCCGATGAATGTCGCCAGAGCGGACGAGAATAAGAACAGCAGCAATCCCTTTATGGTCACCGGCTACGACGTCAGCCGTTCCTCCATTGAAACTGGAGACATCGTGGATGTGAAAGTCTACCTTTACCGCACGGACGGGCAGACCAGCGATATCACGATCATTCGCGGGCTTGACAGCTTTCAGGGCAATAGTACGACTTATGCATCTGTTTCTAAGGAGACGGATAATAAGACGTATATTGTCCATTTAAACGGGCTTACTTACGCCGGCGATGGCAAGTCCCTCGTTTTTTCGATTTACTATACTGGTCCTGATGGCTCTGGCGGCGGCTATCAGGACGAGAGCCTGACGATCCGCGAGTGCGTACCCTATACCGAGCCGAAGGAAGAGGACGCCGAGGTGATCCCCGCGCCGCGCGCCGTCTTCAGCTCCGACGGTATGGCGAGCGCCATCTCCGCGGGCGAGACGCGCTACGTCACCATCTACGTGGAGAACGCGGGCACGACCGCGATGCGTGACCCGATCCTGAGCGTCAAGTCCTCGGGCTCTCTGATGCTGCTCGACGGGCAGAGCGACTATGTGCTCGACGATATCCGCGCGGGGCGCGGTACGCAGGTCACGGTCACGGTCAAAGCGCCCGACAAGATCGAATCCCAGATGCAGACGCTCGACGCGAGCCTGTCGTTCTACTATGACAACGGCACGTCGCTCACCGGCGGCAGCGCCAGCGGCAGCGTGAGCGTGCTCTCCAACGTCTCGAAGGACACGCAGAGCAGCGACGTGGCAAGCCCGACGCCCGTCGTTATTCTGACCAAATATAACTACGGCGGCTCGTCTATCGCGGCGGGCTCGAGCGCGAACCTGAGCTTCACCTTCACCAATACGAGCAAGACGCTTGCGATCGAGAACGTCATGGTCACCGTCAACGGCGGCACCGACCTGATGCTCAACGGCTCGACCAATACGTTTTACTTTGACTCCGTTGCCGCGGGCGGCGGCAAGAGCGTGACCGTGCCGATGAAGGCGGCGCAGATCATCAGCTCCGCCGCGCAGCCGGTCACGATCTCCGTCAGCTACGAGTATGTCGATCAGGGCGCGCGCAAGACCGGCTCTGCGAATCTCACGCTCAATGTGCCGCTCTATCAGCCCGACCGCTTTGAGCTTTCCGACCCGACGAGCGCCTATGTCGGTACGGTAGGCGAGGAGACGAGCCTGACGATGAGCTACGTCAACAAGGGTAAGAGCGCCGTCAGCAACGTGGAGGCGACCATCTCCGGCGATGTGGATTCGTCCACGGCTTACCAGCGTATCGGCACCATCGAGGGCGGCAAGAACGGCACCATCGCCTTTGCCGTGACCCCGTACAACGAGGGCGAGAACGCGGTCAAGATCACCATTACTTACGAGGATTCTAACGGCAACGTCAAGGAGCGCGTGTTTGAAACGAGCGTCGAGGCCATGGCCTATGAGCCCATCGACCCCGTTGATCCTGACGAGCCCATCGATCCCGAGCCGACGAGCACCTTCCCGTGGAAGTACGTCATCATCGCGCTGGTCGTCGCAGCCATCGTCGTGCTGATCGTGCTCCGCGCCCGCAAGAAGAAGGCAAAGCAGAAGGCTGAGCAGGAAATGTGGGATAAGTGGGACGAGGAGGAAGCCGCGAAGGAGACCTCTCCCGCGGAGAGCGAAGCGGGCGTCGGCGCAGGTGCTGAGGAGCAGGTAAAATGAAATTCTCCGATATTCTCAAAATGTGCTTCGATAGCCTGTCGCGGCGCAAGGGACGCACGATCCTGACTGTGTTGGGCGTTTTCATCGGCTGCACGTCCATCATCGTCATGGTCTCCATCGGCGCGGGTATGCAGGAGTCGAACGACAAGATGCTCGAGGGTATGGGCGATCTGACGATCATCGAGGTCTACCAAGGCTACAGTCAGGATGGCTCGAGCAATACCGCCAAACTCAACGACGATGCGGTGAAGAGCTTCCACGAGATCGCGGGCGTCAAGGCTGTCATGCCCAAGGCGAGCCTGAACAATTACAGCGCGTCTTTCAAGGCGGGCATCGGCGGCCGCTATACCGCCGATTGGGGGACGCTCGTCGGCATCGACGTGAGCGCGCTCGACGATATGGGCTTTGAGGTCGTGAGCGGGCGGTATCCGGAGAGCAGCGACGAGGTGGTCGTGGGGCAGTATTTTGCCTATGACTTCTTCGATTCCCTCATGCCGGAGGGGCGCAACTACGTCAGCCGCTACGTCTGGGACGAAAACGGCAACCTTGATGAGAGCAATGTTCCCGACCCGTTCTTCGACCCGCTCAAGACGGACGTTACGATGGTGCTCACGCCCTACGACGACGGCAGCGGCACCGAGTCCACACCGTATGAGGTCGACCTCAAGATCGTCGGTGTGCTGAAGTACGATCAGGGCAAGGGCTATGAGACGAGCGACGGCGTGATGATGGACATCGACGCGCTCAAGGCGCTCATCAAGGACCTGACGGGCAGCACCGACACGAAGTTCGAGTATTCGAGCATCAACGTCAAGGCAGAGAGCCTTGACGCGGTGACGGATGTGGAGCAGGAGATCAAGAATCTCGGCTACAGTACCTATTCCATGCAGAGCTGGCGCGATGAGCTGAACAAGCAGACCCGTCAGATCGAGCTGATGCTCGGCGGTCTCGGTGCGATCTCGCTGCTGGTCGCGGCGATCGGCATCACGAACACCATGGTCATGTCCATCTCCGAGCGCACGAAGGAGATCGGCATTATGAAGGCGCTCGGCTGCTACGTGCGCGACGTGCGCGCGATGTTCCTCATGGAGGCGGGCAGCATCGGGCTGCTCGGCGGTATTTTGGGGCTTATTTTCAGTTTCATCATATCCGTTATCATCAACCTGTTCTCGTTCGGCGCGTTCGGCGGCGGGGGCGTGACGTGGGAGCTTATCAAGCAGGCACTCATCGGCGGCGAGGGCGTGACACGCACGTCCGTCATCAAGCCGGAGCTGGTGCTCTTTGCGCTGGTGTTCTCGGTGATGGTCGGCCTGGTGTCCGGCTATCAGCCGGCGAACAAGGCGGTCAAGATCTCCGCGCTCGAAGCGATCCGGAACGAGTAAAACCGCAGCTTTCGCAGAAGGGCGGCGTCCTGTTCGGGACGCCGCCCTTTCCCGCGCGCTTCGCTTGACCACACGGCTGCGATGTGATATCATGTATCCGTTGAATTATTTTTGAAAGCAGGAGGCGATCGTTTTGGCGACAGTCAAACGCAAGTCCGTCGTGCCCTATTACGCGGCGGCGGGGACGTGGGCGCTCTACGCGCTGCTGTTTCCGCTCTACCGTGTGCCGCAGTTCCTTTTGGTGGCGGCGGCATCCGCGGCGGTGTTCTTCCTGATGAACGCGGTCTGCGGCACGGTCGAGGTCACCGTGCCCGACCCGCCGAAAAAGGAGGAGACCACCGGCAATGCCGAGCTTGACAAGATGATCCGCGACGGCAATCTCGCCATCGCGGAGATGAAGCGGCTCAACGAGTCGATCGAGGACGAGCAGATCTCCGCCGATATCGACCGGCTGGAGGATCTGAGCGCGAAAATCTTCGCGCAGGTCAAGGCAGACCCTGCAAAGCTGCCGCAGATCCGCAAATTCATGGACTATTATCTTCCCACCACGCTCAAGCTGCTCAACGCCTACGACCGCATGGGCGCGCAGGGCGTGAGCGGCGAGAATATCGACAATACGATGCAGCGCGTGGAGAGCATGATGGGCACGATCGTCACGGCGTTTGAAAAGCAGCTTGATATGCTCTTCGGCAGCGAGGCGATGGATATCTCCACCGATATCACGGTGCTGGAGAACATGATGAAGCGCGAGGGGCTAAGCGGCGACGATGACGAACTGCACGCGGAGTCCGGCACAGCCGCGGCGCCGCAGGACGATATCAGGCTCGAGCTGTAAGGGGGAGAAGCGATGCGGAAAAAGGTGATGGCGTTCAACGACAGGGTCAATGCGTGGCTCATGGAGCGGCTCAAGGGCGTGTGGCTCGAACCGATCTTCCTCGGTGTGTTCGCTGTGATGACGGTGCTGAGCGTGCTCGGCGGATTTTACCTTGAGAAGAAGAGCCTTTTCTATTCTGCGGCGATCTGGGCGCTGGCGGCGCTGATGTGCCTGCGCCGGATCCAGAGGATCCGCAGGCAGGAAAAACAGGAACAGAACGATCGAAAGACGGAGGAGAAATGATATGAGCGAAAACATGACGCCGGAGCTGACTCTGGAGCCTGCCGCGGCGGCGCAGGAAGCCGTCCCCGAGCTGACGCTTGCGCCCGAAGCACCCGAAGCGCCCGCGCCCCAGACAGGGAAGAAGCCGATCGAGCCGGTCCAGGTGGACGAGAGTATGCTCACCGAGCAGGAGAAAAAAGCCGTCGAGGAATTTGCCAAGAAGATCGACATTACGGATACCAACCTCGTGCTCAACTACGGTGCGGCGGCGCAGAAGAGCGTCGCGTCGTTCTCCGAGAACGCCCTTGCGTCCGTGCGGAACAAGGATCTCGGCGAGGTGGGCGAAACGCTCTCGAATCTTGTCGTGGAGGTCAAGGGCTTTGGTCAGGAGGAGAAGAAGGGCTTCGCGGGTCTTTTCCGCAAGCAAAGGGATAAGCTCGAGGTGATGCGCGCGCAGTACGGCAAAGCCGAGACGAGCGTTGACCGTATCGTCACGGAGCTGGAAAAGCATCAGGTCACGCTGATGAAGGACATCGCGATGCTCGACCAGATGTATGAGCTGAACCTCAA
>CAVDWO010000036.1:0-12935 GCA_963612845.1 Alistipes onderdonkii
GTCACGCGCTCAACAAGTCCTTGAAGGACTTCATCACCCGCTCCTACGCGATGCGAGGCTATTATACGCCCTATATCCCCGGCTGGGACAATCACGGTATGCCCATCGAGAGCGCCATCATCAAGCAGAACAAGCTCAACCATAAGGCGATGCCCGTGTCCACGTTCCGCTCTGCTTGCCACGAGTTCGCCCAGCACTATATCGACGTGCAGATGGAGGGCTTCAAGCGCATAGGTGTGCTCGGTGACTGGGAACACCCCTACAAGACCATGGATCCCGGCTTCGAGGCTGAGGAGGTCAAGGTCTTCGGCGAGATGTATAAGAAGGGCTATATCTACAAGGGTCTCAAGCCCGTTTACTGGTGCTGGCATGATGAGACGGCTCTTGCCGAGGCGGAGATCGAGTATCAGGACGATCCCTGTACGACCGTGTACGTCAAGTTTCCGATGAACAACGATCTCGGCAAGCTGAGCCACCTCGATAAGTCCAAGCTGAGTTTCGTCATTTGGACGACCACGATCTGGACGCTGCCCGGCAACCTTGCCATCGCCCTGCACCCCGACGAGAGCTATGCCATCGTCAAAAATGAGGGCAACGGCGAGCTGTATATTGTCGCCGAGGCGCTTGTGGAGAAGGTTATGGCGGTCGGCAAGGTCGGACACTATTCGATCGTCGAGACCCACCCTGGCAGCTTCTACGAGAATATGCTCGCCTCCCACCCCTTCCTGCCCAAGACGAGCCGTTTGGTCCTCGCCGACTATGTCACGATGGATTCCGGTACCGGCTGCGTCCACACCGCCCCCGGCTTCGGCGCGGACGACTATCAGACCTGCCGACGCTATGGCATGGACATGGTCGTGCCTGTCAACGATCAGGGCCGCCACACCGACTATGCCGGCAAGTATGAGGGGCTGCGCGTGGAGGAGTCCAACCCCGTGATCCTGAACGATATGAAGGAGAGCGGCGCGCTGTTCGCCAGCGAGGAGATCGTCCACAGCTACCCGCACTGCTGGCGCTGCAAGAAGCCCATCATCTTCCGCGCCACGCCGCAGTGGTTCTGCTCCGTCGACTCGTTCAAGGACGAGGCCTGCGCCGCGTGCGACGACGTGCGCTGGGTCCCCTCTTGGGGTATCGACCGCATGAAGAGTATGATCCGCGAGCGCGCGGACTGGTGCATCTCCCGTCAGCGCCGCTGGGGCCTGCCCATTCCCGTGTTCTACTGCAAGGACTGCGGCAAGCCCATCTGCACCGACGAGACGATCAAGGCCGTTTCCGACCTGTTCGCCGAAAAGGGCTCCAACGCCTGGTTCGATATGGACGCCGCCGACATTCTTCCCAAGGGCTTCACCTGCCCGCACTGCGGCAAGAACGCCGGCTTTACCAAGGAGGAGGACACGCTGGACGGCTGGTTCGACTCCGGCTCCACGCACTTTGCCTCCATGAAGAAGGATCAGGGCTTCTGGCCCGCCACGATGTACCTTGAGGGTCTCGATCAGTACCGCGGCTGGTTCCAGTCCTCCCTGCTCACGGCGGTGGGCGCTTTCGGTCAGGGCGCGCCGTTCAAGGAGTGCGTTACCCATGGCTGGACGGTCGACGGCGAGGGCAAGGCGATGCACAAGAGCCTTGGCAACGGCGTCGATCCCGCGGACGTGTTCAAGGAGTACGGCGCGGATATTCTGCGTCTCTGGGCGGCTTCCGCAGACTATCATGCGGATGTGCGCTGCTCGAAAGAGATCTTCAAGCAGCTCAGCCAGAACTACCTCAAGTTCCGCAACACCTGCAAGTTCATGCTCGACAACCTTGTTGACTTCGACCCCGAAAAGCTGACGAAGCCCGAGGATATGCCGGTTCTCGACCGCTGGCTCATCGCCAGGCTCAACGAGCTGATCGAAAAGGCGGAGCAGTCCTACCGCGATTATGAGTTCCACATGATTACCCATGCGGTCAACGACTTCTGCGTGACCACGCTTTCAAGCTTCTACCTCGATATCGTCAAGGACCGCCTGTACTGCGACGGCGCGGAGAGTGCATCCCGCCGCAGTGCGCAGACCGCGCTCTACCTCACGCTTCACACGCTCTCCAAGCTCTTTGCGCCAATCCTCGCTTTCACCTGCGACGAGATCTGGCTCGCCATGCCGCACGCCGGCGAGGACGACGCGCGCAGCGTGGTCCTCAACGAGATGAACAAGCCCTTCACCGCCTACGCCCTCGACGGCGAGACCATGACGCGCTGGGAGCGCATCATCGAGCTGCGCACCGTTGTCAACGGCGCGCTCGAGGAGGCGCGCGCCGCCAAGGTCATCGGTAAGAGCCTGGAGGCGGACGTACACCTCACCGTGCCCGAGAGCGACCGCTTCTTCGCCGACGAGAGCCCTGAGGCGCTGGCAGATCTGTTCATCGTCTCCAAGGTGGAGTTGACCGTGGGCGACGCGCTCACCGTCAAGGTCGATAATGCCGCCGGCACGAAGTGCCCGCGCTGCTGGAAGCACTCGCTCGAAGCGAACGCCGAGGGGCTCTGCCCCCGCTGCGCCTCCGTGATGAAGCGCCTTGTGCTGACCGAGCTGCTGTAAGCCGCGCGTGCCGCACAGAAAGGAAACCCCGCCCATGCGCTTCGACACCCAAAAGCTCACGCGCTGCGCGCTCGTCGCGGCGGCTTACGCCGCGCTCTCGCTGCTGTCCGGCGCGCTAAACCTCGCCTACGGACCCGTTCAGTTCCGCTTTTCCGAAGCGCTGACGCTGCTGCCGTTCCTGCTGCCGGAGACGGCGTGGGGGCTGTTCATCGGCTGCGCGCTGACGAATATCCTCAGCCCCTACGGCCCGCTCGACCTGATCGTCGGCTCCGCCGCTACGCTGCTTGCCGCCCTGCTGACCGCCCGCTGCCGCAGAAGATGGACGGCAGCGCTGCCGCCGGTCATCTGCAACGCAGTGCTTGTCGGTGCGCTGATCGCGTGGGAGCAGACCGGCACGTCCGACGCCTTTGCGCCGGCTTTTGCCTACAACGCGCTCACCGTCGGCGCGGGCGAAGCCATCGCTTGCTATGCGCTTGGGCTGCCGCTGCTGAAACTGTTCGAAAAGAGGATCACGCTTGACTGAACAAAAGGAGAGGACTTCCGACCGGAAGTCCTCTCCTTTCTGCCGTATCAGCCCACATAAGGCTGGCTGCTTTCAATGTAAATGCCCCGCGCCGCCGTCCAGCCGACGTTGAAGTTCAGCACCTTGCCGAGGTCGCGCAGCTTGTAATACGTGTAGCCGCCGCCCTGATCGTCCGTCAGCAGGATCGCCGTAAAGGGAACGCTCTCGCCGTAGATCAGGGTCTTCGCATCGGCTTTCTGATAGCGGCGGTCACCGGAAAACGGCGCGTTCATCTCCGTACCGTTGGACACATAGGCGGCGTCCGGCTCGATGACGACGCTGCCGTTCCAGTCCACGCCGAACTGCGCGGCGGTGCCGCTCAGGAGGGAGGCGATGTCACGCAGACGGACGTAATTCGTCTCGCCGCCGTTGCTGCCGGGCAGCGCGTAGGTCTGAAGCGTGACGGACTTGCCGTTCAGATCAACGGTCTGGCGGCGCATGAGCGCCGTGCCGCTCGCGGGGATATTCTCGGGTGTGATTGTGCCGAGCGTCCGGCGCGCGGTCTGCGCGTTCTGTGAGGTGGAGAAGCGATAAGTCCCCGCGCCGAGCGAAAGGCAGTCGACGGTTACGGTGTTGCCCTCGACCGTGATGCCGCTGCCCTCGCTGACCTGACACAGTGCGTCGGGGAAGACGAAGCGGTAGGTCATCACGAGCCCGTCCAGCAGCCCGTCGATCTGCGTGGCGCTGTCGTCCGGCAGCTTTTCGGAAAGCTCGCTTCGGATCGCCGCGCGGCGGTCGGACTGCGTGCAGCGCAGCGTGAGCGTCAGCCCACCGTCCTGCTCGGCGGCGAGCGTCATCGTGCCGGGTACGGCGGCGCCGCTGATGTCGGCAATCTCGGTCGAGACCTCGGCAAAAATGTCGTTGAATTCATCGGGATCGGCGAAGCTCTCACTCGCCTGATCGCCATAGTAGCCGTGACCGTCGTAACGGAAATAGGAAAAGCCGTTCTCGCTCATCTGCGCGCGCATATCGAGCGCGTTGACCAACTCCTCGGAAAAGCCGAACTTTGCTTCGACCGTTCCGCCGCCGTCCGACCGAAACGTCGTCTCCGAGACCTGACACATACAGCCGCCCAACAGCGAGGCGAGCAGCGTCAGCGCGAGCGCCGCGGCAAAAAATTTCTTCATGGTGTATCGCTCCTTTGGTAGATTCCTGTCGATTTTACACGAATTTCCTCCCGATTGCAAGCGATGCGGCGTCAACCGCGCTGGAAAATGCTGGGAAAGCGGCGTTTCCTGAAAAAATCGCCGCAAATTTGAAAAATCGCTTGACTTCGTCCGGCATTTTTGTATAATAGTAGAGCTTGTAACCAGCGTTACAGGCAATATCCTTGCTCACACAAACGCTTCGTGTGGGCCATCAGTCCAAAAGGAGGTGCAACCAAGAATGGCTAAGATTTCCGCAAACTATGAGGTCGTTTTCATCATCGACGGTAGACTGCCCGAGGAGGGCGCCGCGGCGCTGACGGAAAAGTTCAAGACCCTCGTGGAGCAGAACAGCTCGGCTATGGAGGTTGAGGAGTGGGGCAAGCGCAAGCTGGCCTACGCCATCAACTACATCACCGAGGGTTACTATGTTCTGATCTCCTTCACCAGCGCGCCGGATTTCCCCAAGGAGCTGGATCGTATCCTCGGTATTACCGACGGTATCATTCGCTCCATGATCGTCTGCAAGGACGAGTAAGGGGGAACGTGCCGTGTTGAACCGTATCGTCATCATGGGCAGGCTTACCCGTGATCCCGAGCTGCGCCGCACGCAGAACGGCACAGCAGTGACGTCTTTCTCCCTCGCGGTCGATCGTGATTTCAAGAACCGCGAGAGCGGTGAGAAGGCGACCGATTTTATCGACGTGGTCGCCTGGCGGCAGACCGCGGAGTTCGTCTGCCAGTACTTTGCCAAGGGTCGTATGGCTGTGGTCGAGGGCAGACTCCAGCTCCGCGACTGGAAGGACAAAGATGGCAACAACCGCCGCAGCGCGGAGGTAGTTGCCGATAACGTTTACTTTGGCGACAGCAAGCGCGACGGTCAGTCGGGCGGCGGCGATTACGCGCCCCCTGCTTACGGCTCTCCCGCCGACAGCTACACCGCCCCCGCGGGCGGCGGCTTTGCCGAGATCGAGGAGGACGGCGAGCTGCCGTTCTGACGGGAATGCGAACGCCCCAATTCTAATAAGGAGGAATTATCCATGGCTATGGAACGCGAAAACAGAGCCCCTCGCGCCGGCGGAGCGAACCGCAAGCGCAAGAAGGTGTGCCAGTTCTGCGTTGACAAGTGCGAGTATATCGACTATAAGGACGCTGCCAAGCTGCGCCGCTTCATCTCCGAGCGCTCCAAGATCCTGCCCCGCAGGACCACGGGCACCTGTGCGATGCATCAGCGCCAGTTGACCGAGGCGATCAAGCGCGCCCGCCAGATCGCGCTGCTCCCCTTCGTCACCGAATAAGGAACAAACAGGAAAAGAGCTGTCCGAGAGGACAGCTCTTTTTTGCTGCATTTCGCCGGAAAGCTCTCACAGCCGCTGAGACGCCGCCAGCGCGCGGTTCTTGTACGCCGCCTCGCCGGTGACCTCCCTCAGCACGGTGATCTCCTCTGGCAGCGGCGCCTTGGCTTCCCCGTACTGGAACAGAACCGCCTTGTCCGCACAGAAGGGATACACGTCGATCTCGCAGCGGCGATCGCCGTAAACAAAACGGTATTTCGTCTTGTGTACGGGCGCGAGCGTCTCGTCGCGCTCAAGCAGATATTTCCGGTACTGCTTTTCGGAGATCGGACGCTCGGTGCCCCATTTCTCGCCGCTGTCCCGCAGGTGCTTTTCCGTGTAGAAACAGAGATATTCGTTCCCGCTCCTCTGGCGGCGCACACGCCGCTCAATGGCGGGATTGGTCAGCACCAGATAGGTCTGCGTCATGTCGATCGCCGCGGTGCGGTATTTGCGCGCGAAAGCCGCCATGTCGGGCATGGCAATAAGATACTTGCGCTTTTTCGCCATCGGCTCGGACCGACCGACCGCGCGGTAGATCTCGCGCAGACCGCGCTCGATCTTGCTGCTGAAGTTTACGTCGTTGTCGATGATGCGCAGATTCGGGTGCGCGCTCCACGCGCGTAGCGTGCGGTCGTCCATCTCGCGGGCGTATTCGATGGATTCCGTGCGCGCGGCGTTGCCGAGATTGTAGGCGAACTCCGCGCCCTTGGCGCAGGTGATGAGGTGCAGCACCAGATCGTAGTTCTTGAGCACACGTTCCTCCGTGCGCCCGCCGAAACGGGCGAGAACGCGCGCGAAGTCCTCGTCGCTGACGTAGGCCTTGTCGTCCATCAGCGCGCGGTCGTAAAGAAGGAGTACATTCTCCTCCGGCACGAGCTGCGCGGCGTCGAGCGCCAGCTTTTCCTTGTGGAGCTGGTCGGCGATCACAAAGTCCTGAAACTCCAGCATCGACATACAGCCGCCGAACGGCTTGATGCCAAAGCCGGAGATCAGCTCTGTCGCCGTTTCTGGGATCGTGATAACACGCCAGCCGTCGTCCTGCTCGAACTCCTTGAGAATACGGCTGATGAGCGTGGTCTTGCCCGCAGCTGGCCCGCCCGTGAGGACGACCTTCGTGATGCGTTTCGCCATAATTATGCTTCCTTTCCGTGCAGCAGATAGTCGCCGAACGCCTCGACGGTCTTGAAGGAAAGCTCGCCGCTTTCGCGCATGAATGCCTCAATCTCGGGAACTCTGCTCGACCAGAGCGCGGCGGCAAAGCGCACGCCTGCCGCCTTCGCCATGTCGCAGCCGGGCTTCAGATCGTCGAGCACGAGCATTTGCTCTGCCGTGAAGCCGAGCTTCTCCATAATGTCAAACAGGCAGTGCGGCTGCGGCTTGCGCCGTTCTTTCGGGACCTCCCAGCCGTAGACGAGCCGCGGCTCGGGCAGACCGTTTTCGCGGTAATCGCGCAGAATATTCGGCGCGAGCGAGTGCGATACGACGCAGATCGTGCCGCCCATATTCACATAGTCCCACAGGAGCTCGCGTATCCCATCGTAGGCGCGCGGCACATGCTGCTGGACGTATTCGTGCCAGTACGCCTGCTCGTGCTTCATCTCCTCGTCAGTCATGCCAATCTCGCCGTGGAAGAACTCGTAAACACCGGGATCAAAGTTTTTCAGAACATACTGCTCAAGCGTGTAGCGCTTCGCGCGCGGAAAGAACCTTGCCGTATATTCGGCGAAGCAGGGATAGTGAACGGTGGCGGTGGAATCGACCACGGTATCGTCGTGGTCAAGCACGAGGCAGGGATATTTCATAGGGCTCCTTTTACGCGCGTCTGCGTCAGCGGGACACCTCCCGCCGGCCGAGCGGCTTGACGAACTTGCGGTAGCAGTAGAAGAAATACGCCATCTCCGCCGCGCCTGTGAGCGCCCAGGAGAAGGGGTAGAGCATATAGAGCGAGCGCAGCGTGCCGAAATAGGCGAACACCGTGTAGATCCACGCCACGCGGAACACGCACGAGCCGAGGAACACAATGATCATCGGGATCAGCCCCTTGCCGAGCCCGCGCGAGGAGGCGGTCGTGCAGTCCATCGTGGCGGAGAGCAGGAAGGAAAAGCTCATCACCCGCACGCGCTCCATGCCCGCGTCGATCACGGCACTGTCCGCGGAAAAGATCAGAAGGAACTGCCGCCCAAAGAGCAGGAACGCCCCGCCGAGCACCGCGCCTACCATGGCGGAATAGCCCAGCGCGAGAAGATAACTCTTCCGCACACGGTCGGGATTCCCCGCACCGTAGTTCTGCCCGATGAAGCTCGCGCTCGCAATATAAAAGGCGTTCATCACCGAGTAAACGAGGTTGTCGACGTTTGCCGCGGCGGAGTTGCCCTCTACCACGACGGTGCTGAAGGAGTTGACGCCCGCCTGAATGAACAGGTTGGCGATCGAGAAGATCGCGTTCTGGAAGCCCGCAGGCACGCCGATGGCAAGCACGTTGAGCGCTTTGTCCCTGTAGATGCGCAGCTCGCGCAGCGCCAGCCCGTAGATCTCGTCCCTGCGGCGCGTCAGCGCGCGCACGATCAGAAACGCCGATACGCACTGAGAAAGCATACTCGCCCACGCGACGCCGTCGGTCGCCATGCCGAGCACAATGACGAAAAACAGATCCAGCACTACGTTCAGCGCTCCGGCAACGGAGAGATAAAGCAGCGGCGTTTTCGTGTCGCCCACCGCGCCGAATACCGCGTTACCGAAGTTGTAGAGCGCCATGGCGGGCATACCGAGGAAGTAGATGCGCATATAGAGCGCCGCGCCGTCGAGCAGGTCGGCGCGCGTGTTGAGCAGTGCGAGGAGCTGGCGGGAGAACAGCAGCCCCATCGCAAGAATGACGAAGCCCGCTGTCAGACAGATCAAAAACGACGTATGCACCGACTCGCGCACGTTTTTCTCGCTGCGCGCGCCGTAGTGCGTGGCAACGAGCACGTTGACGCCGCTGCCCAGTCCCATAAGGAAGCCGGTAAAGAGGAAGACCAGCGTTGAGGTTGAGCCGACCGAGCCGAGCGCCCCTGCACTGGCAAAGCGACCGACCACGGCAAGATCGGTCATGTTGAACAGGACCTGTAAAAGATTTGTCAGCATCAGCGGAGCGCTGTAACGAAGCATCTGCCGGCTGAGCCTGCCCTCAGTCAGACTGAGGGCTGCGGAGTGCGCCATGGCGGGGGACCTCCTCTTAAAAATCATGGAAAGTTCTATTCTTATAGCACACTTTTCGGCGTTTTACAAGCGCATTTTCGCCTCTTTTGCGGAAAAGCGGGAAAAACAAAGAAAAACCTTTGTAAAAGTGCCCGCCGCCCGATCGCAGAGCTTTCCTCAATGGCTGTCCCTTTCTGCTTCAGCGCAAAAATGTGACGATGCTATGCGTTGCTCTTGGCTGTGGGCAGGAAAAAGTCCGGACCCTTGCTTTCCAACAGAAGAAACGACACGCCCAACAGTAGTTCAGTGTGCAGAGACGGCTCCTCCAGCGGGATACCGAAATCCTCCTGCAGCCTGCGGATACGGTAGAGCACGGTGTTGCGGTGGGTATAGAGCGCGTCGCAGGTCTTTTTCAGCGAGCGGGAGCAGACGAGGTAGTAGTAGAGCGTCTCGCAGTACTGCGTGTCCTTTTCGCGGTCGTGGTCGGCGAGCCGACGGAGCGCGGGCGGAATCAGGTCACCGCGCCCCTCCAGATTTTTCACCAGCAGCGGCGTGCGCAGCTGCGCCACAGAGCAGACGCGCTCGCCGTGGAAGCGCTCGTCCGTCATCAGCGCCAGCCCTTCACGCGCCGTCTTGTAGAGCGCAGGGAGATGGAACAGCTTGCCCATCGGCTCCGAGATGATGACCCTGAGCCGGAACTCCTCCGCCAGCTCGGAAAAGGCGTCGGCGTCACCCTCCCTGTGCAGGAACAGAAAGACGTCACCCTTGTATAAAAACGGGTGGGAATCCGGAAATTTTACCGCCAGTTCCTCCTTCAAATGCCGCTTTCCAGCGTAGGCATCGCGGTAGGTTTCAAGGTCGATGAGCGCAAAGGCAAGCGGGCGGAAATTCGCAAGATAGGTGCCGCACGCCTGGAGCTGAAAATATGCCGCGGAGGAAAACCCGCCATCCAGAAGGTGCGTGAGAAGCTCCTCCCCTGTTTCAAAGGGCTTTCCCTCGCGGCTTGCCTCCACGAACAGCTGCTTGGAGAGAATCCGCTCCACCAGCTCCCATGTCTGCGGCGGGATCTGTTCCAGATGTCCGTCCGTGTCCACGCAGATCAGGCAGCCCAGCCGCACGCCTGCGCTGATGAGCGGCGCAAAGCGCCGCCGGTAGGGGCTTTCCGGCAGCTGGACGTAGTTTGCCCGACCCGCCGAGAGCATCGGATCTCTGCTGATGACCGCACCGGCCTCATAGGTGATCTCGCCGCGGCGTATGGCGTCCTGGAAAAGCCCATCGGAAAAGCCGAGCGGCAGGTAATGCGCCGCGATATGAAAGGTGTCGTCCAGCACCAGCAGCGGGCATTCCAGCAGCTCGCCGGTGTTGACAGCCAGCCTCCTGAGATCGTCCTGCGAGAAGAACTCCTCCAGCAGTGCCTCTGCGCTGCAAGCCTCCCACTTCGTCTTTTTCATGCGCCCGCCTCCCATCAGCTTGTGCTGCCGGCACAAGCCGTTTTTCCTTTATTGTATCGGCGGTCTCTTGTTTTTGCAAGAGAAAAAGATAAACTAAGGGACAGAAAAGGAAATGCAGGCAAGAAGCGGCTGCTTTGAGTCCGGCGTCCTGACTGTTCTGATCCCGAGGGAGGAGCTGTGAAGAAGCTCGTCTCCGGCAGCAGGATCGTCATCGAGTAAGCATATCGAAAGGGCAGCTTGTCTTCTGCGCGGTGGAAGACCGGCTGCCTTTCTCCGTGTTTATCCCGGCGGCACAGCGCAAAGACGATAGGATTATTTTTGAAAGGGGCAAACAAGATGAACAACATTCTCTCCTATTTTGGAACCTTTACCCCCGGCACAGACGGCGCGGTCAGCGCGTTTCAATTCGAGTATCTCACGAGTCTCGGCTTTGCCGCGCTCGTGATCTTCCTCGGGCGCGCCATTGTGCGCCGCTCCCGTGCGCTCCGCAAATTCGCGATCCCCGCACCGGTAGTCTCCGGTCTGCTGGTCTCTGTGCTGATCGCCGTCATCAAGGGGACGGGTCTCCTTGCGATCTCCTTTAATACCTCGACCATTCAGGACCTGTGCCAGAATTTGTTCTTCCTCTGCGTCGGCTTCGGCTTCAGCCTGAAGCTGCTCCGGCGCGCGGGCGGAAAGCTCTGCGCGAACATCGCACTTGCCGCCTGCCTGCTCATCGTGGTGCAGGACGTCGTGGGCGTGCTGGTCGGCAGCGTCATCGGCCTGCACCCGCTGCTTGCGCTGCAATGCTCCTCGGCGTCCATGTCCGGCGGCGTGGGGACGGCGTCCGCGTTCGGTCCGATCTTCATCGAGCTGGGCGCGCCTGACTCTGCGACGACCGTCGGTGTGGCAGCCGGCACGATGGGCAACATCATGGGCTCGCTCATTGGTGGACCGGTGGCGGCGTTCCTGATCTCGCGGCACAAGCTCAAGGCAGCTCCGAACGATAAGCCGGATTCCGCTGTTTCCGGCACGGCTCCAGCGCTTGACAACGACCGCATGGTCTCGACCTTTGCGCTCTGCCTGCTCGTCGCCGCGCTCGGTATGCCGGTCTACGCCCTGCTCGACAGTATTCCCGGGCTTGAAATGCCGAAGTTCATCGGCTGCCTGTTCGCCGGCGCGGTCGCCCGCAATGTAATCGAGGTGTGCGGCATGGAATTTCACACCGCCGAGGTCGATGCCATCGAGCATATGTTCCTTGAGCTGTACCTCGCGCTCGTGCTAATGACTATCGACATCACCGCCCTCGCTCCCGTCGCCGGTCAGATGGGCGTCGTGCTGCTGGTGCAGGCGATCCTGATGGTGGCCTTCGGCATTTTCGTTTCTTTCAACCTATTCGGGCGCGACTACGGCGCGGCGGTGATGACCGCTGGCAACTGCGGCTGGGGCTGCGGCTCCGGACCGAACGCCGTCGCGAACGAAAAGGCGGTGATGGAGGAATACGGCTGGCACAACGTCGCGTGGGTGCTCTATCCCTCGTTTGCCGTGCTGATCGACGATATTTTCAACCCCATCTTCCTCTCCTTCTTCGGCGCCCTCGTCGCTTGAAAGGATACGGAAAGAATCACCCCTTCGGTCTGACAGATGAACCGCGCCCGCCGCTCAATTTGAGCGGCGGGCGCGGTTTTTGCCTGCTCCGATCAGATAAACGTGAGCAGTTCGGCAGGATCCTTCCTCGGCGGCGCCTTGTACTCGCCGTCCGCGGGAAAGCCCATCGGGATCACTGCGCCTACCCGCTGTGCCTCCGGGATCGCAATGACCTTTCTCAGCTCATTCTCGTCAAAATATCCCTGTATCACCGTGCCGACGCCCTTTTCATGCGCCGCGAGGCAGAACGTCTGTGCCGCGATCCCCGCGTCGAACATCTGCCAGCCATCGCCCTTCGGCGTTGAGAAGCTCCCGTCCTTTTCGTAGCCGGAGCGCCCCTCCACATATGTCAAAATCACGACCGCTGCCGCGCCCGCGATCGTCCTGATGTTGAAGTCGAAGCCGTAGGTGCATTTGCTGCTTGCAAGCGCGGCGATTTTCTCCCTGTTGTCAACTACAATGTATCTCACAATCTGCGTGTTCTTCCAGGACGGCGCGAACCTCGCCGCTTCAACGATCTCCACGATTGTCTCCCGCGGGATCTTCTCGTCCCTAAATTTCCTGACGCTTCTTCGTCCCTTGATTCCTTCAATCAGATCCATATTCGTCCTCCGTCCTTTCTGGCTTAGTTCTCCGCGGGTGTCAGGTTGCTTTCATACGGGCGCTTGCCGGAGAGCACCTCGTCGTAAAAGTTCTGCTTCCAGTCGATGTAGGCGATGCTCTCCCGCACCTCCCGCATGGTCTCGCGCAGCGCCTCCTGCTTCTGCGCGAGCATCACCTTGCGCTGTGGGATCGTGGCCTCCCCTTGCAGGCAGAGGTCAAGGTACTCCTTCATCTCCTGAATGCTCATGCCGCATTTTTTCAGGCAGGTCAGGCTCTTGATCCACGCAACGTCCCGCTCGTCAAAGACGCGGCGGTTGTTCTTGTCGCGCTTGACGTTGGGAACAAGGCCCTCGTTGCAGTAAAATTTCAGCGCCTGATAGGTCATATTGGTCTCCTTGCAGACCTGCATCATGGTAAAAAGCATAGATCGCTCCTCAATGTTCACAAAAAGTTCAAATTTTTCT
>CAVDWO010000037.1:0-12008 GCA_963612845.1 Alistipes onderdonkii
ACTACGGCGAGGACAGCGACTACACCCGCAAGGGCGGCGTGATCTGCTCTGAAATTCTGCTGCCCTCCCACGCGCCGCCAGAGTACGCAGACCGCGAAACGCTCTGGAACGCCGTGGAGAAAGCCGAGCGCGGGAAGAAAGCCCAGCTTGCATACAGCTTTGACATTGCCTTGCAGAACGAGTTTTCCATGCAGGAGAACATCGACCTTGCAAGGCAATTTTTATTGGACAGTTTCGTGAGCCGGGGCATGGTGGTGGACTTCGCCGTGCATCAGCCGGACAAGGAGGATGGCGGCATTTCCAACCCACATTTTCACGTCATGTGTCCGATTCGCCCCATCGAACCGGACGGCAAATGGGGAAACAAACAGCGGCGGGAATATGTGCTGGACGAACACGGTGAGCGCGTTCTGGACGAGGCGGGAAACTATGTGTTCAACGCTGTTCCCACGACGGACTGGGGCAAGCCGGAGACGCTGGAAGCATGGCGTCAGGCATGGGCTGAGATGTGCAACGCCAAGTTTGCCGAAAAAGGCTTGGATTGCCGCATCGACCATCGCAGCTTTGCACGTCAGGGCGTGGAGCAGATTCCTACGCAGCATGAAGGTCCCACCGTTCGGGCGATGGAGGCAAAGGGCATCCGCACCGACAAGGGCGATCTCAACCGCTGGGTACGCTCCGCCAATGCCAAGCTGAACAATATCCGTCAGACGATCTCCAAGCTGCTGGCATGGCTGAAAGAGGTAAAGGCAGAACTCTCCAAGCCGCAGGAGCCGCTTATTGCCGATTTGCTGGGACGGTATTTTGCGGGACGCAACGCCGGAGCGTGGAGTCAGAAAGCCAAGCTGGGCAATCTGAAAAGTTACAGCGCAGCCGTCAATTATCTGCATACCAACAATATCTGCACCCTGTCCGATCTGGAATCCCGGTTGGATGGGTACGACAAAACCGCCAGCAGCCTGAAATCCTCTCTTGCGGCGAAAGAGCAGCGCATCAAGAAGTTGGACAGACTGGTGCAGCTTGCGGACTTTTACCGGGAGGGCAAGCCCGTCTATGACAAGCTGAATGAAATCAAGTGGAAGAAAAAACGGGAGGAATACGCCGCCCAGCATGAGCGAACGCTTGATCTGTTCTACATGGCACGCAGGGAGTTAAAGCCCCATCTGACAGATAGGAATAAGGTTCCGATCAAGAGCTGGCAGGAGGAAAAAGCGGCTCTGGAACAGGAATATGCCGCCGAAAGGCAGCGGCTTTCCGCCATCCAGCAGGACCTCAAAAATATCCGCCAGATTCACTATGCCATCGAGAGCATCCGCCATGAGCAGGAGCGCGCTGAACAGACGAAAAGCCACAAACACGAAATTGAGATTTAAGAAAGGAACTGCTTATGAAAAATACTATCATTGACCTTGAAAGCTGCTTTGACCCGGTTTTCGAGCCACCCAAAAGCTTTCTGGATGCGTGCAAACGCTATTGGGCGGATTTCTATGCCGAGATCATAAAAGCCAAACCAGCTGTTCCCATGTTCTACGCGCAGGTTGAGGACGGAACGCTGTACTTCTACCACGGCAAGAGTCGCATCCGTGTATCGGAGCATTTTAAGCCGCAGGGCAGAACCTACGGGGAGATCGCCGCAGAGACGATCCGCTATGTGGCGCAGGAGAGAAAATCCGGAAAAGTTATCGCCCCGGCAAGCTAAAAACTGGGAATCCGCATTGAATCCGGCCCACGCTTATGATACACTATGCTCAGCAAAGTATTGTAAGCGTGGGTTGTTTCGACTGATAGGAGGAAGTCATTATGAAACAACCATACAATACCGCACTTTATATGCGCCTGAGCCGTGACGATGAAAGCTATGGCGACAGCGTGTCCATTGAAACCCAGCGCACAATCCTGCGTCGATTTGCAGAAGAAAACAACCTTCATGTGGTAGGCGAGTACATCGACGACGGATGGAGTGGGACAAACTTCGATAGGCCGAATTTCCAGCGCATGATGCAGGACGTTGAGGCGGGAAAGGTGAACTGCATCGCCAGCAAGGACCTATCCCGCTTTGGCAGAGAGCATATCATGATGGACTATTATCTGGAGTTCGTGTTTCCGGAAAAGGGCATCCGCTACATCGCCGTTTCGGACAACGAGGACACGGAAAAAGGTCTCAGCGATTTCGTTCCTTTCAAAAACCTGTTCAACGAGTGGTTTGCCAAGGACACCAGCCGCAAGGTAAAGAACTCTCTCCATGCCAAGTTTTTAGCCGGGGAACGTACCTTTGCCTATGCGCCGCTGGGATACAAGCGAGACCCTGATGTGAAGAATCGGCTGGTAATCGACGAGGAAACGAGATGGATCGTGGAGAAAATCTTTGACCTTGCTTTTCACGGGGCTGGGGCTGCTAAAATTACAGGGATTCTTCTGGATGAGCAGGTACCGACTCCGGGCTGGTTGAATTACATCCGCTATGGCACATTCGCCAACATCTATGCGGACGCGCCGGAAAAGAAACGCTACGCATGGACGGTTGCACAGGTTAAGAGCATCGTCAAGAATGAGACCTACATTGGCAACAGCGTCCATGGCATTCAGACCAACATTTCCTACAAGAACAAGAAGAAAATCAGGAAGCCGCCGGAGGAATGGCTGCGGATTGAAAACACCCACGAAGCCATTATCTCCAGGGAAGTCTTTGAGCAGGTGCAGGAGCAGATTGCAAGCCGCCGCAGGAAGATGAAAACGGCGACCACGCAGATATTCTCTGGACTCGTGAAATGCGCTGACTGCGGCTGGTCCATGAGCTACGGCACGAATAACAGCAACAGCAAGCCGTTCCACTACTTTGTCTGCACCAACTACCGCCAGCACGGACCGAGGCATTGCGACTGCACCTCTCATTACATCCGCTATGATACGCTTTATGCCTATGTTCTGAGCCGTCTGCAATACTGGTCTGCGCAGTCTGATATGGGAGAAGAACACCTGAAAAGTCAACTGCTCCATGCCAATGACCGGGAACAGCAGCGCATGGTAAAAATGCGGGATGCAGAGCTGAAACGGGCGCAGAAGCGGCAGAAGGAGCTGGACAGGCTGTTTTCCAAGCTCTATGAGGACTGGGCGGCAGAACGCATCACGGAGTACAACTTCAAGGTTTTGTCTGAAAAGTACCAGACAGAACAGGCGGATGTGCTGGAAAAGATTGAGCGTCTGCAAGCCGAGCTTGCCACGGAGCAGCAGACTGTCGTGAACATCGACCAGTGGATCGGTCTCATTCAGCAGTATGCTCATCCAGAGGAATTGACCGCCGAAATGCTCAATGCCCTGATTGAGAAGATCGTGGTGCATGAGAAAACCGTTGGTGAGGACGGCGAGAAGGAACAGACCGTCGATATTTACTACCGCTTTGTGGGCAAAATCGACTGATAACCCCAAATGTATCCTTTTCTCAGGGAAAGGGGCGCTTCAGTCCCGGAGCTCGAAAAGCTCATGAAGCTCTCGGAGCTGTTCGGCGTGACGCTCGACGAGCTCGTGCGCGGCGGGGACGCGCCGCCTGCGGGGGAGAACGAGCCATCCGCACCGTCTGCCGCGCCGGAGCGGAAGGACCGCCGCCATACCACCGCGGGCACGGTCCTGCTGTGTACCGGAGCGGTGGTGCTGTTCCTCTTTCTGCTGCTGTCCGGCAGCTTGGCAGCGGGGCTGATCTACGCCTCCCCGTTCCTGCTCTGCGGCGTCCTCTGCCTCACGGTGAGGCGGCGCGCGGGTCTCTGGTGCGCGTGGGCAGTCGTTCTCTGCATCGACCTTTACCTCCGCTACGCGACCGGACTTTCGTGGACGGCCATCTTCCTGACGCACCTCTGGACGGCGGAGATGAACTATATGCGCCTTGCCGTCGCGTGGGCGCAGTTCCTCGCCATGGTGCTGCTGACCGTCTGCACGGCGCGCTCGTACCGGACGCTCGAGCTGCCCGCGACGAAAAAAGAGCTCACATGGCTCGCCATCGGCTGGCTCGCGGCGCTCGTTGCGCTGCCGCTGCTGATGCACTACGCCGTCATGCCGCTGCGCGGACGCTTCGACTATCTTGCGACCCTGCTGACGCCGTACTTCCTCCTGAGCGTCCTCTACAGCTACGCGCGTCTGGCGCTCGTGAACGTCGTGCTCGTGCGCTCGCTCGCCGTTTGGCGCCGGCGGCGCGCGGAGAAGGCGTGCGCCGGGCAGAGCGAATAAAAAAGAGGAACGGACGCCTTGCGCGCCCGTTCCCTTTTCTTTTTCAGGTCTTGATGCCCATCGTCTCCCACTTGCCGCTGCGGTAGCGCGGGACGAAGACCGCGCCGCGCACGATCCAGTCGAGGACCGCGTGCGCGAACCACACGCCGACCACGCCGTAGCCCATGTACCGGCCGAGCACATAGGCCATCAGCACGCGCACAAGCCACATCGTCGTCATGCTGGCGAGCATCGTGAACTTCGCGTCGCCCGCCGCGCGCAGGAACGCGGGGAACGAGAACGCCGGGAGCCAGAGAATGATCGAGGCGGTGCTGTGGATCAGCGAGACCGTGACGGCGAGCTTTTCCGCTTCGGGCGAGACGTTGTAAACGCGCATGATGAGCGGCAGCAGCGCCATGATGAGCAGGTTGACCACCGCCATGATCGCGTAGGACCACTTGAGCAGCTTACGCATATAGCCGCGCGCCTGCGCAAACTCGCCCGCGCCGATGCACTGGCTCACCACCGCCGCGAGTCCGAGGTTGATCGCCTGCCCGGCAAAGCAGTTGAAGTTGCCGATCGTGTTGCCGATGGCGTTGGCGACCATCGACGCCGTGCCGAAGGTCGAGATCAGGCTGAACAGCACCAGCCTGCCGAGGTGGAACATTCCGTTCTCCACGCCGCTGGGCACGCCGATGTAGAAGATGTTCCGCATCAGGCGCATATTCACGCGGAAGCCCCGCACGTCGGCGAGGTGCAGCAGCAGATCCTTGTTGAACAGCAGGGCGAGGATGACGGCTGCCGCCACCGTGCGGGAGATCAGCGTGGGAATGGCGACGCCCGCCACGTCCATGCCGACACCGAAGATCAGGATCGCGTTGCCCGTGACGTTGATCGCGTTCATCAGCAGCGAGACCTTGAGCGAAACGTCGCTCCGCCCCATCGTGCGGAACAGCGCCGCGCCGCCGTTGTAGAGCGCGATGCCGGGGATCGACGCCATCACATACAGGTAATAGGTGTTCGTCGCCGCCATAACGTCCGGCTCGATGTGCCCGAACATCACCGTGAGAAGCTGCGTGCGGAACAGGTACAGCAGCGCCGCGAAGAACAGCGACACCGCGCCGAGCAGCGCGATGAGCTGCTGACCGGCGTTGCAGGCGTCCTCCTTCTGCTTCTGCCCGATATACTGCCCCGCGACCGCCGCGCCGCCGGTCGCCATCGCGGAGAAAATATAGATCATCAGATTGCTGATCGAGTCCACCAGCGACACCGCGCTGATCGCGGCGTCGCCAACGGTGGCGACCATCAGCGAATCCGCCATGCCGACGGTGATGGCAAGCAGCTGCTCGAGCAGCAGCGGACCGATCAGGGCGGCGAGCTGCCGGTCCGTAAACATCGCTCCCCCTTGTGCACGCGGCGAAAGCGCATCGTTTTCCACGCCCGTTCCCCCTTTTTTCATTCGTAAGTTTGTATCATATGCCCTCGCACCCGTTTTGTCAACCGTTCCGGCGGATTTTGCTCCGCGCGGACACCGGCAGGAAAAAGGACGGCGTTTAGCCGTCCTTTTTTATCTATTTTTTCGCCGCGCGCGGGATCAGGCGCTCGGGGGCGGGGTACCCCGCAGGCAGCGGCGCAGGAGATAGATGGAGAAGCAGAGGCACAGCAGCTCGGAAAAGACCGGCGTGTACCAGATCGCGTCCCCGCCGAACAGCGAGGCGATCAGGAGCAGCACGGCGCCCTGCACGACCAGTCCGCGTCCGGCGGAGATGGCGATCGCGGGCAGGGGACGCTCCAGCGCGGTCATAAAGCCGGAGGTCACGATATTGAAGCCCACGAGCAGGAACGAGAAGCTGAAGCTGCGGAAGGCGCGCACGGAATAGTCCACCAGCGCCGCGTCCGCGTGGGGCAGGTAAATGCGCACGACCTGCGGCGCGAAGAAGTACAGCCCCAGAAAGATGACCGGCGCGAGGATCGACACCGTGGTGAGCGCGTAGCGCAGGAGCGTCTTGCAGCCGGACCAGTCGCCCTTGCCGTAGTGGAAGCTCACGAGCGGCTGCGCGCCCTGCGGGATACCGATCATCATCTGCACGACCAGCGCGTTGACGTAGGCGATGACGGTGTAGGTCACGATGCCGTCCGTCCCGATGCAGCGCAGCGCCGTGCGGTTGAACAGCAGCACCATCAGCCCCGTGCAGAGCTCCGTCGCCCCGTCGGAAAGACCGATCGGGAGCGCCCGGCGGTACAGGCTCCAGTCGAGCCGGAAGCGCCGGAGCCGGAAGGTGCATTTTTTGCTGAAGAAGTGGACGAGGTAGGATACGCAGGTGACCAATTGGGAGATACCCGTCGCCACCGCCGCGCCGAACACGCCCATATCGAGCCAGAAGATCGCGATATAGTCCAGCACGCAGTTGGTCAGGCAGCCGGCGATAACGGTCAGCAGTGCGTAGCGCGGGAAGCCGTCCGTTTTGACGAGCACCTCGAGATTGTAGGAGATCAGGAAGCACACGCTGAACGGGGCGAGCCCGAGCAGGTATTCCTTGACATAGCCGAGGGTGATCTCGTCGGCGCCGAGCAGGAGCGCAAACGGCTCCGTCAGCGTGAGCACGAGCGCGGTGATGACCGCGCCGAGCACGAGCAGGGTCACGAAATTCTGGGAGAAGAGCACGTCCGCTTCATGCCGTTTGCCCTGAGCAAGGTAAATGGCGATCAGCGTGGAGCTCCCCACCGCGAAAAGGATCGCAATGGAGAACAGCGCGTTGGTGAAAGGCAGGGACAGGTTGACCGCGCTCATGGCGTATTCATTCACACCGATGGAGACCATGAGTCCATCGACCATGGAATAGAGCGAGAACACCATCAGCGAGGTCATGGTCGCTGAGACGAAGCGGACAAAGTCATGTTTCAGACTTTTGCCTGAGAGTAACAAAATAACACATCCTTTATCACATACAAAATGTACGGAGGGGCCGCTCACACCCTTCCGCCTATATACAGCATACCATACGGGCGGCGTTTTGGCAAGCCCCGCACGGGAAGCGGCGTCAGGAGAGCTCGGGGAGGGGAGCGATCCCTGCCGGAAAGAACAGAAAAGGAGCGTCCCCGGCGGGGACGCTCCTTTTCCTTTGCAATTTTTACCTGCGGGAGAAGGGGGCGACGGCGCGCTCGTGCGCGGGGCGCTTTTCGATAGGGGGCATCACGCGGAAGTTCTTCGGGTGGCGCAGGTTGCGCTGCGTGATGAACTTGGGCGCGACCTGCGGGAACAGCGCGAGGGAGAGCACGTCCTCCTCGCTGCGGGCGAGGTCCCTGAACTCCTCGCGGTACTTGGGAAGCTCCGGCTCCAGCAGGTCGGCGGGTCGGCAGGTGATGACGTCCTCGGGCTTGATGCCCGCCTTGGCGCGGACGGCTTCGTTGACCGTGCCGGGGAGCTTGCCGTATTCGCCGCGGAGCATCGCCTTGGACTCCTTGGGGACCATCTTGTAGCGCTCGCCTGTGATGATGTTCAGCACCGCCTGCGTGCCGACGATCTGGCTCGACGGCGTAACGAGCGGGGGATAGCCGAAGTCCTCGCGAACGCGGGGGATCTCGGCGAGCACGTCGTAATATTTATCCTCCTTGCCCGCCTGCTTGAGCTGGGAGATGAGGTTGGAGAGCATACCGCCGGGAACCTGATAGAGGAGGGTGTTCGTATCGACGTTGAGCACCTTCGGGTCGAGCGCGCCGGTGGCCTTGAGCCGCTCGGCGACCGTGCGGAAGTGCGCGGCGGCGGCGCTCATCTTATCGAGATCCAGCCCCGTGTCGCGCACGGTGCCGCGGAGCGTGGCGACGAGGGACTCCGTCGCGGGCTGGGAGGTGCCGTTGGCAAGCGGGGAGAGCGCGGTATCGACGATATCGACGCCCGCCATCGCCGCCATGAGGTAGACCATGTCGCCCGTGCCGCTGGTGTTGTGCGTGTGCAGGTGAATGGGCATATTGACCGTTTCCTTCAGGCGCTTGACGAGGGAATAGGCGTCCATCGGGAGGAGGAGGTTCGCCATATCCTTGATGCACAGCACGTCCGCGCCCATCTGCTCCAGCTCCTGCGCGAGCCCCACGAAGTAATCCTCGTTATGGATGGGGGAGATGGTGTAGGAGAGCGTGGCCTCGACCTGACCGCCGTATTTCTTGGTGGAGCGGATCGCCTGCTCTAAATTGCGCACGTCGTTGAGCGCGTCGAAGATGCGGATAATATCGATGCCGTTTTCGATGGATTTGGCGCAGAACTCGTCCACCACATCGTCGGCATAGTGCTTGTAGCCGAGAATGTTCTGCCCGCGGAAGAGCATCTGGAGCTTCGTGTGCGGCAGGCGGGCGCGCAGCGTGCGCAGACGCTCCCACGGATCCTCGTTCAAAAAGCGCAGACAGGCGTCGAACGTGGCGCCGCCCCAACATTCGAGCGAGTAGTAGCCGATAGAGTCGAGGATCTCACAGGCGGGGAGCATATCCTCGAGCGTCATGCGCGTGGCGGCTTGGGACTGGTGCGCGTCGCGCAGAATGGTGTCGGTGATGAGAAGGGGCTTGTTCGATAAAAATTCCATGGCGGTCAGCGGGTCCTTTCCTTAAATAATGATCGGCTTCAGTTTAGCACATTACCGCAGGATACGCAAGGGCTGATTTGAAAGAAATCCTGCATTTTTTGAAAAATAAACGCGGAAATGAAATGAACCATGCAGAACGGGGGCTTGACTGATGCAGGGAGATATGGTATACTGCCCCTTACTTTGAGGGAGTAGATGGCGCCGGAGGCTTTCAGCGGCGTGGCAAGTCAACAGACTGACCGCTTGCGCGGTCTGGCTTGTCTTAAACAACGAGACTCAAGTATGGCTTCGCCGTACCTGCGTCTTTTTTTGTTCAGGTGCGGCGGCGCGCCTGATTTTTTGTTGTTTGGAGGATCCTTTACCATGACGATTTTCGAGCTGTTCCTCATTGGCGTGGGGCTTTCGATGGACGCTTTTGCCGTGTCGATCTGCAAGGGGCTCTCGATGCGGCGGGTCGACAAGAGGTATACGCTGTGCATCGGTCTGTTCTTCGGCGGCTTTCAGGCGCTGATGCCGCTGGCGGGCTATCTGCTCGGCAGCCGCTTTTCCGGCTATATCGAGCGCTTTGACCACTGGATCGCGTTTCTTCTGCTGGCGTTCATCGGCGCGAACATGCTCCGCGAGAGCCGGCAGGAGGAAGAGGAGGAGCAGGCGAAAGAGGAGATAGCGGGCGTCGATCTCAAGGAGCTGCTGCTGCTCGCCGTGGCGACGAGCATCGACGCGCTGGCGGTGGGCGTGACGTTCGCGTTTTTGCAGGTGGACATCGTTCCGGCGGTGACGCTTATCGGCTGCACGACGTTCGTGATCTCGATCGCGGGCGTGTACGTCGGCAATGTGTTCGGTGCGCGCTATAAGAGCCGCGCGGAGATGACCGGCGGCGCGATCCTGATCCTGATCGGGCTGAAGATACTGCTGGAGCATCTGGGGCTGATCGCCTTTTGAGCGCCGGACTTCGGGGAAGAAAAGAGTGGGGAGTTCTCTCGCGTGAGAGAACTCCCCACCTCTTATGCGCCGGCAGGCTCAGCAGCCGCAGCCGTTGTTGCAGCCGCAGCTGCCGCCGCAGGTATTGCCGCAGCCGCCGAAGGCGAAGAGCAGGATAATGAGGATCAGGATCCACAGGCAGCAGCCGCCGCCAAAGCCGTTATTATTGCACATGAGATGAACCCCCTATGAAGATTGAGACCGCCCGTGCGGGCTCAATCCATAGTATGGGGAACGGCGGAAAAGGTGTCACCCAAGGCGTGCGGAGATAACCGCCGCGCGGGCGGCGCGATAGTCGCCCGCGGAGAACACGCCGCGCGCGATCAGGAGCTCGCCCAGCGTTTCGCCGGAGGCGGAGGGCGTTTCCAGCGCGTAATAGGAGAGGTACGCCACGTCGGCGCGCAGGAAGCTGCCCACGCGCAGGGCGGTGACCTCGCCCGCGGTGAGGACGCCGGCAAAGAAGGCGCGCTCGGGCGCGTCGGAAATGTCCGACCGGGCGGTGGAGCTGTACCCCAGCGCGCGCAGCAGGAACTCCGTATACATCTCCGCCGAGGCGCTCATCGTTGTGCCGAACGCCGTGGGGCTGACGCCGTTGGTGTAGCCCTTTTCGTAGGCATAGGCGGCGTAGGCATTCGCCCAGGCGGGCACGTCGGCAAAGGGGTGGGCGGCGGTGCAGGAGAGCGCCGCGTCCTCCTCACCGAGCAGGCGCAGGAGCATGATGAGAGCCTCCATGCGCGTGGGGGCTTTTTCAAGGTCGAAGCCCCCGCCGTAGCCGGTGTCCGACCCGCGGAAGAGCCCGAGCGACTTGAGCGCCGAGGCGATGGCGGGATAGTCCGTCGCGGTCGAGGGGGAGAGCACATAGGGACCGCAGTAGCTGAGCACGGCGGTCTTCCCCGCGACGGAGAACTGCGCCGTGGTCGCTTCGGCGACGAGGTAGCGGTGATTGAGCGCGAGCGCCGCGCCGCTTTTCAGCTCGCTGCCGTCGGTCACATCGACCACCGTGCCGGAGGAGAACTGCGCGCGCACCTCGCCCGCGAGGACGATCACCTGAAGCCCCGTCGGTCCGGTGAGCAGGTCGGACTGCTTGAGCCGCGCCTCGGTGAAAACGTCCGCGCGCTGCGCGCCGGCGTTTGCCTCCGCTGCGGCGAGCGCCGCGCGCCAGACGCTCTCCGCCTGTGCGTAGGCGGATTGTCCGGCGGCGTCGAGCTTGCTGTCGATCTGCGCCTCCGCCTTGGGGAGAAAGACGCTTTGCAGATAGTCCAGCGAGAGGAGCGGATCGTCCGCGTCGCCGCCCGCGGCAAACACCGCGCCGGTGAGCATCGCCGCGGCAAGGAGCGCGGCGAGCAGGGCGCTGCGCCGCCTCACAGGGCGTTCGCCGCGGACGCGGCATCCTGCGCGGGACGGGAGATGCGGTAGCTGAGCGTCAGGAGACTGTCGGCAAAGTGGACGTCCTCGGTGAACACGTCGCTGCTGACGTGCAGCTCCGTGTTGGTGAAGTTCCACAGCCCGCGCACGCCGAGGGAAACGAGCTTATCGGCGACCTCCTGCGCGATGCCGCGCGGCACGGTCAGCACGGCGACGTCCGGACGGTGGAGGGCGCAGTAGTCCTCCAGCTCGTCGAACGAGCGGATCAGCACGCCGTTCACGCGCGTGCCGATCAGCAGGGGGGAGACGTCGAACGCGGTGTCGAACAGGAAGCCCGCCTGCGTGAAGTCGAAGTTTTGCAGCAGCGCGTGCCCGAGGTGTCCCGCGCCGACGACGATCAGGCGGTGTTTTTCGTCCACGCCGAGGATATGACCGATCTCGGTGCGGAGCTCCAGAATATTATAGCCGTAGCCCTGCTGACCGAATTCGCCGAAGCAGCTCAGATCCTGGCGGATCTGGGAGGCGGTGATGCCCATGCGCCCGCCGAGGGAGCTGGAGGAGATGCGGACGATGCCCTTGTTGTGCAGATCGTCGAGATAGCGGTAATAACGGGGGAGCCGACGAATGACGGCGTCGGAGATCTTACGCTTTTTCATAGCTGCCGTTTCCTTTCAAAGATGCGACCATTATAAAGGAAAAAGAGAAACTTGTCAAACTTTTTAACGATCTTGTTCGATAAATTTCTGCTTTACATCGGCAGAAAAAGTTGCTATACTAAGCAAAGCCGCCGTTTGGCGGGGAGAGAAATAAATATGTGCCCGTGGCGCAGCTGGATAGCGCGTGTGACTCCGACTCACAAGGTCGCAGGTTCGAATCCTGTCGGGCATACCA
>CAVDWO010000038.1:0-11144 GCA_963612845.1 Alistipes onderdonkii
CAGGGAAGAGTACGACGAACGCAGAAAAAAGCTGTGAGGAGGTCACCATGAGAAGGAATATCCGCTATAAGCCCAGCAAGGGCGCAAGCATCTGTGGCGGCGTTATCGCCTGCGCGATGGGATTTTTTGGCATATTTGGTATGTCGGACATAGCATATGGATTTGGAACGGAATTTGTAGCGTTTCAGATCATTTGGTGTTTGGCGGCGTTCGGTATCGGTATCTACAATCTCTTGCTCGCGGCGGGTGTTGTGAAGTACAACGGCGGCTACGAGATCACCGACGAGAAAGGCGATAGCGCAGAGGGCGGCAAGTCCGATGCCGAAGCGCGGCTCGAGGAATTGCAGACCCTTTACGACCGCAGACTCATTACGGAAGAGGAGTATCAGGAAAAGCGCAAGGAAATTCTGGATCGGCTGTAAGAGAAAGGAGCGCGGACGATGGAAATATTAGGTCTCATAATTATTGTAATCATTTGGCTTTTCAAGGCGGCGGTCGCCAACGAGGACAAAGAAAAGTCCGACGAAGCGGAGAAGACGGAAAAGCCGAAGCGGTCTGCTCTTCGCCGCGTGGAGCACCGTCCGGCTGACAAGCAGCGCCCAAGCCCGACGGAGATCAGGGACTTTCATCAGCAGCGCCGCGCCGACGAATGGGAGAGCAGCGAGAAGCGACACGCCGCAGAGCGCGCCGGCAGCCAGAAGCGCTGGGCGGACGCGAGGAAAAAGCAGTCGGACGCCGCGCTGGTACACGGCGTACATATCGACAGCTGCGAGGGGCGGCTGGAGAGCCTGAAGGTCCTGTATGACGCGGGCATTTTGGACCGCGAGGAATACGCCCAGCGCGTGAGCCGTGTCAAGGCGCAGCACGTGCGGAGCAGAGCATGAGCAAAACGAAAAAGGAAGCGAACATACCATGTATGACGAACTGACGCAGGTCGATATCAACAAGATGAAAGCGGAGCTTGAGCATCGCCGTTTGGAGCTGCGCCCAAAGCTCATCGAGGACGTGCAGACGGCACGCGCCTTCGGCGACCTAAGCGAAAACTACGAGTACAAGGTCGCCAAGCAGGAGAAAAACCGCAACGAGAGCCGTATCCGGTACCTGGAGCGCATGATCTCCACGGCGAAGGTCATCAAGGTGCAGGAGCGGGAAGGCGTCGTAAGCCTTTTCGACCATGTAACGCTGTTCAACGAAAGGCTGGGGAAGGAGCAGGACATTCAGCTCGTGACCACCCTGCGGCAGAATGCGCTCAAAGGGCTTATCAGCAAGGAGTCCCCAGTCGGCAGAGCGATTCTGGGGAAAAGGGTCGGCGACCGCGTTGAGGTCGTTGTTTCGCCGGAGATGCGATACACGGTGGAGATACGTTCCATCACGCCGGGCGAGGACGATTCCTCGCTTGAGATCAGTTCTTATTAAGGAGACGCATGAAACAGGTCATCATCTATACCGACGGCGCGTGCTCAGGAAATCCCGGACCGGGCGGCTGGGGCACGGTGCTCAAATACGGCGCGTATGAGCGCGAGCTTTCCGGCGGCGAGGCGAGCACGACCAATAACCGCATGGAGCTTACCGCCGTCATCGAGGCGCTGCGGCTCTTGAAAGAGCCGTGCGTAGTGGAGCTCTACTCCGATTCGCGCTACGTCATCGACGCGCTCGAAAAGCGCTGGGTCTACGGCTGGAAGCAGCACGGCTGGGTCAAAAGTGACAAAAAGCCTGCGCTAAACGCCGATTTGTGGGAGGAACTTTTGTGCCTTATCGCACGGCATGAGATGCACTACCACTGGGTCAAGGGTCACGCGGAGAACGAATACAACAACCGCTGCGACGAGATGGCGGTGGCGGAATGGCATAAGTTCAAGTGAGCGGCGGCGCAGAAATTGTAATGCCGCGACGGTGAAGAAATCTAAGCGGGTGTGATCCGCTCATCGGGGAGGAAACTCTCTGATGAAGTTTACAGTAAGGAGAAAAGAATGATGGTAGAATTTAACGCGAAAGAGCAGCTTCCCGGTCTTATTGACTGGATGCGCGCACAGATGAATGCCTGCGGCGGCAAGACTGCTGTGGTCGGCATCTCCGGCGGAAAGGACAGCTCCGTTACCGCGGCGCTGTGTGTGAAAGCCTATGGACGGGAGAACGTCGTCGGCGTGCTGATGCCGGACGGCGTGCAGTCGGACATCGACTATTCCAACGGTCTGGTCGATGTGCTGGATATCCGCCACTATACCTTCAACATTCACGGCGGCACGAGCGGGATCCTGAACGAGATGGAGCGCGTAGGCATCGACGCGAGCCGCCAAACGCGCGTGAACCTGCCGTCCCGTATCCGCATGGCGACGCTCTACGCCATCGCGCAGAGCGAGGAGGGCGGCATCGTCATCAACACATCAAATCTCTCCGAGGACTGGGTTGGTTACTGCACGATTTACGGCGACAGCGCGGGCGCGTTCTCGCCGCTCGGTATGTATACGACCGAGGAAGTCATCGCATTGGGCGCGGAGCTTGGACTGCCTGAGCGTTTCCTCATCAAGCCGCCCTCTGACGGCCTGACGGGCAAGACGGACGAGGATAACCTTGGCTTTACCTACCACGCTGTGAACGAGTATATGAGGAAGGGTATCGCCGACCCCGCCATCAAGGAGCAGATCGACCGCAAGCATAAGACCTCGCGCTTCAAATTTCAGACGCTGCCCGTTTATCAGAACGGTCTGCCCATCGTCATTCCGGACGAGACAGACTATTATAACCCCGAGAAAAAGTAACGTCCCGTGAAGTGAAAATAAAAGGGATATTCTCCAGAGAGAGTATCCCTTTTATTTGCCCTGTACGGTGCGCGGTGCGTTACAGACCGAAGCCGCCAAGCCCCAGACCGCTGGTCAGTGCGTTCATTCTGCCGCTCATCGCCTCGTCTGCCTGACGCAACGCCTCATTGACGGCGGAGATGATGAGATCCTGCAGCATCTCTACGTCCTCGGGATCAACAGCCTCCGGCTTGATGGTGATGGCGGTGACCTCCTTCTTGCCGTTCACCTCGGCGCTGACAACGCCGCCGCCGACGCTGGCGGTGAAGGTCTTTTCCTCGATCTCCTGCTGCGCCTTCTGCATATCCTCCTGCATCTTCATGATCTGCTGCTGCATCTGCTGCTGTTTGAGCATCTGACCGCCGCCGTTGGAAAAGCCGCGGCGCGCACTGTAACCCTTTGCCATGATCGTTTCTCCTTTTTATTTTACTGTAAAGTTGTCGAATTTGCTGCCCATACGCAGGAGATCCTGCAATTTATCCGGCTTTTTCATGCCGTCCGCCGCGCTGACGAGTACGCGCACCTGAAGTTCCTGCCCGACCGCCTGGGAGGTGAGCTCTGCCAGCACGTCGGTCACAGAGGGCTGATCGAGCATCTTTTTTTGCAGCTCGTTGCCGCAGTACACGCTCAGAATGCCGTTTTTGATCTCACCCCGCGTCATGCCGATAAAGGCGCGCTTGTCGGGCGTCAGGCGGTTTTTGTAGCTTTCCATCAGCGAGGCGAAAACGCCGCCGTCCCCGTCCGTATCCGGCGCAGTCGGTTTTGCTGGTTCCGGTGCAGGCGCGACAGGATCGCCATAAGGCGGCGGCGCGTCGTGGTCGTTCGGCAGGGGAGGCTCGTCCCATGGGGGAGAATCTTCTGCGGCAGGCGCCGCGCTTTCGGCGCTGGGTTTCGTGACCTTTTGCACCGCGGGAGCGGTTGTTTCTGCCGCGGTGGGGATACCCGCGGTGAGCCGATCCTCCAGCCGCGCGACGCGCGCGTTCAGCGCGGTCAGGTCGCCGGAGAGCGTTTCATCGCAGAGCTTGAGGATGCAAAGCTCCGCGTCCGTGCGGCGGTTCACGCTGAATTGGAGCTGTGCCGTCGTTTCCTGTAAGATCGTGCAGAGCCGGATAAAGCCTGCACCCGTCCCCTGTGCGCACAGTTCCTGCAGGGTGTTTGCGTCGTAAGCGCCGCTGAGCAGGCTCTCGCCGCCCTCACCCGCCGTTGCGCGGATGAGCAGCTCACGCGCGAGCGTAGCCAGCTCGCCCAGTATTGCGCCGACATCCTTGCCGCCGCCATAGAGCGAGCCGAGCAGGGAAAGCGCGCCTTTCGCGTCGCGCGATAAAATGAGCGACATGAGCCGCGCGGTCTGTACGTTTCCGGCAAGACCGAGCGCGTCAAGCACGGCGGGCGCGTCAATCGCGCCGCCCGCGGCGGCACACTGGTCGAGGAGCGACAGCGCATCGCGTAGCGCCCCATCGGACAGGCGCGCCAAAAGCTCCGCGCCGTCCTCGCGGAGGTCGATGCCCTCCTGCCCGGCGATGTAGTTGAGCCGCGCAATAATGTCCTTCGGCAGGATACGGCGGAACGAAAAGCGCTGGCAGCGCGAGAGGATCGTTGCGGGTACCTTGTGCAGCTCCGTTGTTGCCAGAATGAACATCAGATGCTCGGGCGGCTCCTCTAAGATTTTCAGCAGTGCGTTGAATGCGGGTGTCGAGAGCATATGGACCTCATCGACGATATACACGCGCTTTTTTACCTGCGCGGGGGAGTAGATCGCCTCGTCGCGCAGAGCGCGCACACTGTCCACGCCGTTGTTTGATGCCGCGTCCAGCTCCACCACGTCCAGCAGTCGCCCGCTCTCGATGCTGAGACAGCTCGGGCAGCGGTTGCAGGGATCGCCGTTTTCAGGATGTTCGCAGTTGACCGCACGCGCCAGGATCTTCGCGCAGGTCGTCTTGCCCGTGCCGCGTGTGCCGGTAAAGAGGTAGGCGTGGGACAGCCGTCCCTCCGCCACCTGACGGCGCAGCGTGTCGGTGATATGCTCCTGACCGACCACGTCGGCAAAGGTCTTCGGTCGCCACTTACGGTAAAGCGCCTGATACACTCCGCAGCCCTCCCTTCGGAATAGAAAACTCCTCCGTATACAGCTGCGGAACCGGCACCCTTGCGGCACATGGATGGTCCCGCTTAATGCTGCTCGGTTCCCCGCCTGACATGGTTCGCAGGGATCCATTGCGCAAGACCGGTTCCGCAGCTGTATGCGGAGGAGTGATGGAACAGAAAATATTCTACTATACTTTCAAAAAAATATCAACAGAAAAATGAAAAAGGGGCTTCACAAACAGAAAAAAGTGTGGTATGATAACTCGCGCTGAGAAGTTCAGCGTTGTTTGGGCCTGTAGCTCAGTTGGGAGAGCGTACGGTTCGCATCCCTATGGACGCGCATCGACCAACGAGAATTGGTCCACGATTTTAGGGTGATTTTCCTCTGGAATCCGTTAAAAGCGAAAAGTTGTAAAAGTTGCAATTTGCTGCAAAAACGCCGCAGAAACGGCAATATGGGCCCGTAGCTCAGCTGGGAGAGCGCACGGTTCGCATCCGTGAGGTTCGAGGGTTCGATCCCCTTCGGGTCCACCATAACGCGCAAATACGAACTCTGTATATTGTCAGGAACGTATTTGCGATCGAAAAGACAATAGCGGAGAGGCTTTAGGCTTCTCCGCTATTGTTTTTGTTGCCTGCAAATGAATGGGATAAAATGAGCCTTCCCTCTCATTCTACGCTCCGAGCACCTCCTCGGTGACGATATGCGTCATGGCAAAGATTTTATCCCTGCTCATTCTTTTTCGGTTATCCCCTCTCCTGTTTTGTCTTAATGTCAGAAGCCATTGCTCCGCAAAGGCAGGAGAAAATTCTCCTTACAAGAGGCATTACGCTTAACCGTCCCCGTTGATCTCTTCAAAATTGATCTGAGAGATAATGTTCAGCATCTCGCAGAAGCGGTCGATCTCCTCCGGCGTGAATCGGCTCCTGATGCGCTCGACCGCCTCGTTATCCTGCCGCCGGTAGACCTTGTACTTCGGCATCGCGTCCTCGTTGACGGAAAGGTAATTCTTCCGCCGGTCCTCCGGATCGACCGTCTTTGTGACAAGCCCCTGCCGGATCAGCTCGTTGATCTTCAGCGTGACGCCGGGGCGGGAAACGTGGAGCATATCCGCAAGCTGCGAGGCCGTCGCCCTCCCCTCAAGCGTATAGATCAGCTCCAGATAAAGCAGGCTGTTGTAGGTGACGCTTTCGTCCACAAAGCTCCTGTTCATCAGCCGCAGGTCGCAGAGCGCGCTGCTGTAATAGAACGCGTCGAGTGCTTTCCTCAGATCCATATCGTGCCTCCCGATTTGCTTTTGATTATCATACCTTAACGACTATGCCTTGTCAAGCGGCCGAAAATCTTAATTCCTCTTAATAAAAATTAAGAAACGCCTTGATATTTTGCCGGAAAAGCTATGATATGCTAAACAGATAAATAAAACCTTGTATGGAGGGACCCGCGATATGGCACAGCAGAAAAGGTCGCAGCTCGAAGCCGTTGAGGAGCTGTATCAGGCCGTACTCACCCTGCGGAGCGAGGAGGAGTGCCGCCGCTTTTTCAAGGACCTGTTCACCATACAGGAGCTGTCCGCGTTTGCGCTGCGGCTGCGCGTGGCGCGAATGCTGACCGAGGGCTACACCTACGACAGGATACACGAGCACTGCGCCGTCAGCAGCGGAACGATCACACGGATCAACACGGAGCTGCAATACGGCGCGGGCGGTTACCATCTGGTGCTCGAACGGCTGAACGAGGCCCGCGAAGCGGGCGCGGACACGGCGGACAGGTGAACAGAGAAAAAATCAGAGCCGCGCGGCGCGGCTCTGATTTTTTGTCGAGACAAAGAGCGGGCTTTACAGGACCTGCGCGGCAAAGATGGCGGCGATCATCAGCGGAATGTTGAACGCGATGAAGGTCGGCACGCAGGTATCCCAAATGTGGTCGTGCTGACCGTCTGCGTTCAGACCGGACGTGGGGCCGAGCGTGGTATCGGAGGCGGGAGAGCCCGCGTCGCCCAGCGCGGCGGCAGCGGACATCAGCACGATGGTCGCGGGAACGGAGAAGCCGATGTGCTGGCACAGCGGCACGAACAGAACGGCGATGACGGGAACGGTGCCGAAGGAGGTGCCGATGCCCATCGTGACCAGCAGGCCGATGAGTGTGATAACGATGGCGGCGATCCACTTGCTGCCGCCCATCACGGCGATGCCGGCCTCGACCAGCTCGTCAACGCCGCCGGAGGCTTTCATCACGTTGGCGTAGCCGCCGGCGATCAGCATCACGAAGGCGATCAGGCCCATGAGCTGAATGCCGCCCTCAAGCTGCTTGTCGATCTCGTTCCACGGGATCGCGCGGAAGATGATCATCACGGCAAGACCGGACAGCGCGGCAAGCGCAAGGTCGCTGACAAGGACCTGCACGATAACGACGACGATGACGGCGGCGATGGTCACGTAGTGGCGGTAGCCCAGCTCGCCGGTGACGGCGTCGGACGCGGAGGTATCCGCTTCGATCATCTTATAGTCGCGGGGCTTGCGGTAGAGCACGAACACGGCGATGAGCAGGCCGATAAGCATCGCCACGGCAAGGATCCAGTTGACCGCCGTAACGTCCTGCACCGTCACGGGCATACCGTTTTCGGTCATATTATCGCTGATGATCGTCTGGAAGACCAGGCCGAAGCCGAACGGAATGGCGATGTAGGGCGCCTTATGGCCGAAGGCAAGGCAGCACGCCGCGGCGCGGCGGTCAAGGCGCATCCTGTTCATCAGCGCGAGCATGGGCGGGACCAGAATGGGAATGTAGGCGATATGCACGGGAATGATGTTCTGAGACATACAGGCGATCAGCGTGAGCATACCCAGCAGCACATACTTCTTCGTGCCGATGACCTTGCTGAGCTTCTTCGAGGCGATGTCCGTAAGTCCCGTGCTTGCAATCGCGGTGGCGAAGGTGCCGAGCAGAATGTAGGCAAGCGCGGTGGTCGCGTTGCCGGTAAAGCCGCCGGTGAGCAGTCCCATAATGGTATCGCCCGATTCGGCATAGATGGGAATGCCGCCGACAAGACCGCCGACGATGCACGCCGCCAGCATGGAGAGCAGCACGTTCAGCTTCATCAGGCTGAGAACGCACAGCACGATGACCGACACGGTCACGGGGTTGGTCAGGATACTCATAGATTTTCCTCTCTCTGATATAAGATTTCCCTCCGGCACACGCGGAGAGATCGGGGCGCACGCAGTAAGACGCACAACACAGGTTCCTTCCACGCTTGCCCTTCCGCAGGATATCATAGCGCTGTTTTTGTGCTAAATCAATAAAAATAAACTTAAAATTATTAAGCTGTTTGTGCATAGTTGCTTGGTTGCATCGATGTATCGAAGCAGAAAAGCAGAGCGGCCCGATGCGCAAAAAGATGGTGCAAAGGAGAGAATTCTGCGATATGATTAAGGTAAAGTAACAGACGGAGGAATACAAAATGGAACGAGGCGAGCTGATCTTTCGGAGAAAAGGCGGGGACGAAGCCTACTGGCTTGCGGTCGGATTTCTGCTGAGCATCGCTGTCTGCAAATTCCTGAACAACTGCGGCGCGCTCAGCGGAGAAACGCTTGCGCTCTCTCTGCTGGGGCTGCTCGCGGTCATGACGGTTATCCGCCTGACGTTGCTGCGGAGCTGGAACGTCTCGCGCCTTGCGTGGAGCATCGACGAGACCACGCTGACGCTCGGGGATACCCACATTCCGCTCTCCGCCATTCGCTCGGTCGAGCTGCGCGGGGAGCTTGCGAACAAGAACAGCTGGCTCCTTGTGATCCGCGCGGGGCGTGTGCTGCGCTTTTTCTCCGTTGCGCTGGGCGCGGAGCGCGCGGTCTCCCTGCGCAGCTTCCGCCAGCTGGCGGAACAGCTTGATTCCGCCACGGAATACATCAAGGCCAGCAAAATATGACGTATTCTTTTGTGCACTTTTTCTGTTGACGCTTTTATAAATTAAGCTATAATAATTACAATAGCTTAATCGCATAAGTAAAACAGGAGGCTTTTATGGCAAACCTCATCGTAGGCGCTGCGGCCGCCGCGTTTATTATCGTCCTGCTCGTCTACACAGTGCGCCATTGGGGCAAGTAATTACTGCATTTTTCAGAAGGATAAGGAGTTAGACGTTTTTTCTATGAGATCGGCAAATACGACCTTCCTGACCGGGCCGATTCTGCCGGCCCTTTTAAGGTTTTCCATTCCTGTACTGCTGGCACTGGTCCTGCAAGCCCTTTATGGCGCTGTGGATATGTGGGCGGTAGGTAAATTCGGTACGACGGCAGATGTGTCCGCTGTTGCCACGGGTTCACAGGTCATGCAGATCATTACCGGACTTGTGACCGGGCTGTCCATGGGCTCCACCGTGCTGCTGGGGCTGTGCGTCGGCCGTCAGGACCATGACGGCGCGGCAAAGACCATCGGCAGCAGCGTGTGGGTATTTGGCATGCTCGGCGCGGTGCTGACGGTCGTTACCGTGCTGGCGGCGCCGTGGATCGCCCGTGTGACCAATGCGCCGGCAGAGGCGTTTTCGCAGACGGTCGCTTACGTCCGCATCTGCGGCGCGGGCAGCCTGTTCATCGTGGCGTACAACCTCATCAGCGCGATTTTCCGCGGCCTGGGCGACGCAAGATCGCCGCTCTATTTCGTGATGATCGCCTGCGTGACGAACATCGTCGGCGACGTTACGCTGACAAAATTCATTCCTCTGGGCGCGGCGGGCGCGGCAATCGCGACCGTGGCGGCGCAGGCCGTCAGCGTGGTGCTGTCGCTGGTGCTCATTCGCAAAAAGGGCCTGCCCTTTTCCGTGGAGGAGGCGCACCTGCGTCCCGACAAGGAGACCTCCGGCAGCGTCCTGAGGCTGGGCACGCCGATCGCCCTGCAAAGTATGTGCAGCGAGGTCTCCTACCTCATTCTGCTCGGCTTCGTCAACGCGCTCGGCGAGGTGGCGTCGGCGGGCGTCGGCATCGCGGAGAAGCTGGTCATGTTCATTCTGCTGATCCCCAACTCCTATATGCAGTCCATCTCCGCGTTCGTGGCGCAGAACGACGGCGCGGGTCAGCGGGAGCGCGCGAAGAAGGCCATGTGGCTCGGCATGGCGACCGCCGCGGTCCTGGGCGGCATCCTTGCCTATTGCTCGTTCTTCCACGGAGCCGCGCTCTCCACGCTCTTTATCAAGGGCGGCGAAACGGCGGTGCTGACCGCCTCGGCGGAGTTTTTGAAAGCGACCAGCATCGAGTGCTTCATTCTCTCCATCGCCTATTGCTTTATTGGTTACTTCAACGGCATAGGGCGAACGACTTTCGTTATGGTGCAGGGGCTTTTGGCCATCTTCCTTGTGAAGCTGCCCTATGCGTGGTTTGCCAGCACACGGCCGGACCCCAGCCTGTTCCAGATCGGAATGTCCACGGCATGGGCCGCCGTGTTTACGCTGCTGCTTTGCGTGTGGTATTACGTTCATTGCAGCAGAAAAGATAAGCTCTTGGGAGAAAAAGGAGGTCTTGCATGAACCGTATCATTACCATTGGCAGAGAATTTGGCAGCGGCGGGCGCGAAATCGGGCGCGCTCTGGCTGAAAAGCTGCAAATCGCCTATTACGACCATGAGATCGTCACAGAGCTTTCCAAAAGAACCGAGCTGGCGGCGGACTATATTCAGCGGATTCAGGAAAAGCGTCCGTTTCCGCTTATGGGCATCACCGTCGGGTGCAGCTTTTGGGTACCGCCCGGTCCGGCGCTGGAGCAGCAGCTTGCCGTCCTGCGGCAGGAGAGCGATATCCTCCGTGAAATGGCGGCGCGGTCGGATTGCGTCATTGTCGGCCGCTGTGCGGACTATGTGCTGCGGGACTATCGGCCATTCCGTCTGTTCTTCTATGCGGAAATGGACTACAAGCTGGCACGATGCCGCGAAAAAGGACACGATCCCGAAGCCATGAGCGACCGGGAGCTGCGGCGGCAGATCAAGCAGATGGATAAAAACCGCTCGGCGTATTATGAGCTTCTCAGCAGCCAAACCTGGGGCGCAAAGGAGAACTACGATCTTTGCGTCAACACGACGTATGCCGATCTGAAAACTCTTGTTTCAGGCATTACGGCTTTCCTGTAAAAAGGGAGAGCAGCAAGCGGCCGTCGATGCCGCCCAACCGTTTTTTCCATGTGTGCAGAGGAAAGGAGGGGGTAGCGTGTATAGGCAAACGGTATTGATCGCATCGCGGGACACGGAGCTTCGTCAGGGCCTTCGGCTCATGC
>CAVDWO010000039.1:0-10441 GCA_963612845.1 Alistipes onderdonkii
CCCCGTACGGGGCGCTTTCCTTATTTCTTCTTGCGTTCCTGCTTCTTTTTCATGCGGCGCTCGATCGCGCGCAACCCGAGCAGGCACAGCCACGAGGACACGCAGAGCAGCAGCGAGCCGAGCACAAAGCCTTCTGTTTTCTTCTTAATTTTCATTTGAAGTTCCTCCTGTTCATTCGTTGATTCGTTCCAGCACGACGTCGACCGTGAAACGCCTGCCGTCCCGCTCGACCAGCAGACTGACCGTTTCGCCTGCGCTGTGGCGGCGGCGGACGCGGATCAGGTCGGTCGAGGACGTGAGCGGCTCGCCGTCCGCCGTGACGATCAGGTCGCCGAGCTGGATACCTGCCTTGTCGCCCGGACCGTCCGGCACGAGCTCGATCACGGAAAGAGCGCTGCTGCCGTCGCTGAGCGTTTTTGCCTGCGTTGATACGGTGATGCCGAGCATCGCCTCGCCGCGTATCTCACCGTAGGCGATCAGGTCGTTGACCATATAGGCAGCCGACGAGATCGGAATGGCAAAGCCCAGTCCCTCGACCCTTGCGGCGGAGGAGGAACCCATCTTCATCGTGTTGATCCCGACCACCTGACCGTATACGTTGATGAGCGGACCGCCGGAGTTACCGCTGTTGAGCGCGGCATTGGTCTGGATCAGCGTCATCGTCGTACCGTCGACCGATACGCTGCGGTTGACGGCGGAGATGATGCCGTCGGTCAGCGTGCCGCGCAGTTCCACGCCGAGCGGGTTGCCGATGGCGTACACCGTGTCGCCGACCGAAAGCGCGTCGGAATCGCCGAATTCCGCGGCGGGAAGCCCAGCTGCCTCGACCTTGATGACGGCGAGATCCTTCTCCTCGTCCAGCCCCAGCAGCCGCGCGTTGTACTGCTCGCCGGTGTCGAGCACCGCGCAGCACTCCGAGCCGCCCGCGATGACGTGGGCGTTTGTGAGAATGTAACCGTCCTCGGTGATGATGACGCCCGTGCCGATCAGCACGCTGCCGTCGCGCTTGCCTGTGAGGATCGTCACCGTGGAGGGGTTGACCTTGCGGTAGATCTCCTGCGCGCTGAGCGCGTTGCCGACGTCTGTTTCGTACAGAAGCTGGACCTCGTCCGTGTGGGGCGCGCGGCGGATCGTGGTTTTTTCGCTTGTGGTATCGCTCCGAAGCTCACCGCTGCGGTACTCAAACCGGTCGTCCTGGTAGCGACCTCCGGAGAGCACGTCCCCGGAGGCGTCCTCCCCAGAGAGGAGCCACCATGCGGTGATCCCACCCGCAGAGACCAGCAGAACGGCGAGACAGCTCAGGAACGCGCGAAGACCTTTCCTCCTGCGGCGCGGCGGAACTTGGTTCTGCGCACACCGTCCGGGCAGGGGCGTTGGCTGCACGTAGCGCTCCACGATCTGCACGGGGTGCGGTTCATAGCGCAGCACGACCTCCTGCGGTGTTTCGTTTTCGTTGTGTTGATCCATAGAAATACTCCTGTGCGTCACTGCGGGGCAAGCCCGCTGGCGAGGGAAATGGTAAAGGTAAAGGTCGTCACGCCGTCCTCGCTCGTGACGGCAATGTGCTCCTTGTGCTGGTCCAAAATGGTCTTGACCACGTAAAGCCCCAGTCCGACGCCGTCCTTATCCTCGGAGCGGGATTTATCGCTCTTGTGGAAGCGCTCAAACAGTAGCGGGATCTCCTCTGCGGGGATCGTATCGCCTTCGTTGCGCACGGAAACGAGCGCCTTGCCGTTGCCCGTCGTGACGCCGAGGTAGAGCGACGAACCAGCGCGGGCGAATTTTGCGGCGTTCTCCAGCAGGTTGTAGATCACCTGCGTGATGAGATCGTTGTCGCCGAGCACCATGACGCTGCGATCGGGGATATCGGCTTCCACGTCGAGCCCGCGGTCGGTGATCTTTTTTTCCATCGAGATCAGCACGCGGCGCATACTCTCGCACACGTCGAACGGCGCTTTTGTGCGCGTCAGGTCGCGCGACTGGAGCTGCGAAACCTCCAGCATCCGGCGCACGAGGCGGGAGAGCCGCCGCGCCTCGTCGGAAATGATATGCAGATACTGCGTTTCCTGCTCGGGCGGGATCGTGCCGTCGAGGATACCGTCGGTGTAGCCGGCGATGGTCGTCATCGGCGTTTTCAGCTCATGGGAGACATTGGCGATGAACTCGCGGCGCTGCCGCTCGGTCTCCTGCAAGGAGTCCGCCATGTTGTTGAACGACTCCGCCAGCTCCGAGATCTCGGTCACGTCGCCGTAGTTGTGCATTCTCACGTCAAAATTTCCGTCGGCAAAGCGGCGTGTCGCCTCCGCCATTTCCCGAATGGGGCGCGACTGGCGCATACTGACCCACGCGCTCACAACGAACGAGAGCAGCAGCACCGTTACCGCCGTCATAAAGAACATTCCGATGAAGGCGCGCCACATCGTCGTCAGCGCGCGCGCGCCGGTCACGGCGAGCACGAAGCCGACCGTTTCCTCGTCGCACTCGATCGGGACGCCCACGACAAAGTGAGTCTCCTGATAAATGTCGCCCAGCGTGGTGTGCGCGGCATATGGCTCGGCGCTCATCGCGCTCTCCGCGGCATCCTGCGGCACGGTCAGCACGAGCCCGCTGAGCGTGGGATCAGTCGTCAGCAGGACGGTGCCTGCGGTGTTGCAGATCAGAAACTGCGCGTCGGTCACGTTGGAGGCGAAGTTCGCAAAATCCTGAAGCTCCGTGCGGGAGCCGCTTTCGATATAGGAGGAGATCTTGTGCGAGACGATCTCCGCCTTGCTTTGCAGCTGCTCGCTGCGCTCGTCGAGCGCGTAGGAATAGCTCAGCGCGAAGAACGCGCTGCCGAGCAGAGCGAGCGTCAGCATGACGACGCTCGCTGTGAGCGCGAAGTTCTGCCAGTAGATCGTGCGGCAGCGGTCGGGGATCCGCCACTTCCGTTTTTTTTTCTTTTGTTCTTCCGCCATGAGAGCTTACTTCACCTCGAATTTGTAGCCGACGCCCCAGACCGTCTTGAGCGCCCACTGGTCGCTGACGTTTTCCACCTTCTCGCGAAGCCTCTTGACGTGTACGTCCACCGTGCGCGAATCGCCGAAATAGTCGAAGCCCCAGACCTCGTCGAGCAGCTGGTTGCGCGTGTAGACGCGGTTCGGCGTGGCGGCGAGGTGATAGAGCAGCTCCAGCTCTTTGGGCGGCGTGTCGATCTTTTTCCCGTCCACGATCAGCTCGTAGGAATCGAGGTCGATGACGAGCTTGTCGAAGGTGAGGCGCTTGTGCGTGTCCTCGGGGATCTCGCTGCGGCGCAGCACGGCGTTGATGCGCGCGAGCAGCTCCTTCATCTCGAAGGGCTTGACGACGTAGTCGTCCGCACCCATTTCAAGACCGTGGATACGGTCGTTCACCTCGCCCTTGGCGGTGAGCATGATGATCGGGCATTTCGACGTTTCGCGGATTTTCGCGCATACGCCCCAGCCGTCGAGTACGGGGAGCATCACGTCGAGCAGGACCAGGTCCGGCTCCTGCGCCTTGAATTCCTCCACGGCCTTGCCGCCGTCGGGGGCGATGCGAACGTCAAAGCCCTCCTTGTCGAGATACATTTTGATGAGGTTGGAGATGTTGTTGTCGTCCTCCACCACGAGAATGTTGCGTGCCATGCCGAACGCTCCTTTCGCACGGAAGTGCGTCTTTTCCTTTGATATCGTTGGAACCATTATACGCGCTCGCGCGCGCTTTTCCTGAACTTTTTGTTAAGCTTCCCGCTGCGCGGACAGCTCGTTAAGCTGCGAGACCGGATAGCCGCTCGCGCGGAGACGGGAGAGCAGCTGCGTCCAGACCTCCTGCACATCGCTATCCGCACCGAGATAGACGGCGCAGCCGCCGCTGCGCACCTTCGTGAGAATGCTCCCCGCCGCCTGAGAGACGGACGGAAGAACCTTGCTGTAATCAAGATCGAAGGAGACGAGACAGTATCCTGCGTTTTCGACGGCGCGCACCGTTTCCTCCGACGCTCCGCTCAGACAGACGAGCCGCGTCTTGGCGTTGCCGGCAGACCAGAGGACGCCGTTGGCGCGCTCGATGCTGCTCAGCGTTTTCGCGGAGCCGTCAGAAGCGTCGATGCCAAGCGCGATGGCGCTGCCGCTGACGAGCAGCCTGCGCAGCAGATCATCAGAGCCGGAGAGCTGCTTTTCGGGAAAGAGGAACGTCGCCCGGCAGTCCGCCGCGGCAAGTGCATCGAGCAGCTCCGCACAGACCGCAGCGTCGGTCACGCGCACGACGGGATAGGCGCGCTCAAAGCTGTCGTCCGTGGGATCCGGCGGATCGACCGTATCCTCGCTGTCGCGGTAGGTCTTCATATATTCGGTGTAGCGCTGCTCCATCGACAGGGCAGCTGCCTCGATGAACTTGGCGTCGGACAGCACAACCGCGTCGCTCTTGAGCCGCACAAGGTAGCCGTAGGTGACGCGCGTGTAGCTGTAGTCGAGCGAGAAGAACTGCGTCAGCAGCTCCACGGGCAGGAAGACCACGCTGCCGCGCACCACGGCGGGGGCACTATACTGCCGTCCGCTCTGGTCGGAGACCGTGCCGGCGGAAAGATCAAAGGTCAGCGCGCTGCCCTGGCGGTAGACCACGGCGGTCTTCTTATCGCGGCTGCGGGCGTAGAACACGCCGAGATCCGTGCCGGAAACGGTCGTATCGGGCACATAGAGCCGCCCGTTCGACCAGAAGGGCATCGTGCTGTCGCTCAGGTCGAGGATCTGGTCGTTGACGGCGGTGAAGTATACGGTCGGCTCAGCGCGCCCCGGCTCCGGAACAAGCGAGCAGAGCAGCAGCACCGCCAGCAGCAGGCATATAAAACGTCCGCGCTTCATGCTCACCGCCTCCTTTGCAGTATTATTTTCTAATTATATCAATTTCCCGCGCGTTTTGCAATATGGAGTGCGCGTTTCACGACAGCGTATCATAGCCGATGCTCGTGCCGGAAAAATAGTGTCCGACGATCTCCTCCGCGGTAAAGCCCTGCTTCGCCAGCGCGTTGGCACCGTACTGGCTCATGCCGACGCCGTGACCGTAGCCCGTGACGTGAAAGGTGAACGTGCCGTCCGCAAAGCTCACTGTGAACGACGGCGAACGCAGCGAGAGGATCATGCGCAGGTCGTTGCCGCGCAGCTTCACGCCGCCGACGGTGATGGAGGAGACGTAGTCCGACTCGTTTCGCACGATGTCGCGGATCCAGCCCTCGGGACTGCCGGAGAGGTCGCAGTCCGGCTGCGCGGCAAGGAGCAGCGCCTTCAGCTCCGACGCGGAAAACACGGCGACGGAATAGTAATTTGGCACCAGCTCCTCGTTTTCGGGGCTGTCCGCTTTTTGCAGATAGGGGAGATCGGTCAGCCAGACGTCGCCCGCGCCCTGTGTGCTGCCGTCCGCGGAGGAGAAAAACACCGCGAGAATGGGCGCGCCGTCGTAGAGAATGATCTCGCCGTCCGTCTCGCTGACGGCGCGCGCGAGCTTTTCCTCATAGTAAACAGCCATGCCGCCCCAGTCCTCTGCCGCCTGCGTGGCGGTCTTGTACGCCTTGCAGCAGGTGATATCGTCGCAGGCATCGGCGTCGGGGTGATTCGCGCTGCCGCCGCCGCGGATACGGTAGAGCGTATAGGTGCGCGCGGCGATCGCCTGTGCCTTGAGGGCTTCCTCCTCAAATGAGGCGGGCATTTCCGCGCGCAGCACGCCGAGCAGGTACGTGCCCATGTCCATTTCCGTGATCTCACCGCCGTGGAGCACGCGCAGCGTCCGCGCGCTGTCGCGCTCGCCGGGGGAGACGCTGTCCGCAGTACTGGCGGGCGGGCTGTCCACTTCGCCCTCGGGCGCGGCTTCCGTCACCTCAGTGCCGTGCCCCGCTGCCGCCCATGCAAGGATCCAGAACAGCCCCAGCAGCAGGATTAGAAGACGCAGATAATGCTTCAACCCGGTTCCCTCCCCACGGCGGCAAAGACCGCCTGTCATCGCTACAGTGTATGACGGTCTTGTCCGCAAAATGATTCGTGGACAAACGCGCGCGGGTGTGCTATGATAAAAAACACAGCGGCTTTTGCCGCGGCGTATTCCATGATTCAGGAAAGGAGCGGGTCTTGTGAAAATCCTTCATTGGCTCTTGCTCGTGCTTTTTTCCGCGGCGGCGGCGTTCCTCCGCCTGCGTCTTCTGCTCACCGGCTTTGACGAAGAGGGGCTGCCCGTCCCGCTCGATCTCAATGTACTGCTTCTGCCGATACTGCTTGTCGCTGCCGCGTTGACGTTCGTCCTTCTTGCACGGAAGCTCCCCGCCCAGCGGACGCTCTGCGCCGGCATGGGAAGCTATTTTTCCTTTGAGCGCACGACGCTGCCGATGCTGCTGCTGGTGCTCGGCTGCTTCGCGCTGATGGCGTCGTCGGTCTGCTCGCTGGTCTTCGGGCAGCGCACGACGATCTCGCTGCTGCTGGCGGCATTTCCTGCGGCAGGCGCGGTGTGCCTGCTGGCGGCGCTTTTTGCGCTGCGGCGCGGGAAGGACCCCGCGGGGCTCCTGCTGCTCGTGCCGGTCTGCGCGATGGTGCTCGTGCTGATCACATTCTACCGCGGCTGTGCCGCCGACCCCGTTCTGCGCCATTTCTACATTGAGACGCTCGCGCTCGCGGCGCTGACGGCGCTGCTGCTCGAGTTTGCGGCTTTCGCCTTCCGCGGGGGCGCGCCGCGGCTGCTCGTGCCGCTGTGCGCGATGAGCGCGATCCTCTGCGCCGCCGCACTCGCGGCGTGCTCCGCCTTGCCGGAGATGCTTTTTTATACAGGCGGGCTATGCCTTGCGCTTGGCATCGACGCCGCGACGGATTTTGACTTGTAACGGATAAAAGATATAGGGAAAAGGACGCCTTGCGGCGTCCTTTTCCCTATAAGATGGAAGATTGGATGAAAAGAAGCTATTGTCTCTTGCAAGTAATAAGATAACGAGCGCTTGTTAACAAAGTTCAGAGGAAAGTGTTACAAAAGTATTAAACAAATCAAACATTATGTTAATCATCGCAGCGAGAGGAAAAAATCCGACAGTACGGCGCGGCATTCGTCCGCCAGAATACCGCCCACCAGCGCGGGACGGGAGGGAAAGCGTTCCATGAAAAGGTTCAAAACGCCGCCGCAGGCGCCCATCGCCTCGTCGCGCGCGCCGTAGTAGACGCGCGAGATGCGCGCGTTGACGATGGCTCCGGCGCACATGGGGCAGGGCTCAAGCGTGACGTAGAGCGCGCAGCCCTCCAGCCGCCACGAGCCGAGGCACTCGTTCGCCTGTGCGATGGCTTCCATCTCCGCGTGGGAGGAGGTGCGCTGCCGTTCCTCGCGCCGGTTGCGGCCGCGACCAACGATCTCACCGTCCTTGACGATCACGCAGCCGACTGGCACCTCGCCCGCCGCTGCTGCTTCGCGCGCCAGCGCCAGCGCCGCGCGCATATAATCTTCATGCTCCATGGTCACGCTCCTGTTTGAAAAAAGGAATATTTGTCCACACTTTCCATACACTTACTATGTGAAGCTATGGGAGGCGGGATCATGCGAAAAGTCAATCTGCTGCGCTGCGGCGTCGCGCGCGACCGGTCTATGCAGGAGCTGTTCAGCGAGCTGAGCGAGACGCGCTTTGCACTCGCGCAGGCTTACTCCCGCTTTAACGCGGTCAGCGAGCCGGAGCTGGTGGACGCCTGCGTCTACGAGATCAACGCCGTGCTCTCGCGCTACGATTTCCTGCTGCGGCAGATCAAGCAGCGCGGCGGCACGGCGGAGTGCCGCGCCTGTACGGAGGGAGTTGCCACATGGGTCTGATACAGAAGCTGCTGCTCGCGGTGCTGGCGGCGTTTGCGGTGCTGGCGGTGCTCCGCCTGTTCTCCGCGCCGCTCAGGCTGGCGCTGAAGCTGCTGATCAACACGCTGCTCGGCTTTGTACTGCTATGGTTCCTGAACGCCGCGGGACTGCTGGCAAAGCTGTCGTTGGGGCTGAACCTGTTCAATGCGCTCATCATCGGCGCGCTCGGCGTACCGGGGCTTGCGCTGCTGGTGCTGCTGCGGCTGATCTTTGTGTAGCTACATATCTTTTGGGAATGGGTATGCCGGAGGGGTCATTTGACGCTTCCGGCATTTTCCGTGTCCCAGCCGTAAAGCGGATACCGCTGCATCGCGCCGAAGAGCTTCTGCTTGAGGTCGGGGTAGCGCGCGGAGAGCGACTCGAGCAGCTCCTTGATCTCCTGCCGGCGTGTTTCACCGTTGGCAGGGCAGGGATTTTGAACGACGGGGAGGTCGAGCTTCGCCGCGGCATTCCGCACCTGCTGCTCCTTGACGTAGAGCAGCGGGCGGATCTGCGTCACGTCCGAGCGGCTGAGGTACGTCACCGGCTGGAAGCAGCCGATGCGCCCCTCGAAGAGGAGATTCATCAGGAGTGTCTCCACCGCGTCATCATAGTGGTGACCGAGCGCGATCTTTTTGATGCCGCGCTCGTTCATCGCGGTCGATAGCGCGCCACGGCGCAGCTTGGCGCACAGCGAGCAGGGATTTTTTTCCTTGCGCTCTAAAAAGACGATCTCGTAGATCGGTACGTTCACGCGGATGTACTCGACACCGAGCGCATCGCAGTAATCGGCGACCGCGTCAAAGCTCATGCCCGGCACGCCGGTCTCGACCGTGATCGCCGCGACGCGGAAGGGCTTCTGGTAGAATTTGGAGAGCCGCGCGAGCGCGGTGAGCGTCAGAAGGGAGTCCTTGCCGCCGGACACGCCGACGGCGACCGTCTCACCGGATTGTATCATGTCATAGTCCGTGACGCAGCGGCGCACGAGCCCTAAAATTTCCTGCATAGGCGTTGCTCCTTGAAAAAACAGGTGAAATTTGATTTTGCGATCTTAGAAAATGAAAGATAACGAGAGAAAAAAAGAGAAAATGAAAGCATTACAAGAGATAAATCAAAATGCTGTTGACTTTCCGCGCGCAAGATGCTATAACTATTCTCGTTCCGATTCTACCAAGGGACGAAGCAAATGTAAAGCACAGCTTTCATTTATAGATCAAACGGAGGAATACACACCATGTCCACTTTTATGGCGAACAAGGGCAACATCGAGCGTAAGTGGTACGTCATTGATGCTGCCGGCAAGCCCATGGGCAAGACTGCCGTTGCTGCGGCTGATCTGCTCCGCGGCAAGCGCAAGGTCACCTATACCCCGCACGCCGACTGCGGCGACAACGTCATCATCATCAACGCCTCCAAGGCGGTGCTCACCGGCAACAAGCTGGAGCAGAAGTACTACCGCACCCACTCCGGCTGGGTCGGCGGTCTGAAGGAGACCAAGTACCGCATCCTCATGCAGGAAAAGCCCGAGCTTGCGATGCGCGTGGCGGTGCGCGGCATGATGCCCCGCAATACCGTGACCAAGGACTCCCTGAAGCGTCTGCACATCTACGCGGGCGAGGCTCATGAGCAGCAGGCTCAGAAGCCCGAAGCCTATGAAGTCTAAGGAGGAAGAGAAGAATGTATCAGTCCAAGAAGCCTTATCTGTACGGCACCGGTCGTAGAAAGTCCTCTGTCGCCCGCGTTCACCTCTTCCAGAACGGCACCGGCTCCATCACCATCAACGGTCGCGATATCGACGAGTACTTCGGTCTTGAAACGCTGAAGATGGTCGTCCGCCAGCCGCTGACCGCCACCGAGGAGCTTGGCAAGGTCGATATCGTCGCCACCGTTGAGGGCGGCGGCGTCTCCGGTCAGGCGGGCGCCCTGCGCCACGGCATTTCCCGCGCGCTGCTGCTCGCCAACCCCGAGTACCGCGCCATTCTCAAGAAGGCTGGCTTCCTCACGCGCGATCCGCGCATGAAGGAGCGCAAGAAGTACGGTCTCAAGGCAGCCCGCCGCGCACCGCAGTTCTCCAAGCGCTGAGCCTATCGAAAAAACGGAGACCGCAGCAGCCTCTGCGCATAAAGATGAGCCGCAGCCGCCATTATGGCGGCTGCGGTTTTTCACGTCTGCCGGCGCGCAAACGGTACTACGCCCGTTCACCGAGCGCATCCTCAAGCTTTTGCAGTGCCCGCTTTTCGATACGCGAGACATAGCTCCTTGAAATGCCGAGCTTTTCCGCCACCTCTCGCTGTGTGCGCGGCACGCGACCGCCGAGACCGTAACGCGCGGCGACGACCTCCGATTCCCGCTCGGTCAGACATTCCTGTACGAGCCGCCGGAGCAGCAGACAGTCGTCGCGGTCCTGAAGGTCTGCGTACATCGTATCCTCCACGCCGATGACGTCCATGAGGTAGAGCGATTCACCGTCTCCGTCGGCATCGAGCGCGTCGTTGAGCGAGATCTCGCCTTGCAGCTTTTTCCTGCCGCGGAAGTACATCAGGATCTCATTCTCTACGCATTTGGCGGCGTAGGTCGCGAGGCGGACGCCCTTCTCCGGTCG
>CAVDWO010000040.1:0-10178 GCA_963612845.1 Alistipes onderdonkii
AGCGAGACAATTATAGTGATTTTCCCTTTCCTTGTCAAGGAAAGTTTGCGCTCCGCGCCGCCATTTTCAGGGTGGTAATTCAGGGAAGGCTGTGCTATAATTATTTTGTGTTGTTGTCTACAGGGTAAAAAGGAGCTGTTGTTATGTCAATTTGGACTGCGATCCTTCTCGGACTGGTGCAGGGCGTCGCGGAGTTTTTGCCGATCTCCTCGTCCGGACACCTCGCCATCGCCGAGCATCTTTTGAGTATTCCGGGCGCGGGAGCCGTGCCGGAGTTTTACGACGTGCTGCTGCATCTCGGCACGCTCGTGGCGGTATTCGCCGCCTATTGGGACGATATCCGCGATATGATCGTGGAATTTTTCGCGGGTGTCGGCGATCTGGCGCACCACCGCAGCCCGGCGCCCATGCCGCCCGCACGCAGGCTGATCCTGCTCATCATCGTGGGTACGCTGCCGCTTTTCGCCATGGTCCCGTTCCGGCGCTTTTTCACCGGACTCGGCGACAGTATGTATTTCATCGGCGGCGCGCTGCTGTTCACCGGCTGTCTGCTGTTTGCGAGCGATCATGCGCGCCGCGGACGCAAGACGGAAAAGACCGCCACCATGCTCGACGCGCTCATCGTCGGTCTTGGGCAGGCGGTGGCGCTGTGTCCGGGCGTGTCCCGCTCCGGCATGACGATCACAATGGGCTGCTTCACGGGCTTTGAACGCAAGTTTGCCGTGCGCTTTGCTTTTCTGCTTTCCATTCCTGCGGTACTCGGCGCAAATATTCTGACGCTCAAGGACGCGCTCGACGCGGGCGTGGACTGGGCAAGCGTACCTATATATCTCGTCGGCGTCGCTGTCGCGGCGGCGTCGGGCTATGCGTCCATTCGACTGCTGCGCTACGTGGCAGACAAGGGGCGCTTCGGCGCATTTGCATATTACTGCTGGGCGGCGGGCGCGCTGACGCTCGCGCTCACAGCCGTGCGATAAGGAGCAAAACATGGCGCAACAGAAGAAAACAACAAAAAAGGCTGCGTCCTCCCGGCAGAGCGGACGCCGCACAGCAAAGGCAAGCGCCGCGCGTCCGATCCGGCGCGAGGCAGCGGGCATCATCTGCCTGCTGCTGGCGCTGTGCCTTCTATTCAGCTATTTCCAGCAGGGGGCGTGGCTGCTCGACCGTCCGGCGCTCCTTTGCAGGGCGCTGTTCGGCTGGGGCTATTACCTCACCGCGCCCGCGTTGCTGCTCGGCAGCTATATCCTGCTGTTCCACCGCGGGCGGAGCGTGGCGGCGTGCCTGACGGGGGCATTCCTGCTGCCCGCGGTGCTGGGCGCGATGCTGCACATCGCGCTGTGCGCGACGGAGTACGCCGGCATGGAGGGGATCCTCCGTCTCCTCTGGACGAGCGGCAGCGCGCTGGAATCCGGCGGCGTCGTGTCGGGATCGCTTGCGATCCTGCTGGTCCTGCTGGTGAAGAAAACGCTTGCTATGCTCCTGCTGGTGCTGCTGTTCCTCGTCTTTTTGATGATGGCGCTGCGGCTGACACCGGCCGCGGTCGTTGACGCGGTGCGCAGCCATGAGCGTATCCCCTACGAGCCGCAGGAGCCGAAGCAGCCTGCTCCGACCACTCCTGCGAGAGGGAAAGGGCGCTCATCCGGCGCGATCGACATTCCGCTCGACGGTGAGCAGCCCGCCGCGAAACCGACCGGCGGCAGCTTCTTCCGCAGGAAGCCGGACGGCGTCAAGAGTCCCGACGAGCTGCTGACCGGAGCCGAAAAGAGCGTGCCGGACGCCGCGGATGCGAACGAGCCGCCGTTCGACGTAGTGCCTCCCGCCCCTGTGAGCGTAAGCGCTCCCGCGGCTGCTCCGCAGCCGCCCCTGCCCGTTTCGGACAAGGTGGAGGAAAAGCTCCGCCGCGCCGAGCTGAGCGCCGCGCGCGAGGAGGTCACGCGCGAGATCGAGACGAGCGGCACGCAGGAGGAGCCGCCCGCCTACCGCTATCCGCCCGTCACGCTGCTCAAGGAAGGGGGCGTGACGAACGCCGCCGAAGCGGGCGCGGAGCTGCGCAACAACTCCCGCCGTCTCGCGCAGACGCTCACGAGCTTCGGCGTGGACGCGCAGCCGGGCGACGTGGTGCGCGGTCCGTCGGTCACGCGCTATGAGTTCACGCTCAATCAAGGTGTAAAGCTCTCGAAGATCACCAATTTGCAGGACGATATCGCCCTCGCGCTCGGCGCGAGCGGCGTGCGCATCGCGCCCATTCCTGACAAGATCTCCGTCGTCGGCGTGGAGGTGCCCAATAAGCTCGTCTCTCCGGTCAATATCCGCACCGTACTCGAATCGCGCGAGTTCGCGGCGCACCCGTCCACGACGGCGTTTGCCGTCGGCAAGGACATCAGTGGGCGGAACATCATCGGCAACATCGCAAGGCTGCCCCACGTTTTGATCGCCGGCACGACAGGCTCGGGTAAATCGGTGTGTACGAATTCGCTCATCGTTTCGCTGCTCTATAAGTCAACGCCCGAAGAGGTGCGCTTTATCATGGTCGACCCGAAGATGGTCGAGCTTGCGCCCTACAACGGGATCCCGCATCTGCTGATCCCCGTCGTCACCGACCCGAAAAAGGCGGCGGGCGCGCTTCAATGGGCGGTGTATGAGATGATGAAGCGCTACAAGACGTTCTCCGAGCACAATGTAAAGGACCTCACCGCCTACAACGCGCTGGCGGAGACAGATGATACGCTCAAAAAGCTCCCAAGCGTCGTGGTCGTGATCGATGAGCTCGCCGACCTGATGCTCGTCGCCGCGAAGGAGGTCGAGGAGTCGATCTGCCGCGTGGCGCAGATGGGCCGTGCCGCGGGAATGCACCTCGTCATCGCCACGCAGCGCCCGTCCGCCGATGTGATCACAGGGCTGATGAAAGCCAATATCCCCAGCCGCATCGCATTCGCGGTGGCGTCCGCAATGGAATCGCGCATCATTCTCGACACCGCAGGCGCAGAGAAGCTCGTCGGCCGCGGAGATATGCTCTACGCTCCGCTTGGCGAGGGCAAGCCCAAGCGCGTACAGGGCTGCTTCATCTCCGCCGAGGAGATCGAGCGCGTGGTGGACTTCGTCAAGGAAAACGGCGAGACGGACTACGACGAGTCGGTCATCGACAAGATCAACGCCGCCGTCGCTGAGAAGGAAAAGGGCGGTACAAAGGGTGCAGCCCCCGAGCAAAGCGCCGACGACGAGGGCGACGAGCTGCTCCCCGCCGCCATCGACGTGGTGATGGAAACGGGTCAGGCATCCGTCTCGATGCTCCAGCGGCGGCTGAAGCTCGGCTATTCGCGCGCCGCGCGCATCGTCGACGAGATGGAAACGCGCGGCATCGTGGGACCGTTCGAGGGTTCAAAGCCCCGGCAGCTGCTCATCACGAAGGAACAATGGCAGGAGCTCAAGCTGAAGGGCGCCTACGGGCTCACGCCGCCGGAGACGGACGAGCCGCCCTTCGGCGTTGAGGAATAGCGCGGTCGCACAGAAAACCTTGCAGACCTCTGACAAAGTAAGAAACAGCCCCACGACCGTGGGGTTGTTTCTTGCTTTACGCAATGAGATGCACCGCTTCAGGCGATGGGATCGTCGATATCGCGCGTGGCGTAGGCGTTGAGCGACCAGTCGGCGCGTGCACCGGCAAGATACTCATAATACCCCTGCGCGCCGATCATCGCGCCATTGTCGCCGCAGAGCTTGAGCGGCGGCAGATAGAGCCGGTAGCCGCGCGCTTTGCACTCCTTTTCAAGCGCCGTGCGGAGGAAGGAATTTGCCGCCACGCCGCCCGCAGCGACGATGGTCCTCCGCCCGCTCTGCCCCATGGCGAGCATCGCGCGCGGCACAAGCTCGTCGATGACTGCCTGCGTGAAATCGCGCGCGAGCGCCGCGCGGTCGAGCGCTCTCCCCGTCTGCTCGGCATTGTGGGCAAGGTTGACGACGGCGGTCTTGAGACCCGAAAAGCTCATATCGAGCGGGCTGCCGTCGATCTTCGCGCGCGGCAGTTCGTAGACGCCGCCCGCGCTTTCGTGGGCGAGCTTGTCCATCGCCGCGCCGCCGGGATAGGGCAGCCCGAGCACGCGCGCGGCTTTGTCGAAGCACTCGCCCGCCGCATCGTCGCGCGTCGCGCCGAGGAGGACGAAGTCCGTGTAGCCGCGCACGTCGACGATGAGCGTGTTGCCGCCGGACATGCACAGCGCCAGAAACGGCGGCTTCAGCTCCGGGAATGCCAGATAGTTCGCGGCGATGTGCCCGCGGATATGATGCACGGGAATAAGCGGCACATTCAGCGCATAGGCGGCGCTCTTGGCGAAGTTCAGTCCCACGAGCACCGCGCCGATAAGCCCCGGCGCGTAGGTCGCGGCGACGGCGTCGATGTCTTTCTTCCCAACGCCCGCGTCGGCGAGCGCCCGGTCAGTCAGCGCGGCGATCGCCTCAATGTGCTTGCGCGATGCGATCTCCGGCACGACGCCGCCGTAGAGCGCGTGCAGGTCCGCCTGCGACGCGATGGCGTCGGACAAAATTCTGCGCCCGTCCTCGACGACCGCAGCGGCGGTCTCGTCGCAGGAGGATTCAAAGGCGAGTATCTTCATTGCGCTGCCCCCGTTTCCAAAGCAAAGGTACGCGTCATAATGATGGCGTCCTCCTTCGGGTGCTCGTAATAGTTCTGACGGCGCCCCACGCTGCGAAAGCCGCGACTGCCGTAAAGTGTGATGGCGGCATAGTTTCCTGCGCGCACCTCAAGCGTCAGAAATGCGAGACCGCTGCCCTCGGCAAAGCGGAGGAACACGTCCAGCAGCTGCCCAGCCACGCCGCCGCGGCGGCTCTCCGGACGAACGGCAACATTCGTGATATAGCCCTCGTCCGCGATGACGAGCAGCCCCGCGTAGCCGACGACGCTGCCGTCGTCCGGATCGAGCGCGACCAGAAACGACGCGCAGGCGTTCTCCAGCTCCTCAGCCAGCATTCGGCGAGACCACGGGGTAGAGAAACACTCCCGCTCCAGCGCCGCGACCTCGTCAAGATGCTCCGCCGTCATCGGGACGATGCGGACTTTTTTCTTTAACTGTTCCATGTGGTGCCTCCGGCTCATTTGGCTTCCAGCCAGTTTTTGCCCCAGTGGGCTTCCGCCGTCAGGGGGACGGAAAGGCTGACCGTATGCTCCATCTCGTCGGTCAGGAGCGCCGCGACCGTCTCCTTCTCCCCGTCGGGACATTCGACGAGCAGCTCATCGTGTACCTGCAAAATGAGCCTTGCCCGCAAGCCCTCCCTGCGGAGCCGCTCGTCAACGCGCACCATTGCGCGTTTGATGATATCCGCGGCTGTCCCCTGAATGGGCATATTGCGCGCCACGCGCTCGCCGAACGAGCGGGTGACGAAATTCCCTGCGCTCAGCTCCGGCAGCGCGCGGCGGCGGCGCATCAGCGTTTCGACATAGCCTCGCTCCTTCGCCTGCGCCACGACCTCGTCCATATAGCGTCGGATCCCGGAAAAGCGGTCGAAATACCGCTCGATATACTCCTTCGCCTCATGGACGCTCACGCCGATGTCCTGCGCGAGGGAGAACGCGGAAATACCGTATACGATGCCGAAATTCACAGCTTTGGCGTGCGAGCGCATCTGCTTTGTCACCTGCGCGACCGGTACGCCGAATACCTGCGAAGCTGTGACGGTATGGATATCCTCGCCGGACAGAAACGCCTGCTTCATCGCCTCGTCGTCCGCGATGTGCGCGAGCAGCCGCAGCTCGATCTGGCTGTAATCCGCGTCAACAAGCACGCAGCCGTCGGCGGGAATGAACATACGGCGGAACTCGCTGCCGAGCTGCGTGCGCGTGGGGATATTCTGCAAATTCGGCTCGGTCGAGCTGAGCCGTCCCGTCGCCGTGACGGTCATCTGAAAGCTCGTGTGGATCCGCCCGTCGGGCGCGATGACCTTGAGCAGCCCCTCGCAATACGTTGAACGGAACTTTGCGTACTGACGGTACCGCAGGACCTCCTCCACAACGGGAGACTCCCAGCGCAGCTTTTCGAGTACGTCCGCGTTCGTGGACCAGCCGGTCTTCGTTTTCTTGCCGTGCGGGAGCCGCAGACGCTCAAAGAGCACCTCGCCGAGCTGCTTGGGGGAGTTGATGTTAAAGGCTCCGCCCGCCTCCTCATAGATGCGCTGCTCGAGCGTTTTGAGCTGCGCCTCCAGCGCGCCGCCGAAGGCGGCGAGGGCGTTCGCATCCACGCGCATACCCGTGTGCTCCATGCGCGCGAGCACGGCGCAGAGGGGCAGCTCGACCTCGTAATAAAGCTCGTGCAGCCCGCGCTCTTCGATCATAGGAGCAAGCGCTTCATACAGTGCATCGACGGCGGAGGTATAAATATGGAACGCCGTCTCAGCTTCGCCCGTGTCGCCGAGCAGGGAAAAGGCTTCGGGGGCAAGGTGCTTCGGCTCGGCGAGCGGCTGGTGGAAATAGGCGGTAAAAAGAGAAGCGACGTCGTACTTCCCCGCCGTCGCATCGAGGAGATACCCCGCAAGCGCAGTGTCGAAAACGAAGCCCTCGGTGGGGAAACCGTTTTCCAGCAGCGTGCGCTGGAGGTCCTTGACGTTGTGACTGACCTTTTTGATATCGTCCGAGAACAGCGCGCGCAGCAGCGCGTTCCAGTCGCCCTCGTAGCGGTTAAAGTAGAACTCAGCGGAAACGGCGGCATGTTCGCCCGTATCACAGTCAACGATCACGCCGGAGAGGTCGGGCAGCACCAGCAGCGTCACGTGCTCTGCCTTGCGGAAGATAGCGAGGTATTCCTCCGCCTTTTCTTCGCTCGTCACGATCTCCGCGGTCACGGCACCGCCGGTCTTCGGCTCGGCGGCGGGAATATCCGCAGGCGGTTTGAGGGAATACTTTTCAATGAGCTTCGTAAACTCCAGCTTCATAAAGAGCGGATAGAGCGCGTCGGACGGTGCCTTGCGCAGAGCGTCCTGCGGAGCAAATTCGAGCGGCGCGTCGGTGACGATGGTGGCAAGACGATAGCTCTGCCGCGCGCTCGCCTCGCCCTCCGTGAGCTTTTTGATGACACCCGGCTTTGCTTCAATATCGGGCAGCAGGCGGTAGATCTCGTCGATGCTCCGGTATTTCCGGATAAGCGCCATTGCCGTTTTCTCCCCCACGCCGGGAACACCGGGAATATTGTCGCTCGCGTCGCCCATAAGCGCCTTGAGATCGACGATGTGAGCGGGCGCAAAGCCGTAAACCTCCCGAAAGCGATCGGGCGTCACGTCCGTCGTGGTCGTCTGACCCATGCGCGTGGAGATGAGCTTGACGATCGTATGATCGGTGACGAGCTGGAGCGCGTCCTTATCGCCCGTGGCGATAACACAGTCCCAGCCCGCCGCCTCGCACCTGCGCGAGATCGTGCCGATCAGATCGTCCGCCTCGAAGCCCGAAAGCTCGTAGCGGGGGATATTCATTGCATCGAGCACGTCCTTGAGCACGGGCAGCTGCATGGCAAGCTCCTCGGGCATGGCGTGGCGCGTGGCTTTGTATCCCTCATATTCGAGGTGGCGGAACGTCGGCTCGCGCCGGTCGAAGGCGACGCACAGCGCTTCGGGAGCTTCCTCGTCCAAAAGCCGTCCGAGCATCGTCAGGAAACCGAAGATCGCGTGGGTGAAAAAGCCGTCGCGCGTGGTGAGCGGACGCACGCCGTAATAGGCACGGTTGATGATGGAATTGCCGTCAAGGACCATCAGCTTCACGGTGAGGACCTCCGAAAAGTCAATTTTTTGTTATTTCTTAACAGTATACCGCAAAGCGGAGAAAAACACAACATCGACTGTTCGCAGATCGCAAAATTGCCGCAAAATCACAGTGTTTTGCGGCAAAAGCGGGGAAAAATCGGACACCTTGACGCTTGTTTTCCCTTAATGAGATATTTATAATGCACCTGTACCATTGATTTGCCGTGTCCGCCGATATGTTGGGCGGCAGGGCGGGAGCAAAAGAAGGGAGAAAACATGGAAAAACTCTTTCATCTCAGTGCCAACGGCACGACTGTCCGCACCGAGCTCGTAGCGGGGCTGACGACGTTTATGACCATGGCCTACATCATTGCGCTCAACCCCAACCTGCTGACGAACTTTGCCGTCGGCACGCCGCTGTGGAACGGCGTATTCCTCGCCACCTGCATCGCCTCCGCGATCGGCACGGCATTCATGGCGTTCCTTGCGAACAAGCCCTTCGCCATGGCGCCCGGCATGGGTTTGAACAGCTTTTTTGCCGTTGTCGTAGCCAACGTCGCCGTGCTCAACGATTGCAGCTATGAGAGCGCGTTTCAGGCGGCGCTCGTCATCATTCTTGCCGAGGGCATCGTTTTTCTGATCCTCACGCTGCTCAAGATCCGCGAGAAGATCGTAGATGCCATTCCCCTCGGTGTGCGCTACGGCATCGCGCCTGCCATCGGTCTGATGCTGATGAACATCGGTCTCGGCTCCAACGTCGGCATCTACTCCGAAAGCGGCGGTCCGTTCTATATCATGCGTGACTTTTTCGGCGCGCTGACACCCAAGCTCATCAGCGACAGTCTGGGCTCCAGCTACGATACCATGGTGCTCACCACGGTCACGGCACTGCTGGGCGTTTTTGTGATGGTCGTCCTTGCAAAAAAAGGCGTCAAGGCAGCGGTGCTCCTCGGTATGCTGATCGCCTCGATCATCTACTGGGCGGGCAGCTTTCTTTTCCTGCACGTCAACCCCTTTGCCAGTCTCGCGGGCGCCAGCTTTGTCCCGCCCTTTGCCGACATGGCTTCGACGACGCTGTTCAAGTTCGACCTCTCGGGCTTCCTGAACATCGGCTGGTTCACCTCCGTCACGCTCATCATCACCTTCTGCATGATCGACATGTTTGACACGATCGGCACCCTTGTCGGGACGGCATCGCGCGCGGGCATGACCGATGAAGACGGCAATATGCCCCAGATGAAGGAGGCGCTGCTCTCCGACGCTATCGGCACGATCGCAGGCGCCGCGACCGGCACCTCCACAGTCACGACGTTCATCGAGTCCGCCGCCGGCGTGGAGGCAGGCGGCCGCACCGGTCTGACCTCGCTGACCACCGCGGTGCTTTTCCTTGCCTGTGTCTTCCTCGCGCCCGTCGCCGCTGTGATCCCCGGCGCCGCTACCTCCGCCGCGCTGATCTACGTCGGCGTGCTGATGCTCCAAGGACTCAAGAACGTCAACTTCGACGATATGGATCAAATGCTCCCCGTGTCCATCATGCTGATCGGTATGCCCGTTTCCGGCTCCATCGGCCACTCCATCGGGCTGGGTCTTATTTCCTACACCTTCGTCAAGGTCCTCTCCGGCAAGGCAAAGGAGGTCAGCGTGCTGACCTATGTCATCTCCGCGCTGTTCCTCGTAAAATTCTTCGCCGTCGTCTGACCGTCCGGCGCAGAGCAAATGAAGCGTCCGGTCCCGTTTCGCGCGGGACGGGCGCTTTTGTTCTGCCGCTGCCGCCGCGCGCATATCCTCTACCAAAACAAAACGGGGAGGATACGCCGATGTTTTTTCACATTGCGTTCAAACGAAAGCGCGGCAAGCGGGAGAGGATACAGCCGAAATTTCTGGTGCTGAAGCGGAAGTGGCTGGCGCTCGGCGCGGCGGGACTTGCCGCCGCCGCCATTTTCACCGCCGTCAACTATCCCGCCGCCGTCAGCGCGGCGGCGGCGACGCGCCAGCTGCCGATCTACTGCGTCGAGCGCGACCAGAAGATGTGCGCCATCTCCTTCGACGCCGCGTGGGGCGCGGACAACACGCAGAAGATCTTAGACGTGCTGAGCGAGTACGGCGTGACGTGTACCTTCTTCGTCGTGGGTAACTGGGCGGACCAATACCCTGAGCAGGCAAAGGCGATCGTAGACAGCGGCAACGAGCTTCAAAACCACTCCAACGCGCACGACCACTATAACTCTCTTACAGCCGACCAGATCATCGCGGACGTAAACGCCTGCAGCGACAAGATCGAGACGCTGACCGGCGTGCGCCCGACTCTGATCCGCTGCCCCTTCGGCGAGTATGACGACCACGTCATCTCCGCGATCCGCTCCATCGGTATGGAGCCGATCCAATGGGACGTGGATTCGCTCGACTGGAAGGGCATCTCCGCCGCCGAGATCACAAAG
>CAVDWO010000041.1:0-9683 GCA_963612845.1 Alistipes onderdonkii
TGGAGCGGGCGACGAGGCTCGAACTCGCTACCTCCACCTTGGCAAGGTGGCGCTCTACCAGATGAGCTACGCCCGCGGAACAAAAAAGATGTTATCAGAATCTTCCCCGTTTGTCAAGCCGGAATTTTGATTTTCCGCCAAAATCGGGAACCTTCGCCTTGCAAACGCGGGAAAGCTGTGATAGACTGCTTTCCCAGACACGCAATCTATCACCAAGGAGGCAACGGCAATGCCTACGCTGCACGAAGAGATCTCCCGGCGCCGGACCTTTGCGATCATTTCGCACCCGGACGCCGGTAAAACCACGCTGACGGAAAAATTCCTGCTCTATGGCGGAGCGATCGCCCAAGCGGGCGAGGTCAAGGGCAAACGCGCCCGCGCCGCCAAGTCCGACTGGATGGAGATTGAAAAGCAGCGCGGCATCTCGGTCACGTCGTCGGTCATGCAGTTCCAGCACGACGGCTACTGCATCAACATTCTCGACACGCCGGGGCATCAGGACTTCTCGGAGGACACCTACCGCACGCTGATGGCGGCGGACAGCGCCGTCATGGTCATCGACGGTGCGAAGGGCGTCGAGCCGCAGACGCGCAAGCTCTTCAAGGTCTGCGCCCTGCGGAATATCCCTATCTTCACCTTCATCAACAAGATGGACCGCGAGACGCGCGATCCGCTGGAGCTGTGCGAGGAGGTCGAGCGCGAGCTCGGCATCGACACCTACCCTGTCAACTGGCCGATCGGCTGCGGCAAGGAATTTTTCGGCGTATACGACCGTGAAAAGCACTGTATCCTTCACTTCACCGACGAGGGGCACGCGAAAAAGGCGGGCATCACGGAAATTGAACTCGACGATCCGGCGCTTGCCGGTCTGATCGGTCAAACGCGCCGCGACACGCTCGCCGACGAGGTTGAGCTGCTCGGCGCGGGGCGCGATTTTGATCTGGACGCCGTGCGCTGCGGCAAGCTCTCCCCCGTGTTTTTCGGCAGCGCGCTGACGAACTTCGGCGTCGAGCCGTTTCTGAACGCATTTCTGGAGATGACCACGCCGCCGCTGCCGCGCGTGAGCGACGCAGGTGAGGTGGACGTGTTCTCTCCCGAGTTTTCCGCATTCGTTTTCAAGATTCAAGCCAACATGAACAAGGCGCACCGCGACCGTCTCGCCTTCATGCGCATCTGCTCGGGCAAATTTGAGCGCGACACGGAGTATTTCCACGTCCAGTCCGGCCGCAAGATGCGCCTTTCCCAGCCGCAGACGATGATGGCTGCCGAGCGGGAGATCGTAGACGAGGCATACGCGGGCGACATCATCGGCGTGTTCGATCCCGGCGTATTTTCCATCGGCGACACGATCACCGTTCCGGGCAAGAAGTTCCGTTTCTCCGGTATCCCAACGTTTGAGCCGGAGCACTTCATGCTCGTCTCGCCCAAGGACACGATGAAGCGCAAGCAGTTCGTCAAGGGTGTGGAGCAGATCGCGCAGGAGGGCGCCATTCAGATTTTCAAGCTGCCCGACAGCGGCTTTGAGGACGTGGTCGTCGGCGTGGTCGGCACGCTGCAATTCGACGTGTTTGAGTACCGCATGAAAAACGAGTATGGCGTCGATCTGCGCATGGGCGGTCTTCCCTACGAGCATCTGCGCCTGATCCGCGAGTGCCCGTGCGACGTGAAGGATCTGCTGCTCTGCTCGGGATCCCGTGTGCTCGAGGATTTCAAGGGACGCAGGCTCATCGCCTTCGGCGGCGAGTGGAGCGTGGGCTTCCTCACCAAGCACAACCCCGGTCTGGTGCTGGACGACTGGCTCAGCGTGTGAACGGGAAGAAAGCACAGGGGCGCGGCAGCCGTCGGCTGCCGCGCCCCCTTTCTCCTCCCTATTCCTCCGGAGGTAGACACGGCGGCACTCAGGGTACGGTTGCCGCTCCGAATATGCACGGCATGAAGTTTACATAAAGCTGTGGATTTTCCTGTGGAAACTGTGAATAACTTCGGTTTCTCCGCGTTTTCGCGGTTGACGGTACGTTATGCTTTACTCATTCCGGTTGAATAATCGGTGCCCGGCGCGAAATTTCCACTACGGACGCTTGCCATCGCGGGGGAAAAAACGTATAATATTTCCAAAGGATCAATTTTCAAAGGAACGGAGACTGCACTATGGCAGAAGCAAAAAAGGCAAACTACGGCAACGAGAGCATTTCGTCTCTCAAGGGTGCGGACCGCGTGCGCAAGCGCCCGGGCGTCATCTTCGGCTCGGACGGGCTGGAGGGCTGCGAGCACGCCGTGTTCGAGATATTGTCGAACTCCATCGACGAAGCACGCGAGGGGCACGGGCGGCTCATCACCGTCACGCGCTATCTGGACCACAGCATCGAGGTCGAGGACATGGGGCGCGGCTGCCCGGTAGACTATAACCCCAAGGAGAAGCGCTTCAACTGGGAGCTTGTGTACTGCGAGCTTTACGCCGGCGGCAAGTATAACAACACCGATGGCGACAATTATGAATACTCCCTCGGTCTCAACGGTCTCGGCGCGTGCGCGACGCAGTATTCCTCGCGCTACATGGACGTGACCGTCTGGCGCGACGGGAATAAATACTCCCTGCACTTCGAGCGCGGCGAGCCCGTGGGTGAAAAGGGTGACGAGCTCAGGATTGAGCCGACCGACCGCGGCAGGAAGACCGGCACGCGCACGCGCTGGCTGCCCGACCTCGACGTGTTTACGGATATTGACATTCCCGCCGATTATTACGTCGAAACGCTGCGCCGCCAAGCCGTCGTCAACGCAGGCGTCACGTTCCGCTTCAAAAGCGAGGTTTCCGCCGGACACTTCGAGACGCAGGACTTTGTCTACGAAAACGGCATCATCGACTATGTCGCCGAGATTGCGGGCGATGACGCGCTCACCACTCCCGTCTTTTGGGAGACGGAGCGCCGCGGTCGTGACCGCGAGGACAAAAGCGAATACAAGGTCAAGCTCTCCTGCGCGTGCTGCTTTTCCAACAAGGTGCAGCGCATCGAGCACTATCACAACTCCTCGTGGCTCGAGCACGGCGGCAGCCCCGAAAAGGCGGCGAAGACCGCCTTTGTCTACGCCATCGACAAGTATTTGAAGGACAACAGCAAATACCAGAAGGGCGAGGCGCGCATCACCTGGCAGGACGTCGAGGACTGCCTCATTTTGGTCTCCAACAACTTTTCCACGCAGACGAGTTACGAGAATCAGACGAAAAAAGCCATCACGAACAGGTTCGTGCAGGAGGCGATGACGGACTTTTTGAAGTCCCGCCTCGAGACCTACTTCATCGAAAACCGCGTCGATGCGCTCAAGATCGCTGAGCAGGTGCTCATCAATAAGCGCAGCCGCGAGAGCGCGGAAAAGCAGCGCCTGAACATCAAGAAAAAGCTCTCCGGCAGCATCGACATCTCCAACCGCGTAGAGAAATTTGTTGACTGCCGCACACGCGACGTCTCGCGCCGCGAGATCTATATCGTCGAGGGCGACAGCGCGCTTGGCAGCGTCAAGCTCTCGCGCGACGCGGACTTTCAGGGCATCATGCCCGTGCGCGGCAAGATATTGAACTGCCTGAAGGCTGATTATCCGCGCATTTTTAAGAGCGAGATCATCACTGACCTTTTGAAGGTCCTCGGCTGCGGGGTCGAGGTGCCGGGAAAATTCGTCAAGGACCTGAACGCTTTCGACCTGAACAATCTCCGTTGGAGCAAGGTCATTCTCTGCACCGATGCTGACTATGACGGCTACCAGATCCGCACGCTGATCCTGACGATGATCTATCGGCTCTGCCCCACGCTGATCCGCGAGGGGCGCGTCTACATCGCCGAAACGCCGCTGTTCGAGATCACCTGCGGTGAGAAGACGTGGTTCGCCTATACCGACGGGGAAAAGAACGACATCGTCACCTCCCTCGCCGGGAAGCGCTGTAAGATCGAACGCAGCAAGGGGCTTGGCGAGAACGACCCTGAGATGATGTGGCTGACAACCATGAATCCCGAGACGCGCCGCCTTATCAAGGTCATGCCCGAGGACGCGGAGGAGACCGCGCGCGTATTCGACCTGCTGCTGGGCGATAATTTGCAGGGGCGCAAGGAGCACATCGCCGAAAACGGCTATAAATATCTTGAGATGATCGACGTATCGTAACGCAGGAAAGGGGTCTATTCTATGGACGGTATTCTTCTTCATGTACGCTATCGCGGTGAAAATGCCAAATCTTTCGCCGGCGAAATGCAGAAGGGGCTTCGCAGCAGCGTGCTCGCCGAGGACGGCTGCCTGCAATACGACTATTTTCTTCCCATTGGCGAGAAGGACTGTGTGCTGCTCATCGAGCACTGGCGCGATCAGGCGGCGCTCGACGCGCACGCTGCCGGTGCGCCGATGGCACAACTCAAGGCGCTCAAAGCCGGTTACGGTCTGACCACCGATATCAAGCGCTTTGAATAAGCAATATAAAAGGAGGGGCGCTCCCGCAGGAACGCCCCTCCTTCTATACGCTTTCCTCTCTGTCCGCAGTAAGCGCCGCCACTGCGTCCGGTGCGCGCTTTACAAGACGCAGCGCGCCGTTCTCCGCAACGAGCACCGCCGTGTCTCCGCTGCCGAGCGTTCCGTCCAGCAGCCCCTCGGCGAGCGCGTCCTCCACCTCCGTGCGGACCAGCCGCCGCAGTGCCCGCGCTCCGCTGCGGGCATCGAAGCCCTCCGAGGCAAGCTGCTCCGCCGCCGCATCATCAAATACAAGTGTCACGCCCAGCGCGGCGGCGCGGCGCGCCGTCTGGCAGAGCATTCGCCGCGCGATCTCAGCTGCATCTTCCCTGCTCAGAGCGCGGAAGACGATCGTCTCGTCCACACGCCCCAAAAACTCCGGGCGGAAGGTACGGCGCAGCTCAGCCGTGACCGCTTCATGGGCGCGGCGAAGACGTTCCCCCTCACTTTCTCCACGCGCGGCGCTCTCAAAGCCGAGTGCCGCCGACGGCGCGGCAAGGTGCTTCGCACCGACGTTCGAGGTCATCACGACGAGTGCGCTGCGGAACTCCGCGCGCCGTCCCTGCGCGTCGGTCACCACGCCCTCCTCGAGGATCTGCAGCAGCAGATCCCACACGTCCGCGTGCGCTTTTTCGATCTCATCGAAGAGCACGACGCTGTACGGGCGGCGGCGGACCTTTTCCGTGAGCTGCCCGCCCTCATCGCAGCCGGCATAGCCGGGCGGCGAGCCGATCAGCCGCGAGACAGAGTGCTTTTCCATATACTCGCTCATGTCGATGCGGATCACGGCGTCCTCGCTGCCGAACAGCGTTTCCGCCAGCGCGCGGCACAGCTCTGTTTTCCCCACGCCCGTCGGTCCGAGAAACAGGAACGACCCGACCGGTCGGCGCGGGTCGCGGACGCCGACCCTCCCCCGCCGCACAGCGCGCGCGACCGCGTGCACCGCCTCGTCCTGCCCGACGACGCGCTCGTGCAGCGTCTGCTCCAAGCGGAGCAGACGGCGGCTCTCGCTCTCGGTCAGACGCGTGACGGGGATCCCCGTCCAGTCGGAGAGCACGGCGGCGACGTCCTCCGCCGTCACCTCTGCGCACGGCAGGTGCACCGCAAGGCGCTGTCCCAGCTGCGTGCGAAAGTCCTCCTCCGCATCGCGCAGATGCGCCGCCAGTGCGTGATCTCCCATGCGGAGCGCCGTTTCCCTCTCGCGTGCGGCTGACGCGGCGCGTTCTTCGAGCCGCCGCAGCTCCGGTGAGCCGCCGCGCGCCCTCATGCGCACGAGCGAAGCAGCCTCGTCCATCAGGTCGATCGCCTTGTCGGGCAGGCAGCGCTCCGGAAGATAGCGCTGCGAGAGCTTCACGGCGCTCTCCAGCGCACCGTCCGTGATCGTCAGACCGTGATGCATCTCGTACCGCTCCCGCAGTCCGCGCAGGATCGCGGCAGCCTGCTCCGCCGTCGGCTCGCCAAGGCACACGGGCTGGAAACGGCGCTCGAGCGCGGCGTCCTTTTCGATATATTTGCGGTATTCCTCCAGCGTCGTCGCGCCGATCACGTGAAGCTCTCCGCGTCCGAGCGCCGGCTTGAGGATATTCGCCGCGTCCACCGCACCCTCGGCGCTGCCCGCTCCGACGACGGTGTGCAGCTCGTCGATGAAGAGGATCACGCTGCCGTCGCGCCGGATCTCGTCGAGCAGTGCGCGGATACGCTCCTCAAACTCGCCGCGGTACTTCGTCCCCGCCACCATGCCTGAGAGATCGAGAGAAAGCAGACGCTTGTCCGCCAGTTCCTCCGGCACGTCCGCCTCGGCGATGCGCAGAGCAAGCCCCTCCGCCACCGCCGTCTTGCCGACGCCCGGCTCACCGATGAGCGCGGGGTTGTTCTTCGTGCGGCGCGTGAGGATCCGAATGGTGCGCGCCAGCTCCGCTTCCCGCCCGATCACAGGGTCGAGCCGTCCGGCACGCGCCATTGCCGTCAGGTCGCGCGTGTACTCGGCGAGCAGCTTGCCGCCCCGCCCCTCGCCGCGCGGCGCGCGCAGCGGCGGCACTCCGGTCGCACGGCGCGGCGTTTCTCCCATGCGGCGCGCGGCGTCCGCGCCGAGCCGTCTCACATCCACGCCGGAGGCGCTCAGCAGCCGCACCGCCGTGTTCCCGCCGTCGCGCAGCAGTCCTATCAGCAGATGCCCCGCGTCGATCTCATCGCAGCCGGAGCGCAGGGCTTCGAGCGCGGCGAGCTCGACCGCGCTGCGCGCATGGGGCGTCAGCCCCTGCGAGGGCGCACGTTCCGCCGTACCGCGCCCGAGCTTCCGCGTAACGAGCGCGAGCAGCGCTTCCTCCTCTGCGCCCGCGTCACGCAGGACTCTTTCCGCCGTACCGCCGCAGCGCAGCAGTCCCAGCAGCAGATGCTCGCTGCCGACGTAGCCGTGCCCCAGCTCTCCCGCCGCCTCCTGTGCGCCGCGCAGCGCCTGCTCCGCCGCGGGCGTGAACTTTTTGCCGTTCATTTTTCCGTTTCCCCCTCGCCGCTTGATAAAGCCATTTTCTCCGTCTTACGCGAAAATTAAACGCCCACCGAAAAACCGCGCATTTTCAAAAATTTCCTGCCGTTCGGCTCTTGCATTTTCGCAATGTCATGCTATAATGACCGTATCAACTCTATGGAGGTACAACTATGGCTTATCAGATCAGTTCTGCCTGCGTCAGCTGCGGTGCTTGCGCAGACGCCTGCCCCGTCGGCGCGATCTCTCAGGGCGATTCCCAGTATCAGATCGACGCGAACGCCTGCCTCGACTGCGGCAGCTGCGCGGATACCTGCCCCAACGGTGCCATCTCCCAGGGCTAAGGCTACTTAAAAAATAAGGACGCGCTTTTCGCGCGTCCTTATTTTTATCTTTTTCTCATGGAGAGGATCGAAAGATGGAGAGGAAGGACTTTCTGTGGCAGGGCGGTCCCTGCTTCTACTATGATACTGCTCTGTTTCCGCCGGGAACGGACAGCTTCGCCCTCGGCTACTTTGCGCGTCCCGCTAAGGGCTGCGCGGTCTGCGACCTCGGCGGTGGGACGGGGCTGCTCGGCATACTGCTGCTGGCGCGAGATAAATCTCTGACGCTTGAGAGCGTCGAGCTGAACGAAGCCGCCGCCGCGCTCGCGCGCAGAACCTTCACTGAAAACGGTCTTGTGGACAGGGTATGCGTCCGCATCGGCGATCTGCGCGACCCCGCCGTGCTTCCTCCCGCCGGGAGCATCGACTATGTGATCTCCAACCCACCCTACTTCCCCGCTGGGAGCGGTGCGCGCGCCAAAAATGCCGAGCGGCAGACCGCGCGCGGGGAGGAATCCTGCACGCTCGCCGACATCTGCGCTGCGGCAAGCCGTGTGCTGCGCTGGGGCGGGCGCTTTGCGCTCGTCCACCGCGCCGAGCGGCTCGCCGACGTGCTCTGCGCCATGCGGGAGCACGGCATCGAGCCAAAGCGGCTGCGCTTCCTCGTCAAATCGGCGGAGAGCGCACCGACGCTCTTTCTTGCCGAGGGCAGACGTGGCGGGAAAAGCGGTCTCACGGTCGAGCCGCCGCTGATCATCGGCTCCGCCGAGTGGGACAGGGTATACTTCCGCTGAGTGCGGGGCGCGCCCTTACTTAAGGTACTCGCCCGTTTCCCCGTCCGTCACGTCAACGACGCAGGTGAACATCTCTTCAAACTCCGCGAGTTCCTCCGCCGTGAGCGGTACGGCGCCATCCTCCGGTTCGCCGTCGGAACCACCCGAGCAACCGGTCGGCAGCAGGGCAAGGGTAAGCAGCAGACAAATCGTTCTTTTCATGGTGGGTACCCCTCCTTTTAGTTTCTATCTCTATTAGACGAAAAAGGAGAAAAAAGTTCCCGCCTGAAAAGGCGGGACCAGAGTTATCTTAGCACGGCAAGGCTCCCCATGCAAGAAAAACTTCCCTTGCCTTCAAATTTTCGTTCACCCCGCACAGTTTACCACACTAAAGCAGACGCAAAGTTGGAAAAACACAGTCTTGACGGCGGAAGTCCTCATGGCGTAATATGAGTTATCTATTTTTTGACAGGAGGTCCGGAGCATGAGTGAAGAAACTCGCATCCCCGAGCTGTTTGGCTCGCTGGTCTTTAATGAGCGCGCGATGGAGCAATATGTGCCGCAGCGCGCAATGGAGACATGGCGACAGTGTCTCCGGAGCGGGCAGCCGCTGCCTCTTTCCGCCGCCAACGAGATCGCCGACGCGATGAAGACGTGGGCGCTGGAGCGCGGTGCCACGCACTTTACCCATTGGTTTCAGCCGCTCAGCGGCGTGACCGCTGAGAAGCACGACAGCTTCATCAACAACGCCGGCGGCGGGCGGATCATCATGGATTTTTCCGGCAAGGAGCTGGTGTGCGGTGAGCCGGACGCCTCGTCTTTCCCCTCCGGCGGTCTGCGCGCGACCTTTGAAGCGCGCGGCTACAGCGCGTGGGACCCCACGGCATTCGCTTTCATCAAGGACGGAAGCCTTTGCATCCCAACGGTCTTCTGCTCCTACGGCGGCGATGCGCTCGATAAAAAAACGCCGCTGCTGCGCTCGATGGAAGCCCTCAGCCGCGAGGCGGTGCGTCTGCTGCATCTGTTCGGCGGCGAGGACGTGCACAAGGTGATCCCGCAGATCGGCGCGGAGCAGGAGTATTTCCTCATTGACCGCGAGCTGTTCCTCAAGCGCATGGATCTCCGCCTGTGCGGGCGTGCGCTGTTCGGCGCGAAGCCGCCCAAGGGTCAGGAGCTGGACGACCATTATTTCGGTGCGTTCCGCCCGCGTGTTGCCGCTTACATGAAGGAACTGGACGAGGAGCTGTGGAAGCTCGGCGTGCTCTCCAAGACCAAGCATAACGAGGTTGCCCCCGGTCAGCACGAGATGGCTCCCATCTACACCGACGCCAATACCGCCAGCGACCAGAATCAGCTCGTCATGGAGACGATGAAAAAGGTTGCCGAGCGGCACGGGCTCGTGTGTCTGCTGCACGAAAAGCCCTTCGCGGGCGTCAACGGCTCGGGCAAGCACGTCAACTGGTCGCTTTCGACCGACACGGGCGAGAATCTCTTCTCCCCCGGCAAGACGCCCAGCCAAAACGCCGTTTTCCTGCTGCTGCTCGCCGCGTTCGTCAAGGGCGTGGACGAGTATCAGGAGCTGCTGCGCTGCTCGGTCGCCTTCGCGGGCAACGA
>CAVDWO010000042.1:0-9172 GCA_963612845.1 Alistipes onderdonkii
CGGTCACAAACGCCCGCAGTGCGGACGTTTTTTGGGGGTCACGCAGTGTGTCAGACGACCTCGAATAAACAGAGAATTGTGTCACGGCATCGAGAATATCCCATGTTTTCGGGCTTTTTCAGTGTGTCAGGGGCACCTCCACGCCGTGGTATGCTATAATCAAAGATAACCGATACAGACGCATTCTCCCGCGAATAGGGAAAAAGCCCATGGAAAACGTTTCCCGTGACAATGAGCCCGCGCTAATCCCTAAGGCAACGCACATTGACCGCAAGCGCGTCGTCCTTGGTTACAAGCTGGACGGTCACGAGTTCAAACTGCAAAGCCGTACCGCCTACCAAAAGTGGCAGACGGTACGGCTTTAGCAGCAGGGTTTTCAAAGTCCGCAGTTCACGCGCCGAGATAGGCATTCTGCACTACGTCGTTGCCGCGCAGATTCTCTGCCGTATCGCTAAGCACGATCTTACCGGTTTCGAGCACATAGCCGCGGTCGGCGACCTTGAGAGCCTTGTTGGCATTCTGTTCAACGACCAGCACGGTGATACCGCTCTTGTTCAGATCGTGGATGACCTTAAAGCAGGTGTTGACCATAATAGGCATCAGCCCCATGGAGACCTCGTCGATCAGCAGCAGGCGTGGCGAGAGTGTCAGCGCACGACCGATGGCGAGCATCTGCTGCTCACCGCCGGACATCGTGCGGGCGAGCTGTGCGCGGCGCTCGCCCAAGCGCGGGAAAATATCGTAGACCATCTCGATGTTCTTTTTGAGCTTTTCCTTATCCTTGGAGCTGTAAGCGCCGATGGTGAGATTTTCCTCCACCGTCAGACGCCCGAAAACGCGGCGTCCCTCGGGCACATATCCGATGCCAAGCTCCGCACGCTTATGCGCTGGCGCGTGGGAAATATCCTGCCCATCGTAGAGTACCGCGCCGCTTTTGGCAGGTACGAGCCCCATGATGGTCTTGATAAGCGTGGTCTTGCCCGCACCGTTCGGACCGATAACGGATACTAACTCGCCGGTTTGGACATTCAGGCTGACACCGTGGAGGACCTCCATCATTCCGTAGGATACGAACAGATCCTTGATTTCCAGCATGGTTATTCGTCCTCCTCTCCCAGATAGGCCTCAATGACCTGCTTGTTGTTCTTCACCTGCTCGGGCGTTCCTTCGGCGATCTTCTTGCCGTAGCTGAGCACCATGATACGGTCGCAGACCTTCATCGTAATGGGCAGGTTGTGCTCGATGAGGACGATGCTCTTTTTCTGCTCCTTGAGCTTCATCACAAGCTCCGTCACCTCGTGGATCGCAAAGTTCGACAACCCTGCACAGGGCTCGTCGAGCATGATGAGCTCCGGTTCGGTGACAAGAACGCGCGCGATCTCAAGGCGGCGCAGATAGCCGAGCGATACGTCGCTCGCCTTCTTGTCGCGCAACTCCGAAAGCCCAGTCTCCTCCAGCACGATTTCCGCCTTCGCTACGATCGCATCCGTGTGGCTCTTGCGGAAGTAGGAACGCATCCCCGTGTACTCATGCACGCCGGCGGCGGCAATAACATTGTCGAGAATCGTCAGATCAGCCAGCGGCTTGGAGATCTGGAATGTGCGGGCGATACCCATGCGCGCCATCTCGTGCGCAGGCAGCCCCTGCACCTCTTGTCCCTTAAAGACGACCTTGCCGTCGGTCGGTTTGTAGACGCCGCAGATGGCGTTGAACAGCGTGGTCTTGCCCGCGCCGTTCGGACCGATGATGCCGAGCGTTTCCCCCTCGTTGATCGTCAGGTCGAGCCCGTCAATGGCTTTGAGTCCGCCGAAGTACATTTTCAGCCCCTCAATACGCATCAGTTCCTTCATGCTTTGCCCGCCTCCTTTTTTGCTGTGATCTTTTGCAGAAGCTTTCGGCAGCCGTTTACGATCGGGCTGTTGTCGCCGATCAGACCGCTGGGCATAAAGCGCACCATCAGCACCAGCAGCGTGCCATATACGAGCGAACGGTAGTTGTCCGCAAAGCGCAGCGCCTCAGGTAGGAAGGTCAGCAGCAGCGCACCGAAGATCGGCCCACGAATTGTTCCGATGCCGCCGATAACGACCATCGAGAGGATCTGAATGGAGATGACGAAGGCAAAGTCAGACGAGCAGATGTAGCCCATGCGGTGGGCATAGATGCCGCCGGCAAGCCCAGCGATCGCCGTACCGATAATAAACGTAAGGATCTGATAGCGGTTGACGTCGATGCCGAAGGAGCGCGCGGCTGCCGCATCGTTATTGATGGAGGCAAGCGCCATGCCGAACCACGAGCGGCGCATCTGCACGATTAGCAGGCATACGATAATGATGATCGCCACAGTCAGCCAGAAAAACTGGCGGTTGCCCATCTTCACGCCGAAGAGCGTGGGCTTGATGATCGTTAGTCCCAGTGAGCCGCCGGTGATGCTCATGTTGTTAAACAGCGCGACCATAACGAAGTTGATGCCGATGGTGGTGATGGCAAGGAAATCCGCCTGCAGGCGCAGGGAGATCAGACCGAGCAGCGCGCCACACGCACCGGTGAAAAGCGCGGCAAGCAGCAGCGCCAGCAGGAAATTCACGTGGTAGTTCTGTGTCAGAATGGCGGCGGTGTAGGCACCGAGCCCAAAGAACGCGGCGTGTCCCATCATCGCCTGACCGGCGTAGCCGGTGATGATATTCAGCGACAGGGCGAGCAGCGTGAAAATGGCGGCTGTCGCGCCGATAGAATACAGATAGGCACTCATCGCTGCACCTCCTTAAACCTTGTTGCGCTGGCTGAAGAGACCGGAGGGCTTGATCAGCAGCACGATGATCAATACGACGAACGCAATGGCGTCCTTCGGAATGGGGAGTGTCGTATAGGTCGAGAGCATGACCTCGGCGAAGCCGATGATCAGTCCCGCGACCACGGTGCCAAGCGGATTGCCGAGACCGCCGAGCACAATGATAGCCAGCATCTTATACGACGGGACCTCGCCGAGCGCAGGCGTGATGGAATTGTAGAGAATACCGGTCATGATACCGGCGGCGGCGGCAAAGCCGTAGCCCAAAATGTAAGATAGCGCCATAGCGGAATTTGTATTCACGCCGCAGGCACGGGCAATATCGGGGTCCTCGGCCGTGGCGCGCCACGCAAGCCCCATTTTCGTCTTGTTCAGGATGATCCAGAGGATCATGAGCAAAAGCACCGTAAGGGCAAAGATCAAGATCCAGTTCGTCTGGATCGAGACGCTGCCGAGGTGGATCACATCCACAGGGAAGCGGAAGTTATATGCTTTGGTGCCGGCGCCGCAGATCAGGCGTACTGCGTCGCTGCTGATAGTAAAAAGACCAACCGCCGCGACCAGCGGAATGATGGAGAGTGTACGCGGCTTGGCGAGAATGGGACCGTAGATTGTGCGGTGCAGAACCACGCCGAGCAGTCCGATGATCGCCATCGCCACAAGAAACGCAAGCACAAGGCTACCGGTCGCTGTATAGACGTAGTAACCCACATAGGCTCCCAGCAGATAAGCGCCTGCGTTTGCAATATCCAGTATGCCGAGAATACCGTAGATCAGCGTTGCACCCATTGCCGTGAGGGCATAAAGGCTGCCGATCATCAGGCTGTTGATGACTTGCTGCAGGAACATAGGACGTTCCCTCCCAATCTTGGAATTAGAGAAAAGCGGAGGCGCCGTTATGACGCCTCCGCTCCTTTGGCTGTGCAGGAGAGGGGCATTTCCCTCTGTAAATTAATAAGTGACCTTTTCGATCTTGTCACCGTCGATGATGTTGATGTCATCGATGATGCCGTAGCTGTGGAAGAGGATATCGTCGCCGACCTGCTGGATCTGAACGGGCTTAACGGCAGAGCCCGCGCTGGTGTAGTACATCAGCGTACCGGTGACCGTGTCAAAGTCTTTCAGCCCCGCGATGTAGTCGCGCATAGCAGCGGGGTCGGTCCCAACATTCTCAAACGCGGCAAAGAGAACCTGGAACGCATCATACACAGAGGCACCGACCATGTCAGGCTCCATATCGTACTCGTCCTGATAGTTCTTAATGTAGGCCTGCGTGCCTTCGTTGGCGTCGTCACGGTTCATGTTTGTGGTAATGTAGAGGCCCTTGGCATACTCGCCCGCAGTCTCAAGCAGCTGCCAGGAGTCGGCGCCTTCGCAGCCGAGGATCTTGACGTCGAGCCCCTGAAGGGCGACCTGACGGCAGACCTCGGATGCGTGTGCGTAATAGTTGGGCATATAGATGAGATCGACCTTTTCATCCTTGATCTTGGTGATGACGGAGGTCATGTCATTGTCGGAGATGGCGATATAGTCCTCGGAAACGATCTCAGCGCCGAGCTTCGTTGCCTGCGCCTTGAAGTAGGCAGACTGCTCCTTGCCGAAGTCGAGGTCGACCGCGACGATGGCGATGCGCTGCGCTTTCAGCTCATCAACGGCAAACTGCGCGGCAGCTGTCGCCTGAACAGCTCCGGGGAAGGACTGGGAGAAGATGTAGTCGCCCGCGTTGACAACGTCGGGGTGAACGGCATAAGCCGAGACCATCACAATGCCGGCGTCCTGGCAGATGGGGGCGGCAACCTTGGTGGGACCGGAGTAGGAGCCGGAAACGATGGCGTCAACCTTATCGACGGTGGTAAGCTTCTCAAGAATGTTGGCTGCTTCCGCTGTGTCAAGACCGTCATCATAGTTGACGAGCTCGACCTGACGACCGTTGATGCCGCCCGCTTCGTTGATCAGCTTGACCGCAAGCTTGGCGGACTGCTCGGCGCTCTGCCCGTCAGCCGCGGCGGAGGCGGCGGAGACCGGAGCGAAGAAGCCGATGCGGATCGGATCGGTGACTGCGGTGTCTTCGCCAGTATTTTCGGCATCGCCGGTGTCATCGGTCGTTTTGCCGCCGCAGGCGGCAAGGGACAGAACCATGACCAGTGCAAGGATGAGACTTAACAGCTTTTTCATTTGGGTTCCTCCTCGTAAAAATGTTTTATTACGCAGGCGTATGAGCGCCTGAATAATCCGAATGGATTCCTCCGCACGGCTGCCTCCCAGCCGTCCCAACGTCAGAACAGGATCAATGCCGCCGCACCGGCAAGCAGGATCGAAAAGATCACCCGCTCCACCCAGATGAAGAGGAGCTGCGGGATCTTGATGGGAATACTGGTGGAGAGAATACAGGGAATGACCGCCGAGAAAAACAGCAACTCTGAAATGCAGCCCACCGCCACCACATAGCGTGTTGCGAGCGAGCAGTTCATGACAAAGGCGCACGGCAGATACATCTCGGCAATGCTGGTGGCCAGCGCCTGTGCGGCAGTCAGAGCCTCGGGCAGCTGCACGAGAGCGGCAAAGGGATAGAACAGATAGCCTATGAACTGAAAGATGGGGGTGTACATCGCCAGCAGCATTCCGATCAGCCCAACTGAAAGAATACTCGGCACGATGGTGCATGCCATCTGCAGACCGCTCACGAAAGTTCTCCAGACACATTTCGGCAGGTTGCCGCTTTGCTCGGCGGCGGTGAGCGCCGTGTCCAGTGCCGTATACAGGAGGCGGTCTGCGACCGGATGCTCGGGCTGCGGCTGCACGCCCTCTTTATATTCATCAGGAAAATGATTGAGCGGATACATTCGCACCGTGAGCGCCGTAACGATAAACGTGATGAGCAGCGTGGACCAGAAGTAGAGATTCCAGCGGTTCATCAGCCCCAGTGTGCTTGCCACCGTGACCATAAAGGTGGATGATACAGTGGAAAAGCCGGTTGCGATGATGGCAGCTTCCTTTTTCGTGTAGGCGCCCTTCATGTAAAGCTCGTCGGTGATGAGTAGCGCGACGGAGTAGCTGCCGACAAAGGATGCCACCGCATCAATGGCAGAGCGACCGGGCGTTTTCCACACTTGCCGCATGAGCGGGCGGGCGAACACACCGACAAATTCCATCAGCCCGTAGTTCGTCAGAAACGCAAGGAAGATGGCGCCGATGGGGACCAGAAAGGTCAGCGACTGCCCCAGCGAGAAAAGAAACGGCAGCAGCGAGCTGTTCTCCAGCCATTCCTTCGGACCAAGCCCCAGGAGGAACATCGCCGCGCATATCGCGCCGAAGAGCTTGAAAATCGTGAAGACAACGCTCGTCACGCTTTTGTTCCAGCTTTTTTTGAGAAATGGCAGCAGCGCTCCCGCTATGCACACGCCCAGTACCAGCCAGCGCTGAGCCGGACCGACCAGTCCTGCGGCAAGCTGGCAGAGCGCGTCCAGCGGAATCGTGCGCGCGCCTCGGAACGGAACGGTGACAAAAAAGACTGCGATGCCGACCAGATTGCACAAGATAAACTTGACCCATGCAAGGCGGCTGTGCGCCGCGGCACAGTGCTCGAGGTTCTGCATACTCCATTCGGGAGACGCGGCTGCGCCTCCCGCCTCCATTATTGATTTTAATTATAGGTACAGACTTCAAAAACCTTCAAAAACCTTCAAAACTTTTCTCGCTTACTCTTCCAGCTTTAGTAAGATCCCCTCGAAAAACTTCTTTGTGTTGACCTTCCCAGACTGTGGGCTCTTTCCTTGCAGCATTCGCATTTCCTGCTGGACCTGCCCGAAGTCGAAAAGGTGCGAGACATACTCAGTGAAGATCTCATCGTAAAAATCCTCGTTGCCGCGTGCCGCCAGATTGCTCTGCGCCTTCTGGATAGCACGGCGGATCTTCTGCTCGATCCCCTTCTGCCGTGCAGCGTCGCATTCGCTGCCATATAACTCACAGCCGATATACTGGTATACATCAGAGAGCTGATACTCCTGCTGTGTGGAGCGGCGGCGGTCACGCAGATAACGCACCGCGATGGTGATCTCCCTGCTCCCCGTCATACCAAGGATGCCGATGTCCGCGAAGATCTCCCTCAGCCGCTGCTCGCTGTCGTCCGCAGCAGGCGCGGCGGTGGAAGCAGGCGTCACGGCTTGCCGTACGGCGGAGATCATCCGCTCCATCTCCACGATCTGTATGACGTTTTGCAGCACCTTGCGGATCTCCAGCACATTGATGGGCTTATGGATAAAAAAGTCGATCCCTTCTTTGTACGCCATTTCTTCCATGTTCTTGTCCTGCGCCTGTGAGATCATGATGAAATGGCTGCCGACACCGCGCGACATGGCTCGCTTCATAATGCGTATCCCATCGGTGTGCGGGAACAGCAGATCGATCAGCACGATATCCGGCTGGTAAAACAGGATCTCATCTACTGCCTGCTTCTCCTCTGTTACCGTGGCGACCACCTCGCCGAGCTGCTCGCGCGCGATAACGAATTTAAGCATCGTGCCGACGGAGCTGTCGTCGTCTACGATCAGGATCCGTTTCATATTCATGCGGCGTCCTCCTCTCGAATCAAAGCGACGGTATGTCTACGCGGAAGGTCGTCCCCTCCGGGACGCAGCTCTCCACGCTGATCTGCGCATTCCATTTGTTTACGATATCTCTGACATGGCATAGCCCCAGCCCCGGAGAGGGCACGCCGGTCTGCTCATCGAACTTGGTGGAAAATCCAGGCTGAAAGATATGGGGTAGAATATCCTCAGGGATCCCCCCGGCATCGTCGGTCACGTGCATGGTGATGCTGCGGTTCTTGGCGGTGAGCTCGGCTGTGATCTGGTGTGCGCCAGCCTGCGCGGCATTGATGATAAGATTATTGAGCACGATAAAAAAGTCGTAATATCCCTCGATCAGAATATCGCCCTCCAGATGAATGTGCAGGCGCGCAGGGGCGATCGTCTCACGAGTGCCAGCCTCCAGTATCCGGCAAATCTGCGAAAGCAGCATGGGCGATTCCTGCTGCGTGACCTGAATGGCGTTGGCAAGACCGCTGACGATATTGCTGTAGTCCTTCATCACCTCGTGACCCATGTTAGCCAGCGAAAGAGCCTGCTGGCGCAGAGGACTTTCGTTCGGCAGCGCCTGATAGATCGAAAAACTGCGCGTGGTCATCTCATCGAGCTGTTTCTTGGATTTTTGCAGAAAGAAGATGTCGGCATAGATATTGGCGGCAAAATTTGTGAGCTTTTCATACTGCACCTCGCGGTTTTTCTGCGAGATCGCAAGCACGAGTGCCGAACGAATCACCGCGATGACGAGCAGCCACGCTGCGCGTTCGTCATTCATCCGACCGCAGATAGCGAGCGAGACAAGGTTTGAGATCAGGTCTGCCATCAGCATGGTGAAGAGCATGTCCGGCAGATAATCTTCCCCCATCACGCCGCTGAGGAATTGATACAGCGCCGCATAGAGGAGATAAACGACCACGCTGTCGAGAATAACGGAAACGGCGTCCGTACCGTTGCCGGAGCTCGTCAGCAGCCGCAGCACGGCGGCAAACGCCCCCGCAATGGCAGCGAGCAGCACGGGCTTTTTGATCAGATCGTCCCGAATTGTGATACCAAGCAGCACCAGCCCCAGCGAGAGCGGTGCAACGAAATTCTCATGCGGAGCAAAATAAATTTGCGAAAGCGCGGCGATCAGCGCACCATATTGAAAGTAAAGCTGCATCTCTCTCCTCCGGTACGGCTTTCTTCGCGAAAATCAGCTCTTTTTACCAGTATATAATGCTTTTGTGCGGAATTCAACGAAAAAACAGGAAATTCCCTATTAAAAGCTTCCACATAGGCACAAACCGGACAATCGCGGACACAAACCACCGAAATGTTCGATACAGATATAAGCGTAACAGACCTTTCGGTGCGCATATTTTGCGTCGTAGCCAAAGGGGAAGGGAAATTGATAACATTCTAATAACTCTTGCCAAGGTGGGTAGCTTTCTTCCGACCTTTGCGGTATTGTTTGCCGTTGCAAAGGAGGTCGATTTCATGCCAAAACGACGAGCGAATGGCGAGGGCAGCATCCGCAAACGCAGCGACGGTCGCTGGGAGGACCGCTACACGGCAGGCTACCATCCCGAAACCGGCAAGCGGATCATCAAGAACGTCCTCGGCAAAACACAGGTCGAATGCAAGGCAAAGCTCGCCGCCGCGATAGAGACCGTCAAGGGCGTGGACGTCAGCCGCGCGGACGAGTACACCGTCGCCACGTGGCTGCGAAGCTGGTACGACCTCTACGCCAAGCCCAACATCCGCGTTGCCACAGCTGACCGCTACCGCCATTTTTATTGCCGTATCCCTTACACCCGAACGA
>CAVDWO010000043.1:0-9025 GCA_963612845.1 Alistipes onderdonkii
TCTCACGGGAGAGAGTTTCGGAATGTTCTACCGCGCGAGCTGGATCGCAGGGAAAGCGTAAGTGCTTTTATTTTAAATTATTGAATCTTAGAGATACTTCTACTTAAGATGGATAATACTTGTAAACTGTTGCTTATTTAGGACCAAAATGCGAAAGCGAGGCGGAAGGTATTGCAAACCGGACGAAAAGATGATAAACTGGTCGCGAAGAACGGATGGTTGCTTTGCCCGCACTGCGGCAAGGGGAAGGTCCTCCGGCTGAATCCCGAGACCCGAGCGCAGTCGCTGACCGTGTACTGCAAGATCTGCGGGAAAGAAACGATCGTGAATATCGACGAGTGCCTGTGCCTGAGTGCCTGTGCCACATGATCCGCGAGAGCGGTTTGTGTCGGCGCAGGCTTTTTGTTTTGCCCGGAGGTGATAGCCCGTGAATCGGAAGCCGCTCCGACCATGCCGGCATCCCGGCTGCTGCGAGCTGGTGAGCGACGGATATTGCAGCGCCCACCAGCCGCGCGGCGACCGGCGCAGCGCCGAAGCGCAGTCGTGGCGCTGGATGTATCAGACCGACAAATGGCGGAAGGATCTCCGCCCGGCACAGCTCCTGCGCGAGCCGTTTTGCCGCGAGTGCGCCAAGCAGGGGCGCAGGGTAAGGGCGACGGACGTCGACCACATCACCGACCACAAGGGAGACTGGGCGGCGTTCTGCGACCGAAGCAATCTCGAAAGCCTGTGCCACAGCTGTCACAGCAGGAAAACGGCGCGGGAACTGTACGAAAACCGCAAGGGTTTTTCGCGGAAGTCTTCGGCGCGGAAGTGGTGAGCTTGGGCGCTTGGGCGCTCAGGCGCAACGCGGAAGCGCTGCGCGCGGCTTCCTTGCTGCCCCCCCTCCCCCCTGTTGGAAAAGTTTGAAGCTCCGTCACCATAACCGCAAGCCCTACCACGAGGGAGAGATTTTCCCCACGGGAGGTTTCGGGAAGACGGTGCGGCGGGAGAGAATGGCGCGCTGCGGAAATGCGGCGGGAGAGAATGGCGCGCTGCGGAAATGCAGCGGGAGAGAGATATGGTGCGGCGAGCGCGAGCGAAAAGCGAAGCGGGAGCCGTCCTGCCGCGGCGGTGGGCAAGATGCGCAGGAGCGCCGCCGGCAGCGGGAGAAGATACCGCGCTGCGGGAGTGCGGAGAGGCGTGTCCGATTTGGGCACGGGAGGACGGTGGAGAGAATGGACGAAAAGCGTGAAAAGGTCGAGGGCTGTATGCTCGGCAGGACCGCGTGCGGCGACTGCCCGCGCTGCGGGTGGAACAGCGCGGTCGCTGAGAAGCGGAAGCGCGCCATTCGGCGCAGCATACAGAGCGAGAGGGAGCAAGGCGCTGCGGGAGCGCAGCGGAAAGGAGCGGTGCAATGGCGGGAGCGAGACAGCCGACCGAGCTGGTCGTAGCAAAGGGGCGCAAGCACCTGACGCGCGCCGAGGAGGACGCACGGCGCGACCGCGACGTGATCATGCCGCCGGCGGACGCGGTCACGCCGCCGGGGTGGCTGCCGAAGGCGCTGCACAGAGAGTTCCGCGAGATCGGCGAGCTGCTGAACGGAGCGGGGCTGTACTCCGAGCTCGACCGCGACGTGCTCGGGCAGTATTTCCTCTGCCGCGAGCGGTGGGCGAAAGCCGACCGGAAGGCCGCCGCGGCAATCCGAAAGGACGACGAGAAGCTCGCCCGCGAGTGGACGGGCGTCCAGGCAAGCTATTTCAAGCAGGCGCGGCAGTGCGCCGAGGCGATGGGGCTGAGCGTGACCTCCCGCTGCCGCATCGTCGTGCCGGACGCGGTGGTAAACGCGACCGCCGCCGGAGCGCCGGGAGAGGGCGAGGACGAATTCTCGCAGCTGCTGCGAAGGCGGCAGGAGGCGGCGATGAGCCGCGCGGGGAATGGCTGAGCGCTTCGACCGGAGCGCGGCGCAGTTCGTGTGCGACTTTGTCGAGCGGCTGCCGACGACGGACACGGGGAAGCCCTTTCACCTGTACGACTGGCAGCGCGGGGCGCTCAACGAGTTTTACGGGACGCTGGTGCCCGAATCGGACACCGGCGGCGAATGGCTGCGGAAATACTGGTATCTCTACCTTGAGATCCCGAAGAAGAACGGCAAGAGCGAGCTGGCGGCGGCGCTGGCGCTCTACCACCTCTTTGCCGACGGCGAGCTGAACGCCGAGGTCTACGTCTGCGCGGCGGACAAGGAGAACGCCTCGATCGTCTTCAACGCGGCGCTCTTTATGGCGACGAGCGCGCCGTGGACGGCGAAGATGATCGCCCGCGGCGAACTGAAGCCCATCGAGAGCCGCAGGCGCATCGAATACCGCAGGCGCGTGAGGACCGGCAACGGCGGGTACAAGTGGATCACGGCCGGCATTTTGCAGGTGCTTTCCGCCGACGCCGACACCAAGCACGGCTACAAGCCGAGCTGCGTGATCTTCGACGAGCTGCACGCCCAGCCCAACCGCAGGCTGTGGGACGTTATGACGGGCGAGGCGGGCGCTTCCCGCCGCCAGCCGACCTGGATCGTACTGACGACGGCGGGCGACGACCCCGACCGCGGCTCCATCGGCTGGGAGATCCATTCCAAGGCGGTCGCGATCCGCGACGCGCGCCAGCTGCGCAAGCTCCTTGCCGAAGGCGGCAACGTGCGCACGGTCCTCTCGCTCCGGCATGCGGCGGAGGAGGATCTTGCGGGCGCGGAGGAGGCGCTGCTGGCGCGCGACGAGGACAACTGGCTGCCAATTCTGTACGGGCTGACGGCGTTTTTCGGAGACGACGCGGACGACCTTGCCGCGCTCGACATCTGGGACGAGAACCTGTGGAAGCTCTGCAACCCCTCGCTCGGCGAGCACCTGCGGCTGCGCAACGTGCGCATGGAGGCGCTCGCCGCCAGAAAGAACGAAGCGAACGAGCGGAAGTTCCGCTGGCTGAGGCTCAACCAGTGGATCACGACAAAGACGGTCGGCTGGATCTCGCTGAACCTATACGACAAGACGCAATGGGGTCCGGGCAGGAAGGCCGAGCGCGCGGAGTGGCTGCGGCAGCTGGACGGGAAGCTCTGCTACGGCGGCGTGGACCTTTCGACGAGCCGCGACCTGACGGCGTTCGTGCTGCTCTTTCCGCCCCAGCCGGGGCTTGAGACGGCGGTGCTCTTCCCCTACGGCATCTGGCGTCCCGAGGCGACCGCAAACGAGGCGGAAAACCGCGACCATGTCCCCTACCGGGACTGGGCGCGCGCGGGCTTTCTCGACCTCTGCCCCGGCGAGGTCATCGACTACGGCGCGGTGGAGGAGCGCATCCGCGAGGCGGCGGAGCGGTACGATCTGCGCATGGTGGGCTTTGACCCGTACCTGAGCCGCACGATCACGCAGCGGCTCGCGCCCATCGCGCCGATCCTCGAGATACCGCAGGATCTCAAGAACATGAGCCCCGCGATGAAGGAGATGGACGACATGATGCAGCGGCACACGCTGCTGCACACGCACAACACCTGCTTCCGCTGGAACTTCGGCAACGTCCGCTGCCACGCGGACGGAAACGGCAACATCAAGCCGCTGAAGAACAGATCAACCGGGCGCATCGACCCGGCGGTGGCGAGCATCATCGCGATGGCGGTATGGATGATCGCGAGAAATCAGAAGCCGGATCTTGCCGCGGCGGTCGGACAGCCGGGCTTCAGCCTGTGAACGGAGGAAACGATGAGGAAAAACGCTTTTCGCCTGCACGACGCGGCGCTGCTGCTCGGCGCGCTGCTGACCGCACTCGGCGCGGGAATGGTCTACCTCCCCGCCGGAGTGATCGCGGGCGGCATATTGCTGATCGCGCTTGCCGTGCTCGACGGCTGTGACGACAGCGAGAACAACGAAGGGAGTGACGGCTGAGCATGAGCATCATCAAGGGACTGCGCGCGGCGACCGCACGCTCGCCCACCGTGAGCAAGGCGGTGACCGTCACGGCGCTGACCGCCTCCGGCGGTCTTGCTGCGGGCGAGGAACCGCAGAGCGCGGCGCGCAGGCTGAGCGCGGTGGACCGCTGCATCGAGATCCTGAGCGACAGCGTGGCGAAGCTGCCGAACTATGTGATCGACACCAATACCCGCGAGAGGGTGCCGCACGAGCTGCTGCAGCTGCTGAACATCCGCCCGAACGAGGCGATGACCCCATTCGTGCGCAAGAAGGTGCTGGAGACGAGCAGGCTGGAGGGCGGCAACGGCTACGACTGGATCGTGCGCGACGGGCGCACGGGAAAGCCCGTGGAGCTGATCCCCGTACCCTGGCAGCTCGTGCAGCCGTGGCACGACACGGCGGGGCGCATCTGGTACGACGTGACGCACCCGCTCACCGGCGAGGTCATGCGCCTGCCGAACGAGGACGTGTGCCACTACAAGAACGCGACGCACAACGGGCTCACCGGTCTGGGCACGCTGGCGCGGGCGGGCGACGTGATCGCCGCGGCGCGCGCCGCGCAGGAATACGAGCGGAGCTACTACGCCAACGGCGGGCAGCCGGGCGGCGTGCTGGAGACGGACACCGACCTGGGCGGCTACGCGCTCGACGAAAAGGGCAAGCCGCTCAAGCGCGCGGACGGGACGCCCGTCACAAAAAAGGACATACTGCGCAACGAGTGGGAGCGCGTCCACATGGGTCCGAGCAGGGCGCACCGCACGGCGATCCTCGACCTGGGTCTCAAGTACACGAGCATCGCGGGAACGAACCGCGACGCACAGTTTGTGGAAAACAAGCAGCTCTCGGTCACCGACATCGCGCGCTACTTCGGCGTGCCGCTCTACAAGCTCAACGAGGGCAAGCAGGCCTACGGCTCCAACGAGCAGAACGCCATTGAGTACGTCGTCGGCACGCTGCACCCCATCGTGACACAATACGAGGAGGAGCAGAGCTGGAAGCTGCTGACCGACACGGAGCTGAAAGCGGGGCTGGAGCTGCGCATCAACATGATGGCGGAGCTCAAGGGCGACACGGCGAGCCGCGCGAACTGGTACCGCACGATGAGCGAGCTGAGCGTATTCAGCCCCGACGACATCGCGGCGCTGGAGGATATGCCGAACGTGCCGGGCGGCAGCCGCAGGCGGGCAAGCCTGAATTACGTGCCGCTCGACCTGTGGCCCGAGCTGAGCGCGCAGAGAAACGGCGGGGCTTCCGCCGGAGAGGAGTAAAAACCACATGGAGATGATCTACAAGGCGGCGAGGATCGAAAAAGCCGCCGCGGGCGAGCGGGAGCTTGCCCTCATCAACGCGCAGGCGCTGCGCGAGCTGAGCGCGGAGGAGGTCTTCTGCTTCCGGCTGGCGGCGTGCGACGACCAGATCGACCGCGACGGCGAGCGCTTCACGGCCGCGACGCTCGAAGGGCTCGCAAAGCTCTACATCGGCAAGCCCGTGCTGCGCGACCACTGCTGGAGCGCGGAGACGCAGACCGCGCGCGTCTACGACGCGGAGGTGGTGAGCGAGGGCGGGGTCAGGCGGCTGGTGCTGAGCTGCTACATGGTGCGCACGGCGGGCGCCGCGGACACCATCGCCGCCATTGAGGGCGGCATCCTGCGCGAGTGCAGCGTGGGCTGCGCGGTGGAGCACGTCTACTGCTCGGTCTGCGGCGCGGACCAGCGCACGACGCTGTGCAGCCACTACCCCGGGCGCGAGTACGACGGGCAGCGCTGCCACTTTGAACTGGACGGCGCGGCGGACGCCTACGAGGTGAGCCTTGTGGCGGTGCCCGCGCAGCCGGGAGCCGGCATTGTCAAGGCGAAGCGCTACGGCGGCGCCGAGGAAGAACGGGACCCCGCGCCGGAGGGCGCAGACAATACGGAGCTCTGGGCGGAGGAAGCCGCGCTGGAGCTGGAAAAAATGCGTTTTTGAGGAGGAAAAACAATGCGCAGAAAGTACAACGACCTGCTGGCGAAGCGCGCCGGCATCCTCACCGAAGCCGAGAGCCTGCTCAAGGAGGGCAAGCGTGAGGACTACAAGAGCAAGATGAGCGAGATCGGAAGCCTCAACGAGGAGATCGCCGAGGTCAAGGCTCTCATCGACGAGCAGGACCGCAGGTTCCTGGAGAAGCAGGACACGCCCGCCGAGCAGCGCGACAAGGCGCTTGAGCGCGCGGAGATCCTGCGCAAGGGCGGCGAGGTCAAATTCAGCGCCGCGGAGGTCCGCAAGGCGATCACGCTTGCGACGGCCACGCTCGCCGAGCCGACCGGCACCGGCACGAACATCCGCGGCGGAGATTCCGCCATCAGCTCCATCATTGACCAGGTCAGCGTCGTCAACCTCGCGGGCATGGGCGAGTACCAGGAGCCCTATGTGCTCACGGAGCTGGACGCCAAGGCCGGCACCGTGGCGAGCACCGCGGGCAAGGCGCGCACGGCGAGCACCGACCCGACCTTCGGCGTGGCGGTCATCAAGCCCTACGACATGAGCGTGACGAGCTTCGTCGACCGCAACATCGGCAGCCTCACGCCCGCGGACTACTACGCGAAGATCTACGGCATGGCGATGCGCGCGATGCGCCGCAAGGTGAGCGAGCTGATCGTAAACGGCGACGGCGAGACGAGCCACGTTTTCTACGGCATGAAGAACGCGAAGAACAAAGCCGGAAACGACATCTTCGCGAGCGTGGACGTGAGCACGGTGGACGTGGATCTGCTCGATACGCTCTACTTCGCCTACGGCGCGGACACGGAGCTGGGCGGCAGCGCGAGACTGCTGCTGACGAAGACCGACCTCAAGGCCATCGGCGCGCTGCGCGGCACGAACGAAAAGCGCCGCCTGTTCACCATCGAGCCGGACATGGCAAACCCGAACACCGGCGTGATCCGCGACGGCGGCGTGGTGATCCCCTACACGCTCTGCCCCGACCTGACGAGCCTGAGCGGGGCGGCCGCCAGCGCCAGCGCGGCGATCCAGACGATGATCTACACCAACCCGCTCAACTTCGAGCTGGGGCTGTTCTCCGACTTCACGGTGCGCGTGGACGAGAGCTACAAGGCGCAGGAGCGCCTGCTGACGATCCTCGGCGACGTGATGGTCGGCGGCAACCTTGTGGTCGACAAGGGCGCGGTCGTGGCGACGCTGCCCAAGTCCGGCAGCTGAGACCATGAGCCTGACGAGCGAGAGGCTGGCGGAGATCGCCGACTATTGCAGGACGGACGCTGACGACCGGCAGCTGCCGGGCTTCATCGCCGCGGCGCAGGGCTACCTGCACCACGCGGGGGTGAGCGAGCCGGAGGAGGGAACGCCGCGCGCGGCGCTGTACCTCCAGTGCGTCAAGTATCTGACGCTCGACCAGTATGACCGGCGCGACGTGAGCTTTGCGGGGACGGTCACCGCGGACAACCCCGCCTTCCGCAGAATGATAAACCAGCTCAAGCTCAGCGAGCCTGTGCCCGAATCGGGCACAGGCTCCGGGGAGGGATAAGCGATGGAACAGCGGCACGGACTGCTCGCCGACGCGCTGCGGCAGAAAATAGAGCTGCTGGAGCTGCGCAGGAACGAAGACGGCTACCGCTGGGAGGTACGGCGGGACTGCTGGGCGGAGATCGAATACGACACGCGCAGCAACCTCTTTTCCTCCGTGGGCATCGGCGCGCGGGGGGCGACGGTCACGATCCGCCCCGACAGGGCGCTCACGCTGCACCACGCGGCGCGCGCGGGGGGACAATTCCTCTTTTTGACGGCGATCGTGCTCTCCGGGCGGCGCGACCGGCAGGAGCTGCGCGCGGCGCTGTGCGAGCCGGTCACGCTCGCGGCAAAGCCGCAGGACCGCACGGGGCGCGACGCGATGAACCGCCCCGCCGCCGTGAAGGTGCCGGGCTTCACCTTCCCCGGGATCCTGACGGAGAAGTATTTCCGCAACGAGGCGGAGGACGTCTACCGGCTGGAGACGCAGCAGCGCGTGCTGGTGACGCCGAAAGCCGTCACGCTGCGCGCGGGCGACCTGGTGCAGCGGGAGGACGAGACGCCCTACACCGTGCGGCAGGTGCTCGAGCTTGACCCGTTCAAGAACGAATACGTGCTGGAGCGCAGATGGGACGCCTGAGGGCGAAGAAAGGAAAAAAGAACATGATCAAAACGATGCAGGCCGTGATCAACGGCCAGACATACGATCTCACGCTCGACACATCGGGCAAGTGGACGGCGACGGTCACCGCGCCCGCGAAGTCCAGCTACGGTCAGAGCGGTCACTGCTACGGCGTGAAGATCACCGCGGAGGACGAGGCGGGCAACGCGGCGACGGTGGACGAGACACACGCTACGCTGGGCGCGGCGCTGAAGCTGCGCGTGAAGGAAAAGACCGCGCCCGTAATCACGATCCTCTCCCCGTCCGCCGGAGCGTTCCTCGCGACGGCGACGCCGGAGATCACCTTCAAGATCACCGACAACGATTCCGGCGTGGATCTCGACAGCGTGGTCGTGAAGATGGACGGCAAGGCTCTCACGGGCGTAACGCACGAGGCGGTCACGGGCGGCTACAGCTTCGCCGTGACCTCCGGCTCGCTGACGGACGGTCAGCACACCATCACGGTGGACGCCGCCGACCACGACGGCAACGCCGCCGCGCAGGCGAGCGTGAGCTTCAAGACCGACACGGTCCCGCCCGTGCTGAACGTGACGGCGCCCGCGGACGGGCTGAAGACGAACAGCACGAAGGTCACGGTCGGCGGCGTGACAAACGACGTCACGTCCAGCCCGGTCACGCTCAAGGTCAACGGCAGCGCCGTTACCGTGAACGCGGACGGCAGCTGGAGCACGCAGGTCGACCTCGCCGAGGGCGAGAACACGATCACCGTGGTGGCGACCGACGCCGCGGGCAAGTCCAGCACCGTGGTCCGCACGGTCACGCTCGACACCGCCGCGCCCGTATTCGTGAGCGTGACGCTCACGCCCAACCCCGTTGACGCGGGCGCGACATTCGTGCTGACCGTTGAAGCGACAGACGAATGATCCGGCGGATCACCGGGACCGTTGACGGTTCCGAGATCGCGCTGACGGCAGAC
>CAVDWO010000044.1:0-8155 GCA_963612845.1 Alistipes onderdonkii
TGATCTGCGTGAACACGTTCAGAAAGTCGGAGATGGTTCCGTTCAGGACGGACACCTTCTCCGCACCCAAATGTGTCAGCGCGTTTCCGCAGGCAAGGCGCTGGGCGTTCAGGTATTTCGTTGCCTCCTGAACAAGCTCGTTGGCACTCTTGTTGATCTGCTTTGCGTTTTTGGCATCAACACCGGCTTTTACCGTGCCGCCGATCCCAAACATTCCGCTGGCGGCGGCAACGCCGATAAACAATATTGGCAACGGCATTCTGCTACCCCCCCAATCAGTATTTGATCAGATCCTTGACGCTGTCAAAGACCACGGCTTTTCGCTTCGTAAGTTCGCTTACCCGCGCCTCGATGGTCAAATACGGCCGGTCCGTGGTTTTGATCCACGCCAGTTCCCGATCAATGTCCGCCATGGTCAGCATACTGCTCTCCATTTCCAGAAAGACGTCCTTGCTGATCCCCAATCTCTGCACGATGTATTCGAGCAGCTTCCGTTCAGCCTCGTCACAGCTTTTATCGCTGTATGTGACAGTCAGCAGGTCCCATGTCAGCAGCTTGGGCGTGATAAAGGCATCGGCGGCATCGGCCGGGGAGCGGATAGCCGCTTCCACACCGTCCCGCAGAGCGTCGTAGTAGTCGGCAGGATCACCGGTCTTGTCCAACTGTGCCTGACACTCCTTGATGATCGCTGCTCTGCTGTCGGCAAATTGTGCGTCAAGTTCCGCTCCGATGGCGTCGAATTTTTCCGCCTCTTCGTGAGAAACGCTCCCGTCCGCCGCCATCAGGTAGTAGATGATCTGAAGCGCACTTTTATTTGCAATGAGCTTGACTTTGAGCACGGCAGACTTTTCCGGCTTCGCAGCCGAAGCGCCTGCCTCTGCTTTGGGCGCTTTTTGATCCTCGGCCTTTTGCTGCGCTTTTCTTTTTTCCCGGCTCTTTTTCGCGTCCGCCGCCATATCCTGCGCGACCATCTTAACTGCTTTGGCTGTGTCGGCGGCTTTTTGCAAAGTACCTACAAGTCCGTCCCCGATCTTTTTTTCCATCTGCTTTTCCCCTCCCTTAGAGCACCAGCGGAGCGTCAGACTCCATCAGCGCGTCAAATTCTTTCTGGTTTGTAAACTGCGGTTCGCGCCCCAAGACCTTCTGAATGGTCACGCTGCCTCGGACCACAAGCCCGGAGTCGCCGCCCGACAGTCCCTGCCGCATATCATCAAAGCCCGCCATGAAGCCCTCGATGTCCTCGGCAAGATAATTGCTTACCTTCAGATCCAGCTGCATCTTGAATTCTTGAAGCTGTTTGAGGAACAAGACCGCCTTCGCTTCGGAGAGAAGCATTTTCTCATGGATCAGCTGCACCGCGATCGAATGGTATAAAGAGTATTTGCAGGCGATGTGTCCGCATTCGTGCGCCAAAACGCTGGGCAGCAGCTTGGCGGGCAGCGTGTTCACCAGACCGGACGTCACATAGATGAGAACGGATAGGTGCTGCCAAACGTCGCCGTGTTTGCCATTTTGTCCTTCACATAATAAAGCTCCGGCACGTCGATGCCGAGCTGTTCGCACACGGGCGGCAAAGGGAACTGATTCAGCGCGTCTACCACCGACCTTGGAAATACGCTCATCGTCGTCGAGGGCGGCAAAGGGAACTGATTCAGCGCGTCTACCACCTGTCTGTCCAGATCGTGCACGTAGAGTTCGGCGCTGTATGCCACGCCGTCACACTCTTTCTGTTCGGATCATTTCTTGTGCTCCGGCTCAAATTCGACGATGTCGTCCAATTTACAGTCGAGCGAGGTGCAGAGCTTTTCCAGCACGTTCACGCGGACGTCTTCGTTGCGCCCCAGCTTTGCCGTAGCGTTGGTGCTGATTCCCGTCGAATGCGTGAGTTCGGTCTTGCTGAGATTTTTGTCGATCATGAGCTTCCAGAACTTTTTGTAGCTTACGGCATATTGATACCCCTTGCTGCGCGGTGCTTGTACTTTTGTCATTTTTCACGATATAACAGGAAAATCCAAAAGCCAAGATTTTTTTGAGATTCTCAAGATACATCGAGACGTTAGAAAATATGTTTATTATATTGCTTTCGGCAAAGATCGTGGTCACCGGACCGGACGGGGCTACCAAGGTAACCTATACCCTGACGTTTGTCCGCGAGTGATCGCTCGGCTAAATAAGTTTGCGTTTCACAGTTTTTCCTCCACATCTCCATTTTAGGCGGCAAAAGCCAGCGCCATACGGCGCTGGCTTTTGTCTTGTTTGCAGCATCAAACAACTGCGGGTTACGGAGTGGGGGTGCGCGCTTTTTTGCGCTGATGCAGCACGATGCCGACCGCAAAGCCGATGACCGCGGGCAGCAGCCAACCGAGGTTTTTGTCGAACAGGGGCAGGCACTTCGCGGCGAAAGCGACCGGTACGTCGAGACGGAGCGCGGTCTGTACCGACGCGGGCAGCGTTTTCATGCAGTCGAAAATGGCGGCAGCCCAGGTGCCGATCATCGTCGCAACGTAAACAGTGCGGTCATGCGCGAAAAATTTGCCGAGGAACGCAAGCAGGATGAGCGCGATCGCGGGGGGATAGATGAGCATGAGCACAGGAATGGAATACTCAATGATGGCGCTCAGACCGATGTTGGAAACGGCGAACGAGAACAGCGTGAAGAGGATCGTCCAGCTTCGGTAAGAGACCTTCCCGTTCGTCATCTTGGTGAAGGTCTCCGCGCAGGCGGTGACCAGACCGATGGAGGTCTTGAGGCAGGCAAAGGTGATGGTGAAAGCAAGAATGAACAGCCCCGCGCCGCCGAGATAATGCCCCGCGATCTGCGTGAGGGCGATGCCGCCGTTTTCGGACAGCTCGAACAGACCGCGCGACTGCGCGCCGACCACGATGGACACCACATAGATCAGCGCCATCAGCGCGCCCGTGAGCAAACCGGAGGAGAGTACGTCCCCGGCGATGACATCGTCATCGTCGATCCCCATGCGGCGAATGACGTCGATCACCACGATGCCGAAGGCAAGACCTGCGATGGCGTCCATCGTGCCGTAGCCCTCAATGAGCGCTGGGAAAAAGGCACCGCTCCGATACGCCTCCACCGGCTCGACGGAGGAGATCGCCGCGCCGGGCGAAAGCAGCGCCGCGATCATCAGCACCGCAAAAAAGAACAGGAAAAGCGGGTTGATGATCTTGCCGATCCAGACGGTGATCTTGCCGGGGCGCAGGGAGAAAAAAAGCACGAAAGCGAAGAATACCGCCGAAAAGATGAGCAGATACAACTGCTCCGGCGAATCCGCGTCCAAAAGGGGAGTGATGCCGGTCGTGAAGGAAACGGTGGCGCATCTCGGAATGGCGAAGAGCGGTCCGATGGTCAGGTAGAGCAGGCAGGTAAAGAAGATGCCGTACCCTTTGCCGACCTTGCCGGAAAGCGCCTGAAGCCCGTCGGAGTGCGTGACGCCGATAGCGGCGACGCCGAAGATGGGAATACCGACCGCCGTGATGATAAAGCCGATAATCGCGGCGAATGCGTTTTCTCCCGCCATCTGACCGAGGTGGACGGGGAAGATCAGGTTTCCGGCGCCGAAGAACATTCCAAACAGTGTTCCGGCAACGAGAATTTTCTGCCGGAGCGTCAATTTTTTGGTCGTCATGGGAAAATTACTCCTTTGTGCTGAGAATCCAGCCATGAGAAAAGCTTAAAAATGCAGGAATACCAATGCTTTCCGACCATGGCTGAAGCCGAAAACCACTCAGATGATATAGAAGGCGGCGCTCCGTTCCGGTAAGCAGCTGGACGATGCGGAATGAAAGCCCGTATCTTCTGTTTCTGCCATTATACCACTGCGAGAGGAAATTGGGAACTGCGGCGTTAAAAAAATTTTCTGCGGGGCGGCGTACTCAAAACAACAGCACGCTATTGACAATCAAACAAAAGCGTGCTATTATTATCGGCATTACGGAGGGAGGCGGGTTTATGCCGAATACGGTCCCCAGCGGACAGCTTATCAAATTGCTGCACGACCGCCTTGAAAAGCAGGCGAATAACGCCCTGCGGGGCAAGGATCTGACAATGATGCAGGTCGCGGTCCTGATGGAACTGCAAGAAGCCGAGCGGGAGCAGCGCTCCATGAAGGAACTGGAACGGAAATTCTGCGTCGCGCAGTCTACCGTGGCAGGCATCATCTCCCGTCTGGAGCAGAAAGGCTTTGTGGAGGCGCTTGGAGACACCGACGATAAGCGGATCAAGGTCGTTCATATCACGCCTGCCGGAGAAGCCTGCTGCCGGGAAGCGGCGGGATACATGGCGGAAGCGGAGCAAATGCTGCTGCACGGGTTTTCCGAGGAGGAGAAAGCCGCATTCAATCAGCTTCTGGCGCGAGCCGCAGAAAATATGAAATAATAAAGATAAAAGATACCCGCAATCGAGCGGGTGTCTCTTAAAGAAAAATTGATAGCGTACTATCATATTTTGGAGAATATTATGGAAGATAACAAGTCAATGGAAATCTTTGCAAAGGCGCCGATCCGCAAGGCAGTCTTGCAGAACGCCCTGCCCGCAATGGCGGCGATGCTCATGGTGCTGGTTTACAATCTGGCGGATACGTTCTTCATCGGGCAGACGCACGACGATCTGCAAGTGGCGGCAGTTTCCCTTGCCACGCCAGTTTTCCTGCTGTTCATGTCCGTGGGGACGGTCTTCGGTATCGGCGGCACCTCGGTGATTTCCCGTGCCTTGGGCGAGGGGCGGAGGGAATACGCGAAAAAGGTCTGCTCGTTCTGTATGTGGTGTTGCGTAGGTGTAGGCGTCCTCATGTCCGTATTGTTTCTGGTCTTCATGGATCAGATCCTCGCCCTGATCGGCGCAAGCGCGGAAACCTGGGACTACGCGAAAACCTATCTGGCCATTGTCAGCTGCTCCGGTCCGTTCGTGCTGATCGCCAACTGCTACTCCAATGTGCTCCGTGCCGAGGGACAGTCCGGCAAGGCAATGATGGGGCAGGTTATCGGAAACCTACTGAATGTGATTCTTGACCCGATCATGATCCTTGTGTTTGAGTGGAATATTGCCGGCGCAGCCATTGCGACCGTCATCGGAAATGTGGTGGGCGCAGGCTATTACATCGGCTACTTCCTGAAGGGCTCGTCCTCCCTCAGCATCAGTCTCAAGGATTTCTCGGTGAAGGAAAAGGTCGCCTCCGGCGTCCTTGCGATCGGCATTCCCGCCGCCTTGGGAAATCTTCTGATGAGCCTTTCCAGCATCCTCATGAACAGTCAGATGGCAAAATACGGCGACATGGCGGTAGCCGGCGTGGGCGTTGCCATGAAGATCACGATGATGACCGGTATGGTCTGCATCGGACTGGGGCAGGGCGTCCAGCCGCTGCTGGGCTACTGCGTCGGCGCGAAAGACCGAGAGCGATACAGAAGCGCCCTAAAATTCTCACTGGTATTCGCCTTTGCGCTCAGCGCCGCATTGACGCTGCTTTGCTACCTCTTTACAGGGCAGATCGTCAGTGTGTTCCTCACGGACGCTGCGGCGTATGACTATGGCGTTTCCTTTGCCCGCATTCTGCTTTCCACCAGCTTTCTGTTCGGCGTATTCTATGTGCTGACCAACGCGCTGCAAGCCCGCGGCGCGGCAACGGAATCCCTGATCGTCAACATCTCCCGGCAGGGGCTGATCTACATTCCGGCGATGTTCCTCCTTGGAGCCGTTTTGCAGGAAGTCGGGCTGATCTTGGCGCAGCCCGTGGCGGATGTGCTGTCGCTGCTGCTGGCGGTTGTCTTGTATCTGCGCATCTCGCAATAGATAAAGCAGAACGCCCGCGCAGAAAGAAAGGCGGTCTGCTCTCCGTCTTGCAGAAAAGCAGACCGCCTTTTCGGTGCGCTTATTCGATCGCGATGCTGCTGCCGGAGGCGAGCTTCTTCGGCTCCGTCTTCGGGATCAGCACGGTCAGAACGCCGGACTCGTACTTGGCTTTCACATCCTCGGGCTTCACGTCGCCGACGTAGAAGCTGCGGGAGCAGGCACCGGAGTAGCGCTCCTGACGCAAAACGCGCCCCTTCTTGTCCTCCTCGTCCTTATCGAGCCCCTTCTGGGCGCTGACGGTCAGATAGCCGTCCTGCACGCCCACACGGATCTCGTCCTTCTTGAAGCCGGGCAGCTCCACCGCAAAGCGGTAAGCCTTGGCGTCGTCCGTCTCGCGGATGTCGGTCTTCATCAGGTTTCTGGCGTGTTTGCCGAACAGCGGGCTGTGACCGCCGAAGATTATCGGAAGCACTGCGGCACGATCACTCATACCGCAGCGTTCTTGCCGGTTAGAACTCCTTCGTCCTGAAAATGCAGGCGCAGACAATGGAACTGACGCCCTCCAGTATGAGCACGGTGCCGACCGTCACGCCCATGGCAGCCACGCTGACCCACGGATCCATCAGGCAGACGAAGCCTGCGACGGTCAGCACGATGCCGACTGCAAGGATCCAGCCCCAGGCGCGGACGCCGAGGGCGCGCAGATCAAAGGCGCTGACGAACTGCGACACGCCGGAGAACAGCAACCACAGGGTGAACAGGAACGGCAGCGACACCAGCGTGAACCACTGGTTGAACAGCAGGAACAGCGACATGATCACGGTCAGCACGCCGTCCAGCAGCAGCCAGCCGGAGCCGAGCAGTATGCCGCCTGCGGCGGCGAATACCACGATCTCCGCAATGCCTGCCATCAGCAGGAACACACCCAACAGGAATCCCGCCGAAAGCACCGCCACATCCTGATTGCACAAACAGTAGATGCCTGCGGCGATCAGCAGCACACCAGCCGCGGTATTCAGAATACGCAGGGACTTTGTATTCATAACGCCATCTTCTTTCTCACTTTCCTGAGCTTCATTTCCTTTTTTCGCCGTATAGTTTAGCTTTTCTTCTTACAAAAACAAGAAGCTGACGGTACAATAAAAAATAATATATTTGTGCTTTCAGCACAACTTTGCAAAAAGCTCGCCCGGCAGGGAAGGGCTGAACGGTAAAGATTGTGCTTTCCAACGCTAAAATAGAAAACTCCTAAAGGAAGTCCTCAAGGACATCCGCCACGCGGAGAACGATTACAAGGTCAACCTTAAAACGGAGATCATGATCGAGGATCTCTACGATAAGGGCAACGCAATCCTCGCCAAGCAGTCCGCGCTGGAAAAGCGGCCGTCGGAGCAGGAAAGCGGGAAATAGTCCCGACTGCTCGATGCGGGCAGGCTCCCGCCGCTTTTCCGCCCGGGGAAACCGCTCCTTTGCATAAAGCGCTTTACGCGCCGCATTACGGAGTTCGGGTTACGGGGCAGGTACGATTCTGCTCGTCGATGCAGATCCACTTTAGCCCCATACATTGATTGCGCTCGTATCTGACGGAATAGACCAAGTGATGTATTTTCGGATTTGCTTCCCGTTGCAGTCTCGACCTAAACAGACTGTGAAGCGATAGGAAACGATTTTACCATTCTTTGTGATTGCCCTGATATGAGCCATGGAGACACACCCTTTCTTTCGGGAATATCTCGGCTTTTTGTACGGCTGTGCGTTTTTTTGTGCGCTTTTTCGGGTGTTCGGAGGCGTGATTTTTGCCCCGAAAAACAAAGAAAGCCTTGAAACCCTTGCAGTTCCAAGACTTTACTTTGGTACGCCGTGAGGGATTCGAACCCCCGACCTTCTGGTCCGTAGGTTGTCGCAAGGGCAAATCGGAACCATTTCCGCTCGATTAGGCGCTGTTGGACGCTGTTTGTTCGGCGGACTTTCCATTGCCTCCGTTTAGCCCCGCCCGCTTTTTTCCTATTCTGGGTCAAAAGTGGGTCAGAATATCCTCGCACGCGGTTTTCAAAACGGGGATGTCATTCACCAATGTGTCCCACACCGAGGGAATATCGATCGCGCCATAAGCGTGAACGTAAAAGTTCCGCGTGTCCTTGACGATGCGCCACGGGATCGCCTTGTTCTGTGCTTTGACCTCATCGGAAAGCTGTGAAACTAACTCACCAATTTGGACGACGCACATACAGCAGGCGTCCTGAAAGAGGCAGTCCTGCTCGAAAGCGGAGAAGTCGTAATGATAACGATCCAAATTGTCCGCAACGCGCTGACAATAGAGGACGATCTTCTGCAAAATAAGCCGGTCACGCG
>CAVDWO010000045.1:0-8012 GCA_963612845.1 Alistipes onderdonkii
CCACCGCGGGCAACAACCGTCTCGGCGGCGACGATTTCGACGAGTGCGTCATGAAATGGATGGTCGGCGAGTTCAAGCGCACCGACGGTGTGGACCTCTCCGGCGACAAGGTCGCCATGCAGCGCCTGAAGGAAGCCGCCGAGAAGGCGAAGATCGAGCTCTCCGGCGTGGCGTCCACCAACATCAACCTCCCGTATATCACCGCCGACGCTACCGGCCCCAAGCACCTCGACCTGACCCTCACGCGCGCCAAGTTCAACGAGCTGACCGCGCACCTGGTCGAAGCCACCGCCGGTCCCGTCCGTCAGGCGCTGAGCGACGCGGGGCTCTCCGGCGACGATATCCACAAGGTCCTGATGGTCGGCGGCTCCAGCCGTATCCCCGCCGTGCAGGAAATGGTCAAGAAGCTCACCGGCAAGGAAGGCTTCAAGGGCATCAACCCCGACGAGTGCGTCGCCATGGGCGCGGCTCTCCAGGCGGGCGTCCTGACCGGCGATGTCAAGGGGCTCCTCCTGCTCGACGTTACCCCGCTCTCCCTCGGCATCGAGACGATGGGCGGCGTCTGCACCAAGCTCATCGACCGCAACACCACCATTCCCGTCAAGAAGAGCCAGATCTTCTCCACCGCCGCCGATAACCAGACGAGCGTGGAGGTCAACGTCCTTCAGGGCGAGCGTGAGATGGCAGCCGCGAACAAGAGCCTCGGACGCTTCCACCTCGACGGTATCGCCCCCGCCCGCCGCGGCGTGCCTCAGATCGAGGTCACCTTCGATATCGACGCCAACGGCATCGTGAACGTCAGCGCGAAGGACCTCGGCACCGGCGCCGAGCAGCACATCACCATCACCTCCTCGTCCAACATGAGCAAGGAGGATATCGAAAAGGCGGTCAAGGACGCCGAGCAGTACGCCGCCGAGGACGCCAAGATCAAGGAAAAGGTCGAGGTCCGCAACCAGGCGGATCAGATGGTCTACCAGAGCGAAAAGACCCTCGGCGAGGTGGGCGACAAGCTCCCCGCGGACGAGAAGGCTAAGGTGCAGTCCGGCATCGACAAGCTCAAGGAGACCCTCAAGGGCGACGATACCGCCGCCATCAAGTCCGCGACCGAGGAGCTGACCCAGCTCTTCTACCAGATGAGCGAGAAGCTCTACCAGCAGACGAATCCGCAGGGCGGCGCGCAGACCGGCCCCGACGTGGGCGGCGCGAACGGCGGCGCACAGCAGGGCCCGAACGGTCAGCAGTATTACGACGCGGACTACAAGGTCGTTGACGACGACGAGAACAAGCAGTAACATCACAGCTACGTCAGCCGCAGCGGGGACAGTTTTGATACTGCCCCCGATTGCGGCGTTTCAAGGGAGTTTTGTCTATGGCGGATAAACGCGATTATTACGAGGTGCTCGGCTTATCCAAGGGCGCCTCGGAGGAAGAGATCAAAAAAGCCTATAAAAAGCTCGCGCGCAAGTATCACCCCGATATGAACCCCGGCGACAAGGCCGCCGAGGAGAAGTTCAAGGAGCTCAACGAGGCGAACGAGGTCCTGAGCGACCCCGACAAGAAGGCGCGCTACGACCAGTTCGGCTTCGCCGGCGTCGATCCCAATTACGGCGCAGGTGCCGGAGGCGGCGCTTACGGCGCGGGCGGCTTCGACTTCGGCGACCTCGGCGATATCTTCGGCAGCTTTTTCGGCGGCGGCTTCGGCGGCGCCTCGCGCGCCAACCCCAACGCGCCTACGCGCGGGGAGAGCCTGCGCACGAGCGTCACCGTCAGCTTTGAGGAGGCGGCGTTCGGCTGCGAGAAGGACGTCAGCATCGACCGCATCGAGCAGTGTCCCGACTGCCGCGGCTCCGGCTGCGCCAAGGGTACCACCGCCGAGATCTGCCCCGACTGCCGCGGCTCCGGCGTGATCCAGCAGCGCCGGCAGACGCCGCTGGGCTATATGTCCACCTCCGCGCCCTGCTCGCGCTGCGGCGGCAAGGGGCGCATCATTCACCAGCCCTGTCCCAAGTGCGGCGGCAAGGGCATGATCCGCCACCGCAAGACCATCAAGGTCTCCATTCCCGCCGGTATCGACAATGGGCAGACCATCTCCCTGCGCGCGCAGGGCAACGCGGGCAGGAACGGCGGACCGGCGGGCGACCTGCTGATCGTCGTCTCCGTCCGCCCGCACGAGCTCTTCCGCCGCGAGGGGACGAGCGTCCTCTGCGAGGCGCCCATCACCTTCACGCAGGCGGCGCTCGGCGCCGAGCTGGAGATCCCCACCATCGACGGCAAGGTGAAATACACCATTCCCGAGGGGACGCAGAGCGGCACGACCTTCCGCCTGAAGGGCAAGGGGATCCCCGGGCTGAACGGCCGCGGACGCGGCGACCAGTACGTCACCGTGCATATCGAAACGCCGCGCAGCCTCACCCGCGAGCAGAAGGACGCCCTCCGCAAGTTCAGCGAGCTGCTGGGCGAGAAAAACTACGAGGATAAGAGCTTCTTCGGCAAGTTCAAGCTCTGAGGACGCGCCGTGTACCTATCCGATTACCACACCCACTGTTCGCTCTCGTTCGACTCGAAAACGCCCGTGGAGGACATGGTCCGCGCCGCGATCGCGCAGGGCCTGCGGGAGCTCTGCCTGACCGACCATGTGGACCTCTATCCCTCCGGCGGGACGGAGCGCTGGGCGCACGATTTTTCCGACCGGGAGGAGACCTTCGCGCGCGCCGGCCGCGCCGCGGAGGGGAAGCTCCTCGTCCGCCGCGGCATCGAGCTGGGCGAAGCGTCGCGCGACCCGCAGTACGCCGACGAGCTGCTCGCGCGCCTGCCGGAGCTGGACTTCATCATCGGCTCGCAGCACCAGCTCTCCGCGCGGTACGGTCATACCGACCTCTACTTCCTGCCCGGCGGCACGGAGCAGGAGGCGCGCGGGCAGATCGCGGACTATCTCGCCCTCGAGCTGGAAACGGCGCGCCTCGGCAGGTTCTCCGTCCTCGGGCACCTGACCCTGCCGCTGCGCTACATGAACGAGAATCACGGTATGCATATGAGCTTCGACGGCTTTGAGGACGAGGTCGCGCAGATCCTGCGCGCCGTCGTCGAGGGCGGGCGCGGCATCGAGTGCAACGTCAACCGCGGCAGCACGCCGCTGCCGGACGCGAAGTGGCTGAAGCTCTACCGCTCGCTCGGCGGCGAGATCGTCACCGTCGGCACCGACGCGCACACGCCGGAGTATGTCGGCGTGCGCGTGCGCGAGACGCAGGAGCTGCTGCAAGGCTGCGGCTTCCGCTACGTCTGCACGTTTGAAAAAAGGAAGCCGGTCTTCCACAAGATCTGACGGATAAAGCAGAATAACGACGAATAAAGGAGAAACGACTATGAAGATCGCATTGGGCTGCGACCACGGCGGCTACGCCATGAAGGAAGACATCAAAAAGCAGCTGGCGGGTCTGGGGCACGAGGTCAAGGACTGCGGCACCCATTCTGCCGACAGCTGCGACTATCCCATCTTCGGCGAGGCTGCCGCGCGCGCCGTCGCGAGCGGCGAGTGCGAGTACGGCATCGTCGTCTGCACGACGGGCATCGGCATCTCCATCGCGGCGAACAAGGTCAGGGGGATCCGCTGCGCGCACTGTGCCGACGCGCTCGAAGCGCAGCTCTGCCGCCGGCACAACAACGCCAATATGCTCGCCATCGGCGCGGGCTTCACGGGCCCCAAGCTGGCGGCTGCGATGGTCGAGACCTTTCTTTCGACGCCGTTCGAGGGCGGGCGCCACGCGCGCCGCGTCGCCCTGCTGGACGGCATCGGGGGCTGAGTACGATAAAAAGCGGAAAATCAACAAAAACCGAAAGGTTTTTGTTGATTTTTTTCTTCCCATCAAGTAAACTGTTTGCGAAACGCAAAACATACTTTTCGGGAAGGCAGGTGGGCAAAATGGGCAAGGCTCGGGGAACGCGCGGTTACAGCAGCTACCGCGGCCGCGGCAGGGGCGGAAAGATCGTGCTGACCGTGCTGCTGGCGCTGCTCCTTCTCGCCGCCTGCGCCTTTCTTTTCGCGCAGCGCTACATCGTCTACGAGGAGGACGGCTCGTTCCGCTTCGTGCTCCCATGGCCGCAGCAGGAGCAGCAGGAGCAGCCCTCCGGCGGGGAGGACACCCAGCCGGACGGCGATGCGGGGGACGTCGAGGTCGTCGTGCAGGAGCCGGAGGTGCGCGAAACGCACGGCGTCGAGCTGTCCCTCTCCGCGCTGACGGGGGACTGGACCGCGTCCCTGCCCGAGGGGACGAATGCCGTGGCGGTCCGCCTGAAGGAGAGCAGCGGCAGGCTGCTGTACGATTCCAAGCTCCAGGCGGCGATCGACTGCGGCGCCGTCGCGGGCGGCAGCGTGGCGCGCAGCGCGATCGAGGAGCTGACCGGCTCGGATTACTACTCCATCGCGCGCATCAGCACCCTGCACGACAGCATCTTCGCCTTCGAGCATATGACGGACGCCGCCGTCTGCCAGCTGACGGGGTACGTCTGGTACGATACCTACAGCACCCATTGGCTCGCGCCGGAGAAGGAGCTTGCGCGGCAGTATATTTCCGATATCGCCGTCGAGTGCGCGGATATGGGCTTTGACGAGCTGCTGCTCGACGATTTCCACTACCCGCGCGACGGGCGCATGAGCCGCATCAAGACCGACGAGCGCACGATGAGCAAGCAGGAGGCGCTGTCCCTGCTGGCGGACGATATCCGCGCGGCGCTCAAGGCGGCGGGCTATGAAGGCAAGCTTTCCGTCAGCGTGGACGCGGACATTGTGCTCGCCGGAAGCGAGGAAAGAACGGGCATCGTGATGAGCACACTAAGCGAGAAGTTTGACCGGGTGTACGTGTCGGTCAAAGAGGGGGATCTGGAGACCGTAAAAGCCGCGTTAGACGCGGAAAACGCGGTGTTTGTCGCCATTGTGAGCGAAAAAATCGAAGGCGGAAATTATCTGCTCGAAAAATAAAAAAAGACCGCAGCTGCGGTCTTTTTTGCCGGTTTGAAAATGAGAATGATTTTCAAATCGCCGATTTTGCGGAAATAAAAATGAGAACGATTCTCAAATTTACCCCCGCGCGGCACGTTTTTCGCCGTCCGGCGGGGCAGCCGCGCGGGGGACAGGAAGCGCCCTTTCGGGCGGCTGCGCGTGGCGCCGCTACTCTGAGCGCGCCCTGCGCGCGGTGACTGCCGCCGCGCTCAAGGCGGGGTTGATGGTCGCCGCGCTCTCGACGGCGAGGGCGGCTGCCGCCGTGCCTGCCGCGGCGCTTTCGGCGAGCGTGCCGCCCGCGAGGAACGACCAGACGAGGGCTGCCATCATCGCGTCGCCCGCGCCCGTGGCGTTGACCGCGTCCGCCTTCTGAGCGGGGACGAGCAGGGACTGTCCCCGCTGCGCGGCGAATACGCCGCCGCTGCCGAGCGAGAGGAACACGCGCTGCACACCCTGCGCAAGCAATGCGTCCGCCGCGCGGCGCAGGCTTGCCTCGTCCGTGACCGGGACGCCGGAGAGGAGCTCCGCTTCGAGGCGGTTGGGCTTGAGCGTGTGGACGCGGGAGAGCAGTCCCGTGAGCTTTTCCGCCTTGGAGACGGACACGGGATCGACAAAAACCGGCGCGGTGCAGTGCCCGATGAGGTAGGCGAGCGACGCGCGGGGGAGATTCGTGTCCAGCACGACGGCGTCCGCGCCGTTGAGCAGCGGGAGCTGCGCGGCGAAATAGTCCGGCGTGAGCCGCTCGCAGATCTCCATATCGGAGACGGCGGCTGCCATGTCGCCGTCGCTGCCGGCGAGGAAAACGTAGGTCGAGGTGCGCCCATCCGGTACGCGCAGCGCGTGCGAGAGGGCGATGCCGAGGGCGGCGCAGCTCTGCTCCACCTGCGCGGCGCGCAGGTCGCCGCCGAGCGCGGTCAGCAGCTCGACGTCCAGCCCCAGCAGGCGCAGGTTGTGCGCGATGTTGCGCCCCACGCCGCCGAGACTCAGCTCGACCCTGCCGGGGTTGGAGTCCTTGGCGCGCAGGGGGGCGAAGGAGCGCGCGCCGATGTCGATATTCACGCCGCCGCAGACGACGGCGCGGGGTGCGGTGCGGTTTGCCATGAAAAGACCTCTCCTGTTGACGGAGCGGTGCGCGGCGGGAGCCGCGCACCGCGTTTTTTATTTGTGGTAGAGCCGCTTATACTCGTACCGCGGCTCGCAGCTGACGCGGATGCCGAGACGCTTGTAGAGCTTGACGTCCTCCTCCGAGATGATGACGGAGAAGTGCGCGTCGCAGCCGCGCAGCGTGCCGAGCTGGGACTGCGCCTTTTCCGCGAGGGGGCTTGTGAGCGCGGAGATCGCCAGCGCGATGAGCACCTCGTCCGAGTGCAGGCGGGGGTTGTGGTGGCCGAGGCTGTTGATCTTGAGCACGGAGATCGGCTCGATGACCTGGTTGGAGATCAGGTCCATGTCCTTGCCGAGACCCGCCATCGCCTTGAGCGCGTTCAAAAGCAGCGCCGCCGACGCGCCGAGCAGCGACGAGGTCTTGCCCGTGACGACGCGCCCGTCCGGCAGCACCATCGCGCCCGCGGGGGCGCCGGTCTCCTCCGCCTTTTGCAGCGAGGCGGCGACGGCGGGGCAGAGGTCGGGCGTTACGTCCGCCTGCTGCATGACCAGCTCGAGCTTGCGGAGCTGGCAGACGTCCGCCACGCCGCGGGCAACGTCGACCTGCGCGGTATAGTAGCGGCGGAGGATCTCCATGCGGGAGGCGGCGCGGCAGGCTTCATCGTCGATGATGCAGTTGCCCGCCATGTTCACGCCCATGTCGGTCGGGGACTGGTAGGGGCATTTGCCGGAGATGCGCTCGAAGATCGCGCGCAGGACGGGGAAGATCTCCACGTCGCGGTTGTAGTTGACGGTGGTTTCGCCGTAGGCCTCGAGGTGGAAGGGGTCGATCATATTCACGTCGTCAAGGTCGGCGGTCGCGGCCTCGTAGGCGAGGTTGACGGGGTGCTTGAGCGGCAGGTTCCAGATGGGGAAGGTCTCGAACTTGGCGTAGCCCGCGCTGACGCCGTGCTTGTGCTCGTGGTAAAGCTGGGAAAGGCAGGTCGCCATCTTGCCGCTGCCGGGTCCCGGCGCGGTGACGACGATGAGCGAGTGCGTCGTCTCGATATAATCGTTCCTGCCGAAGCCCTCGTCGCTGACGATATGGGCAACGTCGGACGGGTAGCCGGCGATGGGGTAGTGGCGGTAGTTGCGCACGCCGAGCGTGTTGAGCCGCTTGATGAAGGCGTCCGCCGCGTTCTGCCCCGCGTACTGCGTGATGCACACGCCGCCGACGTAGAGCCCCAAGGCGCGGAACGCGTCGATCAGGCGCAGGCAGTCGTCATCGTAGGTGATGCCGAGGTCGCCGCGCACCTTGTTCTTCTCGATATCGTTGGCGTTGACGGCGATGACGATCTCCGCATCGTCGCGCAGCTGCTGGAGCATACGGATCTTGCTGTCGGGCCGGAAGCCGGGCAGCACGCGCGAGGCGTGGTAATCGTCGAAGAGCTTGCCGCCGAACTCAAGGTACAGCTTGCCGCCGAACTTGCTGATGCGCTCGCGGATATGCGCGGACTGCATGGAAAGGTACTTGTCATTGTCGAAACCGATCTGTCCCATCGTAAAAACACTCCATTTTCTGTCAAACACAAAATACAGACACATTATATAGAAATCGCGCCCGCTTGACAAGAAAAGCGCGCGCCGAAAATTGACCGAAAAAGCGCAGCGATTTTCTGCTATTTTCCCCTCTTTACATTCGCGCGGCGCGGGCGTATGCTATAAATAGTCTCCCTTTGCGGCAGAGGGGCGTTCTTTGGCAAAAAGGGGCTTGACAATCCGGGCACGATGGTGTAATATGCTACTGTTCGGTTCGCGCGGTTAGCTCAGCTGGTAGAGCACATGCTTGACGTGCATGGGGTCACAGGTTCGAGTCCTGTACCGCGCACCAGAGGAAAAGCCTTGAAGTCGAGAGACTTCAAGGCTTTTTTGC
>CAVDWO010000046.1:0-7828 GCA_963612845.1 Alistipes onderdonkii
AAGCGCTTTTGCAGGCACTTGGCGAACTTGTAGGTCGTGGACTCGAGCGGCGTGCCGTAGAGGGAATAGTCGATGTTCTCAGCCTTTTTCCACTCGGCGCACTTGTCGTTCATCTTCTGCATGATCGACAGCGCGAACGGCGTCGCTTCGGGGTCGGTGTGGCTCCTGCCGGTCATGTACTTCACACATTCGTAAAGCCCCGCGTAGCCGAGGGAGATGGTGGAGTAGCCGTCGTAGAGCAGCCGGTCGATCGGCTCGCCCTTTTTGAGCCTCGCGCACGCGCCGTACTGCCAGAGGATCGGCGCGGCGTCGGACAGCGTACCCTTCAGGCGTTCGTGGCGGCAGCGCAGCGCGCGGTGGCACAGCTCGAGCCGGTCTTCGAAGATCGTCCAGAACTTCTCAATACTGCCGCCGGAGGAGAGCGCCGCGTCGGGCAGGTTGATGGTCACGACGCCCTGATTGAAGCGGCCGTAGTACTTGTGCTTGCCCGGTTCATAGTTGCCGGCGTTTGCGATGTTGCCCACGCCCGCGTCGGTGAAGCGGTCGGGCGTCAGGAAGCTGCGGCAGCCCATGCAGGGATACACGTCGCCCTTGAGCTCGAGCATCTTCTTCTCGCTGATATAGTCGGGCACCATGCGCCGCGCCGTACACTTGGCGGCAAGGCGCGTGAGGTAGTAGTAGGGCGAATCGTCGCGGATATTGTCCTCCTCAAGCACATAGATGAGCTTGGGGAAGGCGGGCGTGACCCACACGCCCTGCTCGTTCTTCACGCCCTCGTAGCGCTGCTCGAGCATCTCCTCGATGATAACGGAAAGGTCGCGCTTTTCCTGCTCGCTCCTCGCCTCGTTGAGGTACATGAATACCGTGATGAACGGCGCCTGACCGTTCGTGGTCAGAAGCGTCACGACCTGATACTGAATGGTCTGCACGCCGCGGCGGATCTCCTCGCGCAGGCGGTTTTCGACGATCTCGGAGATCTTGCCCTCGTCCGGCGTCACGCCGAGGGCTTCGGCCTCGGCGAGCACCTGTGTTCTGATCTTCCGGCGTGACACGTCGACAAAGGGCGCGAGGTGCGTCAGCGAAATGCTCTGCCCGCCGTACTGATTCGAGGCGACCTGCGCGACGATCTGCGTGGCGATGTTGCAGGCGGTGGCGAACGAGTGCGGGCGCTCGATGAGCGTGCCCGTGATGACCGTGCCGTTTTGCAGCATATCCTCCAGATTGACGAGGTCGCAGTTGTGCATATGCTGGGCATAGTAATCCGTATCGTGGAAATGAATGATGCCCTCCTCGTGTGCCTTGACGATATCCTCGGGCAGAAGCAGGCGGCTCGTCAGATCGCGGCTCACCTCGCCCGCCATATAGTCGCGCTGGGTGGAGTTGACGACGGGGTTTTTGTTGGAATTCTCCTGCTTGGCTTCTTCGTTGTTGCACTCGATGAGGGAGAGGATCTTATCGTCCGTCGTGTTGCTCCTGCGCACGAGCGAGCGGGTATAGCGGTAGGTGATGTAGCGCTTGGCGACCTCAAACGCGCCGTGCGCCATAATCTGATGCTCCACAAGGTCCTGGATCTCCTCGACCGTCGGCGCGCGGGAGAGCTGCCGGCAGGCAAGCTCCACGCTCTCGGCGATGCGCCGGATCTGGACGGGCGTCATGCGCGCGTCCTCCTCCGTGGCGTTGTTCGCCTTGGTGACTGCGGCGACGATCTTGCCGATATCAAATTCGACCTCTGTGCCGTTTCTTTTGATGACTCTCATTTGCCTATCCCCTTCTTTTTTCATGCGCGCGTCCTGCGGACAACCTCCATTATGGCACAGCGGGCGGAGGATTGCAAGGCGCGCGAAAGAAAAACAGCCACAAGATATATGCGTTTGATTTGGATAAGATAACTATATAGAGGAAAGTGCGGGAAGGGAAGTTGCATTTGCAACAAAAGCAAAAATCGCGTGGAAAACGGCGGTTGACATTTTTTGCGCGGGCTTTTATACTGGGAGAAAAGATCGCCTGATGCGGCACAGCCTTCGGGCTGCGCCGCGTTTTTTGCGGAAGGGAGGGGGACGGTCATGCTCGTGCTCTGCGGACGCGGTGCCGAACGGAACGGCAGCGGGAGCGGCGCGCGCGTGCTCTGCCTTGCGGACGAGCGCGCGGGCCGTGTGCGCGCCCCCGCGTCCAAGTCGCAGGCGCACCGGCTGCTGATCTGCGCGGCGCTCGGCGAGGGAGAGACGGAGCTGCTCTGCGACGGTGTCTCCGGCGATATCGCCGCCACGGCGGATTGCCTCCGCACGCTCAGCGCGGGCGTGAAGCGCACGGCGGCGGGCTTCCGCGTTTCGCCGGTCGAACGGGTGCCGGAGCGCCGGCTGACCCTCCGCTGCGGCGAGAGCGGCACGACGCTGCGTTTTCTCCTGCCGCTCTGCGGCGCGCTCGGCGCGCGGGCGGAGTTCCTCCGGGAGGGGAGGCTTCCGCAGCGTCCGCTCGCCCCGCTGGACGGCGTGCTGTCCGCGCACGGCATGACCCTGACCGAAGACGGGGACGTGCTGCGGTGCGATGGGCGGCTTCGGGCGGGACGCTACGAGATTGCGGGAGACGTGTCCTCGCAGTTCGTCTCGGGACTGCTGACGGCGCTGCCGCTGCTGGACGGGGACAGCGAGCTGACCGTGACCGGCGCGCTCGGCTCGGCAGCCTACGTCGCCATGACGGAGGACGCGCTGCGCGCCGCGCACGTCGAATTTCAGCGAAACGGCGCGCGCTGGAATATTCCCGGCGGGCAGCGCTTCCGCCCGGGCGCGCGTACCGTGGTCGAGGGAGACTGGTCGCTTGCCGCGGTGTTCCTCTGCATGGGCGCGCTGTCGGAGCGCGGCGTGAGCGTCGAGGGGCTGGCGCTGGGCTCGCGGCAGGGCGACAGGGCGGTGCTCGATATCCTGCGGCGGTTCGGCGCGGAGGTCACAGAGGGCGAGGACGCCGTTACCGTCCGGCGCGGTGCGCTGCGCGGCGTGACCATCGACGCAGCCCCCATACCCGACCTGATCCCCGCGTTGAGCGCGGTCGCCGCCGTTGCGGACGGCGAGACGCATATCGAGAACGCCGCGCGCCTGCGGCTCAAGGAATCCGACCGGCTCGACGGTACGGCGGCGCTGCTGCGCGCGCTCGGCGGGCACGTTGAGGAAGGGCGGGACGGTCTGGTGATCCGCGGCGTACCGTCGCTTTCCGGCGGGGCGGTCGAAACGCGGAACGACCACCGCCTTGCCATGGCTGCCGCCGTCGCCGCCTGCGCGTGCCGCGGCGCGGTCGTGATCGACAACGAGAACTGCGTGGCGAAGTCCTACCCGCGCTTCTGGGAGGATCTTGCGCGCGTGAAAGGAGGCTGCCCATGAGCAGCAGCTTCGGCGAAGAGCTTCGCCTGACTATTTTCGGACAATCCCATTCGCCCGCCGTCGGCGTGACGATCGAGGGGCTCCCCGCGGGAGAGCGGGTGGACGAGATTGCGCTTCGGCGCTTCCTCTCCCGCCGCGCGCCGGGCGGAAACGACTGGTCAACGCCGAGGAGGGAGGCGGACGAGCCGGAGTTTCTCTCCGGTCTGGTCAACGGCATCACCTGCGGCGCGCCGCTCACGGCGGTGCTCCGCAATACGGACGCGAGGGCGCAGGACTATGCGGCGCTTGCGGACACGCCGCGCCCGGGACACGCGGACTACACCGCCGGGGTCAAGTACGGCGGCTTTCAGGACCGTGCGGGCGGCGGTCATTTTTCGGGACGGCTGACCGCGCCGCTGTGCATCGCGGGCGGCATTTGCTTACAGCTCCTCGCGCGCGAGGGGATCACCGTTATCAGCCGTATCGCCTCCATCGCGGACGTTTCCGATGAGGGCGCGCTGACCGCTTCGACCGCGGAGAAGGCGTTCCCAGTCGTCAGCGACGCGCGCGGCGCGGAGATGCGCGCCGCCATCGCCGGGGCGCGGGCGGACGGCGACAGCGTCGGCGGCGTGGTCGAGTGCGCGGTGCTGGGACTTCCCGCGGGGCTGGGCGGAGCGCTGTTCGGCGGAATGGAGAGCCGCATCGCCGCGCTCGTTTTCGGTATCCCTGCCGTCAAGGGCGTGGAGTTCGGCGCGGGCTTTGCCGCCACCGCCCTGCGCGGCAGCGGGAATAACGATGCCTTCGCGGTCGAAAACGGCAGGATCGTGACGGAGACGAACCGCTGCGGCGGTATCCTCGGCGGGATCACGACGGGTATGCCGCTCACCTTCCGCGCGGCATTCAAGCCGACGCCATCCATCGCGAGGGAGCAGAAGACCGTCAATCTGAAAACGATGCGCCCCACAGCGATCACCGCCGCGGGACGGCACGACCCGTGCGTCGTGCCGCGCGCCGTGCCCTGCGTGGAGGCGGCTGCCGCCATCGCGGTCTACGACGCGCTGCTCGCGCGCAGAAAGGAAACGCCATGGACCTGAACGACTACCGAAAAGAGATCGACGCGATCGACGGGGAACTGCTCCCGCTTTTCCTCCGCCGCATGGAGCTTGCGGCGGAGATCGCGGCGTACAAGCGGGAGAATGGTCTGCGCGTGCGCGATGCGCGGCGCGAGGAGGAAAAGCTGCGCGCTGTTGAGGAACGGACACCCGAGGAGCTGCGCGGCTATGCGCGCGACTTCTATGTGCGCCTTTTCGAGCTGAGCCGCGCGCGGCAGGAGAGCCTGTCCGGCGGGGAGGAGACGCGATGATGCGCTGCGGACTGCTGGGTGAGCATCTGGATCACAGCTATTCGCCCGCGCTCCACGCGCAGCTCGGGAGGTATGAATACCGCCTGTACGAGTGCGCGCCGGAGAAGCTGGGCGAATTTCTCCGAAGCGGACGGTTCGACGCGCTGAACGTGACCATTCCCTATAAGAAGGCGGTCATTCCCTTCTGCGCGGAGCTGTCCGACGCCGCGCGCCGGCTCGGCAGCGTCAACGTGCTGCTGCGCCGGGAGGACGGCTCGCTTTACGGCGACAATACCGACGAATACGGCTTTGCGTATCTGCTGCGGGCGAGCGGGCTCGCCGCCGCCGGGAAGAAGGCGCTCGTGCTCGGCAGCGGCGGCGCGTCGGCAACAGTCTGCGCCGTGCTGCGCGATGCGGGCGCGGCGGTCACGGTCATCTCCCGCGGGGGAGAGGATAACTATGAAAATCTCGCCCGCCACGCGGACGCGCAGCTCATCGTCAACGCCACGCCCGTCGGAATGTACCCCGCGAACGGCGTCTCGCCTGTCGATCTGGCGTGCTTTCCGCGGCTCGAGGGCGTGCTGGATCTTATCTACAACCCCGCGCGCACGGCGCTGCTGTTACAGGCGGAACGGCGCGCTATCCCTTGTATGGGCGGGCTTCTGATGCTCGCCGCGCAGGCGAAGCGTTCGGCGGAGCTTTTTACCGGTACGGAGATCGACGACGGCGAGACGGAGCGGCTCGCCGCCCTGCTCGCCGCACAGACGCGGAACGTCGTCCTCGTCGGAATGCCCGGCTGCGGCAAGACCACCGTCGCCTCGCTCCTTGCCGAGCGGCTCGACCGCGTTGCGCTCGACAGCGACGCCGAGCTTGAGCAGCGCACGGGGCAGACCTGCGCGCAGTTCATCGAAAAGCACGGCGAGGCGGCGTTCCGCGAGCTTGAAAGCGAGGTGCTCGCCGAGCTGGGCAAGCACTCGTGCGCGGTCATCGCCACCGGCGGCGGCAGCGTGCTCCGGGAGGAGAACTACGACGCGCTGCACCAGAATGGGATCATCTTCTGGCTGGAGCGCGACGTCGATAAGCTGCCGCGTGAGGGGCGTCCTCTCTCCGCGGGGGACCTTGCGGCGCTCTACGAGGCGCGCAGGGCGCGCTATGAGCGCTTTGCCGACCTCCGCGCCGACAACAACGGCACGCTCGACGAAACGGTGAAAAAGATTCTGGATATGCTGGCATGAAAAGAAAAGGCGCAGCGCGGGGAAGTCCCCGCGCTGCACTTTCCTATGCCGTGGGATAACCTGCCCGCTGCGCCGCCAGCACGTCGTAGCGGTGGGCGCAGGCGCGCCAGTCGATCACGTCGAGCCGCAGCGCGAGCGACTCGTTTCCGGCCGGCGCCGCGGGCGCGCCGAGGTCGAGCAGCACCGCGCCGGGGCAGGGGAGAGCTCCCTGCGAACCGAGCAGGCGGAGCGTGCCGTCCGCCATCAGCGTCAGGTACACGCGCCCGCCGGCGTTGCGGCGCAGCGCCTCCAGCAGCACCGCGCGCAGCTCCTCCCGCGCGCCGAACGCGCGCAGGAGCGCAAGCTCGAAGGGCGGCGCGGCAGCGATCTTGTTCAAAAAGCATCACCTCGCCGTATTTTATGCGGCGAGGTGCGGTTTAATAGCTGATTTTCTTATGCCTGCTTCTTTCCGTCCACGGCGATGAAGAAAAACGAGCTGCCCGCCAGCAGGTACGGGTAGAAGAGGTTGGGAATGATCTCAAAGGCGGAGAGCTCATAGCCCAGATTGTGCGCCGCAGCGATGGCAACGAGCATCTGCGCGCCGTAGGGAATGATGCCCTGAAAGATGCAGGAGAAGGTGTCGAGGATCGACGCCGCCTTGCGCGGCGTGATGCCGTACTCTTGGCTCATCTCCTTGGCAATGGGATTCGCCATGACGATCGCCACGGTGTTGTTCGCGGTGGCGATGTCCATCGCGCCGACGAGCAGACCCATGCCGATCTGACCGCCGCGCTTGCCGCGGAACGCCTTGCGGATCCAGCTGAGCAGCGCCTCGAAGCCGCCGTACTCGCGGATCAGCGCGCAGATCGCCGAGACAAGAATGGCGACCATCGACGTTTCAAACATACCGCTCGCGCCCGCGCCCATGCTCTCGAGCAGGGACTTGACGGCGTAGATGCCGCTCTCGCCGGTCGCGCCGGTGGCGAGCGTGATGGCGGCACCGGACACGATGCCGACCAGCAGCACGAGAAAGACGTTGATGCCGGTGATGCCGCCGGCGAGCACCAGCACATAGGGAATGGTCTGGATCAGGTTGTAGGCGGGGATCTCGGCGGGCGTGACGTCCGCGTTGAGCGTCAGCGCGAGGATCAGCGCGAGCGTCGCCAGCGCCGCAGGGAGGGCGATGTGGAAATTCTCGCGGAACTTATCCTTCATCGCGCAGCCCTGCCCGTTGCAGGCGGCGATGGTCGTGTCGGAAATGAAGCTCAGATTGTCGCCGAACATCGCCCCGCCCATGACCGTGCCGATGCACAGCGGCAGGGAATAGCCGCTCGCCGCAGCGATGGGGACGGCGATGGGCGCGATGAGCGTGATGGTGCCGACGCTCGTGCCCATCGCGGTGGAGACGAAGCAGCTGACGACGAACAGCACCGCGACGGAAAAGCGCGGCGGAATGATCGAGAGCATGAAGTACGCCACGCTCTCCGCGCTCGAGCGCCCCACCACGCCGACAAAGATGCCCGCGGCGAGGAAGATCAGCAGCATCGTGACGATATTCTTGTCGCCGATGCCCTGTCCCATCAGCGTGAGCTTATCGTCGAACGACAGCGCACGGTTCTGGAAGCAGGCGACCGTCAGCGCGATCAGGAAGATCACGACGATGGGAATGGAATAAAAGCCCATCGGGATCTTGAGCACATATTCAAAAACAAGACCGAGGCCGAGGTACAGGACGAGGAACACGAGGATCGGCAGCAGCGCTGCGGGATTGGCTTTCTTTGGCATGGCAAATGCTCTCCTTTATCCAAAATACACGAACACAGAAAAAAACGTTCCGCCGCAGGGGAACGTTCTTGCACGATGTGGAACATTATAAGAAACGGGGCGAATTTTGTCAAGCGCTTGAAAAAAGGGGCTTCCCG
>CAVDWO010000047.1:0-7151 GCA_963612845.1 Alistipes onderdonkii
GTCGTTGGCTTCCTTGAGCGTCGTGTCCGCCGGGGCGGTGATGAGCTTCTCGCGCGGCGTCATGAAATCGCGCACCTTCATGTCGGTGCTCATGCGGCTCACGCGGTAATCGCGGCTCGTCACGATACCGAGGAGCCTGCCGTTGGGCGTCGCGTCCTCGGTGACGGCGACGGTGGAAAAGCCGTTCTTCTCCTTGAGCGCGAGCACGTCGGCGAGCGTATGCTCGGGCGTCAGGTTCGAGGCGCTGACGACGAAGCCCGCCTTGCTGCTCTTCACGCGGCGCACCATCTCCGCCTCGCTCTCGATAGTCTGCGCGCCGTAGATAAACGACAGTCCGCCCTCCTTCGCCAGCGCGATGGCGAGCGTGTCGTTCGACACCGACTGCATGATCGCCGACACCAGCGGGATATTCAGGCTGATGGGGCTCTCCTCCTGCCCCCTGCGGTAGCGCACGAGGGGCGTTTTAAGCGAGACGTTATCAGGGATACAGTCCTCCGGTGTGTAGCCCGGCACGAGCAGATATTCGCTGAAGGTATGCGACGGTTCGGGATAATAATAAGCCATGCGATCTCTCCTCCCTTGCGGAAAAACGTGCGCCTCCCGCGCGGGGCGGCGGCGCGTTCAAATTGTTCTTTTTAGTGTATCACAGCGCTGCTCACTTCGTCCATATAGGAAAAGGGAGAAAAGCCGCCCCCTTTTTCGGCAATTTCCATCAATATGTCCGACCGCGATGCCGCCCGCCGCATATCCTCCGCGCGGAACGGCAAAACTTTTTCCGGACAGGTGGTTGACAGGTGCGCCCTCCCATCGTATCATCATAGTATCATCGCTATCGGAAGCGGCTCCCCACGTGGGACCGCGCCACGCTTGCTCCCCCGTTCAAGCCGGGGGAGGGAAAGGAACGACCTATGAACAAAACAACCAAGTACACGGGTACCCAGACCGAAAAGAATCTGAGAGAAGCCTTCTCCGGCGAGTCTCAGGCGCGCAGCAAATACACCTACTTCGCCTCCGTCGCCAAGAAGCAGGGCTACGAGCAGATCGCCGCGCTCTTCCTCAAGACCGCCGACAACGAGAAGGAGCACGCCAAGCTGTGGTTCAAGGAGCTGTCCGGTCTGGGCGACACCGCCGAGAATCTCCTCTCCGCCGCCGAGGGCGAGAACTACGAGTGGACGGATATGTACGACGGCTTCGCCAAGACCGCCGAGGAGGAAGGCTTCCCCGAGCTTGCCGAGAAATTCCGCCTCGTCGCCGCCATCGAAAAGCACCACGAGGAGCGCTACCGCGCGCTGCTGCACAATGTCGAGACCGCCGCGGTCTTTGAAAAGAGCGAGGTCAAGGTCTGGGAATGCCGCAACTGTGGGCACATCGTCATCGGCGTCAAGGCTCCCGAGGTCTGCCCGACCTGCAACCACCCGCAGAGCTACTTTGAGCTCCGCGCGGAGAATTATTGACCCGTCCGTCCCGCCGAACCGCCCCCTAAGGAGGACGCACCATGTCACAGGTGACCAAGCGTGCGCTCGAGGCGTCGCTCAAAAATCTGCTGCTGCAAAAGCCGCTCAACAAGATCACTATCAACGACATCGCCGAGGACTGCGGCATCAACCGCATGACGTTCTACTACCACTTCAAGGATATCTACGATCTGGTCGAGTGGTCGTGCATCGAGGACGCGAAGCGCGCGCTTGAGGGGAAAAAGACCTACGAGACGTGGCAGCAGGGCCTTTTGCAGATCTTCGAGGCGGTGCAGAAGAACAAGCCCTTCATCATGAACGTCTACCACTCCGTCAGCCGCGAGCAGGTGGAAAACTACCTCTACAAGCTCACCTACGACCTGCTCGAAGGTGTGGTGGAGGAGCAGGCGCGGGACATGAGCGTGCGCGAGGAGGACAAAGTCTTCATCGCCGCGGTCTACAAGTATATGTTCGTCGGGCTGATGCTCGACTGGATCAAGGGCGGCATGAAAGCGGACCCCCGGCTCATCGTCGAGCGGCTCTCGCTCGTCATTCACGGCAATATCCGCGCCGCGCTTGAGCGGCTGCGCACCGACAAGCCCTTATCAGATCCTGCGGAATGATAAAATTTTTTACAGCCTTGCGCCCTGTGATAAATTCTTTATCACAGGGCGTTTTCTGCTGATTGTCCTTTCTGCGGCGGCGCGGTATGCTTTCCCCATCGAAGGAAAAGCCTGCCGCCGCTCCCGGACACGCCAGAGCCGTTCCGGATGTCGGCGGCGCCGCAGATGATCGAAAGGAGAAATGATCTATGTATTATTCCAGCGGTAACTACGAAGCCTTTGCCCGCCCCAAAAAGCCCGCGGGCGTGGACAGCAAATCCGCCTATATCGTCGGCAGCGGTCTTGCCGCGCTGAGTGCCGCCTGCTACCTCGTGCGCGACGGTCAGATGAAGGGCGAGCATATCCACGTGCTCGAAAAGGGACAGCTTGCCGGCGGCGCGTGCGACGGCTACAAGTTTGAAAACCTCGGCTACGTCATGCGCGGCGGTCGCGAGATGGACAACCATTTCGAGGTCATGTGGGACCTGTTCCGCTCCATTCCCTCCATCGAGACCGAGGGCGTCAGCGTGCTCGACGAGTACTACTGGCTCAACAAGGAGGACCCCAACTATTCCCTCTGCCGCGCCACCGAAAAGCGCGGTCAGGACGCGCACACCGACGGCAAATTCGCCATCTCCGACAAGGGCGCGATGGAGATCATGAAGCTCTTTTTCACGCCGGACGAGCAGCTCCAGGACAAGAAGATCACCGACTTTTTCGACGACGAGGTCCTGAACACCAACTTCTGGCTCTATTGGCGCACGATGTTCGCCTTTGAGAACTGGCACAGCGCGCTCGAAATGAAGCGCTATATCCAGCGCTATATCCACCACATCGGCGGACTGCCCGACTTCACGGCGCTGCGCTTCACCAAGTACAACCAGTATGAGTCCATGATCCTCCCGATGGTCAAGTACCTTGAGAGCCACGGCGTCCGGTTCCATTACGGCGTGCAGGTCGTAAATGTCGAGTTCGACTGCTCCGACCCCGAGCGCAAGCTCGCCAAGCGCATCGACGTTATCCGCGACGGCAAAAAGGACGCCATCGACCTCACCGAGAATGACCTCGTCTTCATCACCAACGGCGGATGCGTGGAGAACTCCACCACGGGCAGCCAGAACGAGCCCGCCGCATATGACACCGAGCTCAAGGAGGGCGGCGGCTGGGATATGTGGCGCAGGATCGCCGCGCAGGACCCGTCCTTCGGTCACCCCGACAAGTTCTGCTCCGACCCCGAGCAGACGAATTGGATGAGCGCCACCGTCGAGACGCTCGACCAGCGCATCATTCCCTATATCAAGAACATCTGCAAGCGCGACCCGTTCACCGGCAAGGTCGTCACCGGCGGCATCGTCAGCGTGAAGGACTCCTCGTGGCTGCTGAGCTGGACCATCAACCGCCAGCCGCAGTTCCGCGAGCAGCCCAAGGATCACTGCCTCGTCTGGGTCTACGCCCTCTTCACCGATAAGCCCGGCGATTTCATCAAGAAGCCCATGCGCGAGTGCACCGGCAAGGAGATCTGCATGGAGTGGCTCTACCACCTCGGCGTGCCCGTCGAGCAGATCGGGGACATGGCGGAAAACAGCGCCAACACCGTTCCCGTCATGATGCCGTATATCGACGCGTTCTTCATGCCGCGCGCCGACGGCGACCGTCCGGACGTCGTGCCCGCAGGCAGCGTGAACTTCGCCTTCCTTGGCCAGTTCGCCGAGACCCCGCGCGACACCATCTTCACCACCGAGTATTCCATGCGCACGGGCATGGAAGCGGTCTACACCCTGCTGAACGTCGACCGCGGCGTGCCCGAGGTCTGGGGCAGCGTCTACGATGTGCGCGACCTGCTCGACGCCACCGTCAAGCTGCGCGACGGCAGGAAGGCTACCGACATGGAGCTGGGCTTCATGGAAAAGATGGCGGTCAAGAAGGTCCTCGGCAAGATCGAAGGCACCGACATTGAAAAGCTGCTCAAAAAATATCAGGTGATCTGACAGGCAGAGCCTGCCAGACCCAGCAAAAGCAAAAACAAGGAAGCGGCGGGGCTGTGCTCCCGCCGCTTCCTCATCTTTATTCTCTCCTGCCGCGTTTTCGATCCTCCGGTCAGTGAAGCGTGTAAACATCGGGGCGGCGGTTGTTCCAGCTCCCCACCTGCTCGCGCACCTTCTTCTGATACTCCATGTCAAGCTCCGCGTAGGCAATGCTGACGCAGTTGGGGCACTGCGCGATCACGGTCCCCCACGGGTCGGTCACGCGGCTGCGCCCGAACGGGCTCTCCGTTGACATCTTGCCGTACTGGTTGACCGCGACGACGTAAGTCAAATTGAGCAGCGCCGTGCTGTCCACCAGCGTGTCCCAGTGGTCCGTGCGCGGCGGGAGCGGGCTGCCGGCAGGAAAGAACGCGGGAACAAAGATAATGTCCGCCCCGTCCTGGACCATGCCCCGCGCCAGCTCGGGAAAGCGCAGGTCATAGCAGACCATGATGCCGACCCGCCCGATATCCGTATCAAAGACCGCCGGCTGAGAGCCCGCTTCGACAAATTCCGACTCATCATAGTTCATCGCTTTCATCAGGTGGATCTTGTCGTACCGGCCGATGATCTCGCCGTCACGGTTTATAAAGAGACAGGTATTGAAATACTTCCCGCTCTCGGCAAGGCGTTCAAAGGAACCGGGGATCAGATTCACATGGTTTTCCTTTGCGATCGCCCGCATTTCCGTCACAAATCGACCGTCAAGCGGCTCAGGCGCTTCCCCGTGGATGCGCGGAGCGTTGATGTCATAATACGAATTTTCGGGAAAAACCACAACGTCAGCGCCATTTTTTGCCGCGTCCTTTGTCATCTGTGCGATCAAAGCGGTATTTCTGCGCGGAGACCCAGCTGTATCTGTCTGGCAAAGGGCTATTTTGATCATAAATCCATCCTCCTCCATGAAGCCTTAAAACACCGAAAAAGGGCACTTACCTGCAATATATTCCCTTCCCTCGAAAATGTCAAATACGCGCTTTATGCGCCATATTTTTCCGGCAGTGCCGCTGTGTACTTTTTGACCGTCGAGGCGGCGTAGAGCATGACCAGCAGCTCCGTGACGGGCATGGCAAGCCACAGGGAGTCTGCGCCCGCCAGCCGCGGCAGCAGCAGGATCAATGCGCCGCTGATGACAAGTCCCCGCGCCACCGACACGATGAACGCCGCCTTCGGCTTCATAATGGCTTGGAAATAATAGGTCGAAAAAATGTTGAACGGCAGCAGCAGGAACGAGAGCGCGTAGGTGCGGACGATGGCGGGCGCCATCGTCAGGATCTCCGGTGTGGGTGCCATGAAGATGCGGATATAGAGGTTCGGGCACGCCATGCTCAGCGCCGTCCAAAACACGCCGAAAAACGCCGTTGTCCACAGCGCAAGGCGTAGTGTCTCTCTGATGCGTTCACCCTTCCCCGCGCCGAAGTTGGTGGAGATGATCGGCTGCGACGCCTGCCCCACGCTGTACGCGCAGCACTGGACGAAGGTGCTGACCTGAATGACGGGGCCGTAGACCGCCAGCGCGTTTGAACCGAGGCAGCGCATGATCTGACGGTTGAACAGCACCGTCAGAATACCCATTGCCACATCGATGAAAAAGGTCGAAAAGCCGGTGACGGATATCTCCCGCAGCTTTCGCAGGAGCTTTTCAGGTTTTACCATGCGAAGCGTATTCTTGCGGCTGAAAAAGTGCGTCAGCATCACGAGGAACGAGATCGCGGAGCCGATGGCGGTCGCCAGTCCCGCGCCGTAGATGCCCATGCCGCAGGGGAAGACGAAGAAATAATCCCCGAACACGTTGAAGATGCCGCCGGAGAGCACGCCCAGCGTCGCAAGGCCGGGATCGCCGTCGTTCCGCAGAAACGCCGCGAGCATCTGGTTGAAGAGGAACAGCGGGAACACATACTTGATCGGGCGCATATAGTCCCGCGCCAGCGCGAGCAGCGATTCGTCCGCGCCGAAGAAGGTCAGGATCGGGTCTTCAAAGCGCATCACGCCGATCCATGCTAAAACGGACAGCGCGACCGCGCCGATGACCGCCGCGGTGAAATACTGATTTTCGTTGCCGCCGCCCTGCCCGCCGCCGCGCTTCGTACTGAAAATGACGCTGCCGCCGATGCCCATGAGCAGACCGAGGCTGTAAATGATGTTCCACACCGGCGCGACCACTGCCAGCGCCGCCGTGCCCTCCGGTCCCTGATACTGCCCAACCATCGCCATATCCACGATGGAGTAGACCGAGGAGATCATCGCGCTGCCGAAGGCGGCAGAGAGGTACTTGAGGTAAAGGGGCTTGATTTTTCCGTTCAGAAGATCCATTTTCCATTCCTCCTTTTGCAAGAAAAAGCCGGACAAGAAGCAGACATTTCAGTCTGTCTCTTGTCCGGCTGCTGTTTCTTCAGAACAGCTCGCCCTCCGAGCGAACAAGGGGGAGTGTAGCATAAGAGAGGGGCAATGTCAAGCATAGGTTTTCGGTGCGGGGAAAAGTATCGAAAAGGCTTGACGCGCGGGAAAAAGTGTGGTAGTATTCTTTTTGCGTTTGGTAAGACGCGCTGGTGTAGCTCAGTCGGTAGAGCAGCTGATTCGTAATCAGCAGGTCATGTGTTCGAGTCACACCACCAGCTCCAAAAAGCATCGAAAACTTCGGTTTTCGATGCTTTTTTGTTGCAAAAAACGCCGGAAACAGCGCAACAAAAAATGCGGGTCGAACGACGACCCACACCGTGACCCACATTGGCTGGCAGTTGGCGGCTTGCCGCTTACTGCCAGCTCATGCCCTATGGGTACGCGGAAATGCGCGGAAAGATTTAGAAAGCACGGGGCAGGAAGTTTTTCTTCCTGCCCCATGTTTTTTGCCTTATTTTGCTCACATGACCCGCGCCATGAAGCTGCCCATTGTTTGCGCGGCTTCGTCCTGCTTTTGCCGCGTGGCGTGGGTGTAAGTGCGGAGCGTGAAACCCGCGTCGTAGTGACCGAGCATACTGACTATTGACTTTTTTGCTTTTGCGCGGTACAATAAACTTCCAAAATCAGTATGGATTTTTCTGAGACACCAAGCTCATTTTTCGCCATACACT
>CAVDWO010000048.1:0-2170 GCA_963612845.1 Alistipes onderdonkii
AGCCGATTTCAATCGACGGTGTTCATGGAATTGCCCAAAAAGTTAACAGTTTTTTCATGCAATATACCCAACGCGCACTTGCGTTTTTGCAAGCGTGCCATTATAATAAAATAAAGATCAAATTTTTGAACAGGAGTGTCGATCCATGGCGGCTTTTGTCACATTTGAGGACGTATCCAAGGTCTACCGCAGCGGCGAACTGGAGATCCGCGCGGTCGACCACATCGGATTTACCATTGAGAAGGGCGAGTTCTGCGTGATCGTCGGACCTTCCGGCGCGGGCAAAACGACAGTGCTCAATATGCTCGGCGGCATGGACGCCTGCTCGGGCGGCACAATCACAGTCGATGGTACGCGCGTGAGCGATTTCAACGCCCGCCAGCTCACGACCTACCGCCGCCGTGATATCGGCTTTGTTTTTCAGTTCTACAACCTCGTCGGCAATCTGACGGCGCTGGAGAACGTGGAGCTTGCAGCGCAGATCTGCGACGACCCGCTCGACGCGCAAACCGTTTTGAACGAGGTTGGTCTTGCTGCGCGCGCGGGCAACTTTCCCGGTCAGCTCTCCGGCGGTGAGCAGCAGCGCGTGGCGATCGCCCGCGCGCTGGCGAAAAATCCGAAGCTCCTGCTGTGCGACGAGCCGACGGGCGCGCTCGACTATGTGACGGGCAAGCAGATCCTGAAGCTCCTACAGGACACCTGTCGGCAGAAGGGTGTGACGGTCGTGGTCATCACGCACAACAGCGCCATCACCCCGATGGCTGACCGCGTGATCCGCATCAAAAACGGTACGGTGGCGGAGATGAAGGTCAACCCGCAGCCGACGGACGTGGAGAAGATCGAATGGTAAGGGAACGCTTGTAGCGAAAGGAGCGGCTTGCATGAAAAGCGCGATGCAAAAGGATTTCCGGCGCGAGATCAGCCATACGAAAAGCCGTTTTCTGTCGATTCTGATCCTTGTGGCGCTGTCGGTCGCGTTCCTTTCGGGACTCAAGGCGACCGCGCCGGACATGAAGCGCACGGGTGACGATTATCTGGATTCTCTGCATCTGGCAGATATTCAGGTGCTCTCAACGCTTGGACTGACAGACGGCGATATCGCCGCGCTCAGCGCGCAGGAGAGGATCGCCGCCGCCGAGGGCGCCTATGTGATCGACGCCTTTGCCGCCGCGGGCGCGGCGGAGGCGGTCGTCAAGGTCTATTCGCTCAGCGCGGAGGGGATCAACGACGTTCTGCTCCGCGAGGGCAGGCTGCCCGCGCGCGCGGACGAGTGCGTGGTGGAGGAGAAGCTGCTCGACCTGATGGGCGTCTCCCTCGGCGATACGCTTACGCTCACGCCGGGCGATGAGATGAGCGACGCGCTGACGGGCGACTGCTTTACCATCGTCGGCACGATCCGCTCACCGGTGTACCTGAGCGTTGAGCGCGGCACGTCCACACTCGGCAGTGGCACGGTCAAGGCGTATCTCTATCTGCCGCGCGAGGCGTTCTCGCTCGACTACTACACGGCGGCGTATCTGCGCGTTTCCGGCGCGGCAGAGCTGACCGCCTTTTACGATGAGTACGACGATACGATCGACGATGTGATCAATCTGCTCGAGCCGCTCGGCAATGAGCGCGCCGCGCTGCGCCATGACGAACTGGTGGACGAGGCGAACGACAAGCTCGCCGACGCGCAGCGGGAGTTGGACGATGCGCGCGCCGAAGCCGATGAAAAGCTCGCCGACGCCAAGCAGGAGCTTGCCGACGCAAGGCGTGAGCTGGACGACGGCTGGCGCGATTACCACGACGGGAAGCAGGAGCTTGCCGATGCGCGCGCCGAGTTGGACGATGCGCGCAAAAAGCTCGAAGACGGCGAGCAGGAATATGCCGACGGCGTAGCTGAGTATGACCAGGCGGTCAAGGACTATGAAAAGGGAAAAGCGGACTATGCAGACGGTCTTGCCGAATATGAAAGCGGTGCGCAGCAGCTTGCCGACGGCGCGGAGGCACTGGAATCCGGCAAGCAGCAGCTTGACGCGGGCGAGGCGCAGCTCGGGCAGCTCAGCGGCACCGTGGCGGGCGCGCTGAACAGCAGCGGCGCCTATACGGACATGACCTCGGAGAAGCTGCTCGACGACCTGAGCCGCGGCGACGAGACCACCGCCGCCGCGACGGACGCGGCGCTCGA
>CAVDWO010000048.1:2314-6534 GCA_963612845.1 Alistipes onderdonkii
CAGCGAGGTCAGCGCGCAGCTCAGCGGGCTGCAAAGCCAGCTTTCCCAGCTCAGCACCGTCAGCTCCGGCAGTCTTGCCGAGAGCAAGAAGCAGCTCGACGAGGGGCGCGCGGAGTATGAGAGCGGCAGCGCCCAGCTTGCCGAGGGCTACCGCGATCTGCGTAGCGGGAAGAAGGAGCTCGATCAGGCGAAAAAACAGCTTGAGGAAGCGCCGCAGCAGCTCGCCGACGCGCAGCAGGAGCTTGCCGACGCGCGTGCCGAGCTGGACGACGGCTGGAAAGAATATTACGACGGCGAGGACGAGTATGCCGACGGCGCGAAAGAATTGCGCGATGCCTACCGCGATTTGACGGACGGCGAGCGGGAATATGCCGACGGGCTTGCCGAATATGAGGATGCGAAAGCTGAGGCGGACGAAAAGCTCGCCGATGCCGAACAGGAGCTTGCCGACGCGCGCCGCAAGGTCGCGGACATCGAGGACGGCGAGTGGTACATCTTCAGCCGCAGCTACAACCCCGGCTATACGGGCTTCGGGCAGGACGCCGAGCGCATGGGCAACCTTGCCAGCGTTTTCCCCGTTATCTTCTTCCTCGTCGCCGCGCTCGTGTGCCTGACGACGATGACGCGCATGGTCGAGGAGCAGCGCGTGCAGATCGGCTGTCTCAAGGCGCTGGGCTACAGCCGCTTTGACATATCCAAAAAATATCTCGGCTACGGTCTGCTGCCGAGCCTGATCGGCGGCATTGCGGGGCTGGCGATCGGCTATACGCTCTTCCCCAAGATGATCTTCACGGCGTATCAGATCATGTATCAGATGCCGGATCTTGAACTGCGCGCCTATCCAGATATCTCCGTGTATTCCGTGCTCGCGGCGGTCGTCTGCACGACCGGCGCGACGCTGTGGGCGTGCCTTTCTACGCTGCGTGAAACGCCCGCGTCGCTCATGCGCCCGCGCACACCGAAGGCGGGCAAACGCGTGCTTCTCGAGCGCATCAAGCCCCTGTGGAGCAGAATGTCGTTTATCCACAAGGTCACGGCACGCAACCTCTTCCGCTACCAGAAGCGCTTCTGGATGACGGTCATCGGCATCGGCGGCTGCACGGCGCTCATCATCGCGGGCTTCGGCATGAGATCCTCCCTGCTTTATACGATGTCGCGCCAGTACGACGAGTTGTTCCATTACAGCGCGCAGATCACGCTTGCCGACAACGTGCTCGCCGAGGAGCGTGCGGCGGTGGAGAATTATCTGCAAGCGGACGGGCGCATCACGGACGAGGTCCCCTGCGCTGCCAGCTCCGCCACCGCAGTGTCCGATAGCTATTCGATCTCCGCTTACCTCGAGGTGATGGACGCCGCCGCGCTGCCCAAGGTCATCGAGCTTTACGACTATAAGACCGGCGAGACGCTTACAATGGGCGACGACGGCGTTTACATCGACCAGAAGCTCTCGGAGCTTTTGGACGTTAAGGTAGGTGACACGTTTTTCCTTGACGGCGACGAGCGCGCGGACGTGACGGTAGCGGGAATATATGAGCACTATACGGGGCACTTTATCTACATGACGCCCGCGTACTATGCAGCCGTCTTCGGTACGGAGCCCGAAGCGAACGCCTACCTTCTGAACTTCACGAGCGACGATGAGGAGACCTGCGGCGAGATCTTTGAGAGGCTGCTTGCCCTCAGCGGCGTGGTGTCCACCTCGAGAATGCGCGATACGCAGGACACCTATATGCACAGCATGGAACGCATCGACTTTGTCGTGGTCATCATCATTCTTGCGGCGGCGGCGCTGGCGATGGTCGTGCTCTACAACCTCTCGAACATCAACATCACCGAGCGTCAGCGCGAGCTTGCCACGATCAAGCTGCTGGGCTTTTACGACGGCGAGGTGTCGGCTTACGTCTACCGCGAGAACATTGTGCTGACAATATTCGGCATCGCGCTCGGCTGCCTGATGGGACACTGGCTGCACGTTTATCTGGTGCTGTCCACCGAGATCGACCTGATGATGTTCGGCCGCGATACCGCCCCGACGAGCTATCTCTACGCCGCGCTGCTCACGGCGCTGTTCTCCTTTGCGGTCAACCTTGCCGCGCACTTCAAGATGAAGAAGATCGACATGGTGGAGAGCCTCAAGAGCGCGGAATAAGCCCCTTGTTCCGGCAATTTCTCTGTGATATGATAAAGGGCGGCGAGAGCCGCCCTTTCCCTTTTTTCGCGCGCTGCCGCGCTGACAGATAGGAGACGTTATGGCAAAACGACAAAAAACGTACCGCTTCCGGCGCGGTCTGCTTATTTTCATCGCGCTTTTTGCGCTCTACCTCTACTGGGGCAACAATAGCATCGAGACCGACGAGGCGGCGTTTACCTCCGCAGCGTTACCCGCGGGCTTTGACGGCTGCCGTATCGTGCAGCTCAGCGACCTGCACGGCAAATACTTCGGCAGGGACAACGAACGCCTTTACGCCGCGGTCAGCGCCGCGCAGCCGGATTATATTTTCATCACCGGCGATCTGGTCGACCGCCGGACCGAAGAGCCGTCCGCCTATGCCGGCGAGGTCGGTGCGGCGCTCGCCGCCATCGCGCCGACGTATTACGTTACCGGTAACCACGAATGGGGGCATGGCACTAAGACCGTGGAGGAGCTCAAGCGCACGCTGCGCGAGAGCGGCGTGACGGTGCTCTCGAATGAGTTCGTGCCGCTCACAAGAAACGGCGACACCATCGTTCTTGCGGGCATCGACGACCCCAACGGCTACGCCGATCAGAAAAGTCCCGCCGTGCTCGCGCAGGAGGTCTACGCCGCATACGATGATCCGTTCTGGCTGCTGCTGGCACACCGCAACAACGATTTTAACGGCTACTACTGCCGCCTCGGTGCGGACCTGACGTTCTCCGGCCACGCGCACGGCGGCATCTGGCGCCTGCCGTTCACCGATGGGCTCATCGACACGACGTTCACGCTGTTCCCCTCGTTCACGAGCGGCTTTTACCGCTGCACGGACGAGGACTGCGAGGGTGCGACAGTCTTCGTTCACCGCGGGCTGGGCAATTCGCCGCGCTTTGTACCGCGGATTCTGAACCGCCCGCAGGTGGCGGTTATCACGCTGGAAAGGGGCTGAGGTCATGCGCGAATTTTCTGCCGGCAGCTGTGATGTCGCCGTCATCGGCGCGGGGCACGCGGGCATTGAGGCGGCGCTCGCCTGCGCGAGGCTGGGAATGAAAACGATGTGCTTCACCATCAATTTAGATGCCGTGGGCAATATGCCCTGTAACCCCGCCATCGGCGGAACGGGCAAGGGACATCTCGTGCGCGAGCTCGACGCTCTCGGCGGCGAGATGGCGCGAGCCGCAGATAAAGCCTGCATCCAGTACCGTATGCTTAACCGTGGGAAGGGTCCCGCCGTCTGGTCGCTGCGCGCGCAGGCAGACCGCCGGCGCTACCAGAGTGTGATGAAGCACACGCTCGAAACGCAGGAAAACCTGCTGCTCCGTCAGGCGGAGATCGTCGATCTCCGCGTTGCGAACGGTCACGTTTCCGCCGTCGTGACCGAGACGGGCGGCGTTTATACCGTCAAGGCGGTCATTCTATGCTCTGGCACGTTTTTAGACGGACGCACCATCATCGGCGAATGTGTGCGTGAGAGCGGTCCCGACGGGATGCACGCCTCGCTCGCGCTGGCAGACGCGCTCAAGCGGCTCGGCTTGCCGCTGCGCCGCTTCAAGACTGGCACGCCGCCGCGTGTGAACGCGCGCAGCGTCGATTTTTCGCAGATGGAGCTGCAAAAGGGCGACGAAGCGCCTCTGCCGTTCTCGTTTTCGACAGAAAACCCGCCCGAAAATCAAGCGGTCTGCTACTTAACCTACACCACGGAGGAGACGCACCGCGTCATCCGCGAAAACTTGGATAGAAGCCCCATCTATTCCGGTGTGATTGAGGGCGTCGGTCCGCGCTACTGCCCGAGCATCGAAACAAAGATTGTCCGCTTCCCCGATAAGCCCCGCCACCAGCTCTTCATCGAGCCGATGGGCCTCGACACCGAGGAGCTCTACATTCAGGGCTTTTCGTCCTCGATGCCCGAGGAGGTGCAGATCAAAATGCTGCACTCGGTCAAGGGGCTGGAGCACGCAGAGATCATGCGTCCGGCTTACGCCATCGAATACGACTGCATCGACCCCACCGCCCTTTATCCGACGCTCGAATATAAGCACATCAAGGG
>CAVDWO010000049.1:0-6493 GCA_963612845.1 Alistipes onderdonkii
TCCAGCGCGCGCAGGAGGCGGCTCTGCGCCGCCGTGCGGTGCCGGTATTGCGCCCAGAGCGGGGCGGACGGCGCCGCGCGCTTTGCCGGACTCTCCTCCGAACGCCTGCGGCAACCCTCCGCGGAAGCTCTCCGCGCCGCGGCCCTGGCACGCTGCGGGATCAGCTCGTCCGCCGCGTGCTGCCGGTAGAGCGCGTACAGCGCCGGCTCGATAGCGTCCACGCCCACGAGCTCCACGCCGGAGGCGTCTGTGCAGAGCGACCGGATCCGCTGGGCGGCGCGGTGGAGCGTGCGGCAGACGGTCGAGTGGTCCACTCCCAGCAGCGCGCCGATGCTCCGCATATCCAGCCACTCTCCGTAGTAGAGGTAGAGGTATACCGCCTGCGTCTCCGTCAGGCACGAGAGCACATGACGCGCCGTGTCCGGCTGGGAGAGATCGAGCCTGCCGGGGATTTCCCTCCGGTCGTCGAGGCGCAGCCCGTCCGCCGTCCTGTTCAGTGTATCCTTGGCGCGGCTGAGCGTCTTGGACACCGTGGTCTTATCCACGCCCAGCAGCGCCGCGATCTCGGTCACGTTCCGCCCGGTCAGATAGAGGTCGAGCATCTCGCGCTGGCGGTCGGTCACGAGGGCGCGCCCGCGCCGGAGCGCCCGCATCAGCCGCGCCCGTCCCGCGCCATCGTCCGCGCCGAGATCGCCCCAGCGCACCTGATTGCCCTCGAGGTCGGCGAACGCCGTCCCGCAGCGCTCGAAGAGATCGAAGCTGACCGCGCCGGTATGCAGGACCTTTTTCTGCGCCGACCGGTGCCGCTTTTCCTGCGGCGGGCGGAGCGCTTCCAGCCGGTCAAGGCTCTCGCGGTACATCTCCCACAGGATCCGCAGGCGGTTCTTCTGCTCCGCGCGCTTTCCGGGCTCCTGCTCCTGTGCGAGCTCCTCCTTGACGAGCCGGATCCGCTCATAGAGTCGGTCCTTCTCCTGCGCGGCGGTCTCGCAGGCGGTCATTCCGCGAGCAGCGTGTCCAGACGCTCCTGCGTGATGTCGCCCGCGGCGGCTTCCGCCTCCGCCAACGTGAGGACTTCTTCCTTCAGCTCCGCGGAGAGAGCCGAAAAGCTGCGTGTGCCGCGCTTGATGCAGCGCCAGTAGACCTTTGCGATCGTGCTCATGCCGTCACCTCCTCCGCGTCCTCAGCCGCCGTTTCCGTTGTCTCCGCGGTCTCCGTTGTCTCCGCGGACGCACCTGCGAGCTCCTCATAGAGCGAGACCGCAAGCTCGTCCGCCTCGGCGAGCTGCGCGCTGAGGTCGGTGATGGCGGCGTCCTTGGACGCCAGCTGCGCGCTCTGCGCGGTGACGGCCGCGCTCAGGCTCTCGATCTGCGCCTGATAGGGCGTCACGTCGCCCCAGTACTGCTTCCCGGCTTCGAGCGTCACCTCAAAGCTGTCGTAGTCCCTGATGTAGGCGATGTTCTTGACGGTGAAGCCGTACCCCTCGGGCAGGCTGCAGGCGGGATAGTTCTCCGCGAGCTGCTCGACGGTAACGTGCGCCCAGTCGATCTGCTCGATCTCCTCAAGGCTGTTTTCCGAAAAGCAGCGCTCGAAAAGGATCCGGTATTCCTTCCCGCAGCTCTGTACCCCGCCCGTGCGGTGCCCGTTGATTTTGTAATTTGCGCCGAAGCTGCCCTGACTTTTCATGTTGTCCTCCTTTTTTTACTCTGTTCCGATGATGGGAACGGACGCTTCCAGCCGCTCCCACGTCATATTCCTGCTTTCGAGCGTTGCCCACGTCATATCGACCGCCTCAAGGCGTTCCCACGTCAGCGCGGCGATCAGAAAGCGCAGATGTGCCGGGCAGATGGGCTTCACGGCTGCGGTCAGACCGCTCATGTCCATCTCGATCAGGTCGTCCGTTTCACCGAGAAGCTCCAGCGTAAAGCTGTAGTCCCCGTTGGATTTGATGCGCGAGGCGTACCCCGTCATCATTGTCGCCATGGTGCAGACGACGCTCTCGGTGGTCGTCCCGATGCTCAGCAGGTTTGCCTTGATCGCGTTCCGGCGCGCCGCGGCTGTCGCCCCCGCTGCGGGCGTGATGCCCGCCTGATACTCCCAGATCGGCAGCGACCATGTCGCGGTGTCAATAAAAAACTGCGCCTTGACGTCCTCCACAAGCTCCGCCAGCTGCTGGGCGGACAGGCCGAGCGAATCGAGCAGCGCCGCCGTCTGCGCGTTCTTCCGGTATCTTGCCGGAACCCTTTCGCGGCTCTCCATACGCATCACCGCCTCAGGATCCGGTCACAGTGACCGTCCCGAGCTTCGGGATCGTCCCTGCGGCGACCGCAAGAGCCGTCTGAGTGCCGTTTACGGTGAACGTGCTGTAATCAGCCACGCCCTCGCACTGCAGAAGGCACGCGAGGAAACGGCTGTATGGCACGCTCCGCGCTTCGGCAAAGGGGAGTGCCGCCAGCAGCGCGCCGATCGCCGCGGAAAGCTCCGCTTTGACGTCGTCGGCTGTGCTGCCCTCGGAGAGCGACACCGCCGCCGTGACCGTGACGGTCTCCTCCGCGATCGACACCACGCTCACCGACGCGCCGACCGGGCGCTCCTCCTCGATGTGCGCGGCGCAGGCGGCGACGATCGTGTCGTCCAGCGGCGCGCGGTCGGCTCCGGCAATGATGACCTTGACCGTGCCGTTTCCGTTCCAGAGCGGCACGCAGTGGGCGTAGGATACGCCCGTCGTCTCCTTCGCCCACATTTCGTAGTGGTTGGCGTTGCCGGAGGTGATCGGCCGCGTGCGGCGCTCGTGATAGCGCGCCCACAGATCCGCGTCGCTCTCAACGTCGGCGCCGCCGACGCCGGGCGCGGCGTTCGTCACGCCATAGACCCCGTGAATATTGACCGCCATCTGCGTGACCGTCGCCGCCGGCACGTTGTAGTCCGCGCCCACGGCTTCCGCCTCGCATACAGCGCTCGCAAGACCGTCCGAGATCACGGCGTCCTCCGCCGTCAGGAAGCGCAGCGCGTCGGGCGTGCAGACGATCGTCCCCTTGGGGATCTTCGTGCCATCCGCTCCGCTGAACGTCACCGTCACCGCCGCCTTTGCGCCCGGCTGCCGCGTCATGCCGATCTGCGCGGCATGGAGGTCGAGATATTCCCCGCTCGTTTCCCCGGGGAACAGGATATCGAGGAAGCCGTTCAGCGTCTGCCCATACTTCCACATGACGTAGGCGGCTTCGCTCAGCAGCACGTTGGCGTAGCTGCCCTCGCGGGCGTCCACGTCGACGCCCGCGTCGATCACGCGCCCGAGCATCTCGCTCTTGATGCTCTCCGGCGTCATGTCCTCAAAGGGTGATTTGTCCGTCATTGAGTGTTACCTCCCCATAAATGGTTTTTGCCTGGAACGACAGGTGCAGCGTCGGTCCGTCGAAGCGCACGTCGATCTGATGCACGCTTTTGATGTAGGGATTGACCTCCAGCGCCTCGCGGATACAGCGGATCGCCTCCGACTGCCGGACGTCGTCCCCGTATGCCTTGCCGATCAGCCCCTGCAGGTCCTGCCCGTAGTCGTGCGTGAACACATCGTGCAGGCAGCGTGAGGTGTTCACCGCGTTCCACGCCCAGACCAGCACCGCCTCCGCGCCGGTCACCTCCGCGGGATTCCCCCCGTGCCAGACCGGCTCGTCTTTGGCAAAGTCCCACCGCGTTTCGCGTGCCAGCGGCAGGGCGGTGCCCGATTCGGACACCGACGAGAGGAGCGGGAATACGCTCATAGCTGCACCATCCTTTCGATCAGATAATAGGTCTGCCCGTCGTCGGAGCGCATGAGCAGCACCTCGTCGCCGACGTTGAGCACGGTCCAGCCGAAGACGTACTCCTCCGGTCGGAGGAAAATAAACGGACCGAAGGCGCTCTGCGTCACCTGCACCGCCTTCTCGGGCAGCCTTGTTTTCACACCGTTCCCCTCGCGCGCGTTTAACCCCAGAAAATTCGGATACATCGACTCCGCCACGCGCAGATCCTCCTTTTCAAGGTCCAGCCCGTCCGCGCGGATCCTCGGCGGCTGGAGCGACAGCACCCTGCCGATCACATAGGCGGGGCTGCACTCGCTGCGCGCCCGCTCGGAAATGTGCCGGTTGAGCCCCAGATACGGGTCTCTGGCGCCTTCCTTCCGTTCCGTCACAGCTCACCTCCCGCGCTCGTCTCGGCGGCGACGTTCCTGCAGTTCAGCGTCAGCTTGCAGTAGTAGTTGCCGCGCTTCCATGTGTGCGTGTCCGCGTCGATCCAGAAAACGCCCTGCAGCCCCGTCCTGTTTTCCCGCACCACAACGGTCTGCCCCGTGATCAGCGACAGGTCGCCGAGCACGTCGACCGATACGCTCTGCTGCATCTGCCCGTCCTCCAGCAGCTTCCGCGCCTCCTCGTCGGTGTCCACGTCCCCGGAGGCGTTCTCCGTCAGGTGCCGCTCCATCACGCCGAAAAGCTCCTGCGCGTCCGCGTCCCCCGTGCGGCGCTTGAAGCTTCCGTCGGCGTCGTAGATCGCCACGCTGTTGACGTGCTGCGTCGCGTCCTCGGTGGTCTTCGCGTCCATCAGGTTGGACTCTGCCTTGAGGACGGGGCTGCGCTCGCTGACGCCGCGGACGCTCACCGATAGACCCTGCGGCGTGTAGGTGACCGCGTACTGTTCGCCCGTTTTCTGCGATGCGAGCGTCCAGACCGTCCCGATGATCTTGTCGAGCGCGACGCCCGCGAACTTCCGGCTGATCTTCACGCCGCCGGTCGGCGGCAGCGCGGCGACGGGGATCCCCCGGTCGGCGCACACCTGGCGCGTGATGTCCTCGGGCGCCGCGTTCCGAAATTTATAGGTCCCGTCGTTTCTCCTGCAATAGATCCCATGGTCGAAGCAGGTGACGTCCATCGTCTTGTCCTCGCTGCCCGCGCTTCTGCGGAGCACGATCCCGTCAAAGACGGGCGAGCCGGAATCGTCGGTCAGCAGCACGGCGTCGCCCATCTGCGGCGTCGGCAGCGCGCCCGCCTCGTCATAAACGATCTCAAAGGTGAGCTGCCGCACGAGCGTCGTCTTGTCGCCGCTCCAGACCCACGTCGTGCAAAGCTCCGTGATGCGCAGGGTGGAGCTTTCATGCGTCAGGTAAAGCTCCATCTCAAACCCCTCCCAGCAAAATGCTCTTGGGCGGCAGCCTGACCGTCTGCCCGACGAAGATCAGGTGCGGATTTTTGATGCCGTTGTACGCGGCGAGCGCATTGTAGTACTTCGCGCTCCCGTCGCCGTAGGTGCGGCGGCACAGCAGGCTCAGCGTGTCACCGGATACCACGCGGTGGCTCGTTTCGGCGTCCGCCGCGCCGTCGCTGCCGCGGCTGCCGTTTCCTGTGTAGCGGGCGGTGTTGAGCGTCGCCACCTCGCGCGCGGCAAGATCGACGTATTCCCGCAGCGCGATCGTGCAGTAAACGTCGCCCGTCCCGTCCTGCTCCGTCTCGTGTACGCTCTCGATGTAGACGCGGGCGTTGACGGGGCTCTCCGTCACCACGAAGCGGACGGGCTGCTTTTCCGCCGCCCAGTACCGCAGCGGCTCCAGATAATACTGCGGGTCAAGGATCGCCCCCGCCTCAAGGAAGGGGTAGCTCTGCGCGGGCAGCAGGCATTCGATCCGCCCCGTGTGCCGGCTGCGGTTCCCGGGCAGATATACGTCGCCGAGCTGCGAGATGTTGACCGTCTCCATGTTCTTCCCGGTCGTCCACTCGTAGGACGGCGGCGTGACGGGCAGCGTCAGCTCCTCGCCGTCCGCAATAAAGCAGAAGCGCATCTCCTCACCCCCTCATGCCCGCGGCTTCCAGTCTGCTCAGCAGCTCCTGCGCCACGCGGTCGATGTCGGCTTCCTCGCGGATATGGAACTCGTTGCCGCTGATGACGATGCGCACCTCGTCCGTCTGGCGGCGCGCCTCCCCCGCGGTCAGCACGCGCTCGCCCTCGTGCAGCAGGGCGGGGAAGTTGTCATAGGGCACATAGTCGATGCCCATGGCGCGCTGGTGCCCGGAGCGGCGGGAGGAAACGCGCCCGCTCGTGCCCGTCGTCGCCGCCATGCCCTTGCTGCCCTCCTGCGAGAGGTAATAGCTCGTCAGCGCCGCCACCGCTGAGGTGTTCTCGCGGATTGCGCCGAGCTGGTCGCGCTCCACGTCCTGCGCGAGCTGGTGCTGCTCGCTCGCTTCATAGGCGGAGCTTGCCAGCGCCTCCGCCTGCTCCTTGAGCGATTCCATCTTGAGCCCCGCCTCGTCGTCGCCGTTTTTGTAGGCCTCCTGCGCGGCGAGATACTCCTCGCGCATACTCTTCAGCTTCGCGGCGTCCGCGGCGTCGTATACGCTCGTCTCCTCGCCCAGCAGCAGCGCGGAGAGCCCCTCGCGCTTGTACTGGTCCTGCAGGTTTTCGAGCATCGCCTTGTTCTCGCCGATCACGCGGTTGACCTCGCTCATCGCCTCGCCGAGCGCGCCCTCGTAGG
>CAVDWO010000050.1:0-6045 GCA_963612845.1 Alistipes onderdonkii
CGCGGCTCTCCTTGCCGCCGTCCATGAAGAAGCTGTAATCGTCGCTGTACGCGCCGAAGCCGATGTTGGCGGAGGATACGCGGTAGACGGTCCCTGTCTCTGGAGCGCCCTCCATCGCCGCGGCGTCCGCGCCGAGATAGTCGTGCGTCACGTCGAGCGTCTGCCGGTCCTCCACGCGGTAGTAGGAGGCGAAAACGTAGATGACATAGGCGAGCACGAGCAGAACGAGCGCCGCGAGAACAGTGAGCGCGAGCTTCAGTGGCTTTCTCATGGCAATACTCCTTTCGGCGGGTCATTTTCCTTATTTTGCCACAGAGCGTGCGGAAAAGCAAGGGCAAAAAGCGGTTGACGCACTGCGGCAAAGCGGGTATACTGAAACTGTATCTCCCTGCGTTCGGGGCAGGCACCCTTTCCCGGCATGAGCGCATACGATGAAGAAGAAATGTGCTCATGGGAGGGGAAATGATGTGTGAACTGTTCGTGGAGGGCGGAGAGCGCCTTTGCGGGGAACTGACGATACAAGGCTCGAAAAACAGCGTGCTGCCGATCCTGGCGGCGACGCTTCTGTGTGCGGACACCTGCTGCATCGAAAACTGCCCGAGGCTGCGCGACGTGGACGCTTCCGTCGCCATTCTGCGGCATCTGGGCTGCTGCACGCATTGGGAGGGCGGCGCGCTCGTGGTCGATACCGCGCGCGTGGACCGCTCCGCCGTGCCGGACGCGCTGATGCACGAGATGCGATCGTCGATCATCTTCCTCGGCGCGATCCTGGCGCGCTGTAAGGAAGCGGCGATCTGCTACCCCGGCGGCTGCGAGTTGGGACCGCGCCCCATCGACCTGCACCTTGCCGCGCTGCGCGCGCTGGGCGCGGAGATCGGCGAGAGCGGCGGCGAGCTCAAATGCCGCGGCGGAAGGCTCGTTGGGAGCGACGTGTACTTACCCATGCCGAGCGTGGGGGCGACGGAAAACGCGCTCCTCTGCGCCTGCGGTGCGGAGGGCGTGACGACGATCTACAATGCGGCGCGCGAGCCGGAAATTGTCGATCTGCAGAACTTTATCAACGCCATGGGCGGCAATGTGCGCGGCGCGGGCGGCTCGATCATCACCGTCGAGGGGAAGCGCGCGCTGCACGGCGGACGCTACCGCATCATCGCCGACCGCATCGTGGGGGCAACCTATCTCTGCGCCGCCGCCTGCTGCGGGGGCGAGGTGAGGCTCTGCGGTGTCGATCCGCGTCCGCTTTCGACTGTGTCCGCCGCGCTGAGCGAGGCGGGCTGCACCGTGAGGAGCGAAGACGACGCGGTGCTGCTGCAAAGCAATGGCGCGCTGCGCTCGATCCGACCGGTGCGGACAGCGCCCTATCCGGGCTTTCCGACGGACGCGCAGCCCGTGCTGATGGCTGCGCTGCTCAAAAGCGAGGGCAGCACCGTGTTTGTGGAAAATATTTTTGAAAACCGTTACCGCCATATTGACGAGCTTGCGCGCATGGGCGCGGAGGTCCGCGTGGCGGGACGGGTGGCGGTCATTACGGGCAGGGCGCGGCTCCACGGGGCGCGCGTCAAGTGTACCGATCTGCGCGCCGGCGCTGCGCTGGTGCTCGCGGGCTTGCAGGCGGACGGGACGACGCGCATCTCGCGCATCGGGCATATCGACCGTGGATACGAGAGCATCGAGCGGGACCTCGGCGCGCTGGGCGCAAGGATCAGGCGGGAGGAACCGCTCGCATAAGGAGAAAGGCAATGACGGCGAGACACAGAAACAGAAGACGCAGACGGGGAAGGGCACCTTTCCTGCTGAAGCTGCTGTGCCTCGCGGCGGTTTTGGCTGCGGTCGTCGGTGCGCTGACGATGTTTTTCCGCATCGAGCGGATCGAGACCGAAGGGAACGCGCGCTACACGGACGAGGAGATGATCGCCGCCTCCGGCGTGCAGCAGGGAGACAATCTCGTGCTGCTGAACAAATACAATGTGCAGCGCGCCGTTTTTGAAAAACTGCCATATGTGGAGACGATATCCATCTACCGCAGGTATCCCGATACGCTCGTTCTCTCGGTGACGGAATGTACGGCGGCTGCCGCGCTTCCCGGCGAGGGGGGACAGTGGCTCATCAGCAGCGGCGGCAAGCTCCTTGAGCAGACCGGCGCGCTGCCGGAGGACTGTGTGAGCGTGACGGGCTGCACGCTCGACACGCCCGCGCCCGGCGCGGAGGCGGTGCTTTCGGAGGAAAATTCCTACAAGCTCGGCAGCCTCCTTGCGCTGTTACAGGCGGCAGAGGACCGGCGCCTGCTCGCACAGGTCGGGGAGATTGACCTCAGCGACGGGACGCGCATCAGCTTCACCTACCTTGACCGCTTTACCGTCTATCTTGCGTGGGACGCGGACATGGAGCGGGTGTTCCGCGCCGTGCAGGAGGTCGTCGCCGCGCTGGAGTCCAACCAGCGGGGCGAGATCAACCTGATGAATCTCTCGACAGAGGGGCGCGCCTATTTTATCGAGAAGAACTGACCGCGGCGCAAAAAAGTTTGCCGGAACGGCGGATTGCTATTGACCGGGGGAGAAAACCGTAATACAATAAAGAAGATAGCAGTCATCGGACAGATCGCGGCGATGAACGCCTTTCCCATACAACAGATTCGCAGGAGGAACCGACATGGCATTCGGATTGGAGACCGGAACGGAAAACGTAGTTAAGATCAAAGTCATCGGCGTTGGCGGCGGCGGCAACAATGTCGTCAACCGTATGGTGCGCTCCGGCACGCGCGGCGTCGATTTCGTTGCAGTCAATACCGATAAGCAGGCGCTCAACGTTTCAAGCGCTACCTATAAGATCCAGATCGGCGAGAAGCTGACGCACGGACAGGGCGCGGGCTCCGATCCCGAGGTCGGCCGCAAGAGCGCGGAGGAGAGCCGCAACCAGATATCCAAGGCGCTGGAGGATACCGATATGGTCTTCATCACCGCCGGTATGGGCGGCGGCACCGGCACGGGCGGCGCGCCCATCGTTGCCGAGATCGCGCGCGAGGCGGGGATCCTGACCGTCGGCGTTGTGACGAAGCCCTTCGGCTTTGAAGGCCGCCGCCGCATGACGCAGGCGGAAGCCGGCATTGAGGAGCTCAAGAACAAGGTCGATTCGCTCGTTATCATTCCGAACGAGCGGCTCAAGCACGCGACCGATCAGAAGATCACCTTTGCCAACGCCTTTGAGATCGCGGACGACGTGCTGCGTCAGGCGGTACAGAGCATTTCCGACCTGATCCGCGACACGGGCTTTATCAATCTCGACTTTGCCGATGTGACCGCCATTATGAAGGGCGCGGGTCTTGCCCACATGGGTGTCGGTCGTGCCGCTGGCAAGAACAAGGCGGAGGAGGCCGCGCGCATGGCGATCTCGTCCCCGCTGCTGGAGACCTCCATCAACGGCGCGCACGGCGTGCTCATCAACGTCACCGGCTCGATGGATATCGGGCTTGACGAGGTCGAGCAGGCGGCATCGCTGGTGCAGGAGGCGGTCCATCCCGACGCGCTTACCATCTTCGGCGCCACGTTCGACGAGACGCTCGACGATGAGATCCGCGTCACGGTCATCGCCACGGGCTTTGACAAGGCACCGGGCTCGCTCGACTTCAGCAAGGATAAGGGAAAGATGGAGCAGAGCGGTGAGACTGCCGCCGCCGGGCTTGCGCCGCTCGACTTTGACAAGGACAAAGCTGAGGAGGAAGCCAAGCACGAGGAGGAGCCGGATCCGTTCGACGATATCTTCAAAATTTTCAACCGCGAAAAATAAGAAAAAACAGGGGAAATTCCGCAGACTTTGGTCTGCGGAATTTTTTTATCCGCACGGCGGTACGTCCGCAAAAAATGCGATGCCAGTACATCAAAATTTTGCACCTTTTAATTTTGCCCGAAGCGCAGAAAGTAAATGCGCCGGCCGCAAAAGAAAAATAAGGTGCGCCGGAAAAATCAAAAAAGGGGTGGGAGAATGAATGGAACGCATCATGCAAAACGCTCCGCGGCGTTTGTTTTGGGATTTTTTGCCGCGGCAGCCGTCGCTCTGCCGTCCGCGCGCGCGGCGGAGCCGGTACACGAGCTGATCCCCGTGGGACAGACCATCGGCGTGAAGCTCTTTTCCGACGGCGTGCTCGTCATCGGCTTTTCCGACGGCGACAGCCCGGCGAAGGACTGCGGGCTCAAGGAGGGCGACGTGATCACCGCCATCGGCGGGCAGGAGCTTGACACGATCGAGGAGTTCCGGCAGCTTTTGTCGGAAAACGGAAAGGACGCCGCAGCGCTGACCGTGAAGCGCGGCAGCCGCACGCTGGAGCTGAGCGCGGAGCCGGAGGAAACGGAAAACGGTGAATACCGCCTCGGCGCGTGGGTGCGCGACAGCATGGCGGGCATCGGCACGATGACCTTCTACGATCCGCAGAGCGGCGTTTTCGGCGCGCTGGGACACGGCGTCACCGATGTGGACACGGGTCTGCTGCTGCCGCTGGACCATGGCAGTATCATGGATGCCGCGGTCAAGACGGTAAAAAAGGGCGAGAGCGCGTCGCCGGGCGAGCTAAAGGGCGAATTTGATCTCACGCACGACAGCGGCACGCTCTATGCGAACACCGATGGCGGTATTTTCGGCACGCTGTCTCAAGAGGCGGCGGCAGAGATCACGGGCAAGGCGCTGCCAGTCGCGCGCAGCAGCGAGGTGGAGACGGGACCGGCGACGATCCTCTCGACGGTTGATGGCGAAACGGTCGGGGAATATGCCGTGGAGATCGAAAAAATCTGCGCGCCCGCCGGACAGACGCGCAACTTCCTGCTGCGCGTCACAGATGAGGACCTGCTGGAGCGCACCGGCGGCGTGGTGCAGGGAATGAGCGGCAGCGCGATCATACAGAACGGAAAGCTGATCGGCGCCGTGACGCACGTCCTGCTGGACGATCCGACAAGAGGTTATGGCATTTTCATTGAAAATATGCTTTCCGCGGGCGGATTGCAGATGGCGGGGGCATAGAAACCGCTAAGATGGCGTAAAGATTAGATAAAACGACCAGCGTTATTGTAAACCGGCAAGAATTATTTGTAAAATTCGACAAAATCCGATTGAAAATGCTGTCCGATTGTGTTAGTTTAGAAGCATGAAAGGGACAGCGGTGCGTTTGATGCTGCAAAAGAGCGCGGGAACGGACCGACAACCCAAAATTATATGTGAAAAGAGGATTGGCACATGGAGAACAAGACAACGGTCGTGCTGGCAGACGCAAACGAGGAATTTCGGGAGCTGCTGAGGAAGACGCTGGAGAATAGCGGCGAATTCAGCGTGATTGGATGCGCGGGCGACGGGCAGACGGCGTTCCAGCTCGTGACAGAGCGGAAGCCGCAGCTGCTTTTGATGGATCTGCTGCTGCCGGTGCTTGACGGCTTCGGTCTGCTGGAGAAGCTGGCGGAGGCAAAGGTGCAGGTGAGAACGATCGTTGCCTCAGCGCTGTACAGCGATCATGTGGTGCTGCAGGCCTTGGAAAAGGGCGTTGTGTTCTTCGTGCCTAAGCCCTGTGATGCGGCTTCGGTTCTGGCGCGGACGCGCCAGAATGCGACGGAGCCTGCCGCAGTCGATTCGGAGGACGCTTTGCAGAAGCTCGAGCGCGAGGTCACGGCGGTTATTCACGAGGTCGGCGTGCCAGCGCATATCAAGGGCTACCAGTATGTGCGCGAGGCTATCGTTATCGCCGTGCAGGATATGGACGTGATCAACGCCGTGACAAAGGTGCTCTATCCCGAGGTTGCCCGCCGTTACAACACTACGCCCTCGCGCGTGGAGCGCGCCGTGCGTCACGCGATCGAGGTCGCATGGGATCGCGGAGATCTGGAGACGCTCCAGCGCTATTTCGGATACACGGTCAATTCGACGAAGGGCAAACCCACCAATAGCGAGTTCATCGCCATGATCGCCGACCGCATCCGCTTACAGGACAAGACCAGAAAAGCGTAAGGAAAGCGCCCCGTACGGGGCGCTTTCCTTATTTCTTCTTGCGTTCCTGCTTCTTTTTCATGC
>CAVDWO010000051.1:0-5818 GCA_963612845.1 Alistipes onderdonkii
TGACGGTTCCGAGATCGCGCCGACGGCAGACCCCGCGGGGCTGTGGAAAGCCACAGTCCCCGCGAAGCCGAACGGCGAATACGCCGCTGCGCTGTGGGCGGAGGACGAGGCGGGGAACCGCAGCTATTTCTGCACCCTGCTGCTGAGCTACGACATCACGCAGCTCTGCTGCCGCGTCAGGGTGCTGGACGTCGGCGCGTCGTTTTCCTCGCGCGGCGTCGCCGCGCTGTTCGGCGCTCCGACGGTCCGCGTGGCGGCGCGCGTCCGCCCGCTGCGCGTGACCGCGGCAGTCAGAGGCGCGGAGATGAAGGTCGTTCGGTGCAGAAACTGCGGGAGGTAAGAACATGGAAAAGATCATCATGGTGCTCGGCGAGCGCCGCGAGGTGACGCTGGAGGTCGAGATCGACGGCAGCGACACGTTCGAGCTGCGCGAGGCGAGCTATTCCCTCACCCGCAACGGCGCAACGGTGGACAGCGGCACGCCGCTGATCGACGGGCACAAGATGCGCCTGAGCGTTGAGCCGCCGGAGGCGGGCATCTACCGCCTGCAGGTCGCGTTCGGCATCGGCACGGAGCGCATCGTGAGGACGGTGCAGATCGACACGGTCGAATGAGGGAGCAGAAAAATGGCTGAGGATCGCTTCCCGCCGGTCATTCTGGCGGTATCACTCGTGCCGGCGAGCGTGACGGTCTCCGCGCAGGTCTATGTGAGCGTGGAGGCGGCGGACGCGGCGCGCGCGAGCGACAGCGCGGGACGCGCGCTGTATCTGCGCGGCGGGAAAAGGCTGTGTATAAGGAGGACGAGCATGGCAGTGGACTATGAGCTGACGCACACCGGCGAGCAGGTGGACGCGGCGCTGGACGCGATCGACGGGCTCTCTGAGCTGCTGGAGCGCGTTGTGGGGACGGTAAGCGAATGAGCAGCGTGACGCCCTATCTTGAGCTGCTGGCGGAGCTGCGCGGCGAGCTCGCCGAAAACCTTGCCTATATGGGCGTGGAGGCTTCGGACAGCGAGACCTTGCAGACGCTCGTGCCCAAGGTGCTGCAGATCCTGCAGGGCGACCCCGCGCAGGAGCTTTTCACGGCGGAGATGCTCGCGCTGTCCCCCAGCTACGGCTTTTACTCGACCGGGGAAACGGCGGCGCTCGCGGGGGTGTGTAAGATCACGCTCTGCAACCGCGTGGCATCGGCGAGCGTGACGGTCAGCGGGAGCGGGGTCTCCGCGCTCACGGTCACGGCGCCGGGCTGGAGCATCGCGCGCACCGCGTCGGCAGTCACGCTGACGCGCGCGGTGAGCTGCCGGGCGGAGCTGGAGCGCGCGCTCGACGCGGTCACCCTTGCCGGAGACGACAGCACGGAGGTGCTGGCGCAGATCACGGTGGGCGTGACCTTCCAGAGCGGAGAGAGCGCCGCCGCGAGCGGCTCCGCGGAGCTGAAATTCTCGTACCAGACGAACTGGAAGCTGTTCGAAGATCTTTACGGCTACACATGGGCGGAGCTGGAGGCAGCCGGTATCACGTGGAGCGATCTGGAGACGCTCGGAAAGCCGGCGGGAGGCTGAGACGATGCAGAGCGTGACGGTAAAGGGACTTGACGAGATCGTCAAGCTGCTGGAAACGACGCCGGAGGTGATCCGCGAAGCGAGAGCGGAGTTCTTCGAAGAAGCGGGGCAGATCCTGCTGGACGATGTCCAGCGGCGGATCGGTGGCACGGGGCGCGTTGCCGGCGCGCAAAAATACTACGTCGGCAGCGGGAAAGGCTATGTTGCCGTGCGCGCCGCCGCGAGGAATGAGCCGGGCGGCTATCTCATGAGCGGGAAAGAAATGTATCCTGCGGGCTACGTCACCAACGCGCTGGAGAACGGACACGAGCAGACCGCGGGGCGCTACGTCCCGGCGCTGGGCAAAAGGCTCACGAAGGAGCGCGCCGCCGGAAAGTATATGTATCATGCGGTCGGAGGTCACGAGATGCAGCGCGTTGCGGAAGAGGGCGCCAAGGTCATCGAGAACAAAGTGCGCGCACATCTGGAGGGCAGCTCCAGAAAGCACCCCAATACGTATTCCGACACAGAATGGGACGCGGTGCTGCGCGCGCGAGCGCTCCAGAGCGCCGCCAATGCGGCGGGAAAGAAGATATGGGAGATGAACAGATGAACAGCACGGATATTCTGGACGCGCTCAACGCGCGGCTGCTGGAGCGGTGGAGCGAGCGGACGGTCTACGTGGACGTATGCCCGGCGGACTTTGACCGTCCCTCCTTCTGGCTGAGCGTGACGCGGGACGACCGCACGCGGGAGACGCGGCGGCTCGACCGCTGCCGCGTGCAGATCCAGCTCGTGCTGTTCGACGAGGCGGACGAGCACTACGACATCAGCCGGTACCGGCTGAGCGGAGAGGTCTCAGAGTGCGTAAAGCTGCTCGGCGGCGTGCTGCACGTGGGAAAGCGGCGGCTGCTGCCGTCCCTGCAGAGTATGCCGCGCGAGCCCGACCGCGCGGCGGTGCTGCTCAGCTTCGAATTCATGGAAAGCACACAGGAGGAGGCGCCGGAGATCCCGGCGGCGGACTCCTATCAGATCTCCGTGCAGGTAAACGGCGGAGAAATCTATCAAAGGAGCGAATGAATATGGGTCTTCCCGAACTGACATTTACCCTGAAGGCAGCCGCGGAAACGGTGTCTACCCGCATTTCCCGCGGCGCGGTCGCGCTGATCCTGCGCGACGCGAAGGCGAACGGCGTGCACGTCGTGTGCCAGGAGAGCGATATCCCGACAACGCTCGGCGCGGACAACATCGCCTACATCAAGCGCGCGCTGAGCGGCTACATCAACCGCCCGAGCGCGGTATACGTCTCGGTCGTAGCCGCAGCGGGGACGATCGCGGCGGGCTTCAGCGCGCTGAGCGCCTACACCTACGACTACATCGCCGGTCCGCCCGACATCACCGCGGCGGACGCCGCGGCGCTCGCCGCGCTCGTCAAGGAGCGGCGCAAGCTGCGCTACATCGGCAAGGCGGTGCTGCCGGAGACGGCGAGCGACTACGAGGGCGTGATCAACTTTGTCTCCTCCGGCATCGCCGCGGGCGGCAAGACGACCTTCAGCGCGGCTGCCTACTGCTCGCGCATCGCGGGGCTGCTGGCGGGCACGCCCGCGCAGTGCAGCGCGACCTATGCCCAGCTTGCCGAGGTGACGGGCGTGACCGCCACGGAGAGCCCCGACACGGCGGTGGACGCGGGCAAGCTGTTTCTCATCGACGACGGGCGCGTGCGCAAGCTCAGCCGCGCGGTGACGAGCAAGGTGACGCTTGCCGACGGCGAGCCCGCGGCGCTGAAGAAGATCAAGATGACCGCCGCCATCGACCTGATCCGCTACTACGCGGTATCAAGCGTGGAGGACGAATACTTCGGCAAGTGCGCCAACACCTACGACGACAAGTGCGTGCTGCTGCTGGCGATGCAGGAGTACCTCAAGAGCCTGGAGACGGCAAAGGTGCTGGAGAGCGGCACGTCCGGCGCGGCGCTGGACGCCGACGCGACGCGCGCGTATCTGCTCACCGCCGCCGGCGACGACGCGGCGGAGAGCGAGCGCATCAAGAAGCTCAGCGATGCAGAGGTCATCAAGGAGAACACGGGCAGCAGGGTGTTCCTGAAGCTCTACGGCAACATCATGGACGCTATGGAGGACTTTGCGATCGTGTTCGAGGTGTCTCCGAGCACCACCGTTTGAGGAAAGGAGCGAAACACACATGAGCGAAGCCATTGAAGCCACGCTGGTACGCAGCGGCACATGGGGGAGCCTCTGGCTCGACGGCGAGCAGGTCGCCGAGTGCAAGGGCTGCCAGGCGAAGGTCAGCAAGACCAAGGAGGACGTGGCGCGCTGCCGCGCCATGATGCAGGACAGCAAGGTGGTATCCGTAAAGGGCACGGGCTCGATCCGCATTTACAACGCGACCTCGCGCCTCATCGAGCTGGAGAGCGAGGCGATGCGCAGCGGCAAGGACACGCGCCACACGATCATCTCGAACCTCGACGACCCCGACAACCCGAACAACCAGCGCATCGCGCTTATGGGCGTCAGCTTCGACGACCTGACGCTGGCGGACTGGGAGGCGGCGAAGCTCGGAGAGATCGAAGCGCCGTTCACCTTCAACGACTACCAGATACTGGACACCTGAAAACACCGCGCAGCACCGCCGGGGGACCGGCGGCGCTGCGCATAGTCAAATTCGGAGGAAATGATGGAGCATTCTATTGCCAACCAGAACGCCGGACGGCAGGAGCCGTCCGTGCTGGAGCTGCTGCTGGGCGAAAGCGTCGGCAGCATCGCAAAGCAGCTGCCGACGGCAAGATACGAGCTGCCGCGCCTGAGCGAAGCCGCCGGGCAGCGCGTGATCTTCACGCTGCAGGCGCTCCCCTACGGGCGCGTGCAGGACATCGGGCGGCTGGAGCAGGACGCGCAGCTGCAGATCCTGCTCTCCGGCTGCGTCGAGCCAGACCTGAAGGATACGAGGCTGCAGGCGAAGTTCGGCGGCGTGACGCCCGCGGAGACGCTCAAGGCGATGCTGCTGCCCGGCGAGATCGCCGACCTGAGCGCGGCGGTGGAGCGGCTGAGCGGCTACCGGCGCACGACCATTGAAGAAGTAAAAAACGCCTGACGGAGGGCGGCGATGCGGAGCTGGGGCTCGTGTACTACCTGTTCCACGCGCACGGCATCCTGCCGGGGGATTATTACAGGCGCACACAGGGCGAAAAAGACCTGCTCTGGGCGCTGTCCTCCTACGAGGCGGACGCGGCGGTGAAAAACCGCGGTGCCCGAACCGGACACCGGCGCAAAAAATAAGCCGCCCTGACGGGCGGCGGGAGGATCGCTTACAGGAATGAGGCCACGCCAAAGACAAGCGCAAGCGCGGCAAAACCCACGCAAAGCCAAAAGCTGGCGTCAAGCTGCTCGGAGGGCTTCACCCCATTGAGGTACTCAAAGGAATGCGCCGAAAACCAACGCACACAGAAGCCTACAGCCGCGGCAGAGGTCAATAAGAAAAGTAAAAGCATACGCGCACTCCTTTCTTCCCTTTCATTATATGCGTTTTTATAACAAAGTCAACAGAAAAGTGGTGATTTTATGCCGGAAGCATCCATTGTAGTCAAAACCAACGACCAGTCCTCCGAGGAACTGAAAACCATAGCGCAGAACGCCGCGGCGCTGGGCACGAAGCTGCGCAAGCTTCAGGACGACGCCCACGCGCTGAGCAAGGAGAAGGCGACGCTCAGCGTCGATTTCGACAAGGCGAAAAAGGAGCTTGCCGCCGCGAAGAAAAAGTTTAGCGAGACCGGCGACGCCATCGACGGCCTGACGATGCAGGCGGCGCAGGCGAACGTCGATAACCTCTCGTACCAGTTCCGCACCGTCAGCAAGGAGGCGGAAAACGCCCGCAAGAAGATCGACGAGTTCGACACGAGGGCGAACAAGTCGATGAACAGCTCGGGCGGGATAGGCAGCTTCAGCAAGAACGTTGTTCAGGCGCTTGCCATCAGCGGGATCACGGACAGCGCAAAGCAGCTGCTTTCACAAGGGGCCTATACGCTCGCGGGCAGTGCGCTCGGCGATGAGGGCGGAATGCTCTTTTCCAATGCGCTCTCAATGGCCACATCGGGAGCGTCTGCCGGTTTTATGGTCGGCGGCCCCACCGGAGCGTTGGCGGGCGCAATGATCGGCGGCATAGTCGGACTTGGCTCCGGTGCGCTGCAAGCGTCCGAGTCCCGCGACGCGGCGTTCAAGAGCTACTACCAGGGGCTCTATGACACGGTGAACGAGGAGACCGCGA
>CAVDWO010000052.1:0-1970 GCA_963612845.1 Alistipes onderdonkii
CGGTCAGACGGGTCCCCCGCCGCCCCTTGCCGATCTCGACAAGCCCCTGCTCCCCGAGCGCGGCAAGCAGCTTGCGCAGGTAAACGTCGCTCGCCCGTACCCCTTGCGCGGAGAGCCCCTGCATAAGCTCCGTGCGCCCGACGCCGTGATTCGGCGCCTGCCGCTGCGCGATCAGCGCAAGTACCTGCATCTCCACATTCTGCTGCAAGCCCGCGGCAGGGTGCGGCGCAGCTGCGGCGCGGCTTCCTATGACCTGCTGCGGCAGTTCGCCGAGCGTTTTATAATAAAGCGCGCAGTTTTCCAGCTCCCGGACATTCCCTGGCCAGTCGTAGCGCAGGATCGCATCCATATCCGCGCCCGTAAGGCGCGCGGCATCCTTGCCCATAAAAGCGCGGAACAAAACGGGAATATCCTCCCTGCGCTCGCGCAGCGGCGGGAGCGTGATGGCAATAGCGTTGAGCCGGTAATACAGGTCGCCGCGGAAGCGCCCCTCCTGCACGGCTTTGAGCAGATCCCTATTGGTTGCGACGATGATGCGCACATCGACATCGACGATCCTGTCGCTGCCGATTTTCATGACCTGCCGCTCCTGCAAAACGCGCAGCAGCCCCTGCTGCAAGCGCGGTGAGATATCGCCGATCTCGTCGAGAAAGATCGTGCCGCGGTTGGCTTGCTCAAAATAGCCGAGCTTTCCCTTTTTGCTCGCGCCGGTAAAAGCCCCCTCCTCATAGCCGAACAGCTCCGATTCGAGCAGCGACTCCGAGATCGCCGCGCAGTTCACGGCGATAAAGGGCATGTTCTTGCGATCGGAATAGTTGTGGATCGCCTGCGCCAGCAGCTCCTTGCCTGTGCCGCTCTCTCCGCCGATCAGGATGGTATAGTCCGTCACGGCGGCTTTTTTTGCCATCTGGATGCAGCGGCTCATGCTTTCGGAAACGTGCTGGATATCGCCAAAGACATGCTTTGCGTAAAGCCCCTTTTCCCGCAGGCGTTTGTTGAACAATGTCTCGATCCTCTTGAGCACGATCTCGTCCTGCAACGTGACGAGGCAGCCTATCCGTTCCTCGCCCAGAACGACCGCGGTCTTGTCCAGGATAAAGTCCTTTTCCTCCAGCGTGAGCGGATACTGCGCAATATCCTGCTCCGTATGAATGAGCTGCAGCAGCGGTGCGGGAAGCTGAACGCCGAGGCGCACAAAGCCCGTGGAATCCGTTCCGAACAGAATCTGCGCGCGGTGGTTGCCGTAAACGATGCGGTCGTCGGCGTCGAGCGCCAGCACCGCCCCGGGCGAATCATAAACGTATTCGTTGAGCACGCGTTCCTTGAGAAAATTGTTGAAATAGCTGGTTCGATAGTGCTGCATGGGCTCAACGATGTCGGAGATGTATTTGATCAGGTTATAGGTCACGCGCGCATTGTTCAGATCCAGCACTTCCATCAGATGAACCATAGAATCAAAGCCGATCTCGCGGTACTCCGTATTGATGACGTGTTCGATATACGGCGGGAGCATCTGCGGCTCGTTCGGCGTGATGGCATAGCGCAGGCCGCGGTAGAGCCCCTCCTGCTCGCGATCCTTGTCGTAGGGGATCAGATTCAGATGCCCGATGCCAAGTTCGTAGAACATGAGCGCCATTTCCTTCGAGCTCTGCACCGTGTCGTTGACCAGCAGCACGTCCGTGCCGGTCGGAATGGCGAGGATCGCGGGAAGATACTCCTTTTTGACGCTGCGCGTCATCGTCACTACGTTTTTCAGCGAGGTCGTGTGGCGGCGCAGCTTCGGCAGCAGGCTGCTGCTGATCACAAGGAAGGCATCTGCCGACAGGCGCGTCTCGTCCTCCAGCTCCTCCATAAAGCAGTCCTCGATATTTACATAGTCCTCGTAGACCCGCTTGAGGCAGTTGTCAAGCCACGCGATCGCCGCCGGATTCTGTCGGTTTCTATATACTACGCAGATCTTCTTCATCGTG
>CAVDWO010000052.1:2167-3999 GCA_963612845.1 Alistipes onderdonkii
GGATAAAAACGCCCGTGCCGCCGGTGAAAGATCCGGCAGCGACGCGATCCCGATCTCCACGATCTGCGGCGGGTCGAGCGGCAGGATGCAGACCTTGCCCGACCGGGCGCGCCCGTTGATGGCGTTGTTCATGCTCAGCCCCGGTCCCGCCTCGACCATCGAGTAGGTCGCAAGGGAGTCTATCGCGGAGAACTTGAGGTTCGGCATCACGCCGCAGCGGGCGAACACGCGCGCATTGTCAATTGCTAAACTGTCAAAGATACCATGAAAATCTATCAGTTTACGCAAAGTATAGCGCGGTGGTATACTGTTGTCAAATTCTTTGAAACGGGTGATCCGATGGCACGCTCCTACGACCTCACGAGCGGCAGCATCACGCAGCATCTGCTGCGCCTCGCCGCGCCGCTCATCATGGGAAATATCCTCCAGCAGCTCTACAACACGGCGGACGCCTTTATCCTCGGCCGCTTCGCGGGCGAGCCGGAGTTTGCGGCAGTGGGTGTCGCAGGCTCGGTGATGAATCTTTTCCTCTTCATGATCACGGGAGCCTGCACGGGCATCTCCGTCATCTTTGCCGAGCTTTACGGTGCGGGCGACCGCGCGGCGTTCCGCCGCGAGCACTGGCTGTCGCTCTCCTTCGGAGCACTGGCAACGGTCATTTGCAGCGGGCTGGGCTTTCTTCTCCTGCCGCCGCTGCTGCGGCTCATTCAGACACCGGAGGAGCTAAAGAGTCTTGTAACGGCTTACCTCACGGTCATTCTCGTCAGTCTGCCCGCGGCGTTCCTCTACAATCTCTACGGCGCACTGCTGCGCGCCATCGGACGGGCAAATGCGGCGCTGATGGCGCTTGCCGCGGCGGTGACGATCAATGTCGCGCTGGACTGCTGGTTCGTCGCGGGGCTCCATTGGGGCATCTCCGGCGCGGCGTGGGCGACCGCCGCTTCGCAGGCGATCTCCGCCGCGGTGTGCATCGTCTACCTGCGGCGCAAGGCGCCGGAGCTGATCTTCCGCCGTGAGGACTGCCGAATGGACCGCGCATTGCTGCGGAGATCGGCGCACTTCAGCTTCGTCACCGGCCTGCACCAGTCGAGCCTTTACATCGGCAAGCTGCTCGTGCAGGGCGCGGTCAACACCGGCGGCACGGAGATGATCTCCGCCTACACGGCGACGACGCGCATCGAGGGCTTCGCCAACTCGTTCGGCGACAGCGGCAGCGCCGCGACCTCCGTGCTCGTGGCGCAGAACCGCGGCGCGGGGAAGGAGGAGCGCGTGCGCGAGTCCTTCCGCAGCAGCCTGCTGCTGATGCTCGCGATGGGGCTTGCGATGTCGCTCATCATGTACGTCAGCGCGGGCGCGTCCGTCGGCTTCATGCTGGGGGAGTACAGCGGCGCGGCGTTTGAGAACGCGCGCGATTATATGAAGCTCGTGGCGCTGTTCTACACGCTCTGCTTCACCGGCAACACCTTTGCGGGATATTTCAACGGCATCGGGAGGGTCTCCATTCCCTTCCTCGGCGCAGCGAGCCACATCGCCCTGCGCGTCGTTCTCTCGTGGCTGCTGGTCGGAAGAATGGGACTGCCCGCCGTGGCGCTGGCGACGGGGCTCGGCTGGGCGCTGGTGAATACCCTGTGGGCGCTCATCAAGCGCTATTCCGCTCCCGGCAAACCCCGCGGTGTCTCTTAACAATCAGCACTATAATACAAATATACCGGTAAGCCTTTGCATGATTTCACTCGGAATGATGTTCTGCTTGCAAAATTGCGGAAAAAACATTATTCTTATCTTGATATCAGAGGGAAAGGCGGGGAGAACGGTGAAGCTGGAGCAGGCGC
>CAVDWO010000052.1:4445-5509 GCA_963612845.1 Alistipes onderdonkii
GAGCAGGCGCTGTACGCCGTGCAGATGCTCGACCCGCCGGGCGTCGGCGCGCGCAGCCTTTCCGAGTGCCTGATCCTGCAGCTGGCGCAGAGCCGCGCGTTCAGCCCGCTGACGCTCGCCATCGCCCGCGACGGGCTGGAGCTGCTGGGAAAGCGCGACTACGGCGGTCTTGCCGCGATGCTGGGCGTCAGCGTAAGCGAGGCAAAGCAGGCGGCGGCAATAGTGCTCGCGCTCGAGCCGATCCCCTCGCGCAGCTTCGCCGGTGGCGAGCCGGTGCCCTATATCGCGCCCGACGCGGTGTTTTCCGTGGAGCAGGGGCGGGTGGCGGTCGAGCTGAACGAGCGCATCCTGCCGCGGCTTTCGGTCAACGCCGAATATTCCGCGCTGCTCACCACCTGCGGCGATCCCGAGGTGCAGCGCTATGTGCGCGAAAAGCTCACTGAGGCGCGCGCCCTCATCAAGGGCGTACATACGCGCTGCGACACGCTTTTGCAGCTGCTCACGCTCATTGCCGCCGAGCAGCGGGACTTCTTCTGTGCGGACGGAGCGCTTGCTCCGGTCACGATGCAGCAGCTTGCGGAAAAGCTGGGCGTGAGTACCTCCACGGTGAGCCGCGCCGTGCAGAATAAATACATTCAGTTTCAGGGCTGCGTCCTGCCGCTGCGAGGCTTTTTCACGACCGCCATCCGCTCCGACGACGCCGTGTCCTCTCAGGCGGTCAAGCAGCGTATCAGCGGTCTGATCCGGGCAGAGGATCCCTCAGCGCCGCTTTCGGACGAAGCGCTGCGGCTCGCGCTCTCGGCGCTCGGCATCGAGGTCAGCCGCCGCGCGGTGGCAAAATACCGCATGGCGATGGAGATCCCCTCCTCGTCGGAGCGCAGGAAGCGTTGATAGAGGAGCCTGCGCGTAGTTCCCACGGCTTTGGGCTGGCGGCATCTTCGGCATGATGCCCGGCAGAGACGCACGCTGAACAGCTCCGAAACCATCTTTATCCATGATGGTCCTCGCACCCGCTGAAGAGGGAAGGACTCGGCTCGCGCCGCGTCCTTCCCCTTTTTTGCAAA
>CAVDWO010000053.1:0-5199 GCA_963612845.1 Alistipes onderdonkii
AAGACCCGTGCCAAACAAAAAAAAAGAAGCCCCTCGGGGCTTCTTTTTTTATGCTTCCTCGGCGGCCTTGTCGTAGCCGAGCAGCGCGTAGGCGTAGGTCACGCCCGAGGCGTTGAGCTGGAGCCTTGCCTCGCTGGTGTTGCCGTTGTACCACGTCAGCCCGCTGTCGTTCCACGCGACCTTCAGCTGGCCGTAGCTGCCGCCCTCCAGCGCGCAGGCGTAAGCGCCCGGCCGCAGGAAGACGGTGGGGTTTTTCATGCTGTCGGAATAGGTCGGCGCGGCGAACGCGGCGACGGGGTAGAAGCCGCAGCTGAGCGCGCAGGGGTTTTTGGACCCGTAGGTCCCCGCGCCGGAGTAGGTGCCGAACGCGATGCGGAGGTTGTGCCCCGCCGCGCCGAGGTTTTTGGCGACGGCGGCGAGCGCGCCCGCGCGGGCGGACTGCTCGGCGCTGACGGCGCTCTGGCGCGCGCTGATTTCGGCGGCGAGGGCGGTCGCGTCCGCCTTGGCGGAGACGGCGGACTCGCGGGCGGTGACCTCTGACGCGACGGCGTCGGCGTTGGACTTGAGCGCCGCGTCGAGCTTGGCGGTGAGGGCGTTGAAGTCGGACATTTTGATCTGGTCGTCCTGCTCCCAAGTCGGGAGACTGTAGTTGGTGGTGTTCTGCATGATTTTTTCTCCTCTCATTTTGTTGGCGGCAAAAAAATGCCTTACAGCCATAGCTGTAAGGCACGGGGCGGTGGGACGAATCGGTACAACGCAGCAACGAATTTCAAAAAATTGCTTGAGCGCGCGGGCGCAATCTGCTATAATCGGCGTGACAGACCGGGCGCCGCCGCGCCCTGCGAATAAGGAGAGAGGGAATGAAATTAGGTATCGTGGGGCTGCCGAACGTCGGCAAGTCCACTTTGTTCAACGCCATCACCAATGCGGGCGCGGAGAGCGCCAACTATCCCTTCTGCACCATCGAGCCGAACGTCGGCATGGTCGCCGTGCCGGACGAGCGGCTGGACAAGCTCGCCGAGATGTACCACCCGAAGAAGAAAACGCCCGCCGTCATCGAGTTTGTCGATATCGCGGGGCTCGTCAAGGGCGCGAGCCGCGGCGCAGGGCTCGGCAACAAGTTTCTCGAGAATATCCGCCGCACGGACGCGATCGTCCACGTCGTGCGCTGCTTTGACGACGAGAACATCATGCACGTCGTCTCTGACGCGAGCACGAACGTGCCCGTCGATCCGCTGGGCGACATTGAGACCATCGACTTAGAGCTGATCATGGCTGACCTTGAGATGGTCGAGCGCCGCGTGGAAAAGGCGCAGAAGATGGCGAAAGGCGATAAAAAGTTCCTGCATGAGGTCGAGGTTTTCTCGGCGCTCGCGGGGCATCTCGACGCAGGCAGGAGCGCACGCACGTTCGATGTCTCCGCCGACGATGCGGAGCTGATCGCGACCGCCGACCTTTTGAGCCTCAAGCCCATCATCTACGCCGCAAACATGGACGAGAACGGCTTTGCAAATCAGGACGGCAATCAGTATTTGCAGCAGGTCAGGGAGCTTGCCGACCGCGAGGGCGCACAGGTGCTGCCCATCTGCGCCAAGCTCGAGCAGGACATCGCCGAGCTCGACGGCGACGACCGCGCGCTGTTCCTTGAGGAACTGGGCATTCAGGAGTCCGGTCTCGACCGTCTCATCAAGTGCTCCTACGCGCTGCTCGGGCTGATCTCCTTCCTCACCTACGGCGAGGACGAGTGCCGCGCCTGGACCATCAAAAACGGCACCAAGGCGCCGCAGGCAGCAGGCAAGATCCACTCCGACATCGAGCGCGGCTTCATCCGCGCCGAGACGATCAATTTTGCCGATATGCTCCGCTGCGGCAGCGTCGCTGCGGCAAAGGAGAAAGGGCTGCTCCGCAGTGAGGGCAAGGACTATATCGTCAAGGACGGCGATATGATCTACTTCCGCTTCAACGTATAAAATTCACAGCAAGCGGAAGAAACGTCAGCCTTCCCCCCTACGCGCGGCTTGCATGATCCTGCCCGCATCGCAGATCATAGCGGCACTCCAAGGTATCTAAAACAAAAAGGAACCTGTTTTTCGATAAAGCGAAAAACAGGTTCCTTTTCTTCTGGCGCAGCGGGAGGGATTCGAACCCTCGTGAGGTTTCCCTCAAACTGATTTCGAGTCAGCCCCGTTATGACCACTTCGATACCGCTGCACATCAGCGCAGTATATTATGCCACACTTCCTGCCGTCTTGCAAGGTCTTTTTTTCGCGGCAGCGCGTATATTCATCTGCCCTTTTTCGCTTTTTTACGGCAGTGCAAAAAAGCGAAAGGAATTTCCCGAAAGCTGTTGACAACAGTGCCGTTTGATGCTATTATATCTAAGCTGACGATTTTTGCGGAGGGCGAATGCAGGTGTAGCACAATGGCCAGGGCACCAGCCTTCCAAGCTGGGGATGCGGGTTCGATTCCCGTCACCTGCTCCATTCCATTTGCGCCAGTAGCTCAGTTGGATAGAGCAACTGCCTTCTAAGCAGTAGGCCGGGGGTTCGAATCCCTTCTGGCGTACCATGAGGCTCTCAGCAAAGCGGCAAATATCGCACGGATACAGGATATGTGGTGGGTGTAGCTCAGTTGGTTAGAGCACCGGATTGTGGTTCCGGGTGTCGAGGGTTCGAGTCCCTTTACCCACCCCACAAAAAGAGAGGGATCGGGGTCCGACCCGAGCCCTCTCTTCCCTATAGGGGTGTAGCCAAGCGGTAAGGCAAGGGACTTTGACTCCCTCATTCGCTGGTTCGAGTCCAGCCATCCCTGCCAGAGGTTTGACCGCGCCGGCGGTTTCGATAAAATTGAACAGCCGCTTCGTTAGCTCAGTCGGCAGAGCACCTGCCTTTTAAGCAGGGTGTCCCGGGTTCGAATCCCGGACGAGGCACCAGAAGAAGGACTTGCAGCCGCAGGTCCTTCTTCTTGATTTCGGAGAGATATACCGGCTTTCCCGCGGCGATCCGCCCCCGCAAAGAAGCTTTGCTTGCCTGCGCGCCGCTTTCCTGCTATAATCGGCACAGCAAAGGAGGACGCGCCGTATGTCTGATTTCAGTTCCAATTTACGCCGCCTGCGCAAGCAGGCGAATCTTTCGCAGGACGTGCTCGCGGAACGGCTCTCAGTCTCCCGCCAAACCGTTTCAAGCTGGGAGCGGAGCAATTCCTACCCCGACCTCGATATGCTGGTGCGCATCAGCGCCGCGCTTGAGACCGATCCGAACGCGCTGCTCTACCCGGGTGAAAAGCGCGTCTCCACACGCGCGGAGCGGCTCGCGGGCGGCGATCTTTTCGGTCATCTCGCCATCATTGTTTTCGCCGTCGGCTTCCTGCTCGGGCTGCGCGCGGGCAGCCAGCTTGACCTGAACTCGATCAATTCCGCCTCGTGGCATTTTGTATTCTCCGACGCACTGCGCTGCTGGACGGCAGCCTTCCTGATCGGCATGGTCTTTGTCGGCTTCCAGCAGATTCTCGCGCGGCTGGACAAGGGGAGAGAGGATAACTGAAAGGAGGGCGTTCCGCCCTCCTTTTTCGTTCAAAGCCCGCTCCGCCTCTGCTCCCGCAGACCGAGCGCCAGCAGCGCCGCGCAGTAGAGCAGCACCGCAGCAAGCACAACGAGCGAGAAGTCGCGCTGCATCTGGTAGCTTGTCGTCGTAAAGCCCTTGACGAGCAGATGTCCGGCGAGATAGCACGCAGGGACGAGCGCGAGATACCCCAGCACCCTACCCGCTTTTTTCCTCCGGCAGACGAGCCATGCAATACCAAACGTAATAAAAACAGCCAATGATAGCAGGACGTAATACCCCAGCGCCAGCCGCGGCAGCGAAATGACGCCCTCGTCCATATCCCCATCGCCGCCGTGGAGCAGGATATCCTCCTGCCCGTTGTTCGACGAGTAGTAGATCCCCCCGCAGTTCTCGACGTCGAACGTGAAAAGATAGGTGCCGCCGGAGCACGCGGCAGCGCTCCCCGCATCGCCGCGCAGAAGCGCGGCGGCGGCTTCCCGGACATACAGCGCGTCACGCACCGCGCCCGCTTCGCCCGCGGCGTCAAATTTCCCCCGCCATTCGTCCCACAGCGTGCGCCACGCGCTGATGAAATAAAGCGTCTTTCCGTTCTCATCGATCGCGGCATCCACCCTCGCGCCGGAAACGGGCGAGTCCAGCACGAGCATAATACGGGAAATGCTCCCAAGCTCCGTTTGATCGTACAGCGTGGAGAGCGAGCCGTCCGCCCTCCTGCACAGGGCTGTGAGCTGCCACTCTGACTCGTCATAGGGAACATACTGCGGCGCGGTGACATAGGCAAAGCCCGCCGCCGCCAGCGTCAGCGCCAGCGTGACGGCAAGCAGCACGGCGGTCGCGCGCTTCCTCTTGATGCTCCTGCCGATCTCCCGCAGCGGAGCGACCGTCGGCTCCTCCCGCTCCTCCCCGTGCAGGGAGTCAAGCTCGGCGCGGCAGGCGGCGCAGCGCTCCAGATGCTTCTCCACAAAGCGCCTTGTTGCCGGCTTTACCATATCCTCAGTGTAAAGCGGCAGCAGATCCTGCACGATGGGGCAGTTCTCTTCCTTGTTTTCCATGTCTCCTCCTCCCTTTCCGCTCAGCCGTCCAGCCTCCGGCGGATCATTTTTCGGGCGCGATGATAGGTGACGCACGCCCAGTTTTCCGTCTTTCCGAACAGCTTTGCGATCTCCTTGAAGCTCCTCTCGCCATAAACGCGCCACAAAAATACCTCCTTGTACGGCTCCGGCAGCTCGTGCAGACATTGCCGGATGGTCTCCGCCTCGCTGCGGTCCGACAGGCGCTCGGCAGCGTCCTCGGCGGGAACGGCGCACTCATCGAGCGGCGTCAGGCGGGCGTCCCTGCGCGTCTGCGAGTAGTACAGATTCTTCGCGATCTGACACAGCCAGACGCGCACGCTGCACTCGCCGCGGAATCTGTCCAGCGCGCTCAGGGCGCGGAAGAAAGTCTCGGCTGTCAGCTCCTCCGCCGTGCTCTCGCTGCCGGAGAGGGAGAGCAGAAAGCGGTAAACATCGTCAAAGTAGATCACATAGACCTGCTCGAAATCCGTCATGCGCCGTTCCCCCTTCCGATCATAAGACGCGCGTAAGCGCGTTTTCTTACAAAAAAAGTCCGCTCGCGCGAGCGGACTTTTTCGATTCAT
>CAVDWO010000054.1:0-4945 GCA_963612845.1 Alistipes onderdonkii
AGCCTCCCCTGTGCCCGAATCGGGCACGATCAGTCTTTAATAGCTTGCAGCGCCGACCAGCCCAGAACGAGGACGGCGATGCAGACCAACAGAATAACGCCCCACGCGACAGCGGTCGGGCTGCCGAACAGGATCAAGCCCTCGCCGCGGATGTTGAGGTCGATGAGTAAATATGCAATCAGCGCCACGACGAGCATCGCGCAGATGCACAGCAGCGCGACGGTCTGGAACCGCTGCGTCCGCAGGCGCTTGCGCAGCGCGTCGTTCTGCTCGCGCGCGGCGGAAGCCTCCCCGGAGATGCGGGCGTGCTCGACCTCCGATTCGTGGAGACGGCGGCGCAGCCCTTCGTCCGTTTCGGTGGCGCGCTCCAGCCCGCAGACCTCATCGCGCGAGAGCCCAAGCGCCTTGCATAGCGCCGCGGCGTTGATGAGCTTCGCGTCCACCTGCGAGCCTGCCGTGGTCTTGGCGACGACGCTCTGCGAGACGCCGGAGAGTTCGGCGAGTTCGCTGATAGTCAGACGCCTGTCCTCCTTCGCGCGGCGAATGCGTGCGGGATACTCGTCCACGAAGGGCAGGACCTCGTTGATCGTAGCCATGAAGACGCCTTCTTTCTCCGCTGCCGCCGCGTTTTCGCCCGCGCGGACGAGGGCGTGCCCGATTCGGGCACACGATGGCGGACCGCGGTGTAGACAGGGAGAACGCGCTCTGCTACGATGAAGGCGTAGCAGCTCCCCCGCTGAATGATTGGGCTGCTGCATGGCTCCGCCGTCTGTTGCAGAGGCGGCGGGGCCGCTTTATAGAGAAATTAACTTCGGGAAAGCCTCCTCGAAATTTTGAAAAGGAGACCGCAGACATGACCGACCAGATCCCGCAGTACATCCTCGAGCAGTTCCGGCAGCTCACGCCGGAGAACCGCGAGCGCTTCACGGCTTATCTTGCGCGCTTAAAAGCAGAGCAAGATAGTCCTTCGCCTTCTCCCTGTTCTGCGCCGTGAGCGAAGCGTACAACCTGCGCAGCTCGTCCTCTTCGGAGGGCGGGCTGCCTTTTCTTTCCTCGCCCAGCAGGTCGGACACGGTGCAGCCGAGGTACTGCGCGAGCAGCTGCACGCGCTCGACAGAGGGGACGGTGCCTCGCTTTGTCAGTTGACCAAGCAGGTCCTTCCCTGCTCCGCTCTTGGCGCAGGCGACCGTGGGCTTGACGCCGTTTAACTCGCAGTAGTATTTAACATTTTGCACAAAAGCGTCCAACTGCATGAGGGCTACCCACTTATAAGGAATTGGCTATTTTTACAAATATTCTCCAGTTTGAGAAAAACCGCTTGACAATCGCCGGTTGACGAATTACGATAGGGGCACGGTTAAGCCGTACCCAATATATACCACAGCTTTTTTGAAAAAGCAAGAGGAAGGAGTGACGATTTTGAAAAAATTCCGAATCCGCGAGCTGCGCGCGGCGCGCGGCGTGACGCAAACGGAGCTGGCGCGGGCGCTCGGCATCGACAAGGCCTCCGTCTGCATGTGGGAGAGCGGGAAGTCGATCCCGACCGCGGACAAGCTGCCGACCATCGCCGCAGTGCTGGGGTGCGAGGTGAGCGAGCTTTACGACGAGGACGCGCTGCGCGAGGCGGCGCGCGCCGCAGAGACGAGAAAGGAGGCGTAACCATGCCGCGCGAGAAGGAGACCTACAGGGCGGTGCTGGCGGATCTGCTGGAGTACACGGAGAACCGCCGCCTGCTGACGGCAAAGGACGTCGGCGGCTACCTCGGCATCGACCCGCGGACAGCGGCGCAGCGGTACGGCATCGACCGCCGCGGGATCGCCGCGCCGGTGCTGGCGTCTATCCTTGCCCGCTGAGTTGAGATTACCGTAGCACAGAAAGGAGAAGAAGTCCATGTATTCAGAATACCCGAATTTGTACCAGAGGGCAAGGAAAGCTACCTTCCTCACGCAGGAACAGGCAGCCGAGCTGCTCGACATCTCAAGCGAGAGCCTGAAGCTCTACGAGGGCGGCAGGCGCGTCCCACCGGACGAGACGGTGGCGAAGATGTGCGAGGTCTACGACGTTCCATGGCTGGCGCTGGAGCATGCGGAGGCGACGGATGTGCTGGGCGTGCTGCCGGAGGTTGAGGTCAAACCGCTGCCGATGGCGACGCTGACGCTCACCAACCGCCTGCGCGACGCAGCTGACCGGCTCGTGGGACTGCTGCACATCGCCGAGGACGGCAGGATCGACGAGGACGAGCGCCCGGAGTTCGACGAGATCGTCCGAGACCTGCGCGAGACCATCGCCGCAGCCTATCAGGTGATCTACTCCGCGGAGACAAAAAAAGAACGCCCCGAGGCTGGCACCTCAAAGCGTTCCGTGTCCCGGAGTAAAAACCCCGAAAACGATTGCAGAAACAGTATAGCACACTCGCGCGAAAAGCGCAAGCCCCTTTTTGCAAAGGGGGTGTATGCCCGATGACCGGCATGACGCTTTTCCTCGTGCTCGTCGGCACGGGCACGCTGAGCTGGTGGATCACACGGGCGCTGGTGGCGCTGGACGGAGGGAATCATGGCAGACGCAAGGATCGTTATTCGTGAGCGGGGGTACTTCTCGCTGTCGCGCAGCGCCGCGCAGGACGGGCGGCTCACACTGGAGACGCGCGGGCTGCTCGCCCTGATGCTGAGCCTCCCGACCGACTGGGACTACACCGTGACGGGGCTCGCGGTCAAAGCTAACTGCGGGCGCGAGAAGCTCCGGCGCATGGTGCGCGAGCTGGAGACGGTCGGCTACCTCGTCCGCGAACAGGTGCACGGCGAGGGCGGGCAGTTCTCGGGCAACGTTTACGTGCTTCAGGACGCTCCACCGTTGGACGGGTTTTCGGGCAACGGTGACGCCCAAAATCCGACCGTTGCCCAGAAACACCGTCAACGGCAAAAACCGTCAACGGTTTTTCGACCGGAACAGATTATAAAAGAAAATAATAAAAGAACCCCCTATATCCCCCGTGAAATTTCCGAACGCGTCGCCGCGTACTGCGGCGAGGACCGGGAGCTACTTGATGCGCTGACGGGGCTGCTCGAGAACCGTGCCGCGATCGACCGCGGGAAAGCTGTGAAGACCGGGCGGGCGCTGACGGGGATCCTGAACAGGCTGGACAAGCTCTCCGGCGGCAGGCGCGAGGTGAAGCTCGCCCTGCTCGACAAGGCGACGAGCATGAACTGGCTGACCGTCTACGAGCTCAAGCCGGACGAGCTGCCAAGCGCGGCGGGTCAGGTCGCGGAGCTGCCGCTCGGCTGGGGGGTGTGAGCGGTGGCAGAAAAAGAGACTGCGCGCCCGGGGCTGGAGGCGGAGACCGCCGTCATCGGCGCGCTGCTGATCGACGAGAACATCGTCAAGGACGTGCTGTTCACCGTCCGTGAGCAGGACTTCGGCGTCGAGCTCAACCGGAAGATCTTCCGCGCGGCGCGCGAGCTGTACCTCCGCGCCAAGCCGGTGAATCCCGTGATGATCCGCGACCGGATCGGCAAGGCGGAGTCCGAGAGCTACCTCCTGCAGCTCGTCGAGATCACGACGACCAGCGCGAACTGGCGCGAGTACGCCGCGGCGATGGCGGAGCAGGCGTTCGTGCGCCGCATGAAGGCGCTCGGCGTGCAGATGGCGGAAGCCTCCACCGCCGAGGAGTGCCGCGTACTGACCGCGAAGGCACAGCAGGAATCGGGCGGCGGGCGGCAGCTCAAGGCGTACAGCATGGAGGATATGCTGCAGGACTTCGCGGCGCGGCAGACGGACAAGACGCCGCCGCAGTATGTCCGCTACGGGCTCGCCGAGGTCGACGACGGTACCTACACACAGCGCGGGGACGTCGTGATCATCGGCGGCTACCCGAGCGACGGCAAGACCGCGCTCGCGCTCCAGATGGCGATGAGGATGGCGCGGAGGTGGCGCGTCGGCTTCTTCTCGCTCGAAACGGACCACCGGAAGGTGACGGACCGCGTCATGGCGGCGCTGAACGACATCAGCTTCACAGCGATCAAGCGCCGCGACCTGAGCGCCGCGGACTGGGAGCGCTTCGCCGCGCGGAGCGCGGAGGCTGCCGGTCTCAGGTTCACGCTGATCGAGGCGGCGGGCTACGGTGTGCAGGATATCATCAGCGCCGCCGAAGCCTACGACTTCGACGTAGTGTTCATCGACTACGTGCAGCTGATCCGGCCGGACACGACGCGCGCGATGCGCAGCGAGCAGGTCGCGGAGATCTCCCGCGCGCTGCACGCCTTCGCCCAGAGCCGCGGGAAGCTCGTTGTCGAGCTGGCGCAGCTCACGCGCGAGGACAGGCAGGCGGCGCCGAAGAAGGGCAAGCCGCAGCAGAACGAGCCGCGCATGAGCGACCTGAAGGAGAGCGGGCAGCTTGAGCAGGACGCGGATATGATCTTCATGATCTACCGCCCTGTCGAGGGCGGGGACTACGACCCCGCGAAAACGCGCTACCTGCGCATCGTGAAGAACAAGGAGGGTCTCCTGCTGCGGACGCTGCTCTGGTTCGACGGCGACAAGCAGACCTTCACGCCGATGGAGCTGCGGTCGGCGCGGGACGTCCGGCAGGATCAGATCACGATCGAGCAGAACGAGCGCCGGGCGCGCATGAGCGGCGAGAAGCGCCGGTGAGGAGGAGAGATATATGCCATACGTCGGAGAGCCGTACAGCTGGAAGCCCTGCGCCTACGAGGGCATCTACGGCGCGCAGGACCTGCGCAGCGCGCGGGGGACGGACAAGCTGAACGGGCGCGTCGTCTACGTCAATCGTGAGCACCGCTACTTCACCGCCGAGGCCGAGGTCTTCGGCTACAAGCTGCGCGAGAGCTTCAAGTTCTGAGGGGGCGGGAAAAGTGAGAAAGAAGAACGGCTGCTACCAATGCACGCAGCGGCGTCCCGGCTGCCACGACACCTGCGAGCGGTACCGGGC
>CAVDWO010000055.1:0-4590 GCA_963612845.1 Alistipes onderdonkii
CTATTGTACCACTCGCATGAGAAAAAGCCCAGCACTCGCTGAGCTTTTTCGACAGGCTGGGCGGGAGCCGTCCTCCACGGACGGCTCCCGCTTTTTCCTGTTTTCAGCAAAAAAATTGAAAGTTGACATAATTTCCAGTTGCTATTGCGCGCCTGCCGCGCTATAATAAAATATAGAAAAATGCGGGTTCCGGTCAGAACCTGCCGGAAAACGGGGGACAGGCATGATACGGCTGAACGATGTGGTAAAGGAATACGAGAGCGGGACGCACGCGCTGCGGGGGATCTCACTCCGCATTGAGGACGGAGAGTTCGTATTCCTCGTCGGACCGAGCGGCAGCGGGAAGTCTACGATCATCAAGCTGCTCACCGGCGAGATCACACCAACCGAGGGGCAGATTGCCGTCAATGGCTTCAGCCTGACGAATATTGCCGAGCGGCAGATCCCGCTGCTGCGCCGCTCCGTCGGCGTCATCTTTCAGGATTTCCGCCTGATCGAGAAAAAAACGGTCTACGAGAATCTGAGCTTTGCCATGCGCGCCGTGGGCGCCTCGCCGCGCGAGATCAGAAAGCGCATCCCCTATGTGCTCGAGCTGGTGGGATTGTCGGAGAAGACCGACCGCTACCCCAATGAGCTTTCCGGCGGCGAGCAGCAGCGCGTTGCCATCGCTCGCGCGCTCATCAACAACCCCAGCACCATCATTGCCGACGAGCCGACCGGCAACCTTGACCCCGCGCGCTCGCTGGAGATCATGCGCCTGCTCGAGCGCATCAATCAGCTCGGCACGACCATGCTCGTCGTCACCCATGAGAAAACGCTGGTCGATCAGTTCCAGAAGCGCGTCATCTCGCTTGAGCAGGGACTCATCACGGGCGACGGCGTCGGCTACAACGTGAGGTAAGGGCTATGCGGAGACACGATTTTACATACTTTTTCGGCGAGGGCGTGCGCAATATGTTCTCGCACGGCTTCATGTCCTTTGCCGCCGTGGGCATCACGGTCGCCTGCCTTGTAGTTATGGGCACATTCACGCTCGTGGCTTACAATGCGCAGGTGCAGCTGCAGCAGCTTGAGAGCGAATACGAGATCCTTGCCTTTGTGGATGAGGACTGCGACGAGGAGCAGACTGCGGCGGTCGGACGAGCCATCGAAGCCCGCCCTAACGTCAAGAGCTGCCAGTTCATCACCAAGGAAGAGGCGATCACGCTTTTTGAAAGCAAGTACGAGGGGGATGAGCTGTTCCAGAACCTCGACCCCGAGATCCTGCGCGACCGCTACGCGGTCTATGTCTACGACCTGAATATCGCGGGAGAGACGGCGCAGGATATTTACGACAACGTCGAGGGTGTGGCGAAGGTGCGCGTGGACGAGGATATCGCCGGCGGCTTCATTACGCTGCGCAACGTGGCGGGTGTGGTTTGCATCGCGTTGATCGCGATACTGCTGCTGGTGTCGGTCTTTATCATCTCCAACACCATCAAGCTCACGACCTTCGACCGGCGTGACGAGATCGCCATTATGAAGATGGTCGGTGCGACCGACGGATTTATCCGCTGGCCCTTCGTCTACGAGGGCTTTCTGCTGGGGCTGCTGAGCGCGGCGCTCGCCTTCGGGCTGCAATGGCTGCTGTATAACTCTGTTGCGAAGAGTCTCGAAATGTCCGACCGGCTGCAGCTCCTGACGATCGTGGATTTCACGTCCATCTGGCAGCCCGTGGCGGCTATCTTTGCCGCCGCCGGTATTCTGATCGGCGTGGGCGGGAGCCTGACGGCTATCCGCAAGTTCCTGCGTGTGTGAGGTGAACGGTATGAAGAAAAAGCTGCTGCGCGCGCTGCTCGTGCTCACGGTCGTACTCTCGCTCACCGTGAGCGGGCTTACGCCGCTGTCTCTGGTGCAGGATGCCTCCGCCGTCACGCAGGAGGAGATCGACGCGCTGCAAAAGGAACTCGACGGCATGAGCGAGGAGAAGGCGCGGCTGGAAAAGGAGCTGAAATCGCTCCAGAGCGATAAGAGCGCGGCGCTGGCGAAAAAGACGAATATCGACAAGCAGATCGACGTGCTGCAATCGGAAATCCGCAGCGTGGAGAAGCTGATCGCCGAGTACGAGTCGCTCATCGAGCAGACCGAGCAGAAGATCCGCGACAATGAGGAGGAGGAAGCGCGCCAGTACGAGAAATTCTGCACGCGCGTGCGCTCCATGGAGGAGCGCGGCACGGTGTCCTACTGGTCGGTGCTGTTTCACTCGGCGAGCTTTACCGAGCTTCTGAGCGCGATGGACTTTATCAGTGAGATCATGGACAGCGACCAGAAGGTCATCGACGATCTGCGCGCCCTGCGCGAGCAGATAGAGCAGGAGAAGGCGTCGCTGGAGGCATCGCTCGCCGGACAGGAGCAGGCGAAGGAATCGCTGCTCGGCAAGCGCAGCGAGCTCAAGGAGCAGCAGGCGGCGGCGGAGAAGGTCGTGGCGGAGCTTAAAGCCAACGAAAAGCAGTACAAGCAGGTCATCTCTGAGATGGACGCCGAGCTTGACCGCCAGCAGGAGGAGATCGTGCGGCTGTCCCGCGAGCTTGCGCGGCAGAACGGCGACACGACGGAGACCTACGGCGGCTATATCTGGCCGTGCTCGAGCAAGTACATCACCTCGCCGCTCGGCGCGCGCTACACGGGCATCGCGGGCGCATCGACCAACCACGCGGGCATCGACATCGGCCGCGTCGGCTATACGACCAAGGCGGTCGCCGCCAAGGCGGGCACGGTCATCGTCTCCTCCTACAATAAGTACCGCGGCAATTACGTTGTCGTCAGCCACGGCAGCGGCAATACGACGACCTATCAGCACCTGTCCTCCCGCTCGGTCAACGTGGGCGACTATGTGGCGCAGGGGCAGGTCGTGGGCATCACCGGCTCGACCGGTGTGAGCAGCGGTCCGCATCTGCATTTCGAGATCACCGAGGGCGGCTCGATCATCAATCCGCTCAACTATCTGACCGACTATATCAAGGGCTGGTAAAACGCATAGGCGCTCCGCTCCCCGCCATATACTGGCGGGGAGCTTTTTCTGCGCTGAAAGGAGGACGCTATGCTGGGGCTTGTCTGCTATCGGGACGCGGGGGAGAGGGACGGACAGCGCGGCTTCGGCGGCGCGGTCTTCCGCGCGGTGTACGTCGAGCGTGGCGGAGGGCTGAGGGCGTACCTTTCGGCAAAGCGCGCGGCGCGGCGGCTCAAAAGGCAGCGCGTGCAGCGCGCCGTGTTTCCACTGGGCTATCCGTATTCGGACGTGTTTGCCCGCGCGGGGATCCTGCCGCCGGAGGAGCTGCCGCTGCGCCGCGCGAAGGCGGCGGAGATCGCCTGCCGCGCGATGGAGGAGCTGGGGCTATCCCCGTCCTCTGCCCGCGTCGCGCTGCTGGCGTCGCGGGCGTATGCGGCGGAGGAAGCGGCAATATCTCTCGCGCGGCGCGTGCGCTACCTGACGCTTTGCTTCCCGGGAGATGAGCGGCTCGCCCGCGCACTGCGCTGGGACTGCGGCGTGAGCGCGTATCTGGCGCGGCGGGACGAGACGCTCCGCGCCGATCTTGCCGTCAGCTTTGACGCCGACACGCCGCCCTGTGCCTGTCCCGTGCTGCCGCTCGCGGACGAAACGCTGGCGGTCTCTTACGGCGCGCGGCTGCCGCCCGGCAGCGCCGCGTGGGACCGGCGGCAGCTCATCTGCGCGCTGTTTGCCGCCGGCGCGCTGCGCGCGGAGGATATCGCGGTCGAGGCGGTGCGGCGCCGCCCTTGATTCCCGCCGCATTTGCAGGAAAAGCGCCCGAGCCATGCTCGGGCGCTTGCTTGCGGTTGGTGCGGTTATTCGATGGGAACAACGGTGTACCAAGTATCGCCGTTGTCTTGCGTCTCAGAAACGACCTTGTAGCCGTCGGCGACATAGGAGGTGCCTTCCTTCTCGGGATTATCGGACGGATCGAAGCCCACGACCGTGCCGCCCTTCATGGTAATGGTCTCACCCTGCGTGTAATATCGGTCGATGCAGTTTATGATATATTTAGCCCAACTTGGATTCTGCGCCTTGCAGGTCGGAGCCAGATCGAAGAAGCCGCCGTTGATCTCAACCGGTCCCGGAGTCGTCACCTGAATTGCGGTACCCGCCCCGTAGTAGCTGCCGCCGTTGATGACCACCTTGGCTTCTTCCATAACACTGATGCCGTAGACCTGACTCCCCTGGGGCTCATCGCAGTCGATCTTGCCGGAGTCATCACCGCTGTTGTCGTTGATGGTGAGCTTCGCGCTCTTTCCCTCCACTGTAAAGAGGACGGGGGTGGCTTCGCCGTAGATGCTGGCATTGGAAGCGTCAACGCTTATCGTTTTACCGTTCAGGTCGAGCGTCGCGTTCCCGGTAATGATTACCTGAAGAACCTGATGTGATTGCTCCGAGGTAACGTTATTCTTAATCGCCACATCGTTGACCATTTTGAAGTAGGTCTTAGTGTCATCGCTGCTGCAATAATCTTTGATCTTCTTTAAGTCGGTCTCAGACGCGATCAGGAACGGTTTTTCCTCGCTGTTCTTGTAGCTGCAGAGAGAGCAGGCGCCGTC
>CAVDWO010000056.1:0-4568 GCA_963612845.1 Alistipes onderdonkii
TGTCAGCATGGAAAGGAGGGGATCCCCAAATGGAGGAATTCACCAGAAAGTTCAACGCCGCGCAGGAGAAGGAGACCGAGATCCGGCAGATACTTACCACGGTCTACACCGCGCTGGAGGATAAGGGCTATAACCCGATCAACCAGATCGTCGGCTACATTCTGTCCGAGGATCCCACCTACATCACCAACCATAACGGCGCGCGCACGCTGATCCGCAAGCTCGACAGGGACGAGCTGCTGCAAACGCTCGTGCGCAGCTATCTGGGGAAGTAAGCGCTTCCCACCGCAATTTTCAAGGTCCCCCGAACGCCGAAAAAAGGCGCTCGGGGGATCTTTTATTTTTTTTGCCCGCTCCGCGGTTGACAAGACGGGCGGAAGATGCTATACTGCAAAAAGTTACAAAACGGTTACAAAGTTACAAATCGGTTACAAATTCAGATGTTAGGAGTGTTCCCCATGGCAGAAACGACCCAGGGCCTCATGTACCGCGACCACCCCCTCCGCCGGGTAGACAATCTTATCTACTACGGCTCGATGGCGGATAAATATATCGTGATGATGCAGGTGCTCGATACCGAGCCGCTCAAGGATATTACGCTGGCAAAGCGCGTTTCCATTCAGCTCCAGATGACGGACGCCAACCTCCGCTCGCGCGACCGCGTGGTGCGCTCCACGGAGAAGGGAAGCCTCGGCGAGGCGATGGAGTTCGCCTCCATCTGGCTTGAGCGCGCGCTGAGCGGCAAGATGTGACCGCGGCGGCGGACAAGCCCCGATCTTTTACGAAAGGAAGCCCCAACATGAGAAACCATTCAAGAGGATTTTCATTCCTGCTCTCCTGCGCGATCTCCGCGGGATTGCTCATGCCGATGGCTCCGGCGCAGGCGGCGAGCGGCACCTCCATCCGCGGCCTTGTTGACAGGGTGACGGTGCTGACGGATACCGTCCAGTCGGACGCGGCGCTCGAAGCGCTCGACGACGAGCAGGCGGCAATCGAGGAGGCTGCCGCCGTGGAGGAGACTCCCGCGGCGGAGGAGCCGGTCATCATGGTCGTCACGGGCGGCACGATCAACGTCCGCACGGGTCCGGGAACGGACTATGAGCGCATCACGCAGGTCTCCACGGGCAAGCAGGTGCAGATCATCGGCGAGGCGAACGGCTGGTATCAGGTCAGCTTTGATGGTACGATCGGCTGGCTGCTCGGCGAGTATGTGCGCGACCCCGCCGACCCCAATGGCACGGTGGGCGAGCAGATCGTCGAGCTGGCGAAGACCTTCCTCGGCACGCGCTACCGCTCCGGCGGCGCCGCGCCCGGCGGGTTCGACTGCTCGGGGCTCACGCTTTACCTCTACGCGCAGTACGGCTACTCTCTGCCGCACTCGGCGACGAGCCAGTATAAAAACTGCGGCTACAGCGTCGCCAAGGCGGATCTTCAGCCGGGCGATCTGGTCTTCTTCTCCGATTCGTCCCATGCCATCGGGCACGTCGGCATCTACATCGGCAGCGGCCAGATCATTCACGCGCGCTACAGCGTCGGCAAGGTGACGATCGACTCGCTCTCGTCGAGCTACTACACCAGCCATTACGTCGGCGCAAAGCGCATCGTGTGACATACGGATACCATGCAAAAGACCGGGGGGCGCGCGCCTCCCGGCTTTTTTCACCGCCGCGCGGCGCTTGCAATTTCCCGCCGCGTCCTTTATACTGGGCGGGAAATACCCGCAGGGGAGGTCGCCTATGAACGGCAATATTTACCGCGCCGTGAACACGACGCTGATCTACATCGAGCGCGGCGGCTGCTGCCTGATGCTCCACCGCACCAAGAAGGAGAACGACTGTAACCATGACAAATGGATCGGCATCGGCGGCAAATTTGAAGCGGGCGAGAGTCCGGAGGAATGTATGCTGCGCGAGGCAAAGGAGGAAACGGGGCTGACGCTTACCTCCTGGCGCTACCGCGGCATCGTGACCTTCGTCTCCGACCGCTGGGAGGGGGAGTATATGCACCTCTTCACCGCCGACGGCTTCACCGGCACGCTCCGGGACTGCGACGAGGGCGAGCTTGCATGGGTCAGGCGGGAGGAGCTGGCGTCCCTGCCCGCGTGGGAGGGCGACCGGATCTTCCTGCGGCTGCTCGCCGAGGACGCGCCGTTTTTCTCGCTCAAGCTGCGCTACGAGGGCGAAACGCTTGCCGAAGCCGCGCTCAACGGCAGGGCGCTGGAGGTGCGGCATGGATAAGCTGCTCGTTTCCGCCTGCCTGCTCGGTGCGCCCTGCCGTTACGACGGCGGGAGCAAGCCGGACGAGCGCGTGCGCGCGCTCGCGGCGCGCTTTGAGCTGATCCCCGTCTGCCCCGAGCAGCTCGGGGGACTGCCGACGCCCCGCACCCCCGCCGAGCGGCGCGCGGACCACGTCGTCACGGCAAATGGGCGCGACGTTACCGCGGAGTACGTCCGCGGCGCGGAGGCTGCCCTCGCGCTGTGCGTGCGGCATGGCTGCAAGACCGCCATGCTCAAGGAAAGAAGCCCCAGCTGCGGCTGCGGCAGGATCTACGACGGCACCTTCTCCCACCGCCTGACGGCGGGGGACGGCGTGACGGCGGCGCTGCTGAAGGCGCACGGCGTGCGCGTGCTCGGCGAGAGCGAAGCCGCGGAGCTGTGACCCCATTCGTCAATTCCCACAAGCCGCCGCGCCGTCTTTCTCCGCATGGTCCAGTTGCTTTTCACGCCGGCGGGCGTTATAATAAAAGTTGGAAGAGAATCCACTGTTTTCAAGAGCTTACCCCGTATTCATATCAAGAGGAGGAGAACACTGATGAAGTTTTCCAGCAAGGTTGAAAAATGCGGTCTTTCCCCGATGCGTAAGTTCCACCCCTACGCCGTGGCGGCGGAAAAGCGCGGCGTCAGCATCTATCATCTGAACATCGGCCAGCCCGACGTGCAGACTCCGCCCGCCTTCTTCAAGGCGATCCGTGAGTTCGAGCAGCCCGTGCTCGCCTACGCGCCCTCGCCCGGTATCCCCGAGCTGATCGACGCGATCCAGGGCTACTACGACAAGCTCGATATGCACTTCGACAAGAGCGAGATCTACATCACCACCGGCGGCAGCGAAGCGCTGAGCATCGCGCTGCAATGCATTCTCGACGATGGCGACGAGATCCTGATCCCCGAGCCGTTCTACCCCAACTACAACACCATGACCCGCACCTGCGGCGCGTCCATCCGCCCCATCCCGACCTGCCCGGAGGAGGGCTACCACTACGCCGACCGCGAGAAGATCGAGCCGCTCATCAACGAGCATACCCGTGCCATCATGGTCACGAACCCCGGCAATCCGACCGGCGTGATCCTCAGCCATGAGGAGATGGAGATGCTCGTCGATCTTGCCGTGAAGCACGACCTCTTCCTCATCGGCGACGAGGCGTACCGCGAGTTCGTCTACGGCGGGCAGAAGCTCCAGTCCTTCGGCGAGTTTGCTGATAAGGCGGGCGACAATATCATCGTCATCGACACGGTCTCCAAGCGCTTCTCCGCCTGCGGCGCGCGCATCGGCTGCCTGATCTCCAAGAACAAGCAGCTGATGAGCCACGCGATGAAGTACTGCCAGGCGCGCCTCTCGGTCGCAACGCTCGATCAGGTCGCCTCCGCCGCGCTCTACACCGTCGGTCCCGAGTATTTCGCCGCCGTGCGCGACGAGTATAAGAAGCGCCGCGACACGCTCTGCCGCAAGCTCGGCGAGATCCCCGGCGTCGTGTTCGATGTGCCGGGCGGCGCATTCTACCTGATGGCGGCGCTCCCTGTGGACAATGCCGATACCTTCCAGCAGTGGCTGCTTGAGGAGTTCAACGACAACGGCGAGACTGTGATGTTCGCACCCGGCGCACCGATGTACGCCACGCCCGGAAAGGGTCTCAACGAGGTCCGCATGGCATACGTCCTCGAGTGCCCGAAGATCGAGCGCGCCATGGATATCCTCAAGAAGGCGATCGAGGTCTACAACGCCAGATAATTTTTCCGCGAGGTGTAAAAGCTGTGATCCGTCATATCGTTATGTGGAAGTTCCGCGAGGGGACCGAAGCGCAGGCCGACGAGTTTCTTGCCCGCCTTCGTTCGCTCGACGGTGTGATCCCGCAGATCAAAAGGAGCGAGGTCGCAAAGAATATCGGCGCCGGCAATTACGACGCCGTGCTCATCGCCGAGTTTGCGAGCATGGAGGACCTGAACGCCTACAAGACCGATCCCCGCCACGTCGCGGCGAGCGATCTGTGCAAGGCGATCCGGGTGGACCGCGTCGCCGTGGACTACGAAATGTAACACGCAAAAAAGAGGGGGCTGAACGAGACCCCCTCTTTTTTGCGCCCGCAACCGCCGGTTGCTAAATTTCCATGCCCGCTTGGTGGACGCTGCCTCCGTTTTCTGCTATGCTGGGCGCAGAACATCAGAAAAGGAGAACCACCGTATGACACTTGGCGAAAACCTCGTGCGCCTGCGCGCACAAAAGAACTGGTCGCAGGGCGACCTTGCCGACGCGCTGGACGTTTCGCGCCAGAGCGTCTCCAAATGGGAGACCGG
>CAVDWO010000057.1:0-4542 GCA_963612845.1 Alistipes onderdonkii
GCTGGGCTGAAGAGCCCCGCAAGGGCGAATGATTAGAACGACCATTTAATCTCCAGCTGTATAGCACAAGAAAAGAGCTATCTGACTTCATTTGAAATCAGATAGCTCTTTTCTTATGAATAATGAAATTCTGCTGCCAAATCGTTGCCACGAGGGGCATCAAGGCTCAAAAAGCCCAGCGTTTACGGGATTTTTTGATCTCTGAAATTACTCCCACTCCACCGTTGCGGGGGGTTTGCTCGTGATATCGTACACGACGCGGTTAATGCCGCTTACCTCATTGACGATGCGGCCGCTGATCCGGTCGAGCAGCTCGTAGGGGATACGCGCCCAGTCGGCGGTCATGAAGTCCTCGGTCGTCACGGCACGCAGTGCAAGCACACGGTCGTAGCTGCGACCGTCGCCCATGACACCCACGGTGCGCGTGTCGGTCAGGACGGCGAAATACTGGTTCATCTTCTTGTTTTCACCGACTTTTTCAAGCTCCTCGCGGTAGATCGCGTCGGCAAGGCGCAGCGTGTCGGTCTTCTCCTTCGTGATCTCGCCCATGATGCGGATGGCGAGCCCCGGACCGGGGAACGGCTGGCGGGAGACGAGGTATTCGGGCAGTCCCAGCTCGCGGCCGAGCTGACGCACCTCGTCCTTGAAGAGCAGGCGCAGCGGCTCAATGATCTCCTTGAAATCCACATAGTCGGGAAGCCCTCCGACGTTGTGGTGGCTCTTGATGACCGCCGCGCTGCCGAGACCGGACTCGATCACATCGGGGTAGATCGTGCCCTGGGCGAGGAAATCGACCGCGCCGATCTTCTTCGACTCCTCCTCGAACACGCGGATAAATTCCTCGCCGATGATCTTGCGCTTGCGCTCGGGATCGGTCACGCCCGCGAGCTTGGCAAGGAAGCGGCTCTCGGCGTTCACGCGGACAAAGTTGATGTCCCACTTCTTGAACGCTGCTTCGACCTCGTCGCCCTCGTTGAGGCGCATGAGGCCGTGGTCGACAAAAACGCAGGTGAGCTGGGGACCGACGGCTTCAGCCAGCAGCGCCGCCACGACGGACGAGTCCACGCCGCCGGAGAGCGCCAGCAGCACACGGCCGGAGCCGACCTTTTCACGCACGGCGGCGATGGCGGTGTTCTTATAGTCGCCCATCGTCCAGTCGCCCGTTGCGCCGCAGACCTCGTAGAGGAAGTTGCGGATCATCGCGGTGCCGAACTCCGTGTGGTTGACCTCGGGGTGGTACTGCACGCCGTAGAAGCCGCGCTTTTCGTCGCAGATGGCGACGTTGGGGCAGGCGTCGGAGCGCGCGGCGAGGGAGAAACCGTCCGGCACCTTTTCCATATAGTCGCCATGGCTCATCCACGTTACGCTCTTTTCGGGGAGACCGTGGAAGAGCTTGCAGCTGGTGTCGAAAAACGTCTCGGTCTTGCCGTATTCGCGCGCGGCGGCATCGCTTGCAGCGACGACCTTACCGCCGAGGTGGTGCGCGATGAGCTGGCAGCCGTAGCAGATGCCGAGCACGGGCACGCCCGCGTCGAAGAGCGCGGGATCGACGTGCGGCGCGCCCTCAAGATATACGCTGTTCGGACCGCCGGTGAAGATGAAGCCGATCGGCTTCATCGCCAGCAGCTCCGCGAGCGGGGTCGTGTAGGGCTTGACCTCGCAGTAAACGCCGCACTCGCGCACGCGGCGTGCGATGAGCTGGTTGTACTGACCGCCGAAGTCAAGAACGATGATGGTCTGATGGTTCATGTTGTGTTCTCCTGCCGTATCCGATAATATGATGAAGTCATCATACCATAGCTTTTTCCATTTTACCAGCGGTATTATAAAATAAAAAATCGCGCGGTCAAAGGACCGCGCGATCGAGAGAAGCTGCGACAAAGCCGCGGAACAGTGGGTGCGGCTTATTCGGACGGCTCTTGAACTCGGGGTGGAACTGCGCACCGACGAACCACGGGTGCGCTGCGTTCTCCACGATCTCCACGAGCGTGCCGTCAGGTGAAAGTCCGGTGAGACGCAGTCCCGCGTCTTCGAAATCGTCGCGGAAATCGTTGTTGAACTCGTAGCGGTGGCGGTGGCGCTCCCAAATCTCAGGTGCGCCGTACAGCGCGCGGGAGAGCGAGCCGTCTCCAAGCACGCAGGGGTACTTGCCGAGGCGCATCGTGCCGCCCTTGGCGGTCACACCGACCTGCCCGGGCATGAGCGCGATGACGGGGTGCGCCGTCGTGGAGGAGAACTCCGCGCTCGTCGCGTCGTCCCAGCCGAGCACGTGGCGCGCGAACTCGATGACCGCGATCTGCATACCGAGGCAGATGCCGAGGTACGGCAATCCGTGCTCGCGCGCGTACTGCGCCGCGAGGATCATACCCTCGATGCCGCGGTCGCCGAAGCCGCCGGGAACCAGAATACCGCTGCACCCGCTGAGCTTCTGCGCGATGTTGTCCTCCGTCAGCGTTTCCGAGTCGATCCATTGGATCTCGACGCTCGCGTCGCAGGCGGTGCCTGCATGAAAGAGCGATTCGACGACGCTCAGATAAGCGTCGTGCAGCCCGGTGTACTTGCCGACGAGCGCAATGCGCACGCGGCGGTGTACGCCGTGGATCTTATCGACGAGCGCGCGCCATTCCGCCATGTCGGGCTCGCCTGCGCCGAGCCCCAGCCGACGGCACACGACGCGGCACAGCCCCTCGCGCTCGAGCAGCAGCGGCACTTCGTAGAGCGTGGACGCCGTCGCGTTCTGGATGACGCAGTCCGGCTCCACGTTGCAGAAGAGCGCGATCTTGCGGCGGATATCGTCGGTGATCGGCTCGTCCGTGCGCACAACGAGCACATCCGGCTGAATCCCCTCGCTGAGCAGTTCCTTGACCGAGTGCTGCGTGGGCTTGCTCTTGAGTTCTCCGCTGCCGGGAATGGTCACGATGAGCGGTACGTGGATAAAGAGCACGTTCTCGCGCCCGCGCTCTGCCGCGACCTGACGGATCGCTTCCAAAAACGGCTGGCTCTCAATATCGCCGACCGTGCCGCCGATCTCGGAGATGACAACGTCGGTCTCACCGTCGTCCATGTCGTAGATGCGGCGCTTGATCTCATCGGTCACGTGGGGAATGATCTGTACTGTGCCGCCGAGATATCCACCCTGACGCTCGCGGTTGAGCACGCTCCAGAAGATCTTGCCCGAGGAGACGGAGGACTTCTCATCCAGAGCCTCATCGACGAAGCGCTCATAGTGACCGAGATCAAGGTCGGTCTCCGCGCCGTCGTCGGTGACGAAGACCTCGCCGTGCTGATACGGGCTCATCGTGCCGGGATCGACGTTGAGGTAGGGATCGAACTTCTGATTTTTGACCTTCAGACCGCATTGCTTCAAAAGCCGCCCGAGCGACGCCGCGCAGATGCCCTTGCCCAGCCCCGACACCACGCCGCCGGTGACGAAAATGTACTTCATTTCGCTTTCCTCCCAAGGTAAATATGAAAAAATCACTCTAAAAAGGACGCTCGATAGAGCGTCCTTTTTGACTTATACCGAGAACAGCAGCTCGCAGAAGGTCGGGTACGGCCAGTACTTCGAAGCCGTCAACACTTCCAGCTTGTCGACGATCGCGCGCACATCTTCTGTGCGCTGTTCGACCTCGTCGTGATAATAGTGCAGCAGTTCCTCCGGCGCGGCGCTGTCGGAGACCGTTTCAAGGGCGGTCTTGAGCGCGATGGTCTTATCCAGCAGCTGCTCGTTGAGCGAGCCGATGGCGTTGGCGAGCGAGGATTCGACATGGCAGGTCAGCTCCGGCGCGGCGGTGCGCTTGGCGGAGATGGTGCCGCAGAGGGCGGCTTCGTACTCCGACGCGGCGTTCAGGATACCGTGCTGGACCATGTCCACGAGTGTCGCGGCCTCGATGCGAATGACCTTGCAGTACTTCTCAATATGGATCTCGTGGCGGGAGAGGATCTCCTCTTTCGTGTAAACGCCCTGCCGGGTGAGCATTTCGATGTTCTTGGGCAGGATATAGGAGGGCAGCGCCTCGGCGGTATTGCGGAGATTTGCAAGACCGCGCCGCTCCGCTTCCTTGATCCAGGCGTCCTCATAGCCGTTGCCGTTGAAGATGATGCGGCGATGCGCGAGGAAAGCGCCGCGCACCAGCTCATGCAGCGCGGAGGTGAAGTCCGGCGCGTCCTTGAGCGCGGTATAGAACTGCTGCAGCTCGTCTGCCATGATGGCGTTGAGCACTGTGACCGGACCGGCGATGGACTGGCTGGAGCCGGGCATACGGAACTCGAACTTATTGCCCGTGAAGGCAAGCGGCGAGGTGCGGTTGCGATCGGTCGTATCCTGCGGGATAGCGGGCAGAACGTCCACTCCGATGCGCAGGGTCTTGCGCTCGGCGTCAACATAGTCGCTCTCGCCGATGATCGCGTCGATGATACGCTCCAGCTCCGTGCCGAGGAAGATGGAGACAATGGCGGGAGGTGCTTCCTGCGCGCCGAGACGGTGGTCGTTGCCCGCGAAGGCGACCGAGCAGCGCAGCAGCTCCTGATACTCGTCCACGC
>CAVDWO010000058.1:0-4249 GCA_963612845.1 Alistipes onderdonkii
CCTCCTCGCACTCGGGGCAGGTCGTGGCGTAGCACTCCTCCTCGTCGTCCTCGTCATCATACTCGTCGTCCTCGTCCTCAAAGACGACGTCCTCCACGTCGCTCAGATCGTCGCTCACGACGTCCAGCCCGTCGCCGAGTTCCATGACCTCGTCGGTCAGGTCCTCGACCTCGAGCGCGATCTCGTCGAGCACGTCCGCGATCGCGCGGAAGAGCTTGCCCTCGTTGGAGTCCGCGTCCAGCTTCATGCCTTCCATCAGCCCCTTGAGATACGCAACCTTTTCAGAAATACCCATCGTAATACTCCTTTCCGCAAATGCTGTCCTTCTGCCTTCTGCTTACTTGGAACGGCCGATGTATTCGCCCGTGCGGGTGTCGATCTGGATCTTGTCGCCCTCGTTGATGAACAGCGGCACCTTGATCTCCGCGCCGGTCTCGAGGACGGCGGGCTTGGTGACGTTGGTCGCCGTGTCGCCCTTTGCGCCCGGATCGGACTTGGTGACGACGAGATCGACAAAGTTGGGCGCCTCCACGCCGAACACGCTGCCCTTGATGGACAGGATCATGCACATGGTATTCTCCTTGACGAAGCGGAACGCGTCGCCGAGCATCTCGCGGTTGAGCGGGACCATGTCGTAGGTCTCCTGATCCATGAAGTAGTAGAGGTCGCCGTCGTTGTAGCTGTACTCCATGTTCTTGCGCTCAATGGACACCTCATCGAACTTCGCGGTGGGGTTGAAAGAAGTCTCGGTCACGCCGCCGGTGACGACGTTTCTCATCTTGGTGCGCACGAACGCAGCGCCCTTGCCGGGCTTGACGTGCTGGAATTCGACGACCTGATAATACTTGCCGTCCATCTCGAATACTTTGCCGTTCCTGAAATCGCCAGCGGTGATCGTTGCCATAGTTATTTTTCCTCCTGTATTCCCGAGGATCTGTCCCGACCCTCAATCTCACAATGTATCGGTGCTTAACCTGTTATATTTTACCGCATACGGCGCGCCAATGCAAGAGTTTTCTATGTCCGGCGCGCTATTTTTGCAGATTTCTCCCTCTTTTGCGCTCATCGTGCGCGCTCGCGGCTTTGAACGGGCGCTGCATCAGGTGCAGCACATGGTTCCATGCGCCCACGGGTCCGCCCTTCGGCTCCACCATGAGCATCGTCACGCCGCTGCGCCGCGCGCCGAGCGTATCGGTCAGCAGCTTGTCGCCGAGCATCGCCGTCTCCTGCGCCGGCACGCCGCAGCGCGCCATCGCCTCGCGGAAACCACGCACGGCGGGCTTGCCCGCATGACCGACGTAGCCGATGCCGAGCGGCGCGCAGAAGCGCTCCACGCGCGCGGGATTTCGGTTGTTCGAGAGAATGACCGTCTCGATCCCCGCCGCCTTCAACGCGTCGAGCCACGCCCTCACCGTCCTGTCCGGATCGCGCTGACGCTTGGGCGCGAGCGTATAATCCAGGTCGCAGAGCAGCAGGCGCACGCCGAGCCGCCCCAAAAATTCCGGCGTCACGGCGGTATAGTCGTCAAACACCCAATGCGGGCAAAGCAGGCTGAGCATAGCGTTCTCCTCGGGCGCATAAAGTATCATACGGCGCTGTCCCGTATATTATACGCGCGTGCGGCGCTTTCCACAAGGGGGGATTTTTCTGACCGTCCATCTCGCCATCACGCCCGCGGCGCTCGCGCGCCTTCCCGCGCCGCCGTCTCTGCCGCTCGCCCTGATCTCCCACGCCATCGACGGCTCCGGCTGCCTTGCCCGCGCGGGCAAGCCGCCGCGCGGCGCCTTGCTGGGGCTGACCGACCGCTGCGCCGCGCCGCTTTCCCGTCCGGACGCGCTGTGCCGCGCCGTCGTCTCGGAATGTCTCGCGCACGGCTGCCGCGGCGTGCTCGCGGACTTCGAGGGCAGCGCTCCCGCCGACCGCCTGCCCTTCCTCTCCGCCCTGTCCCGACGGCTCGCCGCCCGCTCCCTGCGCCTTTACGCGCCGCTCGCGCTTCCCGCCGAGGGCGCGGTGCTGCTCGTCGGAACGGCGGTCAGCGGCGGCTCTCTGCGCGCGCTGCTGGAGGAGGCGTCCACTCGCTACGGTGCACAGCGGCTCGCGCTCGATCTGGAGCGGCTCGCCATGGACTTCCCCCTCCCCTGTCCGAGCGGCTGCGGCACGCCGCTGACGCAGCCGGCGCTGGCTTCTCTGCAAGCCGCGCACCCCGCCTCGGTCTACTACTCCCGCGAACTGATGGCGAACTATTTCACCTACGCCGACGGCAGCCGCGCCCACTTCGTCCTCTTTGACGACGCCGCCACCCTGCGCGGGAAGCTCGCCCTCGCCGGACGTCTCGGCATCAGCGAAGCGTTCGTCATGTACCCCGAGGTCGCCGACCTCCTGCCCGAATTGGAGCGGCAGTGACCGCACCGTAAAGACAAAAAGACCCGCCGCTCACGCGGCAGGTCTTTTTTTGTGCTTCGATCAATAATAACGCTTGTTGCGGTTCTTGCGGGCGGCCTCGCTCTTCTTGCGGCGCTTGACGCTGGGGCTTTCATAGCACTCTCTCTTGCGGACCTCCGCCACGATACCCGCCTTGGCGCAGCTCCTCTTGAAGCGCTTGAGCGCGCTGTCGAGAGATTCGCCCTCCTTGACATGGATCTCGGACATTTATGTTTTCCCTCCCTCCGATGCGCCCGGCTCTATCCTGAGCGCTCTTTAAGAGTCACTTACATGACTAACGGTGGTATTATATGAAAAAACACGGAGCTTGTCAACAAATTTTTCTTGCCTTTTTCAAAAAAGGGCGTCTCTCCCCCTCAGCAGGGCTTCACGATCAGGTTAACGAGCTTGTTTTTCACATAGATGACCTTGACGATCTGCATACCGGCGAGCGCTCTGGTGACCTTTTCGTTCGCCTTCGCCGCCTCGACGACCGTTTCCTGCTCGCTGTCCACCGGAACGACGACCGTGCCCTTGAGCTTGCCGCCCACCTGCACCGCCAGCTCGACGGTGGACGCGACGGTCTTGCTCTCGTCGTACTCGGGCCACGCGCACTGCATCGCCATCTTGCCGCCGTGTCTGGCGGCGAAGCCCTTCTGCTCCCAGAGCTCCTCGACCATGTGCGGCGCGAAGGGCGAGAGCAGGAGCAGCAGCACCTCAAAGTCGCCGCGGCTGAGACCGTTCGCGTAGCACTCGTTGACCATCGCCATGAGCGCGGCGATGGCGGTGTTCATCTTCAGCGTGTCGATATCGTCCGTGACCTTCTTGATGGTCTTGTGGACGATGGGCGCGTTCTTTTCGGAGATCTCCTCCCCGTCCGCCGCCATGTCCGCAAGGTTCCACACGCGGTCAAGGAAGCGCTTGCAGCCCTTGACGGCGTCGTCCGACCAGGTGGCGACCTTCTCAAAGTCGCCGATGAACATGATATAAAGGCGCATCGTGTCCGCGCCGTATGCCTTCACCACGTCGTCGGGATTGACGACGTTGCCGAGCGATTTCGACATCTTGACCGCCGGGCGCAGCGCCTGATTGCCGTACTTCTCGATCAGCGCGTCCTTCTCCGCCTGCGTGGAGACGTTGCCGACGTAGTGCGGGTTCTGCCCGAGGATCATGCCGTGGCTCGTGCGCTTGGCGTAAGGCTCCTTCGTATGCACCACGCCGATATCGTAGAGGAACTTGTGCCAGAAGCGGGAGTAGAGCAGATGCAGCGTGGTGTGCTCCATGCCGCCGTTGTACCAGTCCACGGGTCCCCAGTACTTCTCCGCCTCGGGAGATACGGGCGCGGTGCCGTTCTTCGGGTCCATATAGCGCAGGTAGTACCACGACGATCCCGCCCACTGGGGCATGGTGTCCGTCTCGCGCTTTGCGTCGCCGCCGCACTTGGGGCATTTGGTGTTGACCCAGTCGGTCATCTTGGAGATGGGGCTCTCGCCGTCGTCGGTCGGCTCGTAGCTCTCCACCTGCGGCAGCACGAGCGGCAGCTCCTCCTCGGGCACGGGCACCCAGCCGCACTTCGGGCAGCTCACGAGCGGGATCGGCTCGCCCCAGTAGCGCTGGCGGGAGAATACCCAGTCGCGCAGCTTGTAGTTGACCTTTTCCCTGCCCCAGCCCTGCGCGACGGCGTACTGCTTCATCGCGGGGATCGCCTCCTTGACGGTCATACCGTTCAGGAAGCCGGAGTTTACCATAATACCCGTATCGTCCTTGAGCGTGAACGCCTCCTTCGTGATGTCGCCGCCCTCGACGACCTCGACGATGGGCAGACCGA
>CAVDWO010000059.1:0-4209 GCA_963612845.1 Alistipes onderdonkii
GGAAGGTATCCGCCACCGTCTGGCTCTCGTCGATGGTGAAGACGATGATTGGCACGTCCGCCGACTGCCTGCGCAGCAGCTTTACTCCCTCGATGCCGCTCATGCCCGGCATATGGTAGTCGATCAGCACGATGTCCGGCGTGTGGCGGCGGAACGCCTCCAGCCCGCTCGCCGCGTCGTTCGCACTGATGGCGCGCCAGCCCTGAAACTTAAACAGCTCTCCCAGCGCAAAGCAGATCTGGGGATCGTCGTCGATGGACAGAATCGTAATGTTTTCCTTCATTCCGCTTCCTCCTCCGGTATGGTGATCGTGATGCGGGTCCCTCCGTTCGGCTTGCTGCAAAGGGCGGCCTCACCGCCCAGCCGTTCAACGATGCCGTGCACGAACGCAAGCCCTATGCCACTCGACCCTTCGCTGGAGTTGCCGTGCTCCCACACGCTCGCCTGCCGCTCTGGGCTGATGCCGACGCCGTTGTCGGCGACGGTGAAACGCACGGCGCCGTTCTCCGCCTCCACGCGCAGCAGGATCCGCGGGGTTGCCCTTTCGCTGACTGCACGGGCGGAATTTTGCAGCAGATTGACCAGCGCCCGCGGGAAGAGCACGTGGTTGACGCTCACGCGCGTATGCGGGGCTTCGTTTTCCAGACGGATACACGAGGCGTAGTCCGACGTGGACACCTGTGCCAGCACAATGCGCACGAGCTCCTCCGTCGTGATGGGGGAGCGCTGATCCTCGTAGAGGATCTCCGAGATCATGCGGCTCATCTGCTCCACGTTATCCTCCACCCGCGTGAGGTATTCCACGTCCTGCCTGCGGTCCTCGGCTTCGCACTTCATCTTCAGCACGCCCACGATCGTTTGCAGCGCCGTCAGCGGCGACTTGAGATCGTGGACAAGGTACTGCATCTCCTGATAGGTGCGGTTCTTCATCTCGTTGATCTGCGCGCGCGTGCGGATCTCCTCGTTCTGCTCTCGCAGGACGTTCAGCTCGCGCAGATTGTTCTCCACGCTCAGCTGGAGGAGGATCATTATGCCAAAAAGGGAAAAGAGCAGCATACCCATAACGCCGACCGTGTTGATGATCTCCTCGCTGCCGAGGATCGCCGCCGCGATCTTGATGTCCTGTGAAGTCTCACCGCGTCCCACGGGCAGCGCGTCCATCGCCGGCATCACATCGAGGAACTGGAATGCCGTCAGGAACGATGCCACCAGCAGCGCCTTTTTTGTGCGGGAGATATACTTATAGTTGAGGAACTGGAAGAAGATACCGGAGCACGCCGTCAGTACGGCAGGGATACCGAAGTCGTATCGAATACCGTAGATGAGGTAGATCACGCGGTAGACCGCGCGCAGCAGCGCGATCGTCAGCGCGGCGTTGAGCAGCTCGATCTTCTTACCCCGCCATGCGAAGCCGACCGACTCGCCGATAAAAAATGCGCCGACGTAATGCGGGATACCGCGCAGAGCGTTGAGCGCCACGAGCAGCAGCGCCGCCGTCATCAGGTATGTTTTTTCCGACCAGCGCAGCGCGCCGAAAAGATAGTGCCGGACGGGAAAGCTCTGCATATTGAACGCCAGCGGCATCAGCAGGCTCACGAGCACGAGCGTGACACCGACGGAAAATTCGACCGTGTCCACTTTCCCCACGCGCAGCGGAATTTTTTTGAGCGTTTCTTTCAAGGCGTTCCCCTCTCCTCACAGCATATTTTCGCTTTTCAGAACATACTGCACAAGCTCCAGCTGGTTGCGCACGCGCTGCGCGAGCGGCTCCGTGCGCAGAGTCTCCACTGTAATCGCAGGGATACTCAGCAGCTCCGATGCCGCCCGGTTGATACTGCCACGCGGCGGTGAGCCGTACAGCGTCAGCGGAGAGGCGCACAGCGTGCCGTCCTCGGATGCGAGCAGCATCTCCCAGATCAGCTCGCCCGTCTCACCCGCCGCGTCGCAGACCAGCGAATTGCCGAGCGCGTCCGCGCCGCCGCCCGGCGCTTCGCGCGCCTCGTGCAGGTCGAGCAGCAGCGCAGGCTGCCGCTGCGCGATGTCGGAAAAGATTACCGCCGCGATACGCGCGGCGTCGCAGCCGTCCGCGTCGCCGGGAAAGTTGCGGTTCAGGTCGCGTTCCTCCTCCGTTTTGCGCTGACCGTGCGCCGCGCCGTAAGCATTGGCGGGGCTGATGATGCATAGTGTTCCCGCCCGCAGGCAGACGTCCTTGAGCAGATCCCCCGCACGCCAGCCCGCGGTCTCGTCGCCGTGGATGCCCGCGACCACATAGATCGCCGGCCCGTCCTCCGCGCCGCGCAGCACGGTGACGCTCAGCCCTTCGCCCAGCGCGAGCTCCTCGCGTCCGGTCTCCCATGCGCCGTCGAAGCAGTCGGGAAAGTCCGCAAGCGTCCACTCGCCGGCATCGTCCGACGCAGGCAGCAGTTCCGGCGCAAAGACGTGCGTCTCCGCCTGTTCCGGCGCAGGATCTTCATCCTGCCGCTGCGCGCAGCCGCACAGCAGCATACACAGCATCAGCAGTACGGCGGTCGTTCTTTTCACGTCTCTTCCCCCCTGCGGCGGCAATGCCGTCCCCAAAGCAGGAGACCGGCCGCGGCTGCCGCGCCGATGAACGCAGGCTGCCACGGGTAGACCGTCTCATAATACACCGCGCCCTCGCCGATGGGCGCGAGCTCCTGCGGATCGTAGGGCAGACCGTACTCCGACACGAGCCGCTTGATATTCAGCAGGTAAATGACCGGCAGACCGCTCTCGTTGTAACGCTCGAGCAGACCGCTCTTTTTACTGAGCGTTTTTACGCACCCCGGCGCGGTCACGCCCCAGCTCATGCAATCGCCGTCGAGCCCCGCCGTTGTGATATTTCCTCCTACGCCGATGAAGCAGGAGATGGGCCCCCGCTCCCCGTAGAGCTGCTCGCGCAGGGCAAGGTTCTTCTGGTAGTCCCGCTCGTGCAGGAACGGCACTCCGCTGCGTTCCAGCCGCGCACGGACGATCTCGCGCTCCTCGGGGAACATCTCCTCGCCGCAGTCAAAATCTCCGCCGAGGCTGAACGCTGCGGGCGGCTGCGGAAGATATCCCTCCTCCGCAAGGCGCAGCACCATGTCGGGAAGGGTCAGCTCGACCTGATTGGCGCCGTAGGTCGAAGCGCCCACCGAGGCGATATAGACGATCTTCACGTCCATCGCTGCGCAGGCGCACAGCACCGCGAGATCCATCGCGGGAAATGAGCCGGAAAACCCCGCACCCACGGTATCGCCCGCCTTGACGCCTGCTTCGTTCAGAAGCTGCACGCACAGCGCCGCCATATTCGGGTCTGCCGTGGTACGCTTGGCATCCGGCGCGCCGATGGTCGTGGTGATGGGCGTGTAATCCTCGCCGAGCATACCAGTCCCGTGCCGGTCCTCCGCCGAAAGCGGGATGCCGAGCTCGGCTTTATATGCCTTGACCCGCTCCATGCATGCTTGCAGCCGTTCCGCTGCGTCCGTGCGGACGGCGTAGTCCTCCGCCGGGACGCGCTGTGCGCCGCCGTAAGTCAGCGCGCAGCCGAGAATCAGAGCGAGGGTGGCAAGCAGGAGCGACGCTCTCGAGACCTTCCGCATCTCACAGCCCTCCCCCCAGCGCGCGCACAGCGAATGAAAGCGCCGTCAGCAGCGCCGTCGTCACCGTCACGGCGAGCAGCGTGTCCACCGCGCCCTGCCGATCGATCTCACGCGCAAGGATCCCCGGGATCAGTACGCCGATCATGCTCAGCCCGCCGGGAACGAGTCCGGTCGTCCGGACGCAGAGATCCAGAAAATAGGTCAGCAGGAGCAGCGCGGCGAAGCGCCTTCTGCCGTAAAGAATGGTCACGCGCGCCAGCAACCGGCACAGCCCCGCCGCGCAGAGCGCGAGCGCGAGCGTGTACGCAATACGTCTCGGCGAATCGAGGCACAGCGCCAGATAGCCTGGCACGATCAGCCCCGCGCTCAGTCCCGTCAGTTCGGTAAAGGCAAGACTTATCAGCACGCCCAGCAGAATGGTCTGGTCATACAAGCGCGCTCCCCTCCCTTCGCACATATTCCATCAACTCACGACCGCCGCCGGCAATATTGCCGATGGCGAAGATCACCTGATCCTCCGTCAGACCGTCAACTGCAATGTCTGTCCCGCCCGAAAGTTCCCGCACGGCGGCATCGGGCAGCCTTCTCCTCAGCCCGCGCTTCATGTAGC
>CAVDWO010000060.1:0-4073 GCA_963612845.1 Alistipes onderdonkii
TCTACTCCCCCAACGACCTTGTCAAGGACGGCAAGCTCGTCAAGAAGGAAAACGGCGTTTACGTCACGCCGAACCACGCGAAGTCTCACAAGGCAAAATAAAAGGCAAAAAGAAGGACGACCGCTCGACGGTCGTCCTTCTCTTTGCTGTTATGGGGTGGGACCCTCCGGGGGTTCGTTGAGCGCGTAGTGGTCGGCGATAAAGTCCCTCACGCGGCGCACCGCCGGCGAGAGCGGGCGGTTCTTCGCCCACGAGAGGTAGACCGTGCGGACGCACTCGCGCCCGATATCCGCGATCGGGAGGACGGAGACGGGGGCATTGTCCATCGCCGGGACCTGCGGCAGAATGGACACGCCGAAGCCGAGCGCGACGTATTGCAGCGCGGCGTTGCACTCGTGCACGACGAAGAACACGTTGGGCGTGATCCCCTCCCGGGAGAAGATCTGATCGACGCAGGCGCGCAGGCTGCTGGTCTTATCCAGCAGAATGATCGGCTCGTTGGCAAAGTCGGCAAAGTTGACGCTGCCGCGCTCTGCCAGAGGATGCTCCTGCGGAACGGCGAGGTAGAGCGGCTGGCGCATGATGGGGACCGTATCGATCCACTCGTCCGTGAGCATACTGAACGAGAGGTCGAGCACGCCCTTCTTGAGCTGGCCCAGCAGCTCGAACGAGGAGCCCTCGGAGAACTGGAAGCGCAGGCGCTCGTTCTCCGTCTGCTCGTAGAGGTCCTTCATCAGCGCGGGGATCAGCGAGGCGGAGATCGAGTGGAAATAGCCGAGGCGGACGGTTTGCAGCGTGGAGCCGGACATCTGGCGCAGCGCCTCGGTCCCGTCGTCGAGGGTGGCGAGCGCGTTCTCCACATAGGGGAGGAACTGCTCACCGTATGCCGTGAGGGTGATCTTGCGGTCCTCCTTATTGAAGAGCTTGACGTTCAGTTCCTTTTCCAGCTCGTTGATGGAATAGCTCAAACTGGGCTGGGCGATATGCAGCTCCTCCGCCGCGCGGGTATAGTGCAGCACATGGGCAAGCGTCCGGAAATATTGAAGCTGTGCCAATGTCAATTTTATCAGCCTCCTCCATCTTTTTACTCGTCGTTCTATTTATTATAGCCCATCTGCGCCGCGGGCGCAAGAACGAAGTCTGTGAGAGACGCATAAAAATCGCGCGAAAATTGCTGCGGCATTGGTTATAGAGGCTATCTATCATACCGTCGATTTCTGGTATTGGACAGATGGGCGGACGGACGGTACAATGAGAGCACATGAAACAAAAGTAAGCCGTTCCGTTAAAAATTCAAATTTGTAAGGAGAGTTTTTATCATGGCAAGTGAAATCACTGCTGAACAGATCGCTGAGATCGAAGAGCTGGTCGCCCGCGCACGGGCTGCCGCGAAAATCGTTGAGACCTATGACCAGGCGCGTGTGGATCACCTTTGTCAGGCCGTCTGCGCCGCGCTGTATCCCCTGAAGGTGTGGGGCAACCTCTGCGACGAGGCCGTCGATGAGACCCGCCTCGGCGACAAGGTCACCAAGCGCAACAAGCGCAACAAGCTCAAGCTGATCCTGCGCGACTGCCTGCGTCAGCCCAGCGTCGGCATCATCGAGGAGGACAAGGAGAAGGGTCTCGTCCGCTACGGCAAGCCCGTCGGCGTCATCGGTACGCTCGTCCCCACGACCAACCCCTGCCTGACGCCTGCCGGTCAGGTCATCTACGCCATCAAGGCGCGCGACGTGCTGATCTGCTCCCCCCATCCCCGCGCAAAGAACGTCACCAACAAGTGCATCGACATCATCCGCGAGACGCTGGTCAAGGAAGGCGCTCCCGCCGATATCATCCAGGGCATCAAGAACCCGAGCATCGCTATGTCTCAGGAGCTGATGAAGCGCGTTGACCTCGTCATCGCCACCGGCGGCCGCCCGATGGTCAAGGCTGCTTACTCCTCCGGTACGCCCGCGTTCGGCTCCGGCGCCGGCAACGCCACCGAGCTGATCGACGAGACCGCAAACACCCCCGAGCGCATCGCCGAGGTCGCCCAGAACTGCCGCATCTCCAAGTGCTCCGACTTTGGCTCCGGCTGCTCCTGCGACGGCAACGTCATCTGCCATGCCTCCGTCTATGACGATTTCGTCAAGGCTCTGGTCAAGGAAGGCGCTTATCTTGCCAGCGCCGACGAAGCCGAGAAGATCAAGCTCGTCATGTGGGACGCGAACGGCCACCGTCTGCCCGACACCGTCGCTATCTCCCCGCAGAAGCTCGCCGAGAAGGCCGGCTTTGAGATCCCTGCCGACCGCAAGTTCATCGCCGTCACCGGCGGCGGCCGCGAGAATATCGGCAAGGAGCACCTGTTCTCCAGCGAGAAGCTGACCACGCTGATGGCCCTGTTCAAGTATGACGGCGAGTTTGAGAACGCGCTCGACATGGTTCGCGCGATCTACGAGGTCGGCGGCAAGGGTCACTCCTGCGGCATCTACTCCTTCGACGACGATCATATCCATCGCCTTGCGATGATGGCGCCCGTTACCCGTATCATGGTCCGTCAGCCCAACAACCGCGGCAACTCCGGCAGCGCCACCAACGGTATGCCCCCGACGTCCTCCATGGGCTGCGGCACTTGGGGCGGCAACATCGTGTCCGAGAACATCGCGCTCAAGCACTATATGAACAACACCTGGGTCGCCCGTCCTATCCCCGAGGATATGCCCTCCCTGCAGGAGCTCTTCGGCGAGTTCTATCAGGACGGCATGGACGCGGAGTAACACGGACAGCAAAAACGCTTTATTCAACAATCTCCTATATACGCAGGAGGGCGGCGCGGACAGCGCCGCCCTCCTGCGGTGTATGGGGGTGTTTGGAAAGACTTCCCTCCCGCCGCGCATGGGAGGGAAGCAGGTCAAAAAAGAGGGACGCCCTTTCGGGCGTCCCTCTTGCCGCTGCCTTACAGGAGCAGCATGAGCACGGGGATAACGAAGAAGCAGGCGATGGTCGAGGTGGCGGCACCCTGCGCGGCAAGGCGCTCGTCCGCGCCGTACTCGGCGGCGGCGACCACGGTGATGGTGACGACCGGCATGGAGGCTTCGATGACGAACACGCTGCGCGCGAGCCCCGCTACGCCGAGCTGCGAGCACGCCAGCAGGATCATCGCCGGTGAAAAGACGAAGCGGAAGAACAGCACGAAAAGAGAGCAGCAGTCGAGCCGGAGATTCCGCAGTCCGATCTCGTAGATGATCGTGCCGGTCAGGATCAGCGCGAGCGGAGCGACCAGGGCGTTCATATAGCTCATATACGAGCTGACGAGGGAGGGCAGGTGCCAGTCCAGCAGGACGAGGGTGACGCCGACCGCGACGCCCAGCACGGACGGCGAGCGCAGGAACTTCAGCTTTTCGCGCAGGGAGGGGTGCGCGGAGCCGCCCGACCAGCGAATGAGCGAGAGCCCGACGATCTGCGTGAAAATCGTGCTGACCAGATAGAAGAGCATGATGTAGGGCACGCTCTCCTCGCCGAAGAGCTCGTAGCACATGGCGTAGCCGACGAACATGGTGTTGGACATACTGCACATGACCACGAACACACCGAGCGAGGTCCGCGGCAGGCGCAGCAGCTTCCCGATCAGGAAGGACGCCACATAGTTCAGCGCGATGCACCCGATGGGGACGAGCAGGTAGCGCCCGTACTCCGCCAGCATCTCGCGGCTCAGGCGTGTGCTCAGCCCGTAGATGCACATACAAGGGATCGCAACGGTCATGATGAATTTGCTGAGAAAGGCTTTTACCTCGGCTCCCAGCCAGCCCTTTGCCGCGAATATGTAGCCGGTGGCGGTCAGCAGCAGGACGACGGCGACCGAGGAGACGGAATGTGCGAGGTCTTGGAGCAACGGCGGCACCTCCCCGATTTTGATGATGGTGCTATTTTATCGCGCGGGACGGGGGCTGTCAAAGAGAATACCTGTATGACTGCATAGGCGCGTTCAATGCCGGGGCAGGAAAAATTTCGAAAACCGACGGAGGTCGTGAAGTGAAGCTTTGCAAAAAAGGGGAAGGACGCGGCGCGAGCCGAGTCCTTCCCTCTTCAGCGGG
>CAVDWO010000061.1:0-2195 GCA_963612845.1 Alistipes onderdonkii
TCTCCGCGCGCGTCGCCACGCGCATATTCGGTCCGAACAGCCCCACGCCGGAGGTCACGATGCTGTGCATTTCCCCAACGCGCAGATACCCGCAGGCGTTCTCCCACGCGAGGCGCACCGTGAGGTTTCCGGGGAACAGCTGCCCGTCATGCGTGTGTCCGCTGAGGTCTACGTCCACGCCGGCAGCCGCCAGTTCCTCCAGCTCGCGCGGCTGGTGGTCGAGGACGAGGACGGGCTTGCTCAGGTCGAGTCCGCCGGCAAGCTCCCCGGGCGTTTTCCTCGTTTCGATGCCGCGCCCGGGACGCTGCGCGTCAGGGCGGCCGTAGAGCCAGATCTCGCCGCCGAGCAGCACGGCTTCGTCGCGCAGAAGATGGATATTCGCGGACTCCAGAAAGGCGTCCATCTCGGGGCTGCTCTGCTTCTTTCCCTCGTTGCGGAAAGTGAAGCCCGCGAGGATCGGCTCCTCTACGTCATGGTTGCCGTAGACGGCATACACGCCGTACCTTGCGTGGATGCCGCGCAGCACCCCAGCGATCTGCTCCGGCTCCTCCACCGCTGCCCATTCGTTGTCGAAGATATCGCCTGCGATCACGACCACGTCGGCGTCCTGCTCGTTCACGCGCGCGACCATGCGCTCCATCTGCGAAAGACCGATGTTGTAGCCGAGGTGCAGATCGGCGAGCAGCACGACCTTCATGCTCTCCATATCGCCCGCGGACTTGTCCACCGTGACGTCATACGGCGTGACGCGCACGATATGCGCGTTCACTACGCCGCCGACGGAGACGGCGAGGATCGCCGCCGCGCACAGGCAGCCCGCAAGACGGTGCATCCGCGCCGAGCGCAGGGAGCGGAGCTTCAGACCGTGGACGAGCAGCAGCCGCAGTACGTCGGCAAGCGCCACCGCGAGCAGCAGATAGAGCAGCACGCCCAGCCAATAGTTGCCCGCGAGCATCAGCGCGCGCCGCACACGCCCAGCGGGCAGGGGAAATGCGAGGACGAAGGAGAGCGCGAAGAAGGCGTACACGGCGATGGGAGCCGCCCAATGCTTCAAGCGGCGGAAGTCCGGAAACCATGCCTTGACCCAGCCCATGATGCGGCGGAGCAGATAGAGGTTGACGAGCAGATAGAGCGGCGCGAGAAGAATGGCGAGCATAGGGCTTTCGCGCTCCTTCCTCCGGAGAAGGACTCCGGCATTTTATTTCATCGCTTGACCGCCAGAAGGTCAAGCCTTAGCGTGTGATGAGCGCGGCAATGACGCACTCCGGCACGCCGGGCGTGGATAAGATGATAGCAACTTTTTATATTATACCACTTCGCCCTTTATAAGACAATGCCGCGAGCGGGAGCCTCATGTGGAGGTTTGCCAGACGGGAGGAAATTTGCTATAATACAACAGAAACTACGAAGCGGACAGCGCGGAGGCGGGCATGGCAAACTTTACCGAACAGGCAATCGAGACGGCTTTCTTGCAGCTGCTCGACGAAAGACCCCTGAACAAGATCGGCGTGAGGGACATCTCGGAGCGGTGCGGCATCAACCGCAACACGTTCTACTACCACTTTCAGGATATCCCCACGCTTATCGCAAGGATCGTCACCTCCTATACCGACCGGCTCATCGAGGAGTATCCCTCTATCTCGTCTCTGGAGGAGTGCTTCGAGATAGCATTCCGCTTTGCGCAGCAAAACCGCGGCGCCATGATGCACATCTACCACTCCGTCAACCGGGATATTTTTGAAGAGGAGTCCATGCGGCTGTGCGAGTATGCCGTCACGAGCTATATCGGCGCCGCTTTTCCGGAGCGGCAGCTGCCAGAGGAAGACCGTCAGGCGGTGATCCGTTTTTTCAAATGCCAGCTGTTCGGGCTGGGTATCGACTGGATCAACGGCGGAATGCAGGACGAAGCGCTGGAGGAACTGAGGCGGATCAGCCGCCTGTGCCGCGGGCTGCCAGAGCTGATCGTGGAGCGTAGCCGAAGTGAAAAGTGAGCGTTGGTCATCTGCGCGCCATTTGCCTAAAAAACGGGCAATCGTTATCCGGACGCCTGATTTTCAGGCGTCCGCTATTTTTTTGTCCATTTCCTTCCGGCGGCGAAAGGTCCATACTCTCTCCATTGCGTGAAAAGCGCGCTATGCGCGCAGCCGTTTCCAGCGGCGAAGCCCGCCCGCGGAAACGGACGAATTTTGGTGCAA
>CAVDWO010000061.1:2265-3982 GCA_963612845.1 Alistipes onderdonkii
ATCGCGTTGCTCCTGCTGGTGCCGGCAGTATTCGGAATGTTAGGCACACGGATCAACTACGATATGCTGGATTATCTGCCGGTACGGGAGGTTGCCCGGCTGAAGGAGAGTATTCAGCAGGTAGACCATGTGGAGAGCGCGCTGTGGTACGATTCCGTAGCGGATCTCTCCGTTCCCATGGAGCTGCTGCCGGATAAGATATACGATGCGTTCAACACCGGGGACGCGACCGTACTGGCGGTGTTCTTCGACTCGGCAACGTCGGAGGACGTGACCATGGACGCCATCCGGGAGATCCGCGCCCTCGCGGGGGAGCGGTGCTTCGTGTCGGGTATGTCGGCGCTGGTGACGGATTTGAAGGACCTGTGCGAGCAGGAGGAGCCTGTCTATGTGGCACTGGCTGTCGCCTGCGCCTGCGCCGCCATGATGCTGCTGCTGGACGGTTGGCTCATACCGTTCGTGTTTCTCGCCGAGATCAGCGCCACCATCGTCTATAATCTCGGCAGCAACTTCTTCCTTGGAGAGATCTCCTACATCACTAAGGCGCTCTCGGCGGTGCTCCAGCTTGCCGTGACGATGGACTACTCCATCTTCCTCTGGCACAGCTACAACGAGCAGCTCTCGCTGCAAAGCGACCATGAGGAGGCTATGGTGGCGGCGATCCGCAGCACCTTTTCTTCCGTCATCGGAAGCTCCGCCACTACGGTCGCGGGCTTTATCGCGCTGTGCTTCATGTCCTTTACGCTGGGACGCGATCTGGGTATCGTCATGGCAAAGGGCGTGCTGCTGGGTGTACTGGGTTGCGTGACAATCCTGCCCTCGCTGATCCTTGTGCTGGATAAGCCCTTGCAACGGACGCGGCACAGATCCTTGATCCCGGACATGGGCGGCTTTGCCGACGCCGTGTGCAAGGCGTTCCCAGTGCTTCTGATCGTCTTCGCGCTACTCATTCCTCCCGCCTACCTCAGCTACGCCAAGACCAATGACGAGGTGTACTACGACATGGGACAGTGCCTGCCGGAGGACATGGAGTACGTCATTGCCAACAGGAAGCTTTCCGAGGAGTTTGGCGTTGCCTCCACCCATATGCTGCTGGTGGACGCCGACCTGCCCGACAGCGACGTGCGCGCCATGCTCGGCGAGATGGAGCAGGTGCCGGGCGTGAAATATGTGCTGAGCATGGAGAGCGTGCTCGGACCCATGATCCCCGCAGAGGTGCTGCCGGATTCCGTCCGCTCCCAGGTGGAGAGCGAGCAATGGGAGCTGATGCTCATCAACTCCGAATACAAGCCCGCGTCCGACAAGGTGAACGAGCAGATCGACCAGCTCAACGCCATTTTGAAAAAGTACGACGAGAGCGGTATGCTCATCGGCGAGGCGCCCTGCATGAAGGACATGATTGAGACGACCGACCATGACTTCAAGGTGGTCAACACCGTGTCCATCGCCGCCATCTATCTCATCATCACACTGGTGGAGGGGAGCCTCACGCTACCATTTATCCTCATCGCCGTCATCGAGATGGCAATCTTCGTCAATCTTGGACTGCCTCATGTGCTGGGCCAGTCGCTGCCCTTCATCGCGCCGATCTGCATCAGCACGATCCAGCTCGGCGCCACGGTGGACTACGCCATTCTGATGACGAGCCGCTACAAGGCGGAGCGTATGAACGGCGAGGACAAGAAGCGTGCCGTGGTGACGGCGCTGCGGACCTCGG
>CAVDWO010000062.1:0-3099 GCA_963612845.1 Alistipes onderdonkii
AGTCCCGCGGCTCGTTCGTGATGCACTTCGTCCGCTACGAGCAGTGCTCCGCCGAAGCGCAGGAGAAGGCTGTTGCCGCTGCGAAGGCAATGCAGGAAGCCGAATGACCGACTCCCGACCGCAAACGACAATGAAAAAAGGCTCCTCTCGTGAGAGAGGAGCCTTTTCTTTCACGCGGGCATAGCCGCCCGTATTATTTTCCTTCGAGCGAAGCGCGGTAGGTCAGCTTCAGGAATGTTGCGTTCAGAACGACGCTTACTACCTCCGCGATCGGGAATGCCAGCCACACCAGCTCCAGCCGCCCCGTCAGCGACAGCAGGTACGCCGTCGGCAGTAGCACGACGATCTGACGGCAGACGGAATTGATGAGCGCGTAGACCGGTCGCCCGAGCGCCTGGCACACGCTGCCCGCGATGATGCAGAAGCCCGCGAACGGGAAGTGGACGCCGATGATGCGCAGCGCCGTCCTGCCGATGGAGAGCATTTCGTCCGTGGGCGAGAACAGCCCCAGCAACGCGCTGGGGAACAGCTCGAAGAGCGCGCAGCCGACGCACATGATGCCGATAGCGGTCAGGACAGTCAGCCGGACGGTCTTCTTCACGCGGTCATATTTCATCGCGCCGTAGTTGTAGGACACGATGGGTACCATCGCGTTGTTCAGCCCGAAGCAGGGCATGAAGATGAAGCTCTGCAGCTTGAAATATGCGCCGAACACCGCCGTTGCCGCCTCGGTGAAGGAGATGAGGATCTTGTTCATGCCAAACACCATCACCGAGCCGATGGACTGCATGATGATCGACGGGATGCCGACGGCGTAGATCTCCCGCACGGTCGCGCTGTGGGGGCGGATATTCTCCGCGTGCAGCTGCACCTCGGGATTCCGCTTGAGATTGAACCAGAAACCCAGCCCCGCACCGACGAACTGACCGATGACCGTGGCGAGCGCCGCGCCGGCGACCTCCATGCGCGGAAAGCCGAGCAGACCGAAGATCATGATCGGATCGAGCACGATGTTGCACACCGCGCCCGCGATTTGCGAGACCATCGAAAAGCTGGTCCGTCCGGTGGACTGCAGCAGCCGCTCGCCATAGACCTGCAGAAAAAGCCCCAGCGAGCCGCCGATGCAGATCATCACATAGTCGCGCCCGTAGGCGACGATCTGAGGGTTATCCGTCTGAAAGCGGAAGAACGGCGTTGCCAGCGTCAGCCCCAGCACGGCAAAGACCGCGGCGGTGCAAAATGTGAGGAAAAGCCCCGTGCCAGCGGCGCGGTTTGCACCATCCTGATTTTTCTCGCCCAGCGAGCGCGAGAGCAGCGCGTTCATGCCGACGCCCGTGCCGACCGAAAACGCGATGCAGAGCGTTTGCAGCGGGAAAGCGAGCGACACGGCGTTCATCGCGTCTTGGCTCAGCCGCGCGACAAACACGCTGTCAACGATATTGTAGAGCGCCTGAAACAGCATCGACACCATCATTGGCCCCGCCATGTTGAACAGCAGCTTGTCTATGGGCATTGTGCCCATCTTGTTTTCTTTGAGATTTTCTTCCATGATCGGTACTCCATAAAAATTCCGGCGCGGCGGCGCCGGAATTTTTCATTATTTTTTCAGTTCGCCGTTTGCCGACTTCGTCAGATACGCATTGATAAACCCGTCGAGATCGCCGTCCATGACAGCCTGAATGTTGCCTGTCTCATAATCGGTACGCATATCCTTGACGAGCTGATAGGGCATGAAGACATAGGAACGGATCTGGCTGCCCCACTCGATCTTGAGCTGCACGCCCTTGATGTCGGACACCTTTTCCGCGTGCTGCTGGATCTTCAGCTCCAGCAGCTTGGATTTGAGCATCTGCATGGCGTAGTCGCGGTTCTGGAACTGCGAGCGCTGCGTCTGGCAGGCGGTGACGATACCGGTGGGCTTATGAATCAGCCGCACGGCGGAACTGGTCTTATTGACGTGCTGGCCGCCCGCACCGCTGGAGCGGTAGACCTGCATCTCGATATCCTCCGGACGGATCTCGACCTCGATATCGTCGGGCAGCTCCGGCATGACCTCAAGCGCGGCAAAGCTCGTCTGGCGGCGGGCGTTGGCATCGAACGGAGAGACGCGCACGAGACGGTGCACACCGTTTTCCCCCTTGAGATAGCCATAGGCGTTCTCCCCCTTGACCATGACGGTCGCACTTTTGATGCCCGCCTCCTCGCCGTCGAGATAGTCGAGCATCTCAAAGTCGAAGCCGTGCTTGTTTGCCCACTGCATATACATACGGTAGAGCATCTGCGCCCAGTCCTGCGCCTCGGTGCCGCCTGCCCCCGCGTGGAAGGTCAGAATAGCGTTGCAGCCGTCATATTCGCCGGAGAGCAGCGTCGTCAGGCGCGCCGCCTCCATGTCCGACTCGAGCTTTTCATAGCCCGCCTCCAGCTCCGGCAGAAGGCTTGCGTCGTCCATCTCCGTTCCCATCTCGATCAGCGCGAGCAGATCGTCGCGCGTGGAAACGAGCTTTTCATAGCGGCGGATCTTATTTTGCAGCTGCTTAGAGCGCATCTGATTTTTCTGCGAGCGTTCCAGATCGTTCCAGAAGCCGTCCTCGTGCGCCTCCATCTCCAGCCGCTCCAGCTCGCGGCGCGCCGGCTCGATCTCCAGCGCCTTGGACAGGTTTTCAAGCGTTTCGTCCATCGCAAGCAGCTTTTGCTTGTAGGAATCGTATTCGATCACAGCCATGGCGTTCCCTCCTTGCCTCTCATTCCGCATTAACCTAAAAAGTATATCACACACCTCAGTCAAAGGCAAGAAAAATCCGTCCCAAGGGATCAAGGGATCAAAAGCTCCCGTTCGGACGGTGTTTCGCGCCTTTTCCGGCGATAAAAACAAAAAAGCCACGCCCGTAGCGTGGTCATCTGCCCGATCTCAGCGCTCGCTGACGATCTGTTTGCTGCTGCCGAAGATCATATCATCGACGTCCTGCTTGATGAAGTTCTCAAACATACTTGTTCTCACGCTCCTTTCTATCATTTACTTTAACTTATATTTTACGCACAGAAAGAGCCGATTTCAATCGACGGTGTTCATGGAATTGCCCAAAAAGTTAACAGTTTTTT
>CAVDWO010000063.1:0-2927 GCA_963612845.1 Alistipes onderdonkii
CGCATCGCGTAGGAGCGGGTGATGAAGTCCTTCAAGGACTTGTTGAGCGCGTGACCCATATGCAGCCCGCCGTTGGAGAACGGAGGTCCGTCGTGCAGGGCGAAGCGGGGCTTGCCCTCGTTCTTTTTGAGCATGACGTTGTAGAGATCCATATCCTCCCAGCGTTTGAGCATCTCCGGCTCGCGGGCGGGCAGACCCGCGCGCATGGGGAAGCCGGATTTGGGCATATTGAGTGTCTGCTTGTATTCCATGTTGCGTCTCCTTCGTATATATGAATTTTCCTGTGACAAAAAAGAAACGCGCCCTGCCCCACAAAGAGACAAAGGCGCAAACCCCTGCGGTACCACTCTTCTTGCTGTGTTTTGCACAGCCGCTCAAATGCCGCGATATAACGGTCGCCCCCGTCCGGACTTACTCGCCGTTCAGTCCGGCTGCTCCGAGGTGATATTCAGCCCTGCCGCGCCCCGTCTCGCACCAAAACGACGGTTCTCTTCGCCGCGGGGAGGGGCTTACTCGTCCTCTTCCACGCTTTTTTCATAACAGCAGTAGTAATATATCGGCTTTCCTCCGCTTTGTCAAGCCTTGCGGAGTCCGGCGGCATGAAAAAACGGGAGAACGCATAAAATCAGTACCATAAGCCGCCGCGTTTTGTGCAGCAATGCGCCTTGTGCGCAAAGAATGTGCAAAAAACGCCGGGGATCGCTTGACAGCGCGTGAAAAATGTGGTAAATTTCCACCCACGGAAAAAGGGAGTAGCCGGCGTCCCCGGGACGTTGGGCAGATCGTCATCGCGGGGTATTCCCCCCGGTCTGTCCGCCAAATGGCAAGACTTTTACCACGGGCTCATGCCGCGCGGTAAAGGTCTTTTTTCTTTGCCCTTTCCGCGCTGGGTGAAAAAGCTGGAAACGATCTGTGAAAAAGGAGTGTGTATCTGCATGGAATTTCTGCTCGACGGCGTGCGCGCCGTCACGTTGCAGCAGGGCGTGATGTATCTTGTCGGCGCGCTGCTGATCTACCTTGCGATCCAAAAGGACTACGAACCTGCTCTGCTGCTGCCGATGGGCTTTGGCGCGATTCTCGTGAACCTGCCGATGTCCGGCGTGCTGAATCAGATGGTCGCGGGCGTGGGCGAGAGTCAGGGCATTATCCAATGGCTCTTTGAAACGACCATCGAGGCGAGCGAGGCGCTGCCGCTGCTGCTCTTTATCGGCATCGGCGCAATGATCGACTTCGGTCCGCTGCTCTCCAACCCCAAGATGTTTCTTTTCGGCGCAGCGGCGCAGTTCGGCATCTTCCTCGCAATAATCGCGGCGGTGCTGATGGGCTTTGACCTCAGAGATGCCGCCTCCATCGGCATCATCGGCGCGGCGGACGGTCCGACCTCCATTCTCGTCTCTCAGGTGCTGCACTCGAAATACGTCGGACCGATCGCGGTGGCGGCGTACTCGTATATGGCGCTCGTGCCCATCATTCAGCCGATGGCGATCAAACTCGTCACGACGAAGAAGGAGCGCGCCATGCGTATGCCCTACAATCCCAAGCACGTTTCCCGCACGCTGCGCATCTGCTTCCCGGTCATGGTGACGCTCATCGCGGGCTTCATCGCGCCGATGTCCGTCTCGCTCGTGGGCTTTCTGATGTTCGGCAACCTTCTGCGCGAGTGCGGCTGCCTTGACCGCCTTTCCGAAACGGCGCAGAACGCGCTGGCGAATCTCATTACGCTGCTGCTCGGCATCACGATCTCATTCTCCATGCAGGCAGATCAGTTCGTCAACTGGGACACCATAAGGATCATGTGTCTGGGACTCGTCGCCTTCGTGTTCGACTCGATCGGCGGCGTGATGTTCGCAAAGCTCCTCAACCTCTTCAGCAAGAACAAGGTCAATCCCATGGTCGGCGCCGCCGGTATCTCTGCCTTCCCGATGTCCGCGCGCGTCATCCAGAAGATGGGACTGGAGGCGGACAAGAATAATCACCTGCTGATGCACGCGGTCGGCGCAAACGTCGCCGGTCAGATCGCGTCCGTGATCGCGGGCGGCATGATCCTCAACCTCGTGCCGCAACTTTTAGGCTAAGGAGGACCGAAAAATGATGTCCAATATGATGGTCGATTTGGAAAACGCCCTGATGATCACGGGGCAGGGAATGCTCGGCATCTTCGTTGTGATGGGACTGATCACGGTGCTCGTCACGCTGTTCACAAAGATCGGAAAAAAGTAAGATAATGCGAAAAGGGACGCTGCCAGCCGGCAGCGTCCCCCTTTTGTTTCTCACCTCTCTCCGCGGGAGAGATACAGCATCAGCGCGGTGACGTCCGCAGGACTGACGCCCGAGATGCGCCCCGCCTGCCCGAGATTCCGCGGGCGAATCGCGGCGAGCTTTTCGCGCGCCTCCAAGCGAAGACCGTCGATTTTGGCGTAGTCGATATCCTCCGGGATCGCGCGGCGCTCAAGGCGCGCAAATTCCGCGACCTCGGCGCGCTGGTGCCGAATGTAGCCCTCGTACTTGACCGCGATCTCCACGCTCTCAGCGAGCGCGGGTGGGAAATCGCGGCAACCGTTGTCAAAGGCGCGCAGATCGTCGTACTTGATCTGCGGACGGCGCAGCAGCGCAATGAGCGGGCTGCCGTCATGTACCTCCGCTGTGCCGCGCGAAGTCAACAGCGCATTGAGCGCGTCGGACGCGGGAACACCCGTGTGCTCGAGGCGCTTGATCTCGCGGCGCACGGCGTCGTACTTATCTATGACCTTTTGTAGCGTCTCGCCACTCACAAGTCCCAGCACGTGCCCGATGGGGGTGAGACGCTCGTCGGCGTTGTCCTGCCGCAGGAGCAGGCGGTATTCGCTGCGGCTCGTCATCATGCGGTAAGGCTCGTTCGTGCCCTTGGTCACAAGATCGTCGATCAGCGTGCCGATGTATGCCTGCTC
>CAVDWO010000064.1:0-2620 GCA_963612845.1 Alistipes onderdonkii
ACGCTTTACGACCTGATGCAGCACGTCACGGGTCCCGACTTCCCGACCAAGGGCATCATCATGGGGCGCAGCGGCATCCGTGCCGCCTATGCTACGGGCCGCGGCAAGATTGTCCTGCGTGCGCGCACGGAGTTTGAGGATTTCGGTCGCGACCGCGTGCGCATCATCGTCACCGAGCTTCCGTATCAGGTGAACAAGCGTATGCTCATCAAGAACATGGCGGATCAGGTGAACGACAAGCGGCTCGAAGGAATCTCCGATATCCGCGACGAGACGGATCGCAACGGTATGCGCATCGTCATCGAGGTCAAGCACGACGCGAATCCGCAGGTGGTGCTCAACCGTCTGTTTGCGCAGACGCAGCTTCAGACGAGCTTTGCCATCAATATGCTGGCGCTGGTCGATGACCAGAAGCAGCCGAAGATCCTGTCTCTGCGGCACATCATCGACGAGTATCTGGCGTTTCAGGAGGAGATCATTACACGCCGGACGCAGTACGACCTCAGGAAGGCGCGCGAGCGCGAGCATCTGCTGCAGGGACTGCTTATCGCGCAGGACAACATCGACGAAGTGATCCACATCATCCGCACGAGCTATGACGACGCGAAGGAAAAGCTGATGGAGCGCTTCTCGCTCTCCGATGTTCAGGCGCAGGCGATCCTCGAAATGAAGCTGAAGGCGCTGCAGGGGCTTGACCGAGAAAAGCTGCAAAGCGAGTATGACGAGCTGGAAAAGAAGATCGCTTACTTTGTTGAGCTGCTCTCCAACGAGACGATGCTCAAGGGCGTGCTCAAGGACGAGCTCATCGAGATCCGCGACAAGTATGGTGATGAGCGCAAGACGGAGATCCAGGACGTTGAGGACGAGATCGACATTGAGGACCTCATCGAGGAGGAGGAGTGCGTCTTCACGCTGACCCGCAACGGATACATCAAGCGTACGAGCGCGAGCGAGTACACCGCGCAGAGTAAGGGCGGCATGGGCAAGAAGGGCATTACCACCCGCGAGGAGGATACGGTGGTAGATGTTTTCACCGCCTCGACCCACGATTATATTCTGTTCTTCACGGATACCGGCAAGGTGTACCGCAAGAAGGGCTACCAGATCCCCGAGAGCGGCAAGGCTGCCAAGGGAACGAACATCGTCAATATCATTCAGGTGGAGACGGGCGAGCGCGTGCAGGCGATGATCCACTTCCGCGAGCGGGGCACCGAGAATCTGTTCCTCACGATGATCACGCGCAACGGTACGGTGAAGCGCCTTCCGGTCGAGACGCTGCGGAATCTGCGCAGCAACGGGATCCGTGCGCTGACGATGGAGGAGGGAGACGAGTTGGTTTCCGTCCGTGAGACGGACGGCGGGCAGCGTATCCTCATTGCCACGCACGACGGTATGGCGGTCGTCTTTGACGAAAACGACGTCCGCCCGATGGGGCGCACGGCTATGGGCGTGCGCGGCATCAGGCTGCGCAAGGGCGACTATGTCGTCGGTGCGGCGCGTGCCAAGGAAGGGCGCGAGGTGCTGACCATTACCGAGAACGGCTACGGCAAGAAAACGCCGGTGGAGGATTACCGCGTCACGAATCGCGGCGGTCTTGGCATCAAGAACTATATGGTGACGGAGAAGACCGGCGGCATCGTGGGCGTCAAGGTCGTGGACGGAAGCGAAGATCTGCTGCTCGTCACGCGCGCGGGCATTTTGATCCGCACGCCGGTCGAGGCGATCCGCACGACGGGCAGAGCCACGCAGGGCGTGATCGTCATGCGCTTTAAGGAGGAGGGCGACAGCGTCATCTCCATGGCGCTGACGGAGCATGAGGAGAGCGAGGAGTAAAATGCGCCCCCATTCTCCCGCCCACGCGGGCGGAATACGAAAAAAGGGGCGTTCTCTGTTAAGGGGGAACGCCCCCTTTGTGGTCGTTCTGCCATGTAACGTCTGCGTTGCCTAAAAAAGCGGCAATGTAAACCTCAGCTTGCTGGAAAAACAGACCTCTCTTCGGTAGAATAGAGCCAAAAAAGAGGAGGGCACGGCAATGGCGAATATTTTACAGTCGCTGGGCGACGCAATGGAGCGCCAACAGCGGCGCAGGCGCGAGACCAACATGGAGATCCTGCGCGCCATTTACACCCGTCCGGGGATGATCGTGCTGGGGACGATTTTGCTGGTTGCGGCGCTGACGTTCATCTGGCCGCAGATCGCGCCGGAGGACGACAATAGCAGCAGCATTGTGATCGATATGAACGACTTTGACTTCGGCGACGAAGAGATGAACCGCGCCGTTCGGGAAATCGTGGAAAACGATCGGAAACAGAAGGAGCAGAGCGGACGCACCGGTGCAATTTTCTTCGGACTCGGCGCGGCGGCCTGCTATGTCCGCGCGGCGCTGCCGTGGAAAAAGAGGGAAGCGGCGGAAACAATTTCCGACGATTTCGCGTCTAAAGAGGCAGAAGAGATCCCCGTTTCGCCAAAACCTGTGGAAAACTCCGCGATGCCAAGTGCCGAGACTGACAGCAGGGAGGACCGGCTTGAAAATCTCAAGCGGCTCTATGAGGCGGGCATTCTGAGCAGGGAAGAGTACGACGAACGCAGAAAAAAGCTGTGAGGAGGTCACCATGAGAAG
>CAVDWO010000065.1:0-2510 GCA_963612845.1 Alistipes onderdonkii
ACGCCCCCGCGTTCCTCTTTTTTCGTCCCCGCAGTTCACAAACTGTTTACACTGCCGCCTATTGACAACGCGAAAGCGCGGTGGTACACTGCGTTTAGCACTCGGAGGAAAGGAGTGCTAACCCCCACGAAAGGAGCGCGGCGTATGGAACTCACCGAGCGCAAAAAGCAGATCCTCAAGCGCGTGGTCGAGGATTACGTCGCCGCGGCCGAGCCGGTCGGCTCCAAGGCGCTGGCTGAGGAGATGGGCGGCGCGGTCAGCTCCGCGACGATCCGCAACGAGCTTGCGGACCTTGTCGAAATGGGCTACCTCGAGCAGCCGCACACCTCCGCCGGGCGCGTCCCGTCCCCCAAGGGCTACCGGCTGTACGTCAACGAGCTGATGGAGCGCCGCGAGGTCTCCCGCGCCGAAGCGGAGGAGATCAACCAGACGCTGCACAGCAAGCTCAGCGGGACGGATAACGTCATCGCCCGCGCGGGGCAGATGGCGTCCGCCCTCGTCAATTACCCCGTCTACAGCGTCGCCGCCGGGCGGCGCGAAACGAGCGTCAAGCGCTTCGAGCTGATCGCCGTCGATGAGCAGAGCTTCATCGTCGTGGTCATGGGCGGGGACGAGCACGTTAAGAGCCGCCTCCAGCACTCGGACCTCCCGTTCGACGCCGCGCAGCTCGCGGGACTCAAGGAGCTTTTGAACGCCCACTTCACCGCCGTCAGCGCCGAGGAAATGGGCGCAAGGCTGATGAGCCTTTCCGCGCAGCTCAGCCCCGAGCTGTTTCTGGTCGTGTCGAAAGCGGTCGAATACGCCATCGGCGTGCTCGCGCAGGGCGCGCAGCCCAGCGTGGAGACCGCCGGCGCCAGCCAGATCCTCAAGCTGCCCGAGTACCGCGACGTGGACAAGGCGCACGAGCTGGTGACCTTTCTGGTCGATAATAAGGACGAGCTCCCCGTGCCGGACGACGGCGCCCCGCTCAAGATCCTCATCGGACCGGAGAACGTGAACGAAGCCCTCAAGGAAACGAGCGTGGTCGTCGCCAGCTACGATATCGGCGGCGGGATGCGCGGGCTGGTCGGCGTGGTCGGACCCACAAGAATGGATTACGCCACCGTGACGGCGCGGCTGAGCTATTTTGCCGAGAGCCTGACGCGGATGTTCGGCAGGAACGAGCTTCCGCCAACGGAGGAAGATAAGGAGTAAGCAATGGGAAAGAAAGATAAGCAGAACGCGGCGGGCAGCGCGCCGGAAAAGGAAACCAACGCGGCGCAGCAGCCGCAGGCGGACGAAGCCGCCGCTCCCGCCGAAGCCGCCGAGAGCGCCGCTCCCGCCGAGCCGGAGGTATTTACCCTCACGCGCGAGCAGATGGAGAGGATGGAGGGGCTTGCCGCGGCGCTCGCCGCCGAGCAGGACAAATACCTCCGCCTTGCCGCCGAATACGACAATTACCGCAAGCGCACCGCGAAGGAGAAGGAAAACCTCTACGCCGGCGCGAAGATCGACACGATCAAGGCGCTGCTCGGCGTTTACGATAACCTTGAGCGCGGCATCGCCCAGTACGGCGACGAGGAATCCCCCCACCGCAAGGGGCTTGAGATGGTCTTCACCCAGTTCAAGGACAGTCTGAAGAAGCTCGGCGTCGAAACGATGGACGCCGTGGGCAAGCCCTTCGACCCCGAGAAGCACAACGCCGTGATGCACGTCGAGGATGACAGCTGCGGCGAAAACACCGTGGTCGAGGTGCTCCAGCAGGGCTTCACGCTGGGCGATAAAGTCCTGCGCTTCGCGATCGTCAAGGTCGCCAACTGAAAAGCAGTTCCCGCGCGTAAGCGCGAAACCAATACGTTCACTTCGTTAACAAAAAAATTAGGATAGATTCAGGAGGACGAAATTATGTCTAAAGTTATCGGTATCGACCTTGGTACTACCAACTCTTGCGTGGCGGTCATGGAGGGCGGCGAAGCCGTCGTCATTCCCAACGCCGAAGGCAACCGCACCACCCCGTCCGTCGTCGCGTTCAGCAAGACCGGCGAGCGTATGGTCGGTCAGGTCGCCAAGCGTCAGGCAATCACCAACCCCGAGCGCACGATCTCCTCGATCAAGCGCGAAATGGGCAGCGACTATAAAGTCGAGATCGACGGCAAGAAGTACACCCCGCAGGAGATCAGCGCGATGATCCTGCAAAAGCTCAAGGCGGACGCCGAGGCGTACCTCGGCGGCAGCGTGACCGAGGCGGTCATCACCGTCCCCGCCTACTTCACCGACGCGCAGCGTCAGGCGACGAAGGACGCCGGCAAGATCGCCGGCCTTGAGGTCAAGCGTATCATCAACGAGCCGACGGCGGCGGCGCTCGCCTACGGCGTCGATAAGGAGCAGAGCCAGAAGGTCATGGTCTACGACCTCGGCGGCGGCACGTTCGATGTCTCCATTCTGGACATTGACGACGGCGTGATCGAGGTCCTCGCCACCGCGGGCAACAACCGTCTCGGCGGCGACGATTTCGACGAGTGCGTCATGAA
>CAVDWO010000066.1:0-2127 GCA_963612845.1 Alistipes onderdonkii
CGGCTTCATCGTCGGGAAGAGGATCACATCGCGGATCGAATCGGTGCCGCAGAGCATCATGGCGCAGCGGTCGATGCCGAAGCCCAGACCTCCCGTCGGCGGCAGACCGTATTCGAGCGCCATGACGTAGTCTTCGTCCATCATGTCCGCCTCCTCGTCGCCGCTCGCGCGCTTTTCCGCCTGCGCCTTAAAGCGCTCGTACTGATCCATCGGATCGTTGAGTTCGGTGAAGGCGTTGCCCATCTCGCAGCCGCAGACGAACATCTCATAGCGCTCGGTAAGGTGCGGATCGGTCGGGCTGCGCTTGGCAAGCGGGCTGACCTCGACGGGGTACATAGTGATGAACGTCGGCTGGATCAGCGTCTCCTCGACCTTCTGGTCGAACGTCTCGTACAGGGCGTTGCCCCAGGTCTTGTCCACGCCGTCCATGTCGACGCCGACGCTCTTGGCGAGCGCGACGGCGGCATCGGCATCGCCCTCGATCGCCATGAAGTCCGCGCCTGTCACGTTCTTGACGGCGTCCGCCATCGTGACGCGCGGCCACGCGGGGGTGAGGTCAATGTCGTGCCCGAGCCACTGGAGCCGGTAAGTGCCGAGGATCTCCTTCGCGGCGCCGGTGAGGATCCCCTCGAGAATGTCCATCATGCCGTCGAGATTCGTGAACGCCTGATAAAGCTCGCAGGTGGTGAACTCGGGGTTGTGCTTGGTGTCCATGCCCTCGTTGCGGAAGATGCGGCCGACCTCGTACACACGCTCCATACCGCCGACGATCAGTCGCTTCAGGTGCAGCTCTGTGGCGATACGCATATACATGTCGATATCAAGGGTATTGTGGTGCGTGATAAAGGGGCGCGCGTTCGCGCCGCCCGCGATGGGGCTGAGCACCGGCGTCTCGACCTCCATAAAGCCGAGCGAGTCGAGATAGCGGCGCAGGAAAGCAACGAACTTCGAGCGGATCTCGAAATTGCGCTTGGACTCCGGATTGATGATGAGGTCAACGTAGCGCTGACGATAGCGCGCTTCCTTGTCGGTCAGACCGTGGTACTTCTCCGGCAGCGGGCGCAGGGACTTGGAGAGCAGCGTGATCTTCTTCGCGCGCACACTCATCTCCCCGCGCTGGGTGCGGAACACCTCACCCTCGACGCCGACGATATCGCCGATGTCGTACTTCTTGAAGCGGTCGTAGTCCTGCTCGTCCATCTCGTCCTTGCGGGCGTAGAGCTGGATACGACCGGACTTATCCTGCAGGTCGCAGAAGCTCACCTTGCCCATGCCGCGCTTGCTCATCAGTCTGCCCGCCACGCGGACCTCGCTTCCCTCGAGCGCGTCGAAGTTGTCCTTGATGTCCTGCGCGTGGTGCGTTACGTCAAAGCTCGTCTCTCGGAAGGGATCGCGCCCCTCGGCGCGGAGGGCGGCGAGCTTGTCACGGCGAACCTTGAGGATCTCGCTGAGGTCCTGCTCGGGAGCCGCGGTGTTCTGAATGTTTTCTTCAGCCATTTTTTCTAACTCCTACTCTATGATGATGCAAAAAGCTCAGCGTTCAATTTTGACGATGCGGTAGACGATGGTGCCGACAGGGGCCTCCACGCTGACCTCGTCGCCCTCCTTCGCGCCCATCAGCGCCTTGCCAAAGGGGGAATCCTCAGAGACGGCGCGGTGCATGGGATCTGCCTCCTGCGAGCCGACGACCTTATACTCGGGCAGCTCCCTGCCGCTTTTGGCCTCCTGCACGGTAACGATGCAGCCGATGCCGATCGCGTTGGTGCCCGCGTCGCTCTCGTCGATAATGACGGCATGGAGCAGGATATCCTCGATCTCCGCAATACGGGAGTACAGCTTGCCCTGCTCGTTCTTCGCCTCGTCATACTCGCTGTTCTCGCTCAGGTCGCCGAAGCCGCGGGCTTCCTTGATAAGCTCCGCCACTTCCTTCTCGCGCACGGTCTTGAGGTAGGTCAGTTCGTTTTGCAGCTCTTCCTTGCGCTCCGCGCTCATCTTGTACTCTTTTTTCATATCGGGATCGTTCCTTTCTTCCGCACGCGCAAGGTCTGCGGCGCGCATACGAATACCATTTTAGCGAGACAATTATAGTGATTTTCCCTTTCCTTGTCAAGGAAAGTTTGCGCTCCG